>CAKSZY010000012.1 GCA_934526015.1 uncultured Dokdonella sp.
GCCACCAACGGATGAGGCCAAGCGATTGATCTCACTGGATCATTCGTGGGGAAACCTCAGGACCAGCATGCGTTTTCTCGGATGTGCAGCTTGCATGCTTGCGACGACGCCAGCCGTCCCTTCGCCCCGCGCAGCGGGGAGAAGGTGCCCGACAGGGCGGATGAGGGGCCGTGGGAGGTGGGGTGCAATCGTCGCTGCAGCCGTGCGCACGCGCCGTTTCGTCAGCCTTGCCGGTGAAGCACGGACTCGTCGCTCATCACCGGCTGCCAGTGAAGCAGAGAAGCGCCCCTCATCCGCGGCTGCCGCCGCACCTTCCCCCCGTCGCCACGGGGAGAAGGGACAGGCATGCGCTTTCTCGGATGTGCAGCTTGCAATCTTGCGACGCCGCCCGCCTTCCTTCGCCCCGCGCCAGCGGGGAGAAGGTGGTGCGGCAGCACCGGATGAGGGGCCGTGGGAGGTGGGGTGCGATCGCCATGCAGCAGTGCGCGCGCGCCGTTTCATCGGCGGTTGTAGAAGAAGCAGGAAAGCGCCCCTCATCCGCCCTGCCGCCGCACCTTCTCCCCGTCGCGACGGGGAGAAGGGAAAGCAGGCGTTTTCTCCAGAATGCAGCTGTGCGTTCTTGCGACAGCGCCAGCCTCCCTTCTCCCCGTTGCGAAGGGAATCGTGCCGCCTATCATGTCGGCGCCGCCCGCTCCCGACCCCGACCTGCCGAAATGTCCATCACGCCCCAACAAGCCCTGCAGCGCGCGATCGAGCATCGCGAGATCTTTCATGACGAGATGGTCGACCTGATGCGCCAGATCATGCGCGGCGAGGTGTCGCCGGCGATGGTGGCGGCGATCCTGACCGGGTTGCGGGTGAAGAAGGAAACGGTCGGCGAGATCTCCGCGGCGGCGCGCGTCATGCGCGAGCTGGCGGCGCCGGTCGAGGTGGCCGGGCGCGAACATCTGGTCGACATCGTCGGCACCGGTGGTGACGGCGGGCACAGCTTCAACGTGTCGACGACGGCGATGTTCGTGGTTGCCGCGGCCGGTGCGCGCGTGGCCAAGCACGGCAACCGCAGCGTGTCGTCGAAGTCGGGCAGCGCCGACGTGCTCGAGGCGCTTGGCGCGAGGATCGAACTGCAGCCGGACGCGGTCGCGCGCTGCATCGAGGAGGTCGGGGTCGGCTTCATGTATGCGCCGATCCATCATCCGGCGATGAAGGCGGTCGCCGCGGTGCGCCGCGAGATGGGCGTGCGCACGATCTTCAACATCCTCGGGCCGCTGACCAATCCGGCCGGCGCGCCGAACATCCTCATGGGCGTGTTCCATCCCGATCTCGTCGGCATCCAGGTGCGCGTGCTCGCCGAGCTCGGCGCGAAGCGCGCGCTGGTGGTCTGGGGCAAGGACGGCATGGACGAGATCTCGCTCGGCGGCGCGACCCTGGTCGGCGAACTGCGCGACGGCGTCGTGCGCGAGTACGAGATCCATCCGGAGGAGTTCGGCTTCGCCATGGCCTCGGGACGCCAGTTGCGCGTGGAGAATGCCGCCGAATCCTGCACGCGCGTGCGCGAGGCGCTCGACGACACCGCCGGCGCGGCGCGCGACATCGTCGCCTTCAATGCCGGCGCGGCGCTGTACGTCGCCGGCAAGGCCGACTCGATCGCCGATGGCATCGCCCTGGCGCGGGCGACGATCGCCGGCGGTGCGGCGCGTGCGCGCCTCGACGCCTACGTGCAGGCGACGCGCAGGCTGGCCACGGCCTGAGCATTGCGCGCGGGCCGCTTGGCACGCGCAGGGGTGATGCGGGTATGGTGTCGCGCTGGCGCGCCGTCGTCGCGCATCCGTCGAACTGCTGGAGTACGCCCGCATGAAAACCAGAGCCGCCGTCGCCCGCGAAGCCGGCAAACCGCTGTCGATCGAGGAAGTCGACCTGGCCGGCCCGAAGGCCGGCGAAGTGCTCGTGCGGATCGTCGCCACCGGCGTCTGCCACACCGATGCGTTCACCCTGTCCGGCGCCGATCCGGAAGGGCTGTTCCCGGCGATCCTCGGCCATGAAGGTGGCGGCATCGTCGAAGAGATCGGCGCCGGCGTGACCAGCGTCGCCGTCGGCGACCATGTCATCCCGCTCTACACGCCCGAATGCGGAGCCTGCAAGTTCTGCCTGTCCGGCAAGACCAACCTCTGCCAGGCGATCCGCGTGACCCAGGGCAAGGGCCTGATGCCGGACGGCACCTCGCGGTTCTCCAGCGGCGGCAAGCCGATCCTGCACTACATGGGTTGCAGCACGTTCTCCGAATACACCGTGCTGCCGGAGATCGCGCTGGCGAAGATCAACAAGGCGGCGCCGCTCGACAAGGTCTGCCTGCTCGGCTGCGGGGTCACCACCGGCATCGGTGCGGTGCTCAACACGGCGAAGGTCACGCCGGGTTCGACGGTGGCGGTGTTCGGCCTCGGCGGCATCGGCATGTCGGTGATCCAGGGCGCGGTCATGGCGAAGGCCGGGCGCATCCTTGCCGTCGACATGAATCCCGACAAGTTCGAGATGGCGAAGATGCTCGGCGCCACCGACTTCATCCATCCGAAGGATTACCCGGACACGCCGATCCAGCAGGTCATCGTCGACCTCACCGACGGCGGCGTCGACTACTCGTTCGAGTGCATCGGCAATGTCCACGTCATGCGTTCGGCGCTGGAGTGCTGCCACAAGGGCTGGGGCGAGTCGATCATCATCGGCGTCGCCGGCGCCGGCCAGGAAATCTCCACGCGGCCGTTCCAGCTCGTCACCGGCCGCGTCTGGCGCGGCTCGGCGTTCGGCGGCGTCAAGGGCCGCTCGCAGTTGCCGGGCTACGTCGATCGCTACATGGCCGGCGAATTCCGCATCGACGAGTTCGTCAGCGAAGTGCTGCCTCTCGAACGGATCAACCACGCCTTCGACCTCATGCACGAGGGCAAGGTGATCCGCTCGGTGATCCGCTACTGAGCCGGCGGGAGCCGCCGCTCGATCCCTGCCTCAGAACGCGAAGGTGAGGCCGGCGGTCGGGCCCTTGATCTGCAGGTCGAGGCGGCCGTTCCAGCTCGGCTTCGTGTAGTCGGCCTTCAGGCGGAACCAGTCGTGGCCGAGTTGCAGGCCGAGGTACGGCGTGAAGCGATATTCGGCGAACACGCCGGCGCGGGTGAAGCGGGCGTCGACGTCGCCGATGTCGGCCTGGAAGGCCTGCAGGTAGCCGCCGAAGCGCCAGTGTTGTCCCGGCCTGCCGAGCACGCGCAGGCCGAGCGCCGGCGAGCCGCCCTCGGCACGCACGGCGGCTTCGGCCAGCGGTTCGCCGTCACTGCGGATGCCGACCCGGGCCTCGGCCCAGTGCGCGCCGATCTGCGCGCCGACGAGCAGCGACGGCGTCTCCACCACGGCGTACTCGTACGACAGCGTGGCGAGGGTGAAATCGAAACGGCCGCTCACCTCGGTGTCGATGACGAAGGTCTGGCCGTCGAACTCGATCTCCTCCTCGAGCCGGATCGAGCGGCTGCGTTCGAGATCGTAGTGGTTGAACACCAGGCGGTGGCGATTGCCGAGTCGCAGCATGCCGTCGAGTCGCGGTCGCGACTGCTTTCGTGCGAGGTGGAAGGTTTCCTCGAGATGGATGGCCTCGCCGAGCACGTCGTCGGCGCTGGCACTGACCGTGGTGGCGGAAGACGGCCGGAAGCCGGAGATCGTCAGCGACAGGCGCTCCTCGTCGACGGGGACTGCGGCGACTGCGCCGCTGCAGGCGAGAGCGGCAACCAGCGATGTGGACAGCGGCGGACGCATGGAAATCTCCGTGACCTGTCGTGACCGCGCCCGATCGGCGCGCACGGGGCGCCGGGCGTGTGCGGCGATGACGGCTGCGGCCATGGTACGCCGCGGGTCGGCGTGGTGCGGTGGTCGCCGTGATCGGCGCTGCGGGGCGATTCAGGCCGGTCCTGGATCGCCGCCGCCACGACCACGGTCATTGCGGGATCCCGCACGCCCTCCCTAGACTGCCGGCAACGGGCGTCGGGCCCGGCCTGCGGAGGAGAGGCTCATGGTCGATGTCGGCTGGTATCTGCTCGGCGTGCTGGTGCTGCTGCTCGGTACCGACGCACTGGCGAAGGGTCTTGCCGCACTCTGCGCGCGCCGCGCCGTGCAGGGCCATGCCTTCGCCCTCGGCGCGAGTGCGCTGAACGCCATCGTGCCGGCGCTGGCGATCGTCATCGCCGCCTGCGTCGTCGAGGCGCGCGCGCTCGCCCTCGGCAGTCTCGTCGGCGGTGCCATTGCCCAGCTCGGGCTCGTGCTTGGCCTTGCCGCGCTGCTGGCGCCGCTGCATGTGCGCCTGGTGACCTTCGCCCGGGTCGTGCCGATCCTGGCGCTGGCGACGATCCTGCTCGGCGTGCTGGTGTTCGACGGCCAGCTCGGCGTGATCGACGCCGCCGTGCTCGGCGTGGCGACCCTGCTCGCCATGGTCCTGCTGGTGCGCGCCGTGCGCGGAGAGCGTGCGGCCGCGCGCGCGCTGTTCGCCGCCGAAGAGTTGCGTGCCGGTGCCGGCCTGCTGCTCGTGCGCAGCGCAGTCGGCCTGGTCCTCGTCGGCACCGGTGCCTGGCTGGTCGTGCGTGCCGCGCTCGGCATCGCCGCGGCGAACGAGGTCGGTGCGCTGATCATCGGCCTGCTCCTGCTCGGTCCGGCCGCGGCCGTGGCCGGCTTGCCGTCCGCGCTGGCCGCCGCGCGCCGCGGCCTCGGCGACTTCGCCGTCGGCCAGGCGCTGCTCGGCGCACTCGCCTGCGTGCTGGCCCTGCCGGCCGTGCTGGCGCTGGCCGGACCGCTGCCGATCGGCGCGGCACTGGCGCGACTGGAGCTGCCGGCGCTGCTCGCGCTCGGCCTTGCCGTCTATCCGATGATGCGCAACGACGGCGAGCTTTCGCGCCGCGAGGGTTTCGTCCTGCTGGTCGCGTTTGCCGCCTTCATCGTCCTCGAAATCCTGCTGCTCAGGGCCTGAGCCCGGCATATACTCGCCCTCCGGCCTTGTGCAGGGGAGTTGGCGGATGGAATGGATGGGCTGGCTGCTTGCGGTGATTGCCATCGGCGCTGCCGTGTGGTTCCACCTGCAGCTGCGCAACGAGCGGGCCACCTCGCGTCGCCTCGACGACGAACTGGTCGACGCGCATGGCGAAATCGACGCGCTCAAGGACAGTCATGCCCGACTCGTGCCGACCAGCGAGGCGGCCGTGCTGGGCCGCCTGGCCGCCGACATCGCCGCCGGCGTGCACGCCCCGCTGGCGACGCTCGGCGCCGACATCGCCGGAGTGACTGCGCAGCTCGACGAATATCGCGGCCTGGTCAAGGCCTATGACAACGCCGTGCAGTACTGCCTGCAGCCGGTCGAGATGATCTTCGGCGCCGACAAGGCCGGTCTCGACCAGCTCGTCCACCATGTCGAGGACGCCCGTCGCAAGCTGTTCATGGCGCGCGCCGCGCTCGACAAGAGCGGCCTGCTCGGTGACGCCCGCCGCCGCCTCGAAGCGGCCGGAGCGACGCTTGCCGGTTCCGCCGACATCACTGCCGCTCTCGCGCGGGCCGCGCGCGCGCAGGCCGGGGATGCCGAATCGGCCGATCCTGGCGCCGCCCTCGATGCCGCGCTCGCGGTGGCCGCCAGTGGCTGGAACGGCCGCATCGAGATCGTGCGCGACTACGCCGCGCTGCCGCGCGTGAAGGCGCCGGCCGACCAGCTCACGCGCGCTTTCGTGCACCTGGCGATCAATGCCGGCGAGGCGATCGACGGCACCGGTCGCCTGCTCGTGCAGGCGCGTCCGGGCGGTTCGCGCAGCGTCGAGATCAGCTTCATCGACGACGGCCGCGGCATCGACGAGGACGCGCTGCCGAACATCTTCGAGCCGTTCTTCACCACCCGCCCGGCGGCGACCGGCCTCGGCCTCGCCAGCGTGCGCAACCTGGTCAAGGCGCAGGGCGGCTCCATCAACGTGCGTTCGACGCCGGGCAAGGGTTCCACCTTCATCGTCACCTTGCCGGTCGAAGCCGCGCCCGCGGTGACCGCAGCGTCCTGATCGCCGCAGCCGATGGCGGTCTGCCTCGTCCTCGGCGCCAGCGGCCAGATCGGCCGTTTTCTCGTCCCGGCCGTGCTCGACGGCGGACACGAAGTCGTGGCCCTCAGCCGCATCGCGCGCGCCGCGCGCCATCCGCGCGTGCGCTGGATGCAGGCCGATCTCGGCGCGGCGCCCCCGGCATTGCCGGCATTCGACGCGGTGTTCAGCCTTGGCCCGCTCGCCGGCCTCGCCGAATGGCTCGCGGCCGCGCGCTTCGCCGGCCGGCCGCGGGTGATCGCCTTCGGTTCGATGAGTGCGCAGAGCAAGCGGGATTCCGCCGATGCCGGCGAACGCGCCCTTGCCGCGCGCCTCGTCGCTGCCGAACAGGCGCTGGCGGAAACCTGTGACGCGCAGGGTTCCGCCTGGACCGTGTTGCGGCCGACCTTGATCTACGGTGCCGGGCTCGACCGCAGCCTCACGCCGCTCGCCCGCTTCGGCCGGCGCTGGCGTGTGCTGCCGGCATTGCCCGGCGCGCACGGCCTGCGCCAGCCCGTGCATGCCGCCGATCTCGCCGACGCCTGCCTGGCCCTGTGGACGCGTGCCGCCGGCGCACGCACGACCTACGCCCTCGGAGGCGGCGAGCGGCTCGCCTTCGCGACGCTGCTGGCGCGCGTGCGCGCCTCGCTCGGCGCGCCATGCCTGCCGCTTCCGCTGCCGGCCGCGGTGCTGGCGGCGGCATGGCCCCTGCTGCGGCGGATGGCCCCGGGACGCCTGCCGGCGGCGGCGTTGACGCGCCTGCGCAGCGACCTCGTTGCCGACGACGCGCCGGCACGCGCCGACTTCGGCTGGCAGCCGCGCGGGTTCGCGCCGACGCCCGCCACCTGGTCGGCGGGCGAAATCGAGTACTGACGAGTACACCATTCCAGCGCGTATGTTGCGCCGCAACATCCTGATATCGCAGGGATTTTCAGGTTAAGCGAGCGTTGCCAACGGGCGTTTGAACGGCCTAAGATGCCAAGCCGGTTTCATCATGCGTACACAAATGAAGGGGATACCCATGCAGGCCCGATCGATCGCGGCAGTGTTGCTGCCGACACTGCTTCTTGCCGCATGCGGCGGCGGCAGCAACAGCCCGCGCGCCGTCGACGCGCCGCCCGCGACCAACAACGACGGCTCGCCGGTCACCGGGATCATCACCGCGCGCTTCGACCCGACCAACAGCGTCATCCCGTTCCCGAACAACCTGCTGTTGTCGGGCTCGACCGACCTGACGCTCAACATCCCGGTGCCGAATCCGAACGACTTCAGCAATCCGCGCGTCGCCCTCAACGCGCTCGACGGCTGGAGCACGGTGTCGCCGATGACGACGACCTTCTCGGCGCCGCCGCGCGCCTCGAGCATCGTTCCCGGTTCGAGCGTGCGCGTGTTCCAGGTCACCCTCAGCGGACCCGGCGGCGGCGTCACCGGCGTGACCGCCGAACTGCAGCCCGGCGTCGACTTCGTCACCGCCCTGGCGCCGTCGGACAGCACCGGGCGCACGCTCGCGATCGTGCCGACGCGACCGCTCAAGCAGGTCTCGTCCTACCTCGTGGTGCTGACCAACGGCATCACCGACAACGCCGGCAACGACGCCACCGCCGACCAGGCCTATTTCCTCTCCAAGCGGGCGACCCCGTTGTGCGTCAACGGCGTCTCCCAGGAACCGCTGCTGCCGAACGCGACGGCCTGTGCACTCGAGCCGCTGCGCCTGCTGACCAACTCGCACCTGCTCGCCGCCGGCGCCGCCGGAGTGGCGCGCGAACGCGTCGTGCTGAGCTGGGTGGCGACCACCCAGAGCATCACCCCGGTGATGGGTGCCGTGCAGAGCCGCACCGCGGCCACGCCGGCCGCCGCCACCGCGCTGGTGTCGACCGGCCTCAACCTCTCGCAGATCAACCCGGCGCTGCCGGCGGTGGCCGACGTCTACATCGGCACGATCGACCTGCCGTACTACCTCTCGGCACCGAGCACGTCGGCGCCGACCGCACCGCTGACCGGCTTCTGGCGCGCCGCCGCCGGCGCCTACGTGCCGCCGTTCAACGGCTTCGGTCTCGATCCGACCTCGACCTTCGTCACCGTCTACAACCCGCTGCCGGTGTCCACCTCGACGCAGAAGGTGCCGCTGCTGCTGACCGTGCCGAATGCCAACTCGGGCCGCACCAAGCCGGCCGCCGGCTGGCCGGTGGTGATCTACCAGCACGGCATCACGCGGGACCGCACCGACGCCTTTGCCGTTGCCGGCACGCTCGCCGGGCAGGGCTTCGCGGTGATCGCCATCGACGCACCGCTGCACGGCATCACCAGCGCCTCGAACCCGCTCAACATCGCCAACACGCCGTTCGCCGCGGCCGGCGCGCGCGAGCGCACGTTCAACGTCGACTACGTCAACAACACCACCGGCGCCGCCGGCCCCGACGGCGTGGTCGATGCCTCCGGCACCCACTTCATCAACCTGTCGAGCCTGCTGACCTCGCGCGACAACATCCGCCAGGCCGCCGCCGACCTGCTCGTGCTGGCGCGGGCGATCCCCGGCATGGGCGTGCAGGGCGTCAACTTCGACGGCACGCGCATCGGCTTCGTCGGCCAGTCGCTCGGCGGCATCATCGGCACCGTGTTCATGAGCGTGCAGCCGGACGTGCAGACCGCCCTGCTCAACGTTCCAGGCGGCGGCATCGCACGCATGCTCGAAGCCTCGCCGACGTTCGGCCCGCGCATCCGCGCCGGCCTCGCCGCCAGCGCCGGCCTGCAGCCCAACACGCCGGACTACGACTCGTTCTTCGGCGCCGCGCAGACCGCCATCGACTCGGCCGACCCGGTCAACTTCGCCAATTCGGCCAACACCAGCCTGCTGCCGACCAAGCGCCTGCTGCTGCAGGAAGTCGTCGGCGGCGGCAGCGTGCTGCCCGACCAGGTCATCCCGAACAGCGTCGCCGGTGCGCCGCTGTCGGGCACCGAGCCGCTGATCCGCACGCTCGGCCTCGCCTCGATCACGCAGACCACGCAATCGGCCAGCGGCATCCGCGGCGCCGTGCGCTTCATCGTCGGCGACCACGGTTCGCTGCTGAGCCCGGCTGCCTCGGCGGCGGCCACGGTCGAAATGCAGGGCGAGATGGCCAGCCTGCTGGTCAGCGGCGGCACCGCCGTGCAAATCGCCAATCCGTCCGTCATCCGCACGCAATGAGTCCGGCCAGGGGAACCCACATGACACGCACCATGCACAACCCGACCGGCCAGCGCACGCGCACGCCGGTGCGCAACGCCCTCGCCGCGGCGACCGTCCTCGTCCTCGCCGGCCTCGCCGGCCAGGCGCAGGCGATCCAGTTCGGCGACCAGGACGGCCTCCACGGCAGTCTCAACACGACCCTCGGCTGGGGCATCGCCTGGCGTACCCAGGACGCCGACGCCGACCTCATCGGCAAGGCCCAGTTCGACCCGACCGTCAGCGCGCTCGGTCTCGGCAGCGAGGCCCAGCGTGCCGCGCGCGGCCGCTACTCGGTCAACGGCGACGACGGCAACCTCGCCTTCGACAAGTGGTCGCCGATCTCCAACGCGATCAACGCCACCGTCGAGCTGAGCCTCCGCTACGGCCCGGACTGGGGCGCGTTCGTGCGCGGCTACGGCTTCTACGACTTCGAGAACGAGGACCGCGACGATCTGTCGAGGGCGGCCAAGAACCGCGTCGGCACGCAGACCCGCATCCTCGATGCCTTCGTCTTCCACAACTTCAGCCTCGCCGAGCGCGAGGGCACGATCCGCCTCGGCCAGCAGGTGGTCAGCTGGGGCGAGAGCACCTTCATCCAGGGCGGCATCAACGCGATCAACCCGGTCGACGTGTCGAAGCTGCGCGTTGCCGGCGCCGAGCTGAAGAACGCCTTCCTGCCGGTGCACATGCTGTGGTCGTCGTACACGTTCACCGACAACTTCTCCGGCGAACTCGTCTACCTGTTCGACTTCCGCCGCACCGATCCCGATCCGGTCGGCAGCTACTTCTCGACCAACGACTTCGCCGTCATGGGCGGCCGCTACGTGATGCTGAACTTCGGCACGGTGCCGCAGCCGGTCATCAACCCGGATCTCTACGAAGAGGTCTGCCGTCTCGGCAACTTCGGCGCCAGCGACACCGGCCTGCCGGCCAGCCTGGTGGCCGCCGGCTGTTCGGCGGCGTTCCCGCGCTCGCCGACGCGCAACCCGAAGAAGAGCGGCCAGGGCGGTTTCGCCCTGCGCTATCTCGCCGAGGGCCTCAACAACACCGAGTTCGGCTTCTATGCCTTGAACTACCACAGCCGCGTGCCGCTGATCAGCGGCATCTCGGTCACCGGCCAGGCACCGAACACCGGTTCGTTCTTCACCGAGTACCCGGAAAACATCCACCTGTTCGGCGTCAGCTTCAACACCCAGCTCGAGGCGACCGGCATCGCCCTGCAGGGCGAACTGAGCTACCGCCCGAACCAGCCGTTCCAGGTCGACGACGTCGAGCTGCTGTTCGCCGGCCTGTCGCCGCTCAACGTGCTGCTGCCGCAGCCGTACCTGCGCTTCTACAGCCAGCTCGGCCAGTACGGCCCCGGCGAGGAGATCCGCGGCTACGAGCGCCACAAGATCGCCCAGCTGCAGTTCACCGCGACCAAGGTGCTCGGCCCCGGCAACTTCCTCGGTTCCGACCAGCTCGCCATGGTCGGCGAGGTCGGCTTCACCCATGTCGACCTGCCGGACAACCTGCGCTTCAACGGTGACGGCACCGACACCGGCGGCGGCCCCGACGTCAACAGCGGCAGCGGCCGCAATCCGATCACCCAGACCGGCGGCTTCCCGACGCGCTTCTCGTGGGGCTATCGCCTGGCCATGCGCGCCGACTACAACAACATCTGGGGCAGCCCGGTGAACCTGTCGCCGCGCATCGCCTTCAACCACGACGTCAACGGCATCACTCCGGGACCGGGCGGCAGCTTCCTCGACGGACGCAAGTCGGTCACCATCGGCGCCGAGGCCAACTACCTCAACCAGTGGGTGTTCGACATCGCCTACACGAACTTCTTCGGTGGCGGCAACTACAACCTGATCCATGACCGCGATTTCGTGCAGATCGCCGCGCGCTATTCGTTCTGAGGGGGACGAGACCCATGAAGATGCTCAAGCAGGCAGGACTCGCCGCCGTCATCGCCGCGGCCATGACCACCGGCATCGCGTATGCCAAGGCCAGCGCCGACGACGCCGCGAAACTCGGCGTCAGCGGCACGCCGCTGACCCCGCTCGGCGCCGAGCGTGCCGGCAATGCGGCCGGCACGATCCCGGCATGGACCGGCGGGGTGACCCAGCCGCCGGCCGGCTACAAGGTCGGCATGCACCATCCCGATCCGTTCGCCGGCGACAAGGCGACGCTGACGATCACCGCCGCCAACCACCAGCAGTACGCCGAACAGCTCACCACCGGCCAGATGGCGATGTTCGCCAAGTATCCGGACTGGAAGATGGTCGTCTATCCGACCCGGCGTTCCGCCTCGAATCCGCAGCGCACCTACGAGATGACGATCAAGAACGCCACCACCGGTGAACTGGTCGGGGCCGGCGACGGCGTCGCCAACGTCACCGAAGGCGTGCCGTTCCCGATCCTCGCCGCCGACCCGGCGATCGCCGGCGCGCAGGCGGTGTGGAACCACAAGCTCAAGTACAAGGGCGTCTCCCTGCAGCGTTGGGCCAACCAGGCGCCGGTGACCGCCAACGGCACGTTCTCGCTGGTGCGCATCAAGGAAGAACTGCTCGGCCTCTACTACAAGCCGAACGCGACCCTCGCCGACATCAACAACGTGCTCGTCTACTTCTACCAGGAAGTGGTCTCGCCGCCGCGCCTTGCCGGCCAGGTCCTGCTCGTCCACGAGACCCTCAACTCGCAGATCGGTCCGCGCCAGGCGTGGGTGTACAACCCCGGCCAGCGTCGCGTGCGCCGCGCACCGAACATCGCCTACGACAATCCCGGCACGGCCTCGGACAACCTGCGCACGACCGACATGACCGACATGTTCAACGGCGCGCTCGACCGCTACGAATGGAAGTACGTCGGCAAGAAGGAAATGTACGTCCCGTACAACTCGTACAAGGCGCACAGCAGCGACAGCAAGATCGCCGACCTCGTCAAGCCGGGCTACATCAACCCGGACTACCTGCGCTACGAGTTGCACCGCGTGCACGTGGTCGAGGCGAACGTGAAGCCGGGCCAGCGCCACATCAATCCGAAGCGCATGTTCTACATCGACGAGGACAGCTGGCAGATCCTCGTGATCGACCACTTCGACGGCCAGGGCAAGCTGTGGCGCTACTCGGAGGCGCCGAGCGTGAACTACTACGAGGTGCCGGTGTTCTGGTCGACGCTGGAGACGCATCACGACCTCAAGTCGGGCCGCTATCTCGCGGTCGGCCTCGACAACGAGGACAAGATGTACGACTTCTCGTTCCAGACCACGCCGGACATGTTCTCGGTGCAGTCGCTGCGCCAGCGCGGCTTCCAGTAGTCCCATCCGTTCCGGCCGGCAGGCTCCGCACGCGCGCGGAGCCTGCCGTCACACGATGACCCGCGCGACCGCTCCCGGGTCGCGCCCGCACCAGGGTGACCCCATGCAGGCTTTCCGTTCACGATCGCGTGGCGTGGCGATCGGCCTGGCCCTCCTCGCCTTCAGCGCGATCGCCGACGAAGCGGTGGCTCCCGCCGCAAGCGACCCGATGGCAAAGCCGGCCGAACGCCAGCCGCATGCGAGCAGCGCCCTCGTGCTCGACCTCGCCTTCGCCGGTGCCGGGCGCATCGTTGCGGTCGGCGAGCGGGGCCACATCCTGTTGTCCGACGACGGCAGGGCCTGGCGCCAGGCCGAAGTGCCCCTGCGCAGCACGCTGACCGCGGTCAGCGCGGTCGGCAGCGACGTCTGGGCGGTCGGCCACGACGGTGTCGTCCTGCACAGCGGCGATGCCGGCGAGAGCTGGGAGATCCAGCGCCGCGATCCGTGGACCGAATCCACCGACGGCAGCGAACACGACCTGCGCCAGGGCGTGCCGCTGCTCGACGTGCTGTTCAGCGACGCGCGCAATGGCGTCGCCATCGGCGCCTACAGCCTCATGCTGACCACCGCCGACGGCGGCCGCAGCTGGAGTGCCGGACGCATCGAGGTGATCGGCGAGGCCCAGGCCGGCGCGGCGACGGCCGATGACGACGACCTCGCCGAGGACGCCGAAGACGGTCCCGGCAGCGACATTTTCACCGCCGAGGAACTGGCCATCGGCCAGGAAAGCGACCCCCACCTCAATGCCATCGCGCGCACCGGCAGCGGCGCCTTCGTCATCGTCGGCGAGCGCGGCGCGGTGTTCCGTTCGCGCGATGGCGCGCGTTGGGAGCGTTCGCAGCTGCCCTATGACGGCTCGATGTTCGGCGTGATCGGCTACGAAGGCGATCGCGTGCTGGCCTTCGGCCTGCGCGGCCACGTGTTCGAGTCCGACAACCTCGGCGTCGACTGGCGCGAAGTCGATACCGATACCGAACTCAGCCTGATGGGCGGCGCGGCGCTGGGCGACGGCGGCGCCGTCATCGTCGGCGCCAACGGCACCGTGCTGCGCCGTGCCGGCGCCGATGCCGCGCTGGCACTGACCACCCACACCGCAGCCGGCGTGATCGCCGCCGTGCTGCCGGCCGCCGATGGCGCCCTCGTCGTCGCCGGCGAGCACGGCGTCGACCGCTACCCGAACGAATGACGGAATCCCGATGAGCGCAGGCAGCCCCGCCCACCGTCCACCGAGCGCGTTCCGGCGCGCCGCCGAGTCCCTCGTGTTCGGCAACCGGCCGATCGTGCTGGCGCTGTTCGCGCTGGCGACGATCGTGTTCGCCTTCTACGCCGCGCAGCTGCGCGTCGATGCGGGATTCAAGAAGCAGATCCCGCTCAAGCACGAGTACATGCAGACCTTCATCGACTACGAACAGGAGTTCGGTGGAGCCAACCGCGTGCTGATCGCGGTGATGGACAAGAACGGCGACATGTTCAACCTGCCGTTCTTCCGGACGATGGAGAACATCACCCAGGACGCGAAGAACATCGACAGCGTGGACGAGGCGCGCGTGCGCTCGATCTTCACGCCGAACGTGCGCTTCGTCGAGGTGGTCGAGGACGGTTTCGCCGGCGGCAACGTCATCCCGCAGGAGTTCACCCCGAACAGCGAGGGCTTCGAGAGCTCGCCCGAGCAGTTCGCCACGATCAAGGCCAACATCGAGAAGGCCGGCATCGTCGGCCGCCTGGTCGCCAAGGATTTCTCCGGCGCGATGATCTGGGTCGACCTCGTCCCGGAGAATCCCGAGCAGGGCGTCAAGGTCGACTACAACCGCATCGCCGAACAGCTCGACGACATCCGCGCCAAGTACGAGAACGAGCACACCACCGTCGCCATCATCGGCTTCGCCAAGATGGTCGGCGACATCACCGCCGGCGCGAAATCGGTGATCTGGTTCTTCGTCCTCACCATCGCCTTCACCTGGCTGCTGCTGTTCATCTATTCCTCCTCGGTCAAGCTCGCGACCCTGACCGTGTTCTGCGCGCTGGTCTCGGTGGTGTGGATGCTCGGCGCCCTGCGCCTGCTCGGCTTCGGCATCGATCCGATGAACATGCTGACGCCGTTCCTGATCTTCGCCATCGCGGTCAGCCACGGCGAGCAGATGATCAACCGCTTCCGCGGCGAGATCTTCTTCGGCGGGCTGGAGGAAGGCACGCCGGAAGAACTCGCCACGCGCAGCGGCGTCGATCCGCTGACCGCCGCGCGCAATGCCTTCCGCGCCATGCTCGTGCCCGGTGCGGTCGCCCTGATCGCCGGCTGCGTCGGCTTCGCCGCCATCCTCGTCATCCCGATCCGCATCATCTTCGAGCTGGCGATCACCGCCACCGTCGGCGTCGCCCTGACCATCCTCACCGACCTCGTCCTGCTGCCGGTGCTGCTTTCGTACACGAAGCTGCGCAACCTGCCGCGCAAGCGCGCCTACCGCCTGCGCCAGCTGACCCAGTTCGACAAGCTGTGGACCGTGCTGGCCCGCTTCAGCAAGCCGGTGCCGGCGGCGATCATCCTCGTCATCGGCATCGCCGCATGGTTCTTCGCCGAGCGCCACGGCGAGAAGGTCATGATCGGCGACGCGCAGATGGGGGTCGCCGAACTGCGCCCCGACGCGCGCTACAACCGCGACGCCATCCTCATCAGCGACAAGTTCGCCCTCGGCGTCGACATCCTCAACGTCATCGCCGAGGCGGCGCCGTCCGCCTGCACGATGAGCTACCCGACCATGGAACTGGTCGACCGCTTCGCCTGGCACCTCGGCAACGTCGAGGGCGTCGCCCAGGTGATGACCCTGCCGATGGCGGCGAAGATCGTCAACGCCGGCTGGAACGAGGGCAACATCCGCTGGCGCGTGCTGCCGCGGGACGCCGACACCCTGCGCCTCGCCACCCAGGGCTTCGAGACCGACAGCGGCCTGCTCAACGCCGACTGCAGCGCCATGCCGATCATGGCCTTCCTGACCGACCACCGGGCGACCACGATCGACCGCGTGGTCGGCGCGGTGAAGCAGTTCCGCGACGACAACAAGGCCTGGGCCGGCGGCACCGTCAACCTGCGCGAGGTGCTGGCCGAAAAGGAAGCCGCCGGGATCGCGCCGGAACCCGGCGAGCCGTTCGTCAACCTGCGCCTGGCCACCGGCAACGTCGGCGTCATGGCCGCGATCAACGACGAGGTCCGTGCGGTCAAGCGCCTGATCCTCTACATGCTGTACGCGGCCGTGTTCCTGATGTGCCTGCTGAGCTTCCGCAGCGCGCTGTCGGCACTGTGCATCGTGCTGCCGCTGGTGCTGGTGACCGAGCTCGGTCATGCATTGATGGTGTATCTCGACATCGGCATGAAGGTGAACACGCTGACCGTGGTCGCCCTCGGCGTCGGCATCGGCGTCGACTACGCCATCTACATCTTCGCCCGCATGCGCGAGTCGCTGCTCGCCGGCAAGCCGCTGACCGAAGCCTACTTCGCCTCGCTGAAGACCACCGGCATTGCCATCTTCTACACCGCCCTCACGCTCGCCGTCGGCGTGTTCACCTGGGTGTTCTCCGACCTCAAGTTCCAGGCCGACATGGGTGTCATGCTGACCTTCATGTTCGTCGTCAACATGCTCGCCGCGATCATCTTCCTGCCGGCCCTGTGCCGCTGGCTGTTGCGGCCGCTGGAGAAGGTGACGACCTGACCTTGTCGGTTCCGGGTGCGAGCGTCGTCGAAGCCCCGCGGCGCCGCATCCGGTGGCGCTGTGCATGGCAAGGCCGTCTCGGGCGCGGGCTCCACCGTGCGCGAGCCCCCTGCATCACGCTCGAAGCCGAGCGTCCAATGCCGAACTTGCCGCCGAGTGAAGCCGGTGCCGGCATGAGGACTCCTTGCGTCCCGCGTCTTGCAATCCTGCCGGGGGGGGGGGTACGGTGTCCGAACAGGGGCCAACGTTGAAATGGAGATTCGTGAATGAAGATCGTGAATGCTTTGGCGGCGATGGGTTTTGCTTCAGCGCTTTCGATGGCCCTGCCCAGCCTGGCAGCCAGTGATGGCATCTTGTTCGAGGATGGAGACACCACGTTCTGGGGACATTCCGATGGAATCCGGTGCACGGGCTTGTGCATCAAGTCCGAGCGTCGCGGCAACAGCGTGATATCGCAGGTGTACGATCCGGCCGGCAGGTTGCGCCAGACAACCATGCACGATCTGGTGTCCGAACGAAGTGCAAAGGCGAGTGCCGGATTGATCGAGGTGCGCTTGCCGGCTCCTGGTGTGGTTGAAGTCAACGAACCCAACCCGCCACCGGGCGGCACCGGACCCGTCACGGTTACACAAGTCTTCAACACGACGACTGGATGGACCGTCATCGTGTTCACTTTCCACTTCTCGAACGGGCTGTTGGTGCGCGTCGATTACTCCTCGACGATATTCAACAACATGCCCGAATGACGTCGTTTGGATGAGGCCATGGTGCGCCTCGTTCACACGAGTCATTTTTCCGGATGTCGGTCGCCGGCCATTTCCCGCAGGTGTGTGGCGCTCGGCGATTTCGACTTTCCTGACACGTGCCTGGGCGGCCCCGGACGGGGCCGCCTTGCGGCAAACCCGCGTCCTCCATGAGCCCCGGAGCGAGGAGCCTACGGCACCGGCATCGCCGGTGGCGAATACGCGAGCGTCGTGCCGAGGAACCACAGCAGGAACAGCACGATCGGCAGGTGTACGACGAGCTGCACGAACGAGTAGCCGACGATGTCGCGCGCGCGCAGGCCGATCACGCCGAGCAGGGGCAGCATCCAGAACGGGTTGATGAGGTTCGGCAGCGCCTCGGCGGCGTTGTAGATCTGCACGGCCCAGCCGAGGTGGTACTGCAGGTCGTTCGCGGCCTGCATGACGTAGGGCGCCTCGATGATCCACTTGCCGCCGCCGGACGGCACGAAGAAGCCGAGGATCGCCGAGTAGATGCCCATGATCCGGAGCAGGCTCCGCGCGCCACGCAGATTCAAGTGGTCGCCGTCCACAGCCGCAACGGCACATGCCGCGCCGCATGCGTGAAGTCGCTGTCGGTCGTGAGCAGCGTCAGGTCGTGGGCAATGGCCAGTTGCACGATCAGGGCGTCGGCGCCAGCGAGTTGTACGCCTCTTTCGCGCAGCGATCGTTGCAGCCGCGCTGCAGCGATATGGTCGTCGAGCGTGGCGGCGACGAAGTGCAGCGCGGCAAATACTTCGGCCACGGCGTCGGCGTCTCGCGACGACGCCAGGCCGTAGAACAGTTCCTGCGCGATGACGCCCGACACGGCAACCTGGTCGTCGCCGCCGAGGAAACGTTGCAAGGCTTCGACTTCAGGTTCGGATGCGGGGCCGTTCCTGCGGAACAGCAACGACCAAACGCTGGTATCGACCATCACCATGGTTCAGCGGCGTGCATGCTTGCGGTCGCGCGCGGTCCGGTCGGCCTTGTGCTCGTAGCCAGGATCCCATGTCAGCTTGCCGACATGTTCGAGGATCCTGGCCTGCTCGCGACGGGCGATGAACTCCTGCAAGGCACGGGTGACCGCCGCCTTCTTGGTTTTCTCTCCGCTCAGGGCAAAGGCGTGTTCCAGCAAGTCCGGGTCGAGGGCGAGATTGGTGGCCATCGGGGGCCTCCTTACACAAGGACTCACACAACACTACGCCGGTCCAGCATTGGCGGCAAGCCGGGCAAGCGCGCCTACGGCACCGGCATCACCGGTGGTGAATACGCGAGCGTCGTGCCGAGGAACCACAGCAGGAACAGCACGATCGGCAGGTGTACGACGAGCTGCACGAACGAGTAGCCGACGATGTCGCGCGCGCGCAGGCCGATCACGCCGAGCAGGGGCAGCATCCAGAACGGGTTGATGAGGTTCGGCAGCGCCTCGGCGGCGTTGTAGATCTGCACGGCCCAGCCGAGGTGGTACTGCAGGTCGTTCGCGGCCTGCATGACGTAGGGCGCCTCGATGATCCACTTGCCGCCGCCGGACGGCACGAAGAAGCCGAGGATCGCCGAGTAGATGCCCATGATCACGGCGAAGCTGTCGTGCGAGGCGATGCCGACGAAGAGTTCGGCGAGATGGTGGGCGACGGTTTCGCCGCCGACGCCCTTCGCCGTGGTCAGGATCGCCGCGATCGACCCGTACAGCGGGAACTGGATCAGCACGCCGGTCGTGCTCGGCACCGCGCGGGCGACCGCGTCGAGGAAATGGCGCGGACGCCAGTGCAGCAGTGCGCCGAGCATGAGGAACAGCAGGTTGTAGGTGTTGAGCCCGGAGATGGCGACGATCGCCGGCTTGGTGCTGAACTCGTGCACGAGCCAGCCGGCCGCGAGCACGGCCAGCAGCACGGTCAGGATCGGGCTGTATTCGAGCCATTCGCCGGGACGCGAACGCACGGTCGGCGCGCGCTCCGGCTCGTCGAGATCGACCGCACAGGCGCGCGCGTCGCGGGCGTTGGCCGCGGTCGGTGCGGTCATGAAGGCGACCGCCAGCGAGACCAGGATCAGCACCGCGGTCAGGCCGATCGACTGCCAGAGGAAGATCGTTTCGGAAAACGGAATGACGCCGGTGATCGGCAGCAGGCCGGGCGGAATGCTGGCCGGGTTCGCCTGCAGTTGCGCGGCGGAGGAGGACAGTCCCATCGCCCAGACGGCACCGAGGCCGAGATAGGCCGCCGCGCCGGCGGCGCGGTAATCCATGCCGAGCGATTCGCGGCGACCGAGCGCGCGCACCAGGAGGCCGGCGAAGACGAGGCTAAAACCCCAGTTCAGCAGCGAGGCGAGCATGCTGACGAGGCCGACCCAGCAGACCGCGCCGCGGCCCGTTTTCGGCACGCGCGCGAGTCGCTCGATGATGCGTGCGGCCGGTGCCGAGCTCGCCACCACGTAGCCGCCGATGACGACGAAGGCCATCTGCATGGTGAACGGGATCAGGCTCCAGAAGCCGTCGCCGAAGGCCTTGGCGACCGCGCTGGCCGGCGCGCCGGCGATGAACGCTGCGACGGCGACGACCACGACGGCGAGCGCGGCGAACACCCAGGCATCGGGGAACCAGCGCTCGGCCCAGGCCGAGCAGCGCAGGGCGAAGCGTGCGCTCCAGTGGTCGCGTGAAGGATCCATCTCGACTCCGCTCAGTTGAACACGCGGCCAAAGGCGTGGCCGATCAGCGCGGTGGCGGTCATCGCCAGCGAACTCCACAGCAGCACGCGCACGGCGCCGCGGAGGGCGCGGGCGCCACCGGCGCGGGCCGCCAGCGCGCCGAGCACACCGAGGCAGACCAGCGACGCGGCCATCACCCCGGCGACCACGGCATGCGCCGGCAGCAGCAGGAAGGTCAGCAACGGCACCAGCGCGCCGACGGAAAAGGCGAGCGCGGAGGCGGCCGCGGCCTGCAGCGGACGCGCGACCAGTTGCGGGGTGATGCCGATGTCGTCGCGCGCATGCGCGGCGAGGTCGTCGTGGGCGGTGAGTTGCTCGGCCACCTGACGGGCCAGCGCCGGATCGAGTCCGCGTCCGATGTAGATGGCGGTCAGTTCGTCCAGCTCGCGTTCGGGGTGTTCGTCGAGGGCGCGACGTTCGATCGCGAGGTCGGCCTTCTCGGCGTCGGCCTGGGAACTGACCGAGACATACTCGCCGGCGCCCATCGACAGCGCGCCGGCGACCAGCGCCGCAGTGCCGGCCAGCAGCACGTCGTTGTGACCGGCCGCGGAGGCGGCGACGCCGACGATCAGGCTGGCGGTCGACACGATGCCGTCGTTGGCGCCGAGCACGGCCGCGCGCAACCAGCCGGAACGACCGGACTTGTGGGTTTCCGCATGACCTCCTCGCACATCGACTCCCCTGGCGGCCTCCCGCGCGCCGTTGCCGTTACCCCTGCGCTGCACAGTCGGCCATCGCGAGGATTCCCGACCGGCAGCCTTCCCCCTTCCCCCTCGCCGCTTCCATCAATAGGCGATGTGGAGGCGGCGCATGATCTTGCCGGTCAGCCAGGCGGGGCCGATCAGCAGGTAGGCGAGGTCGGTGAAAAACGACGGCCGCGCACCTTCGATGATGTGGCCGATGAACTGGCCGATCCAGGCGACGACGAACACGCCGCCGGCGAGCCACAGCAGGTCGACCGGGCCGAGCACGCGGTACAGGTATTCGGTCAGCAGGCCGAACACGGCGAACACGATCAGCATGGCGAAACCGATCGGCTTCGACATCTTCCAGTAGAACGCGAACGCGGCGACCATCGCCATGCCGGCCCAGAAGCCCGGCCGGCCGAGTGCCGCCGGCACCGGGATCACCCACAGCGCGGCGATCACCGCCCACAGGATCAGCGGCACGCAGACCCAGTGGATCAGGCGGTTGGTCGGATGACGGTGGTCCCGGGCGTAGTTGCCGAACCAGTCGTGCACGCTGCGCATGGTGCTGCTCCCGCAATGGCTGCTGTCAGTGTAGTGAGCCGCACGAGGGCGGCGAAAGGAGCGGCGCAACAGTCGCCGCTCCGCGGATCAGTCGCGCGGCGCCGGCTCCGGCTGCGGCGCGCGGGCGATGCGCAGGCTGCGCAGCGGCGAGCTGTACCACTCGGTGACCCGGCCCTGGTCGAAGCGGATCCACGACGGGCCGTACTCCCAGCGGTGGTCGTTGCGGCTTACCGGCTCGCCCTGGATCCGCAGCACGTCCTCGGCACGCATGCCGACATGGATGCCGCCGCTGCGCACCGCCGGCGGCCCGGCCGGCGCGCTCGTGCGGGTCGCCACCGGCACCGGTTCGGGTGCGAGTGCATCCTCGAGCGCGGCGAGGCGCGCCAGCAGCCAGGCGAACAGGCCGATCACGGCGAAGGTGCCGAGCCACAGGCCGAAGCGCATGCCGCCGCGTCCGCTGCCACCGCCGGCATCATCCGCCGCCGGCATCGGCGCCGGCGCGCCCATCGACGGCGGAGAGGCGCCATTGCGGCCGGTCGAGAGCGGCGTGCTCGCCCCCGGCAGGCGGCCATGTTCGCGATGGAAACGGATCGCCGCATCGTAGAGACGGGTCAGCCGGGCGAGCTGATCCTGGGCGAGGTGCTGCGAGATCGGATCGTCACCGTGGCGGTCCGGATGCAGGGTCGACACGAAGCGCCGGTAGGCGAGCTTGAGCTCGTCCACGCTCGCATTCGGTTCGAGACCGAATTCCTGGTAAAGCCGCATGAAATCGACGCCACGCGTCATGCTCCGCACCCCGCAGAGACCGCCCGCCCCAACCGCGGCGCGTGGCCGCCAGTATAGGGAAATCCACGGAATGACCGGGATCGACGTCTGCTCCGCTCCCTGGAAGGCGGTGAGGCCGCAGACACGGCCCCACGACGGCGTTGCGCGGGGCGAAGGGAAAGCTGGCGTCGTCGCAAGAATGCAGGGCCGCACGCTGGTGATAGCGCATGCCTGTCCCCGCTGCGCGGGGCGAAGGGAAAGCTGGCGCTGTCGCAAGAATGCAAGGCTGCACTCTGGAAAATGCGCATGCCTGTCCCTTCTCCCCGTGGCGACGGGGAGAAGGTGCGGCGGCAGCCGCGGATGAGGGGCGCTTTCGTGCTTCTGCAGCAGCCGATGAAGTGGCGCGTGCGCGTTCCTGCAGCGTCGATTGCGGCCGACCTCCCACGGCCCCTCATCCGGTGCTGCCGCACCACCTTCTCCCCGCTGCGCGGGGCGAAGGAGGGCTGGCGCGTTCGCAAGAACGAAAGGCTGCATTCTTATGAAAGCGCATGCCTGTCCCTTCTCCCCGCTGCGCGGGGCGAAGGAAGGCGGGCGCTGTCGCAAGAATGCCGGGCTGCACTCCGAGGCAAGCACATGCTGGTCGCCTCTTCCCGCTCCGCCCTGCGGGGCTCAAACGAGGCGGATGCCGGCCAGGCGCTGCAGGGCCTCGGCGTATTTCGCCGCGGTGGCGGCGATGATCTCGGCCGGCACGTGCGGTCCCGGCGCGGTCTTGTCCCAGTCGAGCGTCTCCAGGTAGTCGCGCACGAACTGCTTGTCGTAGCTCGGCGGGCTGATGCCGACCGCGTAGTGCTCCATCGGCCAGAAGCGCGACGAGTCCGGGGTCAGCATCTCGTCCATCACGTACAGGCGGCCGTCGGCGTCGGTGCCGAATTCGAACTTGGTGTCGGCGATGAGGATGCCGCGTGCCGCGGCGAAATCGGCGGCGAACCGGTAGATCGCCAGGGTCGCCGCGCGCACGCGTTCGGCCAGTTCGCCACCGACCTTCGCCACCATCGCGTCGAAGGAGATGTTCTCGTCATGGTCACCGACCGCGGCCTTGGTCGAGGGCGTGAAGATCGGTTCCGGCAGGCGCTCGGCCTGCTGCAGGCCGGCCGGCAGGGCGATGCCGCAGAGTCGGCCGCTGGCCTGGTAGTCCTTCCATCCCGAACCGATCAGGTAGCCGCGCGCGATCGCCTCGACCGGCACCGGCTTGAGGCGTTTCGCGACCACGCTGCGGCGCGCGTAGAGGTCGACGTCGACGCCGGCGGGCAGCACGTCGGCGACGGCACGTCCGGTCAGGTGGTTCGGCTGCACGCCGGCGGTCTGCGCGAACCAGAAGTTGGAGATCTGCGTGAGCATCTCGCCCTTGCCGGGGATCGGATCGGGCAGCACGACGTCGAACGCGCTGAGGCGGTCGGTGGCGACGATCAGCAGGGTGTCGGCATCGAGCGCGTAGACGTCGCGCACCTTGCCGCGATGGACGAGATCGAGACCGGGCAGGTCGGAGGCGGACAGCGTGGTCGGCACGGCGTCGGTTCGCTCTGGCAGGGCGTGCAGTTTAGCGTGCCGCCGGCTGCGCGCCTGTAGAATCGCCATCCGAACGCCTGCCGGAACCCGTGGATGCCGCGCCACCCGTTGCTTCGCCCGTCTGTCGCCATCGCCCGGACCCGCCGGGCCGGGAGACCCGCATGAGCTGGATCGGCAAGCTGACCGGCGCCTTCCTCGGCTATCTCCTGTTCCGCAACGTGTTCGGCCTCGTGCTCGGCGGCATGCTCGGGCATTTCCTCGATGTCGGCCTGCTGCGTCCGCGGCCGGCACTCGGCGCCTCGTTCATCGAGCCGCTGTTCGCTTTTGCCGGCGCGCTGTCGAAATCCGACGGCCGCGTTTCCGAACAGGAGATCCGCGCCGCCGAGGGGTTGATGGCGCGCCTGCGCCTCGACGACGAACAGCGCCGCGTGGCCATCGAGCGTTTCAGCGCCGGCAAGCAGCCCGGCTATGAAGTGCAGGATGCGGTGGCCGAACTGAAGCAATGGACGCGCGGTCGCCGCGACCTTGCCTTCCTCCTGCTCGACATGCTGCTCGACCTCGTCTATGCCGAAGGTCCGCTGGCCGTGGCCAAGCAGGCGATGGTGCGCAAGCTGTGCTGGTCGCTCGGGGTCAGCGACGCCGAACTCGCCGCGATCACCGCGATGAAGGGCTACGGCGCGCAGGGCCCGTGGCAGCAGCACGACCCGCGCGGCAGTGCCGGCGGCGGACCGCGCGCCGCGCCGTCACGCCCGCAAGCCGATCCCTACACCGTGCTCGGCATCGGCCGCGGCGCCGAACCGCGCGAGATCAAGCGCGCCTACCGCAAGCTGATGAGCCAGCATCACCCCGACAAGCTCGGCAACGTGCCGGAAGAACTCAAGCGCCGCGCCGAGGTGCAGGCGCGCGAGATCAATGCCGCCTACGAGCGCATCAAGAGCGAACGCGGCTTCACCTGAGCACGCCGTGTGCGTGCGGCCTCAGGCGCCGGCGACCCGCACGCGTGCCGATCCCGCATCGGCGTGCAGGGTGCCGATCACCGCGGCGTGGCCGAAGCCGCCGACGGCGAACACCTCGAGCACCGCCGCGACCGCTTCCGCCGCGCAGGCCACCAGCAGGCCGCCGCTGGTCTGCGGGTCGGTCAGCAGGGTGCGCCATGCCGGATCGGCAGCGCCTTCGAACTGCACCTCGTCGCCGCAGGCCTGCCAGTTGCGTGCGGAGGCGCCGGTGGCGATGCCGGCATCGGCGAACGCGCGCGCCTGCGCGAGCAGCGGAACCGCTGCGGCATCGAGAGTTGCGTTCAGCGCGCTGGCGCGGCAGACCTCGAGCAGGTGGCCGAGCAGGCCGAAGCCGGTGACGTCGGTGAGCGCGTGCACGCCCGGCATTTGCGCAAGGGCGATGCCGGGCGTGTTGAGGCGGGTGGTGGTGTCGACCAGCTCGCCATAGCCGTTGCCGTCGAGCAGGCCCTTCTTGTAGGCGGCCGAATAGAGGCCGACGCCGAGCGGCTTGCCGAGCACGAGCACGTCGCCGGCGCGCGCGCCGCTGTTGCGGCGGACCCGGTCGGGATGGACGACGCCGGTGACGGCGAGGCCGTAGATCGGTTCGACCGAATCGATGCTGTGGCCGCCGGCAATCGGGATGCCGGCCTGCGCGCAGACCGCCTCGCCGCCGCGCAGGATGTCGCGGATCGCCTCGCGCGGCAGCGTGTTGACCGGCATGCCGACGATCGCCAGGGCGAACAGCGGCCGCGCGCCCATCGCGTAGATGTCGGAGATCGCATTGGTGGCGGCGATGCGGCCGAAGTCGTACGCGTCGTCGACGATCGGCATGAAGAAATCGGTGGTGGCGACGATCGCCTGGTCGTCGTTGATGCGGTACACGGCGGCATCGTCGGACGTCTCGCGCCCGACCAGCAGGTCGGCGAACGGCGCCGAGGCGGAGGAATCCTTCAGCAACTCGGCGAGCACGCCGGGCGCGATCTTGCAGCCGCAGCCACCGCCGTGTGAAAGCGAGGTCAGGCGCGGAGTCGGAGGGTCGGTCGGGTTCATGCGCCAGGTCCCAATGCCCCGGTCGCGGTCTTTGCCGTGGTCGTCCAGGCCGGCACCTTCCTACGGGCCGCCTTTGCGACGTTCACGCTCGAGTCGCTCGGCAAGCTCGGCTTGCTCGGCGACCCATTGTCGGTGCCGTTCACGAACCTCTTCCTCGTATCGCTTGAGTTTGAGCGCGTTGATCGCGCCAAGGATCATGGCCGGGATATTCACCACGATCAGGAAACCGATCACGAACAGGGCTGCCTTCAGATCCGTGGACATGTTCGCTCCGTGAGGCGATCGCACAAGCCGATGGCGGAAGGCAGCAGGAGTCGAACCTGCCAGGGAACGATCGACGCCCCCTGCCGGGTTTGAAGCCCGGCCGCATCGCCGGATGCGGATGCCTTCCGGATGGAGCTCATGCGGACCCGTACCCATCGCCGCGCAGGATGTGCGCATCGCGCACGCGGCGAGTGTAGCCAACGCGGTCGAAGTACTCCAACAGCTGGATCGTGCGCTTGCGACCGAGGCCGATGGCGTCGCGCAGGCGTGCGGCTTCGAGCGGTCCGTCGGCAGCGAGCACGCGCACGATCCTGGCGAGTTCGTCGATGCATTCGCGCGCGTAGAAGAGGTCGCGCACGACCTGGTGCAGTTCGCCGAGCGCGGCGGCCTTGCGCACCACGCGACGCACGCGTTCCTCGTCGACGCCGATCTGCACGGCGAGGTCGCGCACCCACGGCGGATCGAAGCGGCCGGCGACGAGGATCGGCTGCAGGCGCTCGAGCAGGGCGCGTTCCTCGGCATCGGGTTCGACCCGATGCCCGGGCCGCAGCAGCCAGCTGCCTCGCCGCAGCAGCTGGCCCTCGTCGACGAGGGATTCGGCCACCGCGCGCCAGACCGCATCGTTCAGGGTTGGCGCCACCCGCCGGCGCAGGCGGCCGCTGTCGATGCCGGGTTCGTCGGCGAACGTCGCGTGGAAGTCGTCGAGCGCGGCCAGGATGCGCTCGCGCAGGACCTGCCAGCGGGTCGCCGCGAACAGCTGCACGCCGGCGCGGGTGTCGATGCGCAGGGCATCGCCGAGCGCGATGCGTTCCGGTGGCCGGCCGCAGAGGGCGACGAGGTCGTCGAGGGCGAGACCGTACGGCGCTTCGGCGAGCAGCGGGGCGATGCCGTCGCCGGAGAGCAGGCGTTCGATCGCCGCCAGCCAGGCCAGCCGCGCGGCACTGCGGCGGCGGCGTTCGGGGGCCTGCGGATCGAGCACGCGGCCGCCGCCGAGGGTCTGCGCGGCGCGTGCGTCGCGCAGCACGAAGCGGTCGCCGGCCGCGGCGCAACCGGGACGGTCGAACACGAGCTGGACGAGGGCGTCGGCGCCGGCAGGCAACTGCTCGCCCTCGAGCAGGACCACGTGCGCCGGGTGATGCGCGCTGCCGAGGTGGACGTGCACCGGCGTCCACTGGCGCAACGGGGTGCCGCTGCCTGCGAGCAGGCGCAGGCGCACGTCGACATGCTTCGACGGCCGTGCGGCGCGCGGATCGGCGATCCAGTCGCCGCGCGCGATCGCATCCTTGTCGATGCCGGCGAGGTTGAGCGCGCAGCGCTGGCCGGCGCGACCGACGCCGGCCTCGCGGTTCTGCGCGTGCAGGCCGCGCACGCGCACCTCGATCCCGGCTGGCAGCAGCTGCGGGGTGTCGCCGGGCCTGACCTCGCCGCCGTGGACGATGCCGGTGACCACCGTGCCGTGGCCGGCGAGGGTGAACACGCGATCGACCGCGAGGCGGAACAGGCCTTGCGCATCGCGTCGCGCCGATTGCGCGGCACGTGCATGCAGGTGCCCGCGCAGGGCGGCGACGCCGGCGTCGTCCGCGCGTGTCGCCACCAGCGCGAACAGCGGCGCCTCGCGCAGCGGCGAGCCGGCCAGCAGGACGCGCACGTCGGCGGCAACCGCGGCCACGCGGGCCGCATCGACCCGGTCGGTCTTGGCGATGGCGACCGCGCCGTCGGTGACGCCGAGCAGGTCGAGGATGGCCAGGTGTTCGCGCGTCTGCGGCATCACGCCGTCGTCGGCGGCGACCACGAGCAGGGCGAAATCGATGCCGCCGGCGCCGGCCACCATGGTGTGCACGAAGCGTTCGTGACCCGGCACGTCGACGAAGCCGAGCACCGGATCGCCTTCGCCGGCCGACTCCACCGCCACGTAGGCATAGCCGAGTTCGATCGAGATGCCGCGCGCCTTTTCCTCGGCGAGGCGGTCGGTGTCGATGCCGGTCAGTGCGCGGACCAGGGTGGTCTTGCCGTGGTCGACGTGGCCGGCGGTGCCGACGATCATGAAGCGAGCCGTTGCAACTGGGCGATGAACGCGTCCTCGTCGGCGACCTCGAGGCCGCGCAGGTCGAGCCACAGCGCGTCCTCGGCAATGCGGCCGAGCACCGGCCGCGGCAAGCCGCGCAGGCGCTTGCCGAGACGGTCGAGGCCGGCGCGCCGGGCATTCGCCGCGACGATGCGGAAACCGGCGCTGGCAAGGCTTGCCTGCGGCTGCGCACCGCTGCCGACCTCGCCCTGCATCGTCGCGATGCCGACCTGCCAGTCGGGGCCGAGGGCGGCGGCAACCGCCGCATGCAAGCGCGCGGCCTGTGCCTGCAGTTCGTCGACGCTGCGCACCAGCGCGCGCAGGGTCGGCAAGGTGCGGGCGAGGTTTTCCGGTTCGCGGTACAGCGCGAGCACCGCCTCCAGCGCGGCGAGGCCGCTCTTGTCCATGCGCAGGGCGCGCTTGAGCGGATTGCGCTCGAGCTTGGCGATCAGGTCGGCGCGGCCGGCGACGAGGCCGGCCTGCGGACCGCCGAGCAGCTTGTCGCCGCTGAAGGCGACGAGGTCGGCGCCGGCGGCGAGGGTTTCCTGCACCGTCGGTTCGTGCGGCAATCCCCACGCGGCGAGATCGACCAGGCTGCCGCTGCCGAGATCGACCGCCAGCGGCAGGCCGTGCGCGCGGGCGATGGCGGCGAGTCCGGCGGTGTCGACGCGCGCGGTGAAACCGCGGATGGTGTAGTTGCTGGCATGCACCTGCATCAGCATCGCCGTGCGCGGGCCGATCGCCTCGAGGTAGTCGCGCGCATGGGTGCGGTTGGTGGTGCCGACCTCGACCAGCTTCGCGCCGGCGCTGCGCATGACGTCGGGAATGCGGAAGGCGCCGCCGATTTCGACCAGCTCGCCGCGCGAGACGATGACCTCGCGGCGGTTGGCGAGGGTGTTGAGCAGCAGCAGCACGGCGGCGGCATTGTTGTTGACCACGGTCGCGGCTTCGGCGCCGGTCAGTTCGCCGATCAATGCGCGCACGTGGGCATCGCGGTCGCCGCGGCGGCCGCCGTCGAGGTCGAACTCGAGATCGACCGGCGCCGACATCGCCTGCGTCACCGCCTGCACGGCAACCTGCGGCAGCACGGCGCGGCCGAGGTTGGTGTGCAGCACGACGCCGGTGAGATTGAACAGCGGACGCAGCCGCTGGCGATCCTCGGCGGCGCTCGCCCGTTCGAGAGCGGCGACGAGGGCCGCCCCGTCGAGTGCCGCGGCCAGCGCGGCCTGCGACAGGCGGCCGGCAGCGATGCCTGCGCGCAGCGCATCGACCTCGGCGCGCAGCAGGCGGGTGATGCGCGTGCGCCCGTGGCGTTCGATCAGCCCGGCGAGCGCCGGTTCGCGCAGCAGGCGGTCGAGCGAGGGCAGCGCGCTGGCCGTTGCCGGTTCGCCACGCGCCATCTCAGCGCTCCGCGTCCGGCCACAGCAAGGGATTGCCGCTCATGCGCTCGAAGCCCTGTTCGGCGAGCAGCACGTCGAGCGCATGGCTGGCGAGGTCGTCGGCCACCGCTTCGACGCCCATGTCCTTCTCGGCGTAGAGGATCTTGCGATACCCCTTGCAGCGGCTGCAGGTTTCCGCGCGCACGGCGGCCTCCTTCACGGCGCTGTCGTCGACCGCATCGATGCCGGTCAGGGCGTGGTAGGCGAGGTCCTTGCCATCGGCGCCGCAGCGGCTGCACTGCACGCGCACGCGATGCCACTGGCAGGCGCACAACGGGCAGGCGAGGAAGCGGTAGCCGGCCTCCGCGCCCTTCGCATGCACGATGCTGGCGACCGGCGGCGTGCCGCAGCACGGGCACAGACCCGGTGCGTCGGCGAGCGGCGCCAGCGAAGCGGTGTCGAAGCCGGAACGCAGGGCCGTCCACAGCACCTGCAGGGCGGCCATCACGAACGGTGCGGCGGCGACATCGGGTTCGGCGGCAGCGGCCACTTCCAGCACGGCATCCGCCTGCGCTTCCAGCCAGTCCGGCGCTGCGCCCGCCAGCCGCTCCAGCAAGGCCGCGGCCGCCGGCGGGAAGGCCGGGTGGCCACGGCCATCGGCGAGGATCCGTTGCAGCACGGCGTGCCAGCACGGATCGCGCGACAGGCGGTTGGCCGGCAGCGGCGGCATGCCGGCCTGGCGCGCCGCATCGGCACGCGCGTCGCCGCCGCATGCGCGCAGGCGCTCGTGTTCGGCGGGGGTGAGCGCGGCGTACGCGGCCTGCTGCGCGTCGGCGACGACGGCGAGCAGCTGCAGGTAACTGCCGAGCGCGCTCGCCGGGGCAAGCGCGCGCAAGCGCGCGGCACGCTCGCGGAACAGCGCGTCGGGCGCCGGCAGCAGGATGCGCGGGATGTCGCGCCGGGCCAGGGTCTCGATCTGGCCGCGCTCGAGGATGCGTTGCACCATGCGTCGCCGGCGTCCGGTGGGAACGGCCTGCTATCGTCGTCGTTGCACGCCGCCGCGTCCAGCGCGACGCACGACCCGCTCAATCGGGGCGGCGACGGCCGCCGATGACGTCGCGGAACCAGCCGCGATGGTGCTTCCATGCCCAGCCATGGCTGACCTTGCCCTCGCTCATCGCGCGGAACGAGCCCTTGACCCAGATGGCCGCATAGATGTGCACGACGATCGAGCAGACCAGGACGAGGCCGAACAGGGCGTGGGCGAGCGAGGACAGGCGGATCACGCCGATCGGGAAGTAGTGGCTGAACCACGCGCGCCAGATCACCACCCCGGACAGCAGCAGCACCAGCAGGCAGGTCACCAGCACCCAGAACAGCAGCTTCTGGCCGGCGTTGAAACGGCCGACCTCGGGCAGGTTTTCCTCGCGGTTGCGGATGACGTCGCCGACCTTGCCGAGCCAGGCGCGGTCGTTCGCATCGAGGCGGTTGTCGCGCCCCATGCGCGCGGCGAGCAGGGCAAAGGCGATGACCATGACCACGCCGATGAACGGGTGCAGGATGCGCGTCCACGGGCCGCCGCCGAACAGGCCGGCGAGCGGGAACAGCGCCGGGTGGAACAGGGCGAGGCCCGACAGTGCGGCCAGCACGAAGCTGAGCGCGACGATCCAGTGGTTGATCCGCGTCGGTGCGCGGTAGCGGACGATGTCGTTGTCGCGTTGCCGGCTCATGTGCGCTCCTCCGCGCGCAGCTTGCGCGCCTCGTCCGCGGCCGCGTGCTCGTCTTCCTCTTCGGTGCGGTTCGCGCCGATGCCGACGTAGTGGAGGAAGCCGGCCAGCGCGGTGGCGGCGATGGCGAACACGCCGAGCGGCTTGGCCGCGCCCTTCCACAGCTTCACCAGCGGACTGATGCGCGGGTCCTTCGGCAGGTCGCTGTAGCGTTCGGGCTGATCGGCGTGATGCAGCACGTACATGACGTGGGTGCCGCCGACTCCGGCCGGATCGTACAGGCCGGCATTCGCGTAGCCGCGCGACTTGAGGTCCTCGATGCGCTCGGCGGCATGCTCGTGCATGTCCTCCTTGCTGCCGAACACGATCGCGCCGGTCGGGCAGGTCTTCACGCAGGCCGGCTCCTGGCCGACCGCGACGCGGTCCGAGCACAGCGTGCACTTGTAGGCCTTCTTGTCCTTCTTCGAGATGCGCGGCACGTCGAACGGGCAGCCGGTGATGCAGTAGCCGCAGCCGATGCAGTGTTCCTCGTGGAAGTCGACGATGCCGTTGGCGTATTGAACGATCGCGCCGGGCGACGGGCAGGCCTTGAGGCAGCCGGGGTCGGCGCAGTGCATGCAGCCGTCCTTGCGGATCAGCCACTCGAGATTGCCCTGCTCGTCCTCGTACTCGGCGAACTTCATCACCGTCCACGATTGCCCGCTGAGGTCGGACGGGTTGTTGTAGCTGCCGACGCAGTCGCCGACCTCGTCGCGCAGGTCGTTCCATTCCATGCAGGCGACTTGGCAGGCCTTGCAGCCGATGCACTTGGTGACGTCGATCAGCTTGGCGACCTGGCCGGAATGCGCGCCGCGCGCCTGCGGCGGGGGCGTGGTGGTGGCCGAGCGGCGGACGATGTCGAGTGATTGCAGTGTCATGCCGATCCCCTCATGCCCGCTCGACCTTGACCAGGAACGACTTGAACTCCGGCGTGTTGGTGTTGCCGTCGCCGACGAACGGCGTCAGCGTGTTGGCGAGGTAGCCGGGTTTCGCCGCGCCGAGGAAGCCCCAGTGGATCGGCACGCCGATCTGGTGCACGGTGCGGCCGTCGATCGTCAACGCCTTGATGCGCTTCGTCACCATCGCCACCGCCTCGATGTGGCCGCGCTTGGAGCTGACGCGCACGCGGCTGCCGTTGTCGATGCCGAGTTCGTCGGCCAGCGCCGCGCCGATCTCGACGAACTGCTCGGGCTGGGTGATCGCGTTGAGGCGGACGTGCTTGGTCCAGTAGTGGAAGTGCTCGGTGAGGCGATAGGTGGTCGCCACGTGCGGGAACTCGTCGGCCTTGCCGAACTGGGCAAGGTCGCTGGCGAACACGCGTGCGGCCGGATTGTTGAGCGCGTGCGCATTGCCGGGGCTGAGCGGGTTGTCCGCCAGCGGCGTCTCGAACGGTTCGTAATGCTCGGGGAACGGCCCCTCGGCCATGCCGGCGCGGGCGAAGAAGCGGGCCACGCCTTCCGGATTCATGATGAAAGGGCCGGTGCCTTCGGCCGGATCGATGGCCGCGCCGTAGTCCGGCACGTCGGCGCCGCCCCAGGCCTTGCCGTCCCAGGCGATCAGCGAGCGCTTCGCATCGAACGGCTTGCCGGCCGGGTCGCAGGAGGCGCGGTTGTAGAGCACGCGGCGGTTCGCCGGCCACGCCCAGGCCCAGTTGACGGTGTTGCCGATGCCGGTCGGATCGGAGTTGTCGCGCCGCGCCATCAGGTTGCCGGTCGGTCCCCAGGCGCCGCAGTACACCCAGCAACCGCTGGCCGTGCTGCCGTCGTCGCGCAGCTCGCCGAAACCGGCCAGCTGTTCGCCGGCGCGGCGCAGGATGCGGCTCGGGTCGTTCGGATCGCGCAGCTCGACGAGGGCCTTGCCGGAGTACTCCTTCGCCAGTTCCTCGGCGCTCGGTTCGGCGGCGTGGGTGTAGTCCCAGGCCAGCCGGGTGATCGGCTCCGGGAAGGCGCCGCCTTCCTTTTCGTAGAGCGCCTTCAGGCGCAGGTACAAGGCCGACATGATGCCGATGTCGCTGCGCGCCTCGCCGGGTGGATTGGCACCCTTCCAGTGCCACTGCAGCCAGCGCGAGGAGTTGACCACCGCGCCTTCGTCCTCGGCGAAGCAGATCGTCGGCAGGCGGAACACCTCGGTCTGGATGGCGGCCGGGTCGACGTCGTGGAACGGACCGTGGTTCTGCCAGAACTCGCTCGTCTCGGTGGCCAGCGGGTCCATCGTGACGAGGAATTTCAGCCTGGAGAACGACGACACCAGCTTGCCCTTGTTCGGCGCGGCGGCCAGCGGATTGAAGCCCTGGCAGATGTAGCCGTTGACGCGGCCCTGGTCCATCAGCTCGTAGGCCTGCAGCATGTCGTAGTGGCGGTCGAGCTTGGGCAGGTAGTCGTAGCCCCAGTCGTTGTCGGCGCGGGCGGCATCACCCCACCACGACTTCATCAGGCTGACGAAGAACTTCGGATAGTTCTGCCAGTAGCTCATCTGCTTCGGCCGCAGCGGCTTCTGCGTGCGCGCGGCGAGGTAGGCGTCGAGGCTCTGCTCGGACTCGTTCGGCAGGGTCAGGTAGCCCGGCAGCAGGTTCGACATCAGGCCGAGGTCGGTCAGGCCCTGGATGTTGGAATGCCCGCGCAGCGCGTTCATGCCGCCGCCGGCGATGCCGATGTTGCCGAGCAGCAGCTGCACCATCGCCCCGGTGCGGATGATCTGCGAGCCGATCGAGTGCTGGGTCCAGCCGAGCGCGTACATGATCGTCATCGCGCGGTCGGGCGTGGCCGTCGAGGCGATCAGGTCCCAGATCTGCAGCACCTTGTCGCGCGGCGTGCCGCAGACGCGCTCGACCATCTCCACCGTGTAGCGCGCGTAATGCTGCTTGAGCAGGTTGTAGACGCAGCGCGGATCGCTCAGGGTCGGGTCGCTGCGCACGTAGCCGTCGTCGCCGCGCGCGTAGTCCCAGCTCGACTTGTCGTAGCTGCGCGTGCCGGCGTCATAGCCGGAGAACAGCCCGTTGCTGAAGGCGAACTCGTCCTTCACGATGAACGACAGGTCGGTGTAGTTCAGCACGTACTCGCGCTGGATGCGGTCGGTCGCCAGCAGGTGGTGGACGAGGCCGCCGAGGAAGACGATGTCGGTGCCGGTGCGGATCGGCGCGTAGACGTCGGCCACCGAAGCCGAGCGGTTGAAGCGCGGATCGACGACGATCAGCTTGGCCTGGTTGTGCGCCTTGGCCTCGGTCACCCACTTGAAGCCGCAGGGATGCGCCTCGGCCGCATTGCCGCCCATGATGAGCACGACGTCCGCATTGCGGATGTCGACCCAGTGATTCGTCATCGCACCTCGGCCGAACGTCGGGGCAAGACCTGCCACCGTCGGTCCGTGTCAGACGCGCGCCTGGTTGTCGAAGACCAGCATGCCGAGCGAGCGCACGACCTTGTGCGTGATGAACGCCGTCTCGTTGCTGGTCGCCGAGGCGGCCAGCATGCCGGTGGTCAGCCAGCGGTTGACGGTCTGCCCGGCCTCGTTCTTCGCGGTGAAGTGGGCATCGCGGTCGTCCTTCATCAGGCGCGCGATGCGGTCGAGGGCATCGTCCCAGGACATGCGCTGCCAGTGGTCGGAACCCGGCGCGCGGTACTCGGGGTACTTCAACCGCGACTCGCTGTGGATCATGTCGACCAGCGCGGCGCCCTTCGGGCACAGGGTGCCGCGGTTGACCGGATGGTCGGGGTCGCCCTCGATGTGGAAGATGTTCGGCTCGGCGTTCATGGCGCCGTCGCCGAGCGAGTACATGAGGATGCCGCAGGCCACCGAGCAGTAGGTGCAGGTCTGCCGTGTCTCGGTGGCGCGCGCCAGCTTGTACTGGCGGACCGCGGCCAGCGCCTCGCCGGGCGCGAAGCCCATCAATGCCAGACTGGAGCCCACCAGGGTGGTCCCGGTGACCTTCAGGAACTGGCGCCGACTCATCGTCGTCATGCCAACCTCCTCGCACGCCACGTAGGCCGGAGCGGCGGGGCCGCGATCCGGTGTCGTTTGCGCAGGCGTCGCGCGCGCGGCGCGAGGTTTTCCTGGGGCGTGCGTGCACGACGGCCTGGGTCCCGGCCTTATAGCACAGCGGTGGCGGCGCGCGCCGCGGCGGCGGGCCGGGCGGCCGGCTCCGGTTAGAATCCGGGGTCTTCGATCCGTGTGCGGAGAGCCCCGTGGCCAAGCAGTCCTGCGTCATCGCCCCGTCGATCCTGTCGGCCGACTTCGCCCGCCTCGGCGCGGAAGTCGATGCGGTCATTGCCGCCGGCGCCGACTGGGTGCATTTCGACGTCATGGACAACCACTACGTGCCGAACCTGACCATCGGTCCGCTGGTCTGCGAGGCGCTGCGCAAACACGGGGTCACGGCGCCGATCGACGTGCACCTGATGGTCAAGCCGGTCGACCGCATCGTGCCGGACTTCGCGAAAGCCGGGGCGACCACGATCAGCTTCCACCCGGAAGCCAGCGAGCACGTCGACCGCACCATCCAGCTGATCAAGGCCAGCGGCTGCCAGGCCGGCCTCGTGTTCAACCCGGCCACGCCGCTGCACCATCTCGACCACGTGCTCGACCAGCTCGACCTCGTGCTGATCATGTCGGTCAACCCGGGCTTCGGCGGGCAGAGTTTCATCCCGTCCGCGCTCGACAAGCTGCGCCGCGTGCGCGCGCGGATCGACGCCAGCGGCCGCGACATCCGCCTCGAGGTCGACGGCGGCGTCAAGACCGACAACATCGCCGAGATCGCCCGCGCCGGGGCCGACACCTTCGTCGCCGGCTCGGCGATCTTCGGCCAGAAGGATTACGCCGCGGTCATCGCGGCGATGAAGGCGGCGGTGGCACAGGCCTGAAGGCGCCGGCGGAAATGCGGGCCTCTCGTTGAGAGGCGTCCCGCCGATGCCGGAGAATCGCGGCACGGCCGGCGATGCCGCGCCGAGCGGTCCCGGCGATCCGCGGGGGAAGTCCCTGTCCTCGAACGAGTAGCGGAATGGAATTCAGCAACGATGCCTCCTGGTTGCTCGACCTCGGCGACGGCATGCTCGCGAGGGCGACCGAGCGGCCGGACTCCCCGCTGCTCGCGCGCTTTTTCGCCGGGTACGATCGTGCCTTCGTGCTGCCGGACGAGCGCGAGGAACTGGAAGGATTCAAGGCCTGCCTCGCGATCAATCCGCAGAGCCGGCATCGCTTCGGCCGCACCCATCGCGAACTCGTCCTCGTGGTCGAGGACGCTGCCGGTGGCCGGCTTCTCGGTGGCGCGAATTTCCTCGCCACGGCCATGTCGGGCCCCGCCGACCATCCGCCGGTCGCGGTGGCGCTCAACTACGTCTATGTCGAGCCGGAGGCACGCGGCCGCGGCCTTTCGCGCTGCCTGCTGGCGGCCGTCGCGCGACTCGCGAACCGCGCGGTCGGCCATGCCGACGAGGCGGCATGGCCCGGCATCTTCATCGAACAGAACGACCCGCTGCGCATGAGCGCGGCCGAGTACGCCGCCGACACGGAACGTGCGGGCATCGACCAGATCGACCGGCTGCGGATCTGGGCGCGCCTCGGCGCGCGCCTGGTCGACTTCGCCTATGTCCAGCCGGCTCTCTCGCGGCAGCAGCACAGCGACGACGGCCTCGCCTACGCCGCGGTCGGATTCCCGCTCGACAGCATCGATCCGGGCTACCTGCACGATCATCTCGAAAGCTTCTTCGGCATTTCCGTGCTGAAGGGCGGCGACCCGGCCCTGGATGCCGCGGCGGCGCCGCAACTCGCGGCCTTGCGCGCCATGGGGCGCGACGGTGCGCGCGTGCCCCTGCTCGAGTTCGCGTCGAGCCTCGAGCGCCTGCGCGCGTTGCGGCCCCGTTTGCCGGCAGGTTCGCTGCGAAGGTTTGCGCGGGACGGCTGATGCCGGATAGTGGCGCCTTCGGCAACGAGCACACAGGGGCGGACGTGTCAGATGCGGGCAACCATGCGGATTCCGGCGCGGCCCTGGAAGAAGCGCTCGACCGGACCCTGTACTGGACCTTGTCGTTCTACATTCCGGTGGAGCGGCTCGCGCGCCGGCCGGGGCCGGCCAGGGTCATTCCGGTCGACGATCGAAGCGCGAAGCTGCGCGACGCGATCGAGCCGCTGTTCAACGACATCGCCGATCGTTCGCGCCTCGGGCGCATCGAAGACAGCCTGTTCGCCGGCGGCGAACCCGAGCGGCGGGTGTTCCGCATGCCGGCCGCGGTGTGCTGGACGACCGAGGGCACGACGTTCCGGGTCGACATCCCCGAATCCCACCGATCGCGCGAAGTCGGCCTGCGCCGGTTCTGGTATCTGCACGGCAACGGTTCGCTGTCCTGGCACCTCGGGTTCTCGGTCTACTACGGCAGCGATCTCGACCGCGATCTTGCGCAGAACAGTCCGTCGACCTACTACTTCCTGTCGCTCCTGCAGAAACTCGCCTGGCCGAAGGAATTCCGCTGTTCCGCGCAGGGGACGACGACCGACGAGCTGGTCGGCATCGATGTTCTGGGCGACGACGGTGCGGGCATGCCGTTCTGGGAGTTCGTGCTCGGCTGCTACGAGCGTGACCGCGGCCTGCTGCGCTGGCTGCATCCCGATCTTGTCGCCGATGCCTTCGATGCCGTGGTGCCGCACTTCGACTCGATCGAGGTGCCGGGCTTGCGCTGCAGGGACAGCCGCTCGCTGTTCTTCGTCCGCGACAGCGGCTTCTTCTCCCTGATCCAGCCGAAGGACGCCGACGGCAACCTGACCAGCCGGCGCTCGCACGTGGCCGATGCCGACTTCCGGCAGTACCCCGAGCTGATCGCGCGGCAGATCCGCGCGCAACCCGGCCCGCAGGTCGTGCTCGGCGCGGACTACTGGCAATCCGTGCTCGGGGGCGGGGTCGCGGAGGAAGCGCATCGCCGGCTCGCCTGCCTGTTTCTCGCCGGGTTCAACCAGAACATCATCGACTTCACCAACCAGGAGGCGTCGGAAGTCCTCGACAGCCTCGATCCGATCTACCCGAATTCCGACGAACAGATGGAGGAGGGATTCTTCATCCGCTACGCCAATCCGCGCGCGATGATCACCTACGTGCCGCGATCGCGCACGCTGGAGGTCGGCAACGACCACATCGGCACGTGTCCGTACGCTTTCCTCATCCATGTCCTGTCGATGCACAACGAGGCGCTCACGCGTGCGCAGGAGCGGGCGACCTTCGAGGCCATCCACGAGATCGGCCGCCTGACCGCGGTGGGGGAAAGCGACGGGAAGAACGGTCGCAAGTACTTCGAGGCGGCCGAGAAGGTCATCAACAAGGTGCGGCTGGACGCCTTCCACGTCTATGAACGCCATCGCTACATCAATCCGTTCCGCTACGACACCGAGCGCGACGTGTTCGAGGAACTCGAAAGGCTGCGCGGGACGTCGCGCCTGAAGCTCGCCTACGAGGGCGCGCTGGCCTCGCTCGAGGAGCACAATCGCGATCTGGCGAGGATGCTCCAGGAAAAGGATGCCGATCGGACCGAGCGGCAGGATCGCCTGCTGTCCGTGCTGTTCGGCATCTTCGGCATCTCCGGCGTGATCCAGGTGGCCTACCAGGCCGACCAGTTCTTCATGCGCAGCGGCGAACTGGATGCCATGGACCGCTTGCTGGGCCTGCTCTACTGCGGCGTGCCGCTGCTCGTCGGCGTGCTGATCTACGTGCACCATCGCTGGCGGGACCGCTGATCCCGCCGGCGTCGCGCCGCCTGCTCAACCCTCGAAGCCGTCGGCGAAGACGAGGTCGAGGCGCGCCCGGACCATGGTCACGTAGTCGTCCAGGGTGGAGGCGCCCTCGAAGAACGTGCGGCCGAGGATGACGACACTGGCGTCGTCGCGGTCGTGGGCGATCGCGTGCATCTGGTTGTAGTCGCCGGTCTGCCCGGCCGGCGTCGGATCGGCGATCGTGTAGGTGTTCCAGCCATTGAGGCCGAAGCTGGTGTCGAGCTCGCCGTTGGCGAGCACGCGGATCAGCGTGTAGCGCGTGCGGTGGCTGAACGGCGCGCCGATCGGGAACGAGATCGCACCGGCGAGGATGCGCTGGTCCGGCAGCAGCACGAGCGCGTCGCGCTGCTCGAAGAACGGAAACAGGCTGGGCTGGCCGTCGAGACGGAACAGGCGCAGGCCGAACGCGGGCACGAGCGCGCCCTGCGTGTCGAAGCGCGCCAGCATGCGGCAGCAGCTCACGCCGCCGTCGCTGCCCATGCCCGAGACGACGAGGCTGGCGTCCGCGTCGAGCGCAATCGCGGTGGCGTAGAGGCGGTCGTAGCCGGGCGGTGGCGGCATGTCGACGATGCCTTGCGTGCCCCATTGCGGATCCGGCGCGCCGGCTTCGGTCAGTTGCGCGATCGCGAGGTTCGGTCCGTGCGTGTTGCCGCGGCTGCCGGCGACGAGGATGCGGCCGTCGGCGCGCACGGCGAGGGCGTCGATCGAGGTGATGCCGTTGGTCGACGGCAGCACGACCTCGACGCGTCCGCCGTTGCCGAAGCCGGCGTCGGCCTGGCCATCGACGAGGAAGCGGTAGACGACGCGCTGCGAGCCCTCGTCGCCGGCCAGCACGTAACGACCGGCCGCGTCGCGGACGAGCCCTGCCGCGCGGAATCCCGCCGCCGGCATGCTGCCGCGCGCGAACGCGGCATCGATGCTGCCGTCGGCGAGCACGCGCCGGAAACAGGAAGCCGCCCAGACCACGGCGCCACCGTCGGCCCCGGCGATCAGCCGGGCCGCGCGGGCCGGCCCGCAGGCGGGCAGGGTGATGCGTCCGTTGCCGTCGTCACCGAAGGTGTCGATCGAGCCGTCGCGCAGGTGGCGGCCCATCCAGACGCTGCCGTCGTCGAGCGGCTGCACCCAAAGGAACCGCCCGTCGGCGAGCACGGCGAGGTCGCCGGTCGGCTTGGTCATGTTGCCGAATTCGACGCGCGGACGCGTGATCGCGAGTTGTCCGTTGTCGCCGAAGGCGGGATCGACCGCCCCGTCGAACGCGCTGGCCGAAGCGGCGACCAGCAGGAAGGCGACGAGCGGAAACGGATGGCGGATGCGGCACGACATGCGGGATTCCCTTTTGCGAATCCCGCCTGTGTGCGCGTACCGCGTGCCGGGGTTGCGTGGCGCGGGCGACCCTCGGCACGACGGCGTTCGATGGCGGCGCTGCATGCGCGCGGACCAGTCCGCGGCACGCCCGCATCGCGTCATCGAACGCCGGTGGATGTCAGGCGAGCCCTTCTGCCTTCAGTGCGGCCTGCACGCCGGCATCGGCTTCCATGCGGCCCTTGAACGCGGCGATGTTCGGCATGCCGGAGAGGTCGACGCCGAGCGCGCCGGCCCAGCGCAGGGTCACGTAGAAATAGGCGTCGGCATAGCTGCGGAAACCGGCCAGCCAGTCGCGGCCTTCGAGCTGCTTCTCGGCGGTTTCGTACAGGCCGCGCAGGCGCTTGAGGGCCGGCTCCCTGAGCGCGGCCTGGGCTTCGGCGCCGGCGGCGAAACGCGCCGGTCCGAACAGGGGATGGAAGGCAGGGTGCAGGTCGGAGTTGACGAAGGCGAGCCAGCGGTTCGCCTGCGCGCGCTGGCGCGGCGAGCCGTCGCCGGCGAGCCCCGCCTGCGGATGCGTATCGGCGATGTAGCCCATGATCGCCGCGTTCTGGGTCAGCACGAAATCGCCGTCGACGAGCGCCGGCACGGCGCCGGTCGGATTGATCGCGAGGTACTCGGGCGACTTCATCTCCGCCGCGGTCAGCACCTGCAGCTCGAACGGCGCCCCCGTCCACTGCAGGGCGATGTCGTCGGCGGTCGAGCAGGCGCCGGGCTTGGTGTAGAGCTTCATGGGATGTCCTCGTCGTGGAAGGGGCGGCGCGGCCGGTGTCCGCCGACGTTGGCGCGCCCACGCGCGGATTCAAGCCCGCGTCGGGATGTCCTCCGGCATCGCACTTTCGCGCTTGCATCCATCGGCGACCCGCGCTGTCGCGCCGCCGTGGATTCCCGACGACTGGAGGTGCCGATGCGCATGTCCCCCATGTGCCTGTTGTCCGCCGTGCTCTGCACGCCCGCCGCGCACGCGGCGATCTATTCGGTCGGCGGCACCGGCTGCACGCATCCGAGCGTGCAGGCGGCGGTCGCCGCGGCTGCGGCCAATGCCGGCGGCCCGCATGTGATCCGCCTGCCCGAATCGACGTTTTCGGCCTTCGCCGGAGTGGTCGTCTCCAATCCGCAGGCCGACATCACGATCGAGGGCGGCTACGCCAACTGCGCGGCGTCGGCGCCGCAGGCCGGCGCACGCACGACGCTCGATGCCAACGACGCCGCGCGCCACATCCGCATCACCAACACCGCGGCGACGCCGCGCCGGCTGACCCTGCGCCAGCTGGTCCTCGACCGCGGCAGCGCGGACATCGGCGGCGCGATCCGCGCCGACGGGCGCGTCGTCGTCGTGCTCGACGCCGACACTTCGGTGCGCCGCAGTTCGGCGCAGCGGGGCGGCGGCATCGCGATCGGCATCGCCAGCAGCGGCGAAGCCGAATTGCACGTGCAGGGTGGATCGAGCGTGCGCGCGAACAGCGCGAGTGATGCGGGCACGGGCGGCGGCGGCATCTTTGCGGGGGAATACGCGCGCGTCGTCCTCGGCCCGTCGACGATCGAACAGAACACCACCGCCGGCCACGGCGGTGGCATCCATCTCGCCGGGCCCGCCAGCGGCGGGCTCGTGGTGACGCCGGGCGAGGGCACGGTGTCGGTCTCGAACAACCGCGCGCACGTCGGGCGTCCGGTCGTGGCCGGTGGCGGCGGTGAAGGCGGGGGCATCTATGCCTTCCGTCGCGACATCGTCGTCGATGCGCCGCAAGAGGCGACCAACCGCCATGGCTTCCTCATCGTCGGCAACCGCGCGTACTCGGGAGGTGGCGTTGCCGCGCGCAACACCGACCAGGCCGGTGGCGAACCGAACCTGTCGTTTACCAATACGGCTTTCGCGCTCAACGAGGCCTACGACGTCGGTGGCGCGTTGTTCGCCAACGGCCGGGTCTGGGTCGCCGTCGGCCATGCCTCGACCGCACCGTGCCCGGCATTCTGGCTGCTCGGCTACACCTGGAGTTGCTCGACCTTCCTCGGCAATGAGGCCGGCGCGATCGGCACCGCAGCCGCGGCCGCCGCAATCCATTTCAACATGGGGTCGGCACCCTCCTCGTTGCTGACCGTGACACGCACCGAGTTCCGCGGCAACACGAGCGCCGGTTCGGTCGCGACCATCCTCGCCTACACCGACACCCTCGGCGGCACGACCCTGGTCGAGCGCTCGACCTTCTCCGGCAATGCCGCGCAGGCCACCGATTCGACCGGCTCGCGTGCGCTGGCCTCGATCACCGGCAGCCTCGTCACGCGATTCCGCTACAACACCGTGCTCGACAACGACGTGCAGAACCTGCTGCGCGCGCAGAACATCGACCTGCAGGGCAGCATCCTGTGGGCGCCGGCCGCCACCGCGAACTTCGCGGGCGCGACGCCGGCGGTCGTCCACAATGACTGCCTCGTCACCCGACTGGGCGACCAGATCCCCGGCTTCGGCAATCCCGCGCGCGTGTTCGCGCTCGATCCGCGCATCGACCCGGCCTTCTACCGGCCGGCCCCGGCCTCGCCGGCCATCGACGCCTGCGACGAGCTCGGCTTTGCCCCCGGCGAAGACCTTTACCGGACGGCACCGTTTGCCGACACGCCGGGCGTACCCGACCGCTTCGGCGACGCTGCCGGCCGCCACGACCTCGGTGCGGTCGAACGTGACGACGTGCTGTTCTTCGGCGGCTTCGGCCAGCGCGTGCCGGCATCGGCGGGGCCTTATGACTCCTGACAACGACCTGGGCGCCATGCCGAACCGGTGGGGTCGCCGGGCAGGCATGCAGCGGCTTGTCCGTCGAATGTCAGTAAATCCCGCCGGCCTTCGTATGGGCTGGTGCAACGGCGCGAACCGTCCGCCGGACGGGTCAGGGGGATGCGCCAGGACGCAGGGACGCGACGTTGCGGGGGAGGCGTTGCGCGCCGCCGGCCGCGGAGCCGGGCTTGCGGTCTGCCGCCCGGCCTGCGCGCGCGGCAACGATGCGGCGCGCGAGCCGGAACCTAGGGAGTACACCATGCGTCGGATGCGGTGGAGCTGGATCGGCTGGTTGTTGCTGGCGGCCTGCATGGGCGCGGCGGCGCCGTCATGGGCGCTGGACGAGGTGGGGGGAACCCCCGTCGTCGTCGGCGGCGACGACAGCAGCGACGATCCTCCCGAGGATCCCGATCCGGGCGATGGCGTGCCGCGCGCTGCCGGCGACACGCAGGTGTACCAGGAATACGCCGAGCGCCTGCGCAGCGCGGAGAGGGTCACGCCGCTGGGCTCGGAGTTGTTCGGCGAGAGCGTGAACCTGCTCGACGGGGCGACGACGTTCCACGCCACCGACATCGACATTCCCGGCAACAGCGCGCTGCCGGTGCGCCTGCAGCGGCGCTTCGAGGTCAAGCGCGTACCGCAGTCCGTGGGCACGGAGTTCGGCGGCCTCGGCAACTGGGACATCGACGTGCCCCATGTCTCGGGCGTGTTCCCGGGCGGTGACCAATGGGGTCATTTCCCGGCCTCGGGCACCACGACGCCGCGATGCACGACCAACTACGCGCCTTCGGTCGGCGCGCCGTTCGAACTGCGCGACGTGTGGGCCGGCAACTCGGTGCATCTGCCGGGCCAAGGGGACAAGGAAGTCCTGTTCGTCGGCGCCCGCGCCGGCAGTGGTCCGGGATTCATGGTGCCGACATCGGGTGGGCCGTACCGCTGGGCGACGCGTGACCGCGACTATCTGGATTGCAAGCCGACCACGTCGAATGGGTTTCCGGGCGAAGGCTTCATCCTGCACACCGTGGAAGGATGGACGTACACCTTCGACCATGGCATCGCGCGCAACGCGGGGTCCCTCGGCCAGGGGCTGAACACGGTCAACCGCGCCCGCATCTTGCTGCTGGCGACGAAGGTCGAGGATCCGTTCGGCAACTACGTTGCGTACGCGTACAACGCAAACGGACATCCGCTCCTGATCCAGGGTTACGTGAAGACGGGCGGCGGCTTCTCGCTGGAGCGCGAGATCACCCTCAACTACACGACCGGCACGCGGGCTGCACCGGCACGCGCGTCTGCTCGGCCACCGCGCACGGCCGCACGTGGAACTTCGACTACGACGGCTCCGGCCGCCTGAGCCGGGTGTACCCGCCGCAGTCGGCCGACATCGCGCGGCCGTACTGGGAATACCAGTACACGGGTGACCTCAATGTCCCCTACCAGGACTGGGACGGCAACGCGGGCGCGATCTGCCAGTCGACGCCGGAGGACGGTCCGCACCAAGGGGAGAACCGGGACACCCACCATTTCCGTGATTTCGCACGCTGCGCCGCGACGATTTCCTACAGACCGGCCTTGCCCGATGGTCGACGATGGTGGCCATGACCACCGCCCGCCATCGCCTCGTCGTTCCCGGCCAGTCCGGCTTCTACCATTGCATCTCGCGCTGCGTGAGGCGCGCCTGGTTGTGCGGGGCGGACGCGCTGAGCGGGCAGTCGTTCGAGCATCGACGGGAGTGGGTTGAACGGCGCCTGCTCGAACTGGCCGACATCTTCGCGGTCGGCCTGTATGCGTATGCGGTAATGAGCAACCACACCCATGTCGTGCTGCGGGTCGATCCGGCGGTGGCGCAGGCGTGGCCGGACGAGGAGGTGGCGGCGCGCTGGGTGCGCCTGTTTCCGGCGTGTACCGATGGCGGGGTGGATCCTGCGCGCTGCCGCGACAAGGCATTGGCCCTGCTCGGCAATCGCGAACGGATCGAGGTCTGCCGCAGCCGTCTGGGAGACCTGTCGTGGTTCATGCGCAGCCTGAACGAGCCGATTGCACGACGGGCGAACCGCGAAGACGGCTGCACGGGGCGGTTCTGGGAGGGACGCTACACCTGCCAGGCCCTGCTCGACGAGGCGGCCGTGCTGGCCTGCATGAACTATGTCGATCTCAATCCGATCCGCGCCGGAATGGCGGTGGATGTGGAATCCTCTGCCCACACCGGCATCCGCCCCCGGATCGAATCCGTTTCCAGCCTCGATGCCGACGCGCCGCTGCCGCCGTTGGCCGGTCTCGCTCCCGGGTTCGCCGTGCTGGCCATCAGCACCGCCGGCTATCTCGAACTGGTTGACTGGACGGGTCGTCAGCTGCGCCCCGACAAGCGCGGTCACGTCGCCGCGTCCACCCCGCCGATCCTCGCCAAACTCGGCCTTCGCGAGCCTGCCTGGCAAAGCCAGGTGCTCGGCATCGAACGTCGATACGGGCGCGCGATCGGCTCTGCACAAAGCCTGCTCGACAAGGCCGCCGACATGGGCCAGCAATGGCTCAAGGGCATCGGCATGGCCCGGCGATGGATGCACGCACCGCGACAACGAGAACCGGGATACCCATCATCCGTATGACCAAGAGCCGGTACACCCACCATTCCATTCGTGGGCCCGGCAGCCGCGACACGGTCGCCTGGATGATGCCGAGGGCAGCACCAATCCGGGCAGCGGAGAGGAGGGCCGTCCCGGCGCAGCAGACCTTGGAGTTCGTCGATCCGGAGTAATCCCTGTTCCCGCGCCCCGGCCGCGACGAAACGCCGTGGACGGCGATGTCCGCAGCCATGCCTTCCGGCCCACGGTGGATCGGGCCGGAACGCCTAGAATCGCCGGCCTGTCCGCTTTCGAGGAGTCCACGATGCGTCGCTGCGTCCTGCCTGTCCTGCTCGCATTGGCCGCGACTTCCACCGTCGAGGCGATGCCGGCCGGCGATTCTCGTCTGCTGCGCTTCCCCGACATCTGCGGCGACGCGATCACCTTCGTGCACGGCGGCGATCTCTACTGGGTCGGTGCGGCGGGCGGCACGGCGCTGCGCCTGACCTCGCACGCCGGCCAGGAGCTGTATCCGAAGTTCTCCCCGGACTGCCGTTCGATCGCCTTCTCGGCCGAATACGACGGCACCCGCCAGGTCTACGTGATCCCCGCCGCCGGCGGCGTGCCGAAGCAGCTCACCTGGTACAACGACGTCGGCGCACAACCGCCGCGCGGCGGCACCGATTACCGCGTGCTCGACTGGACGCCGGACGGGAAGAACGTGCTCGTGCGCGCCAACCGCACGCCGACCGACGACCGCGGTGGACGGCCGTACCTGGTGCCGGTCGACGGCGGCATGGAAACTCCGCTCGCCGTGCCGGAAACCGGCGGCGGCATGCTCTCGCCGGACGGCAGGCATTACGTCTACACGCCGATCGACCGCGAGTTCCGCAGCTGGAAGCGCTATCGCGGCGGCCGCGCGCAGGACGTGTGGACCTACGACCTCGTCGCCAACACCTCGAAGCGCCTGACCGACAACGTCGCCACCGACCACCAGCCGATGTGGGTCGGCGACACCATCTACTTCGTCTCCGACCGCAACCACACGCTGAACCTGTTCGCGATGTCGCCGGACGGCGGCGAGGCGCGCCAGATCACGCAGTTCACTGATTTCGACGTGCTCTGGCCGAGCGCCGGCCGCGACGCCATCGTGTTCGAGAACGGCGGCGCGATCTGGCGCTTCGATCCGCAGACCGCACAGGCGACGCAGGTGCCGATCCGCGTGACCGGCGATTTCCCGCAGACCGTGCCGACCTGGAAGAACGTCGCCGCCCAGGTCGAGTCGGTCGACCTTTCCGCCGACGCGAAGACGATCGTGTTCGGCGCGCGCGGCGAGGTGTTCCGCCTCGCCGGCAAGGACAAGGACATCACCAACCTCTCGCACACGCCCGATGCGCGCGAGATCGGCGTCACCCTGTCGCCGGACGGCAGCACCCTCGCCTACCTGTCCGATGCCAGCGGCGAGTACGAGGTTTACACGCGGCCACTGGCCGGCGGCGCGGAAAAGCGCATCACGCGCGACGGCGGCATCTGGCGCTTCCCGCCGGCGTGGTCGCCCGACGGCCGCCACATCGCCTACGCCGACAAGCAGCAGCGCCTGCGCATCGTCGATGTCGCCAGCGGCAACACGCGCGACGTCGACGCGAGCCGCAACGACGACATCACCGAGTACGCCTGGTCGCCGGATGGCCAATGGCTGGCCTACACGCTGACCAGCGACGCCATGCTGACGCGCGTGTGGCTGTACTCGCTGCGCGACGGCACGCGCACGCCGGTCACCGAGGACACCTCCAGCGCCTCGAACCCGGTGTTCGCGCCCGACGGCAAGCGCCTGTATTTCCTGTCCAACCGCGACTACCAGCTGACTTTCAGCGCCTACGAGTCGAACTACCTCTACACCAATGCCACGCGCATCTATGCGCTGCCGCTGGCCTCCAGCGGCTCCTTCCTGTTCGGCGACGAGGCGGCGAAGCCGGATACGGCAAAGGACGACAAGGGCAAGGACAAGAGCAAGGCCGACACGCGGCGCGCTCCGGTTGTGCGCATCGACGTCGACGGGATCATCGGCCGCGAACAGGCGCTGAAGGCGCCGAACGGAAACTACGTGTCGCTGCAGGCGAGCGCCGATGCGGTGTTCTACGGGGTCGGCGGCGAGGGTCGCGGCGGCGGTCGCGTCGAACTGCGCATGCTGGTGATCGAAGGCGACAAGCCGGTGACGATCGCGCGCGGCCTCGGCGCGTTCCGCGTCAGTGCCGACGGCACCAGCGTGCTGGCCCGCCAGGGCGACAAGTTCGCCGTGCTGGAAGCGAAGGCCGATCAGGATTTCGCCAAGGCGACGCTCGACCTCGGGCGTCTGAAGATGCTGGTCGACCCGCCGCGCGAGTGGAAGCAGCAGTTCACCGACGGCTGGCGCATCCTGCGTGACTGGTTCTACGACCCCGGCATGCATGGCGGCAGCGAACGCTGGAACGCGATCCGCGCGCGCTACGAGCCGCTGGTCGCCTACGCCGCCACGCGCCAGGACCTCGACTACGTGTTCCAGGAACTCGTCGGCGAACTCAATGCAGGCCATGTCTACGTGCAGCAGGGCGACGAGCCGAAGATCGAGCGCACGCCGGGCGGCCTGCTCGGCGCCGACATCGTCGCCGATGCGTCCGGGTACTTCCGCATCGCGCGCATCTTCCCCGGTGCGAACTGGGACGCGCGCACGCGCTCGCCGCTGACCGAGGCCGGCGCCAACGTGCGCGAGGGCGAGTTCATCCTCGCCGTCGATGGCGTCGACGCGCGCACGGTGAAGAACTTCTACCAGCTCATGCAGGACAAGGGCGAGCGCCATGTCGTCCTGCGCGTGTCCGCGCGCGCCGACGGCAGCGCGGCGCGCGAGGTGCGGGTGAAGGCGCTCGATTCGGAGCTCAACCTGCGCTACAGCGACTGGGTGGCGCAGAAGCGCGCCCTCGTCGACCGCCTGTCGAACGGCCGCATCGGCTACATCCACGTGCCGAACACCTCGCAGGACGGCAACCGCGAGCTGTTCCGCGGCATGCTGGCCTATGCGCACAAGGACGCGCTGATCATCGACGACCGCTACAACGGCGGCGGTTTCATTCCCGACCGCATGATCGAGCTGGTTGCGCGCAAGCCGCTCAACTACTGGAAGCGTCGCGGCCTCGACCCGCAGGCGACGCCGCTGCTCTCGCACGACGGACCGAAGGCGATGCTGATCAACGGCCTGTCGAGCTCGGGTGGCGACGCTTTCCCCTACTACTTCCGCAAGCTCGGCCTCGGCAAGCTGATCGGCACGCGCACCTGGGGCGGACTGATCGGCATCTCCGGCAATCCGGGCCTCGCCGACGGCGGCACCCTGCTGGCGGCGACGTTCCGCTTCATGGACAGCGACGGCCGCTGGGCGATCGAGAACGAAGGCGTGGCGCCCGACATCGAGGTCATCGATCGGCCCGAGCGGATCGCCGCCGGGGGCGATCCGAGCATCGAGAAGGCGGTCGAACAGCTGCTCGGCGAACTGGCGACGAAGTCGCCGCGCAAGCCGGTGGCGCCGCCGGCGCCTTCCGATTTCGGCCAGCCGCAAGGCTGAAGGATCCGGCGCGGAGGCTGTGGCAGCGCTCCGCGCCGCGCTATCCTCGGGACCGGTCCCGCAGCGGCATGCGCACGATGCAGTGTTTCGTCTACAAGAGTCGCCGCAAGGCGGACACCTACCTTTTCCTGCGCGAGGACGGCGGCTTCGCGGTATTGCCGGCCGACCTCGCCGAACGTCTCGGCGAGCTCGTCTTCGTCATCGAGATCGAGCTCTCGCCGCAGCGCCAGCTCGCCCGCGAGGATGTCGTTACGGTGATGGCCAACCTCGCCGGCCGTGGCTGGCACCTGCAACTGCCGCCACCACCGGAACCGGTCTGAGCGGAACCCGCCGCTGCGGCGGCGGACGTTGCCGATGGCGCCGCCGGCGCGCATGCCGCGCGTGCGCCGATATACTCGGGGCGATGCGCCGTCAGGCCGAGACATGTCGAAACCCGCTGCCGCCCGCCCCCGTTCCCTGCTCGTCGCACTGGCACGCTTCCTCCCGGCCCTGGGCGTGTTCGCCCTTGCCTTGCCGTTCGCCCATCCGCTGATCCTCGTCGCCCTGCTGGCCGGCAACGCGCTGATGCTGACCGCGATCTGCGCCGGCATCGGCTTCGACATGGACGCGCGCTTCGCCCGCAGCGTCGCCCGGCGCGGCCTCGCCGGACTGGTCCTGCTGACCCTCTACACCCTGTTCGTCGCCGCCCTGCTCGCGGCGCCGGCCTGGTGGCTCCTGCACGAGCCCTCGCTGACCGCCGCTCTCGTGCTGTCGGCGGCCGGACTGCTGGCCGTGCTCGCGCTGTGGCGGCTGTGGCCGGCGTTCGCGCTGCCGTTCGTCTGGGACGACGCTTATCCGGAGGATGCCGGCGGTTCCTGGCTGCTGGCCGCGCTGCGCCGCTCGCTGGCCTTCGCCCGCCACCTGACCGGCGAACACGAACTGTTCTTTTCGCATGGCCTGCCGGCCGCACTGGCGGCGTTCGCCGCCTGCGCCGGTGCGCTGGCCCTGGCCGCGCTCGCGCCGACCCTGGCCGAGGAAACGCGCGTGGCCCTGCTTGCCGGCTATGCGCTGACCGTGGTGCCGCTGGCCCAGCTGGTGATCGCCACGCGCTGCTCGCATGCGCTGCTCGCCGACGCCCGCCGGCATCGCGTGCGCGCGCGCCGCGAGGGCGCCGCCGCCGAAGCCGCCGCCGACGGCCCTCCGGCGTCGCTGCCGGCCGGCATCGGTCCGCTCGAGCTCGGCGCCACCCTGCTCGCCGCCGCGCGTTCGGGCCAGGTCGAACTGGCGCTGGCCGCCCTGCATCGCGGCGCCGATCCCGGCACCCTGCCGCTGGCCGGCGAACGCGACCAGCGCAGCGTGCTGATCCACGCGGTGCTGTTGCCGGACCTGCGCCTGCTGCGCGGCCTCATCGCCAAGGGCGTCGACGTCAACCGCGTGCATGGCGGCATGTCGGCGCTGGTCGCGGCCACGCGCGGCAGCTACCAGGGCCGGCCCGATGCGGTCATGACCCTGCTCGCCAACGGCGCCGATGCGCGCGTCGCCGATGCCGAAGGCAACACCGCCCTGCATCACGCCGCGCTGTGTGCCGATCCGGTCGTCGCCGCCCTCCTGCTCGACGCCGGCGCCCTCGTCGATGCGGTCAACCGCGAAGGCCAGACCCCGCTCGGCGTCGCCTGCGCGAACGCCAACTGGGTGCTGGCCGAGTTCCTCCTCGATCGCGGCGCACGCAGCGAGGTCGAACATGCGCAACCGGCCTTGTTGCTGGCCGCGGCGGCCAGCGACGACGACGACCGCGGCGTGCGCCTGCTGCTCAAGCGCAAGGCGCGGCCCGACACGCGCGGCCCGCTCGACCGCACCGCGCTGATGGCGGCCGCGCTGGCCGGCCACGTGCACGTCGCCGAAGCCCTGCTCGCCGGCGGTGCCGGGGTCGATCTCGCCGACCGCCACGGCACCACCGCCTTGATGGAAGCGGCGCGCGCCGGCGCGATGCCGGTGGTCAATGCACTGGCCAAGCGCAAGGCCGATCCGGATCGCGTCGACGTCACCGGCCGCAGCGCGCTGATCATCGCCTGCACCTCGCGCCTGGCCAGCGAGGACACCGTGCGCGCCCTGCTCGCGCTCGGCGCCGACCGCGGCATCGTCGGCGGCGACGGCAAGCGCGCGCTCGACCATGCGGTGGCGAGCGGGCGCTGGCACATCGTCGCCCTGCTTGATCCGGCCTATCCGCTGCCGAGCAGCCTCGATGCGGCGGCGCCGGTCGAAGCGGCCAACGCCGCGCACCTGGTCGATGCCCTGCGTTTCGGCCACTGGAACATCGCCGAGACCTTCCGCAGCGGCATCGTCCACTGGCCGCCGACCGAACTCGCCGGCATCCATCTCGCCCTTGCCGAGGAAGGCCTGCAGCCGGCCCGCGACTGGCTCTGCAACGCCGGCCTGGCGCTCGATGCGCAACTGGCCGATGGCCGCAGCCTGTTCGAGGCCCTGCTCGGCCTGCTGCCGTCGAGCGCGCAGGCGCTGGCCGGGCTGGTCGCCCGTGGCACCCCGGTCGGCGGCGTCGCCGTGGTCGCCCGCGTGCTGGCGGCGGTGCCGGCGAACGGCGGTGACGAACTGCGCCGGCTTGCCGCCGATCTGGTCGAACGCGGCGCCGACGTCGGCGGACGCATGGCCGGCGATACCCACGCGATCCATCTCGCCGCCGCGCTCGGCGAAACCGGCCTCGTCGCCACCCTGCTTGCGCGCGGCACCGACGCCAACCTGCGTGACGCGCGCGGTCGCATGCCGCTGCATTTCGCCATGAAGGCGCGCGGCATGGCGGCGGTCGATGTCACCCGCGCGCTGATCCGTCACGGCGCCGATCCCGATCGCGCCGCCGCCAACGGCGAGACCCCGCTCGGCCTCGCCCTTGCCCGCGGTGAGCGCGAACTGGTCAACTGGCTCGACTGGCCGCGCTGGCGCCTGCCGCAGCGCGCCCTGCTCGGCGCCGACCTGCCAGCGGCGGCGGCCAGCGGTGATGTCGAGGCGGTCGACAAGCTGCTGGCGCTCGGCCTGCACGTCGATGCGGTCGACGCGCAGGGGGCAACCGCCCTGATCCGTGCCGCCGGTTCCGGCTATGCCGCGCTGGTCGCGCGCCTGCTCGATGCCGGTGCCGATCCGGCCCTTGCCGCCCATTCCGGTGCGACCTGCCTGTCGGCGGCGATCGCCGCGCGCCGCGAGGCGGTCGTGCGCACCCTGCTCGAACGCGGGGTGGCACCCGACCAGCGCCTGCCGGGTGGCGGCACCGCCCTGATGATGGCCGCCGCGTTCGGCCTGCCGCACGTCATCGAGGCCCTGCTGGCCCACGGCGCCGACGTCAATGCGCACGATGAACGCGGCAACACGCCGCTGCTGGCGGCCGCGCAGGCCGCCTTCGACAGCCGCGACAGCAACACCTGGATGCGCGTGTTCGATGTCCTGCTGCGCGCCGGCGCCGACCACGCCCGCGCCAATCCGGCCGGGCAGACCGCCGTGCTGCTGCTGCTCGGCGCGCGCGCCGAGCCGGGTGCGCCGTGCGATGCCCAGCACCTCGGCCAGCTCGTCCGCGTGCTGATTGCCGCCGGTGCCGGCCTCGGGGTCAGCGACCAGCGCGGTGTCAGCGCCCTGCACGCCTGCGCGATGCACGGCCTGCTCGGCGTCGCCCGCCTGCTGAAGGCGCACGCCGCCCCGCTCGACCTCGTCGACGGCTTCGGTCGCAGCCCCGGCGAAGTCGCCGCCCTGCTCGGCTACGTCGACGTCGCCGCCGAACTCGGCGTGGTCCGCCAACCGGTGCCGAGTGCACGCCAGACTTTGCGCAGGCGGGTTACGGATTAGGGGCTGGGGACCAGGGGCTAGGGGCTAGGGACTAGGGACTAGGGACTAGGGACTAGGGGCTAGGGACTAGGGGCTAGAGGCTAGAGGCTAGAGGCTAGCGGCTGGGGGCTGGGGGCTGGGGGCTGGGGGCTAGAGGCTAGGGGCTGGGGGCTGGGGGCCAGGGGCTGGCTCACACGTTTGCGGCTCGTTCTTTGCTTGTCCCTAGTCCCTAGTCCCTAGTCCCTAGCCCCTAGCCCCTAGCCCCTAGCCCCTGCTACCGAGCGATACACCGCCACCGTCTCGTCGACGCAGCGTGACCACGGGAACTGTTGCGCGTGGACGGGGCCGCGGGTGCGGGCGTCGTTGCGCCAGGCGTCGTCGTCGAGGATGCGTTCGAGGCCGGCGCGCAGGGCGTCCTCGTCGAACGGGTCGACGCCGAGGGCGATGTCGGCGCCGACTTCCGGCAGCGAGGAGACGTTCGAGGTCAGCGCCGGCACGCCGCTGGCCATCGCCTCGAGCACCGGCAGGCCGAACCCTTCGTAGAGCGAAGGAAAGGCGAACGCGCGTGCGCCGGCATAGATCAACGGCAGGGTGTCCTCGTCGATGTAGCCGAGGCGGCGCGCCGAGCCGCTCGCTTCGAGCGGGCCGAGGGCGCGCTCGAGTTCGCGGTTGAGCCAGCCGCGTGCGCCGACGATGACCAGGGGCGTGCGCGCGCGCAGGTCGCTGCGCAACGCGGCGTAGGCACGCGCCAGGCGCACGAGGTTCTTGCGCGGCTCCTGGGTCGCGACCACCAGCAGGTAGGCGCCGGCTTCGAGGCCGTGGGCGGCGAGCGGCGCGGCCAGTTCGGCAGGCGTGCGCGGCCGGTAGGCCGGGTCGACGCCGAGCGCGATCGTGTGCAGCCGGGCCCGTGGCACGCCGAGGCGCTGGTGGATCTCGTCGGCGACGAACACCGAGTCGGTCAGCACGGCGTCGGCGCGTTCGAGCGTGCGCGGCAGGTGGCGGTCGAGGAAGCGCACGCGCTCGACCGGATGCGTTTCCGGATGGTTGAACGCGGACAGGTCGTGCACGGTGGTCACCGCCGGACCGTCGAACGGCATCAGCACGTAGTTCGGCGTGTGCAGCAGGTACCCGCGCAGGCGGCGCGTGTGGGCGCGGAACAGCGCCGAGCGCAGTTGCGTGTAGAGCTCCAGCGCCTGGGTCTTGAACGGGATGCTGCGGCGAAGCTGCGCGATCGTGCGGTTGGCGGCGAGTGCGTGGGCGGGATCGTCGACCCAGCGGAACGCGGAGTAGAGACGCAGTTCCTCCACGGCTGCATGGCGGGCGAGGCCGAGGGCGAGTTCCAGCGCATAGCGGCCGATGCCGGTCAGCGGTGCGGTGATCGCATCGACGTTGAGGATGACCCGCACTAGCCGGCGGTCCCGCGGCGTTCGCGCGCGAGGTCGGCCTCGACCATGCGCCGGGTCAGCGCGGCGAGCCCGGTGCGCGGGGCGAAGCCGAGCTCGCTGCGCGCCTTGGCGGCATTGCCGACCAGCAGCGGCGCATCGACCGGGCGCATCAGCAGCGGATCGACGCGCACGCGCGCGGTGCCGTCGCGACGGTCGCGGCCGACCTCATCGACGCCCTGGCCCGACCAGTCGAGCTCGATGCCGGCGGCGGCGAACGCGGCGGTGGCGAAATCGCGCACGCTGGCGGCTTCGCCGGTGGCCAGCACGAAGTCGTCGCCTTGCGCGCGCGCGGCCATCACGGCAAGGGCGACCATGTAGTCGGGCGCGTAACCGAAGTCGCGGCGCGCGTCGAGGTTGCCGAGCGCGACCTCGCGCTCGCGGCCGAGCGCGATGCGCGCCGCGGCGCGGGTGATCTTGCGGGTGACGAAGGCCTCGTCGCGCAGCTCCGACTCGTGGTTGAACAGGATCGCGCTGCTGGCGGCGAGGCCGAAGCTGGCCCGCCATGCACCGATCGCGGCGTGGGCGACGAGCTTGGACAGGCCGTACGGCGAGGCCGGCCGGGTCGGGGTCGATTCGTCCTGCGGTGCCTGCTGCGGCGTGCCGAAGATCTCCGCGCTGGCGGCCAGCACGAAGTGTGCGTCGGGCGCGTGCCGGCGCATCGCTTCGAGCAGGTTCAGCGCGCCGAGGCCGTTGGCGGCCACGCTGCCGAGCGGGTCGCGGAACGAGTCGGCCACGCGCGACTGGCCGGCCAGGTGGAAGATGCGCGCGGGCGCGACCTCGGCGACCAGGCTGCGGCAGGCCGCGGCATCGGTGGCATCGAGCGCGCGCAGGCGCAAGCGCGGATGCGCTTGGATGCCGAGTTCCTCCAGACGCCAGTTGCCGGCGGTGCTGGCCGGTCGGTGCGTGCCGACCACCTCGAAGCCCTCGCCGAGCAGGTGCGCGGCGAGCCAGGCACCGTCCTGTCCGCCGATGCCGGTGACGAGCGCGAGGGTCATGCGATGGCGTCCCTGAAGCTGCGCGATGCGCAAAGGGCGACGGTGTAGCCGGAGTCGCCGGTCGACGCAAGCGCATCGTCATCGACCACGGCAATGCCGAGGCGCCCGGCCTGCACGCGCAGCTGCGCCGCGGCCGGGCCGTGGTCGCTGCCGAGGTCGATCAGCTCGATCGCCGCCTGCTCGAGCCAGTCGGCGAGGCCGGCGGCATCCGCCGGCACGGGTTCCTCGAAGCGGCCGTCGGCATGCGTGCGTTCGATCACCAGCCGGTCCCCGCGTTCGCTTGCCGGCCACGCCTCGAACGCCGCCGGCAGCGCTCGCGCCGGTGCCAGTGCGAGCAGGCGCGGGCGTGGCCGCCAGCCGCGCGCCGCCAGCGCGTGGCAGCGCCGCACGCGCCAGTCGAGCACGCGCCGGGCGTACGAGAACAGGGTGGCGCCGACGTCGCGTTCGTAGTCCGGCCAGCGTGCGCGCAGCACCGCCATGCCGGCGCGGCCGAGCGCCTCGCGACGGGCGTCGCCGAAACTCTGGCTGCGCGCGTGATGGACGAAGACGTTGCCGGCGATGACATGGCGCCAGCCGCGCGCGCTGGCGCGCTGGCAGAAATCGTTCTCCTCGCCGTAGCCCTGCGGGAAGGCCTCGGCGTCGAGGACGCCGACCGCGTCGATCACCGCGCGGCGGATGTACAGGCAGAAGCCGTTGCCGGTCGGCAGTTCCGGATAGGCCTGGCCGGCCTGCTGCCAGAGCGCGCGCGCGGTGTCCTCGACCGACCAGTCTGCGGGCGGCGGATTGGCCTGCTCGAGCTCGGGCACCGAGAACGCGCCGGCATTGTCGGAAACCGCAGTCGCAGTGGCGATGTCGGCGGCGCAATGCACGGCCCGGCGCAGGCCGGTCAGCCAGTTCGGGCCGACCACGGTGTCGGCATTCAGCAGCACCACGTCGGCGTCGGCGGCCTCGGCGATGCCGCGGTTGGCGGTCGCGGTGAAGCCGAGGTTGCGCGGGTTGGTCAGCACGCGGATGCCGGCGCGGCCTTCGAGGCGGGCCAGCAGCGGGGCGATCGCCGGGTCGGTGCTGGCGTCGTCGATGACGAGCAGGCGCGTGCGCCCGGTGGTGTGGGCGAGCACGCTGTCGAGACAGGCGCGCACGGCCGCGGCAGCATTGAATACCGGGATGACGACGACGACCTCGGCCTGCATCGGTTCGGCCTCGGCGAGGACGGTGCGGGCGGGGAATCCCGTGCCGGCGAACCGCCACTCCGCGGCCTGCCCGGGCGCCGGCCACAGCACCTCGCCGTCGCGCATCGCGCGGATGCACGGCGACACCACCCGGCAGCCGCTCGGCGTGAACGGCAGTTCGAGGCGCAGGCGGCCGTCGCCGTCGGCTTGGATGTCGCAGAACCAGTGGCCGTCGAGGTCGAGGGCGACACGCGGGCCCCAGTCGCGCGGCAACTCGAGCCAGCGGCCGTCCCAGTGCGGCGCAGCCGACGGCTCAGGCGTCATGGTGGTGGCGGGCGAGGATGGAACGATCGCTGATGGCCGCCTGCAGGGCGGCCTGGGCGGCATCGAGGCTCGCGCCGGGAGTCGCAGCCGGTGTGCGTGCGGGTGCTTCGATCCAGTCGCGGATGGCGGCCGCAGCGGGGCGCTGCAGGCCTTGCACGCCGGCTTCGACGAGGTCGTCGAACAGGGTGCCGGCGACAGTCACCGGATCGGCGAGCAGGGCATCGTAGTCGACCAGCACGCGCTTCCAGCCGGCGCTGGTGGCGAAGGCCTCGCGCGTGTAGTGCTCCCACAGGGCGAGGGCCTCGTCGCGATCCATGTCGTCGCGCCGCGCCAGCGAATCGGCGACGGCGAGCGGTTCGCGCACGACATGCACGAACACCGGCGCGGTCAGCAACGGCAGCAGCTCGCGCGCGAGCAGGCACAGGCGCGGCTCCTTGATGAACCACGGCCGGCGACCGTCGAGGGTGTCGAGCACGGCGGCGGCCTCGCGGCGGAAGGCATCGATCGCGGCCGGTGGCGCTTCCCGCGGCGGCCGTTTCCAGTCGCCGCCGGCGGCGGCGAGGCGGCGCAGGCAGGCCATGTGCAGTTCGCCGTGCTCGAAGTGGCCCTTCGGATTGTCGTCGCCGCGCAGCAGGTGTTCGGCCGGACCCGGCCAGGCGCCGAACAGGGCGAGCAGGCCGCCGATGCTGGAGGTGCCGGAGCGGTGCATGCCGAGGACGACGATCTGCTCCGGGTGCGCCCCGGCCGCGCCGGGGCGGTGCGGCGGCGCCGCCTCCGGCGCCGGTTTCAGCACGCCGGCGCGATCGAGGAGGTCGACGAGGCGGTCGGCGCCGAGGTCGAGATGATGCTGCGCGGCGAACTCCGCGGCGTTCGCGCGCGCCCGCGCGGCGACTTCCTCGCGATGCTCGAACAGTTCGCGCAGGGTGGCGTGCAGCGACGCCGCATCGACCTCGCGCCAGTGCGCACCCGGTGTGTCCGGGTCGGCCCGCGATTCGCTGGCAAGCAGCGGCCAGCCCCAGCGCCGGATGAAGTCCTGCTGGCTGCCCCAGGCCGGGGCGGCCACGGCCAGTCCGCAGGCGGCCGCCTCGCGCACGAACGGATCCCAGCCGGCACCGCGTCGCGTGCTGACATAGACGTCGGCGGCCGCATGCAGCTGGCCGCGTTCCGCCACCGGAAAGTTCCAGCCATGCAGCAGGCGCACGCGGCCGCCGCCGGGCGCGGCCATCGCCGCGAGCCGCGCGTGGATCGCCTCGGCATCGTCGCCGGGAATGATGTGCACGACCAGTTCGACCGCATCGCCGGCGCTGAACGCCGCCTGGAATGCCTGCACGAGGCGTTCCGGCGCATCGCGCTGCAGGTGTTCGACGATGGCGAGGAAGACCTGGTGGCCGTGCGGATGGCGCGGCGCGGGCACCTGCGGATGCAGGTACTCGCGATCGATGCCGGGGTCGAGCACGTCGATCGGCGTGCGCACGCCGGAGTCGCGCAGGATCGCCGCCTGCACTTCGTCGGGAACCAGCAGACGGTCGAAGGCATGGCAGGCGTCGACCCAATCGGCCGGCAGGCGCTCCCATTCCGACCACAGCAGGGCAAGGCGCGCAGCGGCGGTGGCCGGCAGCTGCGGCGGTCCGGCACCCACCGCCAGGGCAGCGTCGATGCGCGACGGGCACGCCCGTTGCGTCGCCGCGACGACGCGGTAGTCCTCGTCGAGGACGACCTCATGGGCGGGCGCACGCACGCAGACGCCGAGATCGCGCGCGCCGAGGCGGCCGACCAGGCCGTGCGTCAGCAGGGCCTGTGCCGTCGGCAGGCGCGTGGGGCCGTGCCAGAGCAGTTCGCCGCGCGTGCGCGCCAGCAGGCGTTGCTGCCAGCGTGCGGCGAAGGTGGCGCGGCTTTGCGCGTACAGGCGGGCGCGGAAGCCGCCATCGTCACGCGTCGAGCCGTGCTGGTGGTGGCGCAGGGTGACGTTGCCGGCGACCACCGTGGCGATGCCGGCGTCGCGTGCGCGCAGGCAGTAGTCGGTGTCCTCGAAATAGCTGTGGAAGGCCTCGTCGAGGGCGCCGATGCGCTCGATGCAGTCGCGCCGCAGGTAGGCGACGGCGAAGGCGATGCCGGACACGCGGCGCAGGCGCGGGTACTGGTTGAGCTCGCGTTCCTGGCGGCCCGATTCGGTCTGCTGGCCGGACAGCGCATGCGCGTCGAAGAAGCCGCCGGCATGGAACAGCAAGGATCGCGGCGGCGGACCGAGCAGGCGGCAGCCGACGATGCCGTGGTCGGCTGCGGCGTAGGCGGCATCGCGCAGGCGACCGAGCCAGTCGGCCTGGCTGAACTCGAGGTCGTTGTTGAGCAGGACCACGTCGTTGCCGGGCCGTGCGGCGGCGATGCCGGCGTTCATGCCGCGCACGAAGCCGAGGTTGGCGTCGAGGCAGATCGTGCGCAGGCGTCCGGCATAGGCGGCCAGTCCGCTCGGCGTGTCGTCGCTCGAGCCGTTGTCGACGACGATGATCTCGGCGTGGTCGAGGTCGGTGGCGAGCAGCGAATCGAGGCAGCGTCGCGTCAGCGGCCACTGGTTCCAGGCGAGGACGATGAGGCTCGCGCCACGCATGCTAGGGCGTTTTCACCGCCGCCGGCCCCCACAGCGTCGCCAGGGCGTCTTGGACGTGGCCGAGCGCGTAGGCGGCCGGCGGCGTGCGCAGCAGGGCCAGGCTGGCGGCGGTCGCGTCGCTGCGCAGCGCGCCCGCGCGCAGGCCGGCGAGGGCCGCGGCCGGATCCGCCTGCGCCTTGCCGGCCATCGAGGCGGCGGCGAGCAGCACGGCCTGCGGCGGGACGCCGAGGCGGTGCGCCAGTGCCGCCAGCCGTCGCGGATCCGTGGCGGTCACGATGTCGGGGTTTCCACGTGCATGGCCCGATGATAGGCCTCGAACACGCTGTCGCGGTCGCCCTCGAGCACGCTGCGGCCGTGCTCGATCCAGAGCAGGCGGTCGCACAGCTCGGCGACCTGTTTCTCGGCGTGACTGACCAGCACCACGGTCTGGCCCTGCTGCATGCGTTCCTTCAGCGCGTTGCCGGACTTCTCCTGGAAGGCGGCGTCGCCGACCGCGAGCACCTCGTCGATCAGCAGCACGTCGGGTTCGGCCTGGATCGCCACCGCGAAGCCGAGGCGCATGACCATGCCCGAGGAATAGGCGGCAATCGGTTCGTCGAAGAAGTCGCCGAGTTCGGAAAACTCGCGGATCGCCGGCAGCCGCGCGATGATGTCGCGCTGGCGCAGGCCGATCATCAGGCCGGACAGGATCGCGTTGTCGCGTCCGGACAGGTACGGCACGAAACCGAGGGCCAGGGCGAGCAACTGGCAGGAAACCACGCCGCGCTTCACCGTGCCGCGGTCCGGCTCGAGGATGCCGGCGAGCACGCGCAGCAGGGTGCTCTTGCCGGCGCCGTTGCGGCCGATCACGCCGAGGCGTTCGCCGCGACGCAGCTTCATGCTGACGTCCTCGAGGGCCCAGAACGCGCCGCTGCCGAGGCGGCGCTGGGCACTGAAGGCGACGCCGACGTGGTCGAGTTCGATGAGGACGTCGGACATGTCAGACCGCCAGCTTCGGGTAGCGCGGCTCGAGCCGGCGCACCACCAGGATGCCGATCACGCAGACCACCGCCGAGATCGTGCCGACCTTGGCCAGTGCCAGCCAGTCGGGCCATTCGCCATGCATGAGGATGCCGCGGGTGGCGTCGAGCAGTTCCGCGACCGGATTCAGCGCGATCACCTCGCGCAGCGGCGAGGGCACCTGGGCCAGCGAGAACACCACCCCGGAAAGGAACATCACCACGGTCAGCACCTGCTCGATGACGAAGCGCAGGTCCGGCACCAGCGGCACCACCGCGGCGACGAGGAAGCCGGCGCCGGCGGCGAACAGGAACACCGCCACGAACAGCACCGGCAGGGCGAAGTACGCCAGGTTCGGCGGATAGCCGGCGATCCACAGGATCACCAGCAGCAGGGCGAAGATGTAGAAGAACTTGATGGTGTCGGCGAACATCTGCACGAGCGGGAACACCAGCACCGGCAGGCGCGCCTGGCGGATCAGGCCGAGGTTGGTCCAGATCGCGTAGCCGCCGTGGGTGATGCACGATTTCATCCACTGCCAGACGGTCAGGCCGATCAGCAGGAACGGCAGGTAGTCCGGGCCGCCGGTCTTCAGGATGACGTCGAAGACGAGCCAGAACGCCGCCATCATCATCGCCGGCTCGGCAATCCACCAGATCAGGCCGAGGTAGCTGCGCGCGCGCTCGGCACGCAGTTCCGCGTAGGTGCTGAAGCGGATCAGTTCCCAGGCATTGCGGAACGTCGACTGCGCCGGCTGCTTCATGGAAACGGCCGCGGTTCGGGCAGGCGGGCACGCCGGCAGGGGAAGAAGCGATTCATCAAGCATCCGGACAGGGGTCGGTCGAAAACCGGCGCAGGATACCGGAAGGTCATGCCGGCCCGCTCATCGGCAGTTGCCGTCGAGCCACGGGCCGAGCAGGGCGAGCGCGAGCAGGATGATCGCGAGCAGGCTGCCGAGGGAAAGCCGCAACGGCGTCACCGCGAGCACCGAAGCGGTTTCGCGATTGCGCAGCGCCAGTGCCGCACCGCCGAACGCGCAGAGGAACGGCAGCATCTGGAACAGGTAGCGCTGCATGACGTGCAGGCCGAGGTAGAGCGCGAGCTGGTAGAGCAGGAAGACGGCAACGACGACCACGAGCGGCTCGCGCCAGCGTCGCCACAGGGCGATGCCGAACGCGCAGGCGACCAGGGTCACCGCGTGCCAGAGCATCGCCGTCGCCGCGAGCCATGGCGTCAGCGCACTTGCGCGGTAGGCGCCGAGCCGCCCCGCGCAGGCCTCGCCGGGAAGCTGCGAGACGAGCAGGGTCTTGGCGTTGAACAGGCGGAAGTACTGGGTGCCGAACTGGTCGGCGAGAACCTCGGCGAGGCCGCGCCGGGCCAGCGTCTCCCGGATGCGTTCGCGGTAGACCGCGTTGCGTTCGTGCGGGGTCGGCGCGCTGGCGAGGAAGGCGGCGAGTGCCGGCGCACCGGCCTCGTCGATGTAGTCGCTGCGGCTGCGGTCGGCGAGGCCGACATCGAGGTTGTAGATCGAACTGTCGGCGATCAGCGGCCGGCCGGTTTCGAGATACCCCTTCCACAGCGCCGGCGCGGTGGCGACGAGGAGGCCGCCGATGAACAGGGCGGCGGCGCCGGTGCGCATGCGCAGGCGCCCCTCGCGTCGGCCGACGAAGGCGAGCAGCAGCAGCGGCCAGAACGCGCCGAGCAGGCTCTTGAACAGCAGGGCCAGGCCGACCAGCAGGCCGGCCGCGGCAGCCTGCCAGGCCCGTCCGGCGGCGGGTCCGAACAGCAGCAGCAGGGCGCCGAGCAGGCAGGCCAGGTGGGTCACCTCGGGCCACAGCCAGTGCGCCTGGGCGATCGTGGTCGGATTGAGCAGGAACAGCAGTGCCGCCGCGGTGGCCGCACGCGCGCCGGCAACGGGTTGCCAGAGGCGCGCGAGCATCCACGCGCACGCGGCGAGCAGGGCGATCTGCACGAACTGCACGACGAGGACCTGCGGCCCGAACAGGCGGTAGAGCGCGGCAAGAAAGCCGGTCTGGCCGGGCGGCCAGATGTAGGTTTCCGGCACCGCTTCGCCGGCGAGCAGGGCGAGCGCGCGGCGGTGGTAGTCGAACTCGTCGCCGATCAGCGGCTTCACCGGTTCGCCGTGGTACAGCCAGAGCAGCACGGCATTCAGCACGAGCCACGCCGTCGCCGCGACGGCCACGACCACGCCGCTTCGCCGCCCTGCCAGCGCCGGATCGATGGCTGCCGGTACCGTGTCCGCGGGATGCCTGGAACTCATGTCACGTCCGCTGTCCGATGGGATCGAAGCAAAGCCTGAAACGAAGCAAAGCCTGAAACGAAGCAAAGCCTGAAACGAGGCAAAGCCTGAAACGAGGCAAAGCCTGAAACGAGGCAAAGCCTGAAACACGGAGCACACGGAGCACACGGAGGAGAAGCGGATGAATGATTCGCGTTGCCTTCCGTGCTTCGTGCCCTTGGTGTTTCAGGCTTTCGCTCCGACATCGCTCGAAGGCGAAAGATTGAAGCACGGAAGGCACGAAAGACGAAGAAAAGTCCTTCACCGACGGGCTTGTCCTCGGTGTGCTCCGTGTGCTCCGTGTTCCAGGCTTTTGCTCCGCCAGCGGTCGAAGGCGAAAGATTGAAGCACGAAGGGCACGAAAGACGCGAAGAAAAGTCCTTCACCGACAGGCTTCTCCTCGGTGTGCTCCGTGTGCTCCGTGTTCCAGGCTTTCGCTCCGCCACCGGTCGAAGGCGAAAGATTGAAGCACGAAGGGCACGAACGACACGAAGAAAAGTCCTTCACCGACGGGCTTCTCCTCGGTGTGCTCCGTGTGCTCCGTGTTTCAGGCTTTCGCTCCGCCAGCGGTCGAAGGCGAAAGATTGAAGCACGAAGGGCACGAAAGACGCGAAGAAAAGTCCTTCACCGACAGGCTTCTCCTCGGTGTGCTCCGTGTGCTCCGTGTTCCAGGCTTTCGCTCCGCCACCGGTCGAAGGCGAAAGATTGAAGCACGAAGGGCACGAACGACACGAAGAAAAGTCCTTCACCGACGGGCTTCTCCTCGGTGTGCTCCGTGTGCTCCGTGTTTCAGGCTTTCGCTCCGCCAGCGGTCGAAGGCGAAAGATTGAAGCACGAAGGGCACGAACGACGCGAAGAAAAGCCCTTCAACGACGGGCTTGTCCTCCGTGTGCTCCGTGTTTCAGGCTTTGGCGCTTCTTGTCCTGGCCACGGCCCGGCTCACGCCGCGGGCGCGCGGAACACGACCATGCGCTGGCCGCGCGGATGGCCGAAGTCGCCGATCCGCGATGCCTCGAGGCCGGCGCGCGTCGCCAGCGTGGCCAGTTCCTCGAACGACTGGTGGAACGGATCGTTGGCGTAATGCGTGGTGATCTCGCCGGGCGGCTGCACGAGCGGATGCAGGTGTGCGCTGTGCGGCGCCTCGAAGAAGGTCACGAAGAAGCGCCCGCCCGGAACCAGCGCTTCGGCCACGCGCGCCAGGCAGATCTGCACGTGGTTGGTGTACAGGTGGGTGATCAGCGACACCGCGATCGCCATGTCGAAGCGTTCGCCGAAGCGGCCGACGTTGAAATCGCCATCGGCGAGCAGGCGCGCGCCGCGGTCGGCAAGTCCGCCGAGGGCGAGTTCGTGGTGGCCGGCCTCGATCAGCGAGGCATTGGCATCGAGCCCGCAGTAATGGCCGGGCTCGAGGTAGCGCACGAAATGCACGCCCCCGCGCAGCGCGCCGCAGCCGACATCGAGCAGGCGATGGTGCGGCTCCAGTCCCTGCGCGCGCAGGAACTCGAACTGCAGGCGGCCGATGTCGTCCCACATCGCGCCGACCATGGTGCGATGTTCGCCGCGGCGGATGTCCTCGGCATCGAGCGCGCGCCAGTAGCCGTTGACGCCGCGCATCGACGCGGCCACGGCGTCGACCGTTTCCTTGCCGCTCATGGCCGGCGCGGGCGGATCATGCCGGACGGCGGCGCCGCCGCCGGCCGCTTGCCGGCGCAGCCGACGCTCATTCGGCCTTCGGCGAACGCTTGGCCGGCGCCTTGAAGGTCGGGGTGAACTTCTCGCGCACGCCGGAGGTGCTGATCGACTCGATGTAGTACCAGTAGTCCTTGCACGGATCGATGGTGTCGTCGCGGAACTGGTATTTCTGCGTCTCGTCGGTGGTGCCGGCGCCGAGGATCGGCTCCGGGTTGAGCTTGCGGAACTCGCCTTCCTCGCTGTCGCCGCGATAGACCTCGAAACCGAAGTTGTCCTGCTCGCTGGCGAGGGTCCATTTCGGCGTGTTGGCGACGCGCTCCTCGGCCGGCAGCGCCGACTGGTCGCCGCAGGTGCCTTCCGGCGGTTTGGCCGGGGCGGCGGTTTCCACCGGCGCCGGCGCGGTCACCGCAGGCGGCGGGGCGGCGGCGGGTTTCTCGTCGGGGGGCGGCGCATCGCAGCCGGCAAGGGCGAGGGCGATGACGCTGCAAAGGGCGATCAGGCGCATGGGGAAACTCCGCGGAAAGGGAAAAGGCGCGCGAGCGCCGCACTGGACAAGGCCGGGCCCGGCCAACGATAGTCCGCGCATGCTGCCGCTGGCAACCCGACACGCCGCGCGCGTCCCGCGTGCGCGGACGCCGTCGGCATTCCTGCTGATCCTCTGCGTCTTCGTGCTGGCGACGACGGCGGCCGCCGCGCGTGCCTTCGAGGCGGCCATCGAGGTGACCCCGGCCGGCGAGCTGTTCCCCGCGCTCGAGCTGTCCCAGTCCGGCGTCGACAGCGGCAGCGGCCTGCTGCGCGTGCGCCTGACCGGGCTTGCCCCGCCGCAGCGCGTGCGCGTGCGGGTGGACACCCCGGGCCTGCTCGCGCCGACCGAGATCGAGGTCGACGTCGATGGCGAACTCGTCCTGCGGCCGCGCCTCGACTGGGACGTGCAGGCCTTGCGCGCGCTCGCCGGCCCGCGCACGCAGACCCTCGAGGTTCGCGTCGAACCCGCCGGAATGCCGCCGCTGCTGCGCCGGGTCGAGGTGCGCGTGCACCCGCTCGACGAGGCGCTCTATTTCGTCCGCGACGGCGATGCGCGCATCGACCTGGGTTTCATGTTCGCCGCCTGGGTCGATCCGCAATCACCGGTCGTCGACGACCTGCTCGCGTTCGCGCGCGCGGCCGACCCCGGATTCCCGCTGCAGGCGGACGATGCGGCCGGCCGCCTGCGCCAGGCGCGTGCCGTGTGGCAGGCGCTCGAACGCCGCGGCCTGCGCTATGCCGACGAGGGTGCCGGCATCAGCCAGGGGCCGGTGATCTACAGCCAGCGCGTGCGCCTGCTCGCCGATACCTGGGGCGAGCGCGTCGCCAACTGTCTCGACGGCAGCGTGCTGATCGCCTCGGCGCTGGAGCGGCTCGGCATCCGCACGATGCTCGTGCTGGTTCCCGGCCATGCCTTCGTCGGCTTCTACACCGACGACGACGCCGGCCGCGCCGAGTTCCTCGAGACGACCCTGCTCGGACAACGGCGCCTGCTGCCAAACCGGAACGGGCACGACGACGGACGGAACGCGGCCGGCTTCGAGGCCGCGCGCACCGCCGGGCGCCTGCGTTACCGGCGCGCCTCGACGCGCCTCGATGGCCGTCATCGTCCCGACTATGCGGTCATCGACATCTCGATCGCGCGCAGCTATGGCATCATGCCGATCGCCGTGGACGGCGTTGCCGGCATCGACGCGGCGCCCGCGCCATCGGCACCCGCCCCGCTCCGCATGCAGACCAGCCAGTCCCCGCCTTGAAACCACTCGACGCCAACATGCTGGGTGGCATCAAGGAGGAGATCCGCGCGGCCGCCGAAGTGCTGCGGGTGCGCGCCACCGCGCGGCCGCGCCGCGCGCGCGCGCCGCGCAAGGCCGGCGAGGCCTACGACACCTCGCGGCGCCGTTACACCATCGCTGAACTCTGCCGCTTCAACTTCACCACCTTCGTCGACCATGCCTATCGCGTGCTGCTGCGCCGCCCGCCGGATGCGGCCGGTTTCGACGGGCACCTGCGGCGGCTGGTGGCCGGTGAGCGCAAGATCGACATCCTCGGCGACCTGCGATATTCGCCCGAGGGACGCGCGCTCGGCATCGAGGTTCCCGGGCTGCTGCCGCGCTACCTGCTCGGCAAGCTGTTGCGCCTCCCGGTCCTCGGCCACCTGGTCGAAATCCCGCTCGCCATCCTCACCCTGCCTTCGCAGGCGCGCTACCAGCGCGCTGCCGACACCCGGCTGATCGCGCGCACCTACGAGATCGATGGCAAGCGCCTCGAACTGGAAAAGAAACTCGAAGCGGGTCTCGCCGGCATCGACGCCCTGCACGCCGACCTGGCCTCCCTGCTCGAGCGCGTGCAGGCCCTGCAGGCGCGCGATGCCGAGCTCGGCCGCATCGGCGCCGAACTGCAGGCGGCCACGGGCGGCCTGGCCGAGACCCGCCAATGGGTGCTCGGCATGAACCACTGGCTGACCTCGTTGCGCCAGGGTGTCGATGCGATCGAACAGGCCGAGGCGGCGCAGCGCGCCGAACTCGCGCGGATCGCCGCCGCCACCCGCGCCGGCGGCGCCGTGGTCGCGCCCGCTCCCGACTACGTCGCCCTCGCCGGGCATTGCGCCGGTGAACTGGCGGCGGCCGCGCGGGTCGTCGACCTCTCCGGCGACCCGCGCTGGAGCGCGGCGCTGGCCGCGCATGACCTCGCCGTCGTCGACGCCGCGCAGGTGTCGGCCACCGGCGCCGGGAGCGCGCACGCCGTCGACGCCATCACCGCGGCCGCCCTGCGTCCGCTGCTCGCCGATCGCCCGATGGTCGAGGTGGCTCGCCTGGCCGGCCAGCTGCTGCGTCCCGGCGGCCTGCTGCTGGTCGGTCTCGACGGCGATCCGCGCGCGCTCGAGGATCGCCTGTCCGGTCGCGTGCGCGCCGAAGCCGACCCCGAGCTGTTCGCGGCGATGCTCGCGGCCACCGGCTTCAGTGCCGTCGAACGCGTCGGCGAAGCGCCCGCGCGCTACCTGCGCGCGCGCTGGCAAGGCCCGCGCACGCCGGTGACCGGCGCATGAGGGCGGCCGTGCTGTTGCCGGTGCTGGCGGGCAAGGACGCGGTCGGCACCGACACCCTCGCGATGACCGCGATCCTCGAGGACTGCGGGATCGAGACGCGCGTCTTCTGCATGTCGGCCGCCGGCATGGACCGCCGCGTGTGGGCGCCGGAGAAGCTGGTCGACTTCGCCGGCGGGCCCGACGACCTCGTCATCTACCACTATTCGACCGGCTGGCCGCTGGCGGTCGACTTGCTCAAGCGCTGCCGCGGCTATCGCGTGGTGCGCTACCACAACATCACTCCGCCGGAATTCTTCAAGGACATCTCCGTCGACTACGAACGTGCCTGCCGCAGCGGACGCGAGGAGATCGCGCGCATCGCCCGGCTCGGCTGCGAGAAGTACATCGGCGCCTCGGCCTACAACCTCGAGGAGCTGGTGGCGGCCGGTGCGCCGCGCGAACGCGGCGAGGTGCTTGCGCCGTTCCACCGGGTCGCGCAGATGCTCGAGGCCGAGGCCGATGTCGAACTGCTCGGCGAGCTTTGCGACGGCGCGAAGAACTTCCTCATGGTCGGGCGTGTCGCGCCGAACAAGGGCCATCTCGATCTGGTCGAGGCGTTCTCGGCCTACGCGCGCAGCCACGACGAGGCGGTGCGCCTGATCGTGGTCGGCAAGAGCGATCCGCGCCTGTCCGTCTACACCGACGCCATCCGCGCGCGCATCGAGGAGCTCGATCTCGTCGACAGCGTGCGCTGGATCGAGGGCGCCAGCGAGGCGCAGTTGAAGGCGGCCTACCTGGCCAGCCATGTCTTCATGCTGATGAGCGAACACGAAGGCTTCTGCGTGCCGCTGATCGAGGCCATGGCACTCGGCACGCCGATCGTCGCCCGCGCCAGCAGCGCGATCCCGGAAACCCTCGGCCCTGCGGGGATTTCCTGGGACGAAGCCGATCCCTGGCTGCACGCGGCCAGCGCCGCGCGCGTGTTCTCCGACGAGGCCCTGCGCAGCGCGATGCGCGAAGCCGGTTTTGCCCGCTACGCGGACCGCTTCGACAACCAGGTCCTGCGCCGGCGTTTCCTCGGCATGCTCGAGGGCGTGCTGCGATGAAACCGCGCGTCGCCCTCGTCGTGCAGCGCTGTCACGAGCGCCTCGTCGGCGGCGCCGAGGCGCTGGCGTGGCAGTACGCGCAACTGCTCGCCGCGCATGCCGAGGTCGAGGTGCTGGCCTCGACCGCGTCGGACTACATGAAGTGGGACAACGACCTTGCCGAGGGCGAGGAACGACGCGACGGCGTGTGCATCCGCCGCTTCCGCGTCGAACGCGGCCGCGGCGACTACTTCCACGCCCTGCACCGGCTCGTGCTCGCGACCTTCGATGCCTCGCGCGGACAGCCGCCCGGCGAGCGCTACGGCTGGCCGGAATCGCTGGAGGAGGAGTTCCTGCATGCACAGGGACCGATCTGCCCCGGCCTCGTCGATCATCTGGCCGCGCACGGCGACGACTATGCGGCGATCTTCTTCCTGACCTACCTGTATCCGCCGACCCTCGACGGCGTGCGCGCGATCCGCCATCGGCGCTGGGCGCTGGTGCCGTGCGTGCACGACGAGCCGCCGGCCTACCTGCGGCGGGTCGCCCGCATCGCCCGCGACGCCCCGCGCATCCTCTGGAACACCGAAGCCGAACAACGCCTCGGCGCGCGCCTGTGGAACGTCGAGCATGGCAACGTCGTCTCGATGAGCGTGGAAACGACCGCGGTCGAGCCCGCGCGCGAGGCGAATCCCTACCTGCTCTATTGCGGGCGCATCGACGTCAACAAGGGCTGCGCCCTGCTCCTCGACGGCTTCGCCGACTGGAAGCGGGCGCATCCGCAGTCGAAGCTGGAACTCGTGCTGACCGGGCATGACGTGCTCGGAGTCGGCACGCGCCCCGGCGTGCGCTACCTCGGCTTCGTCGACGAACGACGCAAGTTCGAACTGATGGCCGGCGCGCTCGCCTTCGTGCAGCCCTCGCCGTACGAGAGCCTCAGCATCGTCCTCCTCGAGGCGATGGCCCAACGCGTGCCGGTGATCGTCAACGGCGCCTGCGAGGCACTGGTCGAACACGTGGAAGGCAGCCGCAGCGGTGCCGCCTTCCTCGGCGCGGACGAACTGCTTGCGGCGATCGATCGCGTGGTCGCGCTGGATGCGGCCGCGCGTGCGGAGGAAGGCGCGCGCGCGCGCAGCTACGTGGTCGAACGCTATGGCCGCGAGCAGGTCACCGCGCGCCTGCTCGCCGAGGTCGAGGCGCTGGCGAGCAACGGATCGCCTGAAGCAGGAGCCTGAAACACGGAGCAGGTGGAGAAAAGCGCTGCGGGAATTTGCGCTTTTCCGTCGTGTTCCGGTCGTTCCGCCTCAAAGCCCGCCATCCCCTGCAGGCGAGACAAAAGACGGAAACA
>CAKSZY010000013.1 GCA_934526015.1 uncultured Dokdonella sp.
TGGCAAGTGCGGGCGGGAATGCGTGCTCTCGAAAAGGGTTTTTCTACAACGTCAACACCTGAGTTAAGCCGCGCCGCGAAGCGGCGTCGGCTTGAATGAATTGTTAGCCCGCACCGGAGCGCCACTCAGCCAAGCGGCTATCCAAAACAGGCTTGAGCTTATCGAAGTTTTCCCAAGTGTCGGCGATGTGGTACAGGCTGTTTCGACCAGCAGGAAGGTCCTTGCCGAGAGTTCTCTCGTAGTCGGCAAGATAGCCTCCCGACTCAACGTCGTAGTAGAAGCCGGCGAAAGCATTGCCCTCCTCGGATAAGTCCTCATCTGTGAACTTTCCGTCGCAGGCCGACAAGAAGAAAGCTCCAGGCGTTGTCGATCGCTCCCGAAGCACGGGAATATCCTCGGGGAAATCTGAAGTGTGAAGGTCGCCGGAAAGCCCGGACAGCAGTGCCCATGCGATGAACATGCCTGCGTGAGTAGCCCCAGCCTCCTGCGGAAGATCTGCTGGGAAGTCGCCGCCGTAGTGCCAAGCTGCTGCGTCGTATTTCATGCGGGCTAACTACAAATATCCCGCAGATGTGCGGGTTATCGGTGGATGGTGGGCGCGTTCGGGCGGTCGGTCAAGCAAGATGTCCATGCGAATCATCGACATGCGCAGAGTGTGGCGCACTTGGACGGGGACCGTATGCGTGGATAGCCCGCTTGGGAGCGGTGCTATCGGATATCACCGCGGCCGAGCGGTGTTATCGGCTGAAGCGGGTGGGCGGGTGCGCTGCGGTCGGTTGAAGGAGATCACGGACGTTCGCTCGGGAAGACGGCCGTATCGGTCGCGGGATCCCTGTATGCACGTTCGATCGTGCGTTGAATCCGTTCAGGCGGATTCGGGTGGCGGGGCGTGTCGTGGCGACGGTCGGGTTGCCGAACCGGGTCATCGGGATGGCGTCGACGCGTGGCTCCGGCGGGCCGGACAGGGCCCGCCATGCCGTCGCGATCGTCTCACTCGCCCAGCGTCAGCAACGACGCATTGCCGCCGGCCGCGGTGGTGTTGATCGTGACCGTGCGTTCGGTGACGAAGCGCAGCAGGTAGTGCGGGCCGCCGGCCTTGGGGCCGGTGCCGCTGAGGTTCTCGCCGCCGAAGGGCTGCACGCCGACGACCGCGCCGATCTGGTTGCGGTTGACGTAGCAGTTGCCGACCCGGGCGCGGCGGACGATGTGCTCGATGGTGTCGTCGATGCGGCTGTGGATGCCGAGGGTGAGGCCGTAGCCGGTGGCGTTGATCGCGTCGATGACCTGGTCGAGCTGGTCGGCCTTCCAGCGCACGAGGTGCAGGATCGGGCCGAACACTTCGCGCTGGAGGATGTCGAGCGAGGGGATCTCGTAGGCGCGCGGGGCGAAGAAGGTGCCGTGCGCGGTGCTGGCGCCGAGTTTGACTTCGGCGATCTTCGTCGCTTCGCGGTCCATGCGCGCGGCGTGTTCCGCGAGCACCTTGTGCGAGGCCTCGTCGATGACCGGGCCGACGTCGGTGGAGAGCAGGCCGGGATCGCCGACGGTGAGTTCCTCCATCGCGCCGGCGAGCATGGTCTTGACCTTGTCGGCGATGTCGTCCTGGACGAACAGCACGCGCGCGGCCGAGCAGCGCTGGCCGGCGGAGTCGAAGGCGGAGGCGATGACATCCTTGACCAGTTGTTCCGGCAGCGCGGACGAGTCGGCGATCAGCGCGTTCTGGCCGCCGGTCTCGGCGATCAGCGCGGCGATCGACGAATCGCGCGCGGCGAGCGTGCGGTTGATCGTCCATGCGGTCTCGGTCGAGCCGGTGAAGCAGACGCCGGCGATCTCGGGGCGCGTGAGCAGGGTCTGGCCGAGCACCGAGCCCTTGCACGGCACGTACTGCAACACGCCTTCCGGCACGCCGGCTTCGTGCAGCAGCTTGACCGCGGCATGGCCGATCAGGGTGGTCTGGTCGGCCGGCTTGGCGATCACGCTGTTGCCGGCGGCCAGCGCGGCGGCGACCTGGCCCATGAAGATCGCCAGCGGGAAGTTCCACGGGCTGATGCAGACGAACACGCCGCGACCGTGCAGGTGCAGGGCGTTGGATTCGCCGGTCGGACCCGGCAGCGCTTCCGGCTGTGCCAGCAGCTTGCGCGAGATGGCGGCGTAGTAGCGGCAGAAGTCGGCCGCTTCGCGGACTTCGGCGATCGCTGCCGACAGGGTCTTGCCGGCCTCGCGCACGGCCAGGGCGATGAAGTCGCCGCGGCGCGCCTCGAGCAGGTCGGCGGCGTGTTCGAGGATCTTCGCGCGGCTGGTGGCCGGCAGGGCATCCCATGCCGGCTGCGCGTCGAGCGCGTTGGCCAGCGCCTTTTCGATCGTGGCCGCGCCGGCGGCGCGCGATTCGCCGATCACGCGGCGGCGGTCGGCCGGATCGGTCACCGGGCGGGCTTCGCCGTCGATCGCGGCGCCCGGCACCAGCGGGGCCGAGGTCCAGGGTCGGCGTGCGGCGTTGACGCTGTCGGCGAGCGCACGCAGTTCGTTGTCGTTGGCGAGGTTGGCGCCCATGGAGTTCTTCCGTTGTTCGCCGAACAGGGCGATCGGCTGGGGGATGCGCGGATGCGCTTTCGAGGCGAGCGGGCGCACCAGCTCGCAGGGATCGGCGACGAGGTCGCGGATCGACACGTCCTCGTCGACGACGCGGTTGACGAAACTGGTGTTGGCGCCGTTCTCGAGCAGGCGCCGCACGAGGTAGGGCAGCAGGTCCTCGTGGCTGCCGACCGGTGCGTAGACGCGGCACGGCACATCGAGGTTGTCGGCGCCGATCACTTCGTCGTAGAGGTCGGCGCCCATGCCGTGCAGGCGCTGGTGTTCGTACGGGCGCCCCCTGGCGATGTGGTGGATGGCGGCGATCGTGTGCGCGTTGTGGGTGGCGAACTGCGGATAGATCAGTTCCGCGCCGGCCTCGAACATCTGCTTCGCGCAGGCGAGGTAGGACACGTCGGTGTTCGGCTTGCGGGTGAACACCGCATAGCCGGCGAGGCCGAGTTCCTGGGCGCGCTTGATCTCGGAATCCCAGTAGGCGCCCTTGACCAGGCGCACGCACCAGCGGCGGTTCGCCTTGCGCGCGGTCTCGGCCAGCCAGTCGATCACGAACGGCGCGCGCTTCTGGTAGGCCTGCACGGCGAGTCCGAAGCCGTTCCAGCCTTCCAGCGAGGGATCGGCGAACACCGCGCCGATGACGTCGAGCGACAGTTCGAGGCGGTCGGCCTCCTCGGCGTCGACGGTCATGCCGATCGCGTTGGCCTTCGCCCGTTGCGCCAGCTCGAGCACGCGCGGAACCAGTTCGGCGAGCACGCGCGCGCGGTTGGCGACCTCGTAGCGCGGATGGATCGCCGAGAGCTTGACCGAGATCGACGGCGCGGCGAGCACGTCGGGCCACGGACCGCGCTTGCCGAGCGCGTCGATCGCGTCGCGGTAGGCCTGCAGGTAGCGCTCGGCGTCGCGCGCGGTCAGCGCCGCTTCGCCGAGCATGTCGTAGGAATGGCGGTAGGCGCGGTTGTCCTTGTGCCCGGCGCGGTCCTGCGCTTCCTCGATCGTGCGGCCCATGACGAACTGGTGGCCCATGATGCGCATGGCCTGGCGCACGGCGAGGCGGATCACCGGTTCGCCGGCACGGCCGACCAGGCGCTTCAGCGCGCCGCTGAAGTTGCGCCGGGTCTCCTCGGCGAGTCCGACCAGGCGGCCGGTCAGCATCAGGCCCCAGGTGGAGGCGTTGACGAACAGCGATTCGCTGGCGCCGACGTGCTTCTTCCAGTCCGCTTCGCCGAGCTTGTCGCGGATCAGCTTGTCGGCGGTCTCCTTGTCGGGGATGCGCAGCAGGGCCTCGGCCACGCACATCAACAGCACGCCTTCCTCGCTGGAAAGGTCGTATTCGCGCATGAACGATTCGACCGCGCTCTGGTTGGAAGCCTTGGCGCGCACGCGCGCGACCAGTTCGGCGGCGCGCGCCAGCACCAGCTCGCGCTCGGCCGGCGGCAGGCTGGCCTGGGCGAGCAGGTCGTTGACCGCCTCGGTTTCGTCGCGCGTCCACGCCGCGGTGATGCGCGCGCGCGCGGGATCGGCCGGGGCGGGCAGTTCGGGAGTCAGGATTTCGCTCACGGCAGCAGGCTCTTGCGGGCGGCGTGCCGGGAGGGGCCCGCCGCGGGGCGGCTAGTGTAGGCGAAGGGGCGCGCATCCGGCGCAGGGCGGCGGTGTCGCAGGACGCACGGAGGAAGCGTCGAAGGAGCCGGGTGAACGGCCCGGAGCGGACGCTCCCGCCGTCCGGGACATGCCGCCCGTTCGCTGCGACGTGGCGAGGCCAAACCGCAATCACGGCGGTTGCACGGTCCGCCGCGCGCCCGTTGCCCGCTTGCCGGGGCTCCAGGTGGTTGGCGGACGGGTGCCCGGAAACCGGGCCGTGGCGGGGTCGTCCTTGCCGCTGCCGCGGGCGGTCCACTATCATCCGGCGTTTCCACGCCCGGTGTTTCGACGGATGCCGGGCCGGGGAACGCACTCCGCGGCCCCGGGGGACAAGGCGTGTCGTCCGCGTCATGGCGCGGACTCCGATGGTTTCCATTCAAGGTGATGGCGATGACGTCAGTTGGGATCCCGCGAATCCGCCGCGCGCTGGCCGCGTCGGCCGTGCTGCTGTCGGCGTGTCTGGCGAGCGCGTCGGTCTGGGCTGCGAACCCGCAGCGCTGGCAGCTCAACATGACGCCCGGCGTCACCCAGACCTCGGCCGACGTGCATTTCCTGCACATGGCGATCCTGTGGATCTGCGTGATCATCGGTGCGCTGGTCTTCACCGTGATGTTCGTCGCCATCTTCCGCTTCCGCAAATCGAAGGGCGCGGTGCCGGCGAAGTGGAGCCACAGCATGAAGCTCGAGGTGACCTGGACGATCATCCCGGTGCTGATCCTCATCGCCAGCGCCTGGCCGGCGACGCGTGTCCTCGTCGACATGGCCGACACCACCGAATCGGAAATGACCGTCAAGATCACCGGCTACCAGTGGAAGTGGCGCTACGAGTACGTCGACTACTTCGGCACGAATCCCGGCATCAACTTCCTTTCCAGCCTCGAGCAGCAGTCCAACCGCGTGCGCCAGCTGCGTTCCGGCCTCGATCCGCACTCGGTCAAGGCGGGCGACTACTCGAGCTACCTGCTCGACGTCGACAAGCCGCTGGTGCTGCCGGTCGGCGTGAAGGTTCGTTTCGTCATCACCGCCGACGACGTCATCCATGCCTGGTGGGTGCCCGCGCTCGGCTGGAAGCAGGACGCCATTCCCGGAATCATCAACTCGACCTGGACCCGGGTCGACGAGCCCGGCCTCTATCGCGGCCAGTGCGCCGAACTGTGCGGCAAGGACCACGGCTTCATGCCGATCGTCGTGCGCGCCGTGCCGAAGGCCGAATTCGAGCAGTGGATGACCGAGCAGGCGCCTGCGCCCGCCGCGGCCACCGCTGCCACTCCCGCTCCGACGACGGCCCCGCAGGGCTGATCCAGACATCGCAATCGAGGTTGAGGCCATGGCCCACGCTGCCGTCCACGACGATCTTCACGACCACCACGCCGCGCCGAAGGGCTTCCTCGCGCGCTGGGTGTTCGCCACCAATCACAAGGACATCGGCACGATGTACCTGGTGTTCTCGCTGCTGATGTTCTTCGTCGGCGGCACGATGGCGATGATCGTCCGTGCGGAACTGTTCCAGCCGGGCATGCAGCTCATGGAGCCCGAGTTCTTCAACCAGATGACGACGATGCACGCGCTGATCATGATCTTCGGCGCGGTCATGCCGGCGTTCGTCGGCCTCGGCAACTGGATGATTCCGCTGCAGGTGGGCGCGCCCGACATGGCGCTGCCGCGCATGAACAACCTGTCGTTCTGGATCCTGCCGTTCGCCTTCCTGTTGCTGCTCTCGACCCTGTTCATGCCGGGCGCGGGCCCGCAGGGCGGCTGGACGCTGTACCCGCCGCTGTCGATGCAGGGCGGCCACAGCGTCGCCTTCGTGATCTTCGCGATCCACCTGATGGGCATCAGCTCGATCATGGGCGCGATCAACATCATCGCCACCATCCTCAACATGCGCGCGCCGGGCCTCGACCTGCTGAAGATGCCGATCTTCGTGTGGTCGTGGCTGATCACCGCGTTCCTGCTGATCGCGGTCATGCCGGTGCTGGCCGGTGCGGTCACCATGCTGCTGACCGACAAGTACTTCGGCACGAGCTTCTTCAACGCCGCCGGCGGCGGCGACCCGGTGATGTTCCAGCACATCTTCTGGTTCTTCGGGCATCCCGAGGTCTACATCATGATCCTGCCGGCGTTCGGCATCGTCTCGGAGATCATCCCGACCTTCGCGCGCAAGCCGCTGTTCGGTTACCAGGCGATGGTGTACGCGATCGCGGCGATCGCCTTCCTGTCGTTCATCGTCTGGGCGCACCACATGTTCACGGTCGGCATGCCGCTCGGCGGCGAGCTGTACTTCATGTACGCGACGATGCTGATCGCGATCCCGACCGGGGTGAAGGTGTTCAACTGGGTCACCACGATGTGGGAAGGCTCGATGACCTTCGAGACGCCGATGCTGTTCGCGCTGGCGTTCGTCGTGCTGTTCACCATCGGCGGGTTCTCCGGCCTCATGCTGGCGATCGTGCCGGCCGACTTCCAGTACCACGACACCTATTTCGTGGTCGCCCACTTCCACTACGTGCTGGTCACCGGCGCGGTGTTCGGCATCATGGCCGCCGTGTACTACTGGCTGCCGAAGTGGTGCGGCAACATGTACAGCGAGCGCTGGGGCAAGATCCATTTCTGGTCGAGCACGATCTCGGTCAACGTGCTGTTCTTCCCGCAGCACTTCCTCGGCCTCGCCGGCATGCCGCGACGCATCCCCGACTACAACGTCGCCTTCGCCGACTTCAACATGATCTCCTCGATCGGCGGCTTCTGGTTCGGCGCGAGCCAGCTGCTGTTCGCCGGCGTCATCATCCATGCCGTGTTCTTCTCGAAGCAGCGCGCGACCCAGCAGGTCTGGGAAGGCGCACGCGGCCTCGAATGGACGGTGCCCTCGCCGGCGCCGCACCACACGTTCGAGACGCCGCCGGTCATCGACGACTCGATGCTCGCCCACGGCGACGTCAGTCATTGAGCCTGTGCGTTCGTCCATGAACGCCGAGATCGGCAGTGGTGCGCGACTCGGGTGTTCGTTCGCCGGGTCGTGAATCTCCAAGCGGCCATCCCTGGCCGCACTGCGGGAAAAGCGGAAGCAGGCTTTGTCGGTGTTTGCGAGCAGATTGAAAGATCGGAAGTACGGTTGAAGCGATGAGCGAAGGGCAGGCACAAACGAAGCGGGGCGTGCGCGAACTCGCGAAGATCGCGGGTGGCGTCGTGCTGGCGTCGTTCCTGTTCGGCTTCGCGATGGTGCCGATCTACCGCATCGCCTGCGAGCAGGTGTTCGGCATCCGCATGGCCAACGCCGTCGTCGCGCCGGAGAAGGTCGCGGCGATGGATGTCGACCGTTCGCGCAAGGTCACCGTCGAGTTCGTCGCCGCGGTCAACAGCCGCCTGCCGTGGGCGTTCGCGCCCGAGGTTTCGCGCATCGAGGTGCATCCCGGCGAGCTGACCGAAGCCTGGTTCGATGCCACCAACACGTCCGGCGAGGCCATCGTCGGCAACGCCGTGCCGAGCGTGGCGCCGAGCGCGGCCTCGCTCTACTTCAACAAGACCGAGTGCTTCTGCTTCACCGAGCAGAAGCTCGATGCCGGCGAATCGCGCCGCATGCCGGTGCGTTTCGTCGTCGATCCGCGCCTGCCGGAACACGTCAAGACGCTGACGCTGTCCTACATGTTCTTCGAAAACGAGGTTGCGACCCGGCGTCTCGCCGCGCGCACGATGTCCACGCCGATCCTGGCGCAACACTGAGCATACCAGCCAACATCCGGGGCCCACGTCCATGGCGCATTCGAAAGAGATCTACTACGTCCCGCACGGCAGCATGTGGCCGATCGTGGCTGCCATCGGCATGTTCCTCACCGTCATGGGTGCGGCGAACCTGATCAACGGCAGCGGCGGCCTGCTCGGCCAGCCGCTCATGTTCCTCGGCATCGCCGTGGTGATCTTCATGTTCTTCGGCTGGTTCGGTTCGGTCATCCGCGAATCGGTCAGCGGCCTCTACAACCGCCAGGTCGACGTCTCCTTCCGCATGGGGATGATGTGGTTCATCTTCTCCGAGGTGATGTTCTTCGGTGCCTTCTTCGGTGCGCTGTTCTACGCGCGGGCGCTGTCGGTGCCGTGGCTCGGCGGCGAAGGCCACGGCATCCTCACCAACGAGTTCCTCTGGCAGGACTTCGCCCCGGCCTGGCCGACCAACGGTCCAGGCAACGTCGGCGGCACCTTCGAGACGATCCCGGCCTGGGGCATCCCGCTGCTCAACACCCTGCTGCTGCTGGCCTCGGGCGTGACCATCACGCTTGCCCACCATGCGCTGCGCGCCGGTCATCGGCGTGCGCTCGTGCTGTGGCTGGCGGCGACGATCGCGCTCGGCCTGGTCTTCCTCTACTACCAGGTGCACGAGTACGCCGAAGCCTACGGTCACCTCAACCTGACCCTCGGCAGCGGCATCTACGGTTCGACCTTCTTCATGCTGACCGGCTTCCACGGCATGCACGTCACGCTCGGCGTGATCATGCTGACGGTGATCCTGTTCCGCTGCCTGAAAGGTCACTTCACCCGCGACGATCACTTCGGCTTCGAGGCGGTGGCCTGGTACTGGCACTTCGTCGACGTGGTCTGGCTCGGCCTGTTCATCTTCGTCTACGTCGTGTAACGGCGGGAAAGCGGAGCCGGAACGGCGGGATCGCGAACGCGCCGGCCTGCGACGACTCCGCGCTTCCGGCAGCCGGTGCCGTGCGGTGTCAGCCGCCGACGCCGTGCGGCTGGATCACGCCGGTGGCGATGCCGATGAGGATCAGCACGATCAGCAGGACCGACAAGCCGATGCGGCGCGTCAGCGCCTTGACCGTGCGGTCGCTGCCGCCCTTGTCGGTCATCATGTAATAGAGGCCGGCGCCGAGGTTCCAGACGATGGCGACCAGGAACACGATGATGATGATCTTGCCGGTCATGGCGGGAGTCCGTTGCGGACACCAGTGTCCGTTCGAGCGCGCAGTATAAGCGTCGCCGTGGCCCGTCGCTGGAAATCGCCGTCGTGGTTCGCATGGGTGCTGCTTGCGGCCGGACTCGCCTCGTTCATCTTCCTCGGCTTCTGGCAGCTCGAGCGCGCGCGCGAGAAGGAAGACCTGCTCGCCGCCTTCGTGAGCGAAGCCGCGCAGACGCCGCAGACGCTGGCCGAGGCGCGGCGCATGCGCGACGCCGCCGGCTATCCGCACGTCCGCGTGCGGGGGCGCTACGACGCTGCGCATGCCTACCTGCTCGACGACCAGGTGCGCGACGGTCGCCAGGGCCTGTTTGCCTTTGCCGTGTTCGCGCCGGAGGAAGGCGGCCCGCTGCTGCTGGTCAATCGCGGTTTCCGCGTGCGTGCGCACGACGGCAAGCCGCCGTCGCTGCCGCCGCTGGAGACCGGCGGGATCGAACTGGCCGGCCTGTATGCGCCGCCGCCCGGCAGCGGCCTGCGCCTTGGCGGCAATGCCCTGCCGCGGCAGACGCAATGGCCGAAGTCGACGATCTACATCGACACCGCGGAAATCGCCGCCGACCTCGGTCGTGCGGTCGATCCGCATGTGCTGCTGCTCGATGCCGATCCGGCGTCGGGATTCATGCGCGACTGGACTCCGCAGATCCTGCCGCCGGAGCGACATGACGGCTATGCGCTGCAGTGGTTTTCCTTCGCCCTCGCGGCGATCTTCCTTTTCATCGCGCTGCACTGGCGGCGCGTGCAACCCGGGTCCGATTGATGCAACCGCGCAACCGCAAACGTCTCCAGCTGATCCTCGTCGCCTCGTGCTTCTTCGTGCCGATGCTCGTCGCCGGCGTGCTCGTCGCCAGCGGCTGGGTGCCCGGCGCACGCAGCCACGGCGAAGGCATCGTGCCGCAACGCAGCTTCGACGGCATCGCCGTCGAACTCGCCGACGGCACCCCGCTGAACTGGAAAGACCCCGACTGGCGCTGGATGGCCGTCGCCGTGCCGGGGCGGACCTGCGCCGAAGCCTGCCAGCGCCAGCTCGATTTCGTGCATCGCGCACACGTTTCGCTGAACCAGAATGCGATGCGCCTGCGCCTGCTCTACGTCGGCGAGCCGCCGGCCGGCGAGGCGGCGGCCACCCTGATGCAGCCGTGGTTGCTCGGCCGCGATGTCGGCGGGCGACTCGCCGAGTGGGCGCCGGCGGTCGACGACGGCCTCGCGGTCGTCCTCGTCAAGCCCGACGGCACCGCATTGACCGTCTACCGCAACGGTTTCGACCCGAGCGGCCTGCGCAAGGACCTCGCCAAGGTGACCAAATGATTCCTTCGCCGTCGCCGTGGCCGGCACGACTGGCCTGTCTCGCCGCTGCGCTTGCGCTGTGCGTCAGCGTGTTCGGCGCCTTCGTGCGCCTTTCGCACGCGGGGCTTTCCTGCCCGGATTGGCCGACCTGCTACGGCCAGGCCACCTGGCCCGGCCACGAAGGGGAAGTCGCCGCCGCCAACGCGAGCTTCGAGCGGCCGGTCGAGTCGCACAAGACCTGGCGCGAGCAGGGCCATCGCATGGTCGCCGGCACGCTCGGCCTGCTGATCCTCGCGGTCGCCATGGCCAGCGCCTGGCGCAGGCCGCGCGTGCTCGCCCTGGTGGCGATCGCGGCGGTCGCCGCCGCCGCCGGCGTGATCGCCTGGATGCGCGGCGAGGTGTTCGCCTCGGCGGCGTTGTCGGCCATCGCCCTGTCGGCACCGCTGCTCGGAGCCATCCTGCTCGATCGTCCGGCGGCGTGGCGGATCGGTGTCGCCGTGTTCGCGGTGGTCATCCTGCAGGCCATGCTCGGCATGTGGACGGTGACCTGGTTGCTGAAGCCGGTCGTCGTCATGGGCCACCTGCTCGGCGGACTGACCACGTTCGGCCTGCTCGCGTACGTTGCCCTGCGCTGGTCCGGTGTCGGTGCGGACGATGCCGGCAGGGCGCCGCTGCGTCCGTGGATCGTGCTCGCCCTCGTCGTGCTCGGCCTGCAGATCGCGCTCGGCGGATGGACCAGCGCGAACTATGCCGCGCTCGCCTGCGGCAACACCTTCCCGACCTGCCTCGGCCAGTGGTGGCCGGCCACCGATTTCCGCGAAGGCTTCGTGCTCTGGCGCGGCATCGGCGTCGATTACGAAGGCGGCGTGCTCGACGGTCCGGCGCGCGCGGCGATCCAGCTCGCCCACCGCATCGGCGCGCTGCTGACCTTCCTCTACGTCGGCTGGCTGAGCGGCCGCCTCGTGCGTGCCGGCCTGCGCGGCATCGGTCGCGTGCTCGGCGCCCTGCTGCTCGTGCAGGTCGCGCTCGGCATCGCCAACGTTGTGCTGTGGCTGCCGCTGGCGGTTGCCACCGCGCATGTCCTCGTCGCCCTGCTGCTGCTGTTCGTGCTGATCCTCGCCCTGGCGCGCACGCAGCCGCGCGTGACGGTCGTGACTTGACCGGCGCGATGGGGCAGCCAACACTCCACGCCCTTGCAGCGGCACGTCCATGACTTCCCTCGCCAGCCAGTACCTCGAACTGACCAAGCCGCGCGTGGTCGCCCTGATCGTGTTCACCGCGATCATCGGCATGTTCCTTGCCGTGCCGGGCTGGCCGCCGTTGCGGCAGTCGGTGTTCGGATTCATCGGCATCTGGCTGGCCGCGGCCTCGGCGGCGGCGATCAACCACCTGATCGACCAGCGCATCGACCGCCTGATGGCGCGCACCTCGCACCGGCCGCTGCCGACCGGCAGCCTCACGCCGACCCAGGTGCTGACCTTCGCGATCGCGCTCGGAACGCTGTCGATGGCGATCCTGATCGCGCTGGTCAATCCGCTGACCGCCGTGCTGACCTTCGCTTCGCTGATCGGCTACGCGATCATCTACACCGCCTTCCTCAAGCGCGCGACGCCGCAGAACATCGTCATCGGCGGCGCCGCCGGGGCCGCGCCGCCGCTGCTCGGCTGGGTCGCGGTCACCGGCGAGGTGCATCCCTACGCCCTGCTGCTGTTCCTCATCATCTTCGTATGGACGCCGCCGCACTTCTGGGCGCTGGCGATCTTCCGCCGCGACGACTATTCGCGCGCGCAGGTGCCGATGCTGCCGGTGACGCATGGGGTGACCTACACGCGCTGGCACGTGCTGGCGTACACGATCCTGCTCGTCATCGTCACCGTGTTGCCGTACCTGACCGGCATGAGCGGCCTGTTCTACCTCGGCGGCGCGCTCGTGCTCGGCGCCGGTTTCCTCTGGTACGCCGTGCGCCTGCTCAACCCGCCCGACGACTGGTTCGCCATGAAGGTGTTCAACTACTCGATCGTCTACCTGATGGCCTTGTTCGCCTTCCTGCTGGCCGACCACTACCTGATGCCGCAGGCCTTCGCGCCGGTGCCGGCGATCCGTTTCGATCCGGTCGGCTGACGGAACGGCAGCGGAGCGGGCTCCGCTCCACAAAAAGCCGTGAATCGTGCGTGCTTTTGCAGAGCCGGGCTTGCCCGGCCGAAGCCTCTGGATCCGTCACCGATCGATCGGTTCCGCGTGCGACCAGTGCTGTGCAAGCACCGCGCAGGCGACCAGCTGCAGCGGATGGAACAGCATGATCGGCAGCAGGATCACGCCGATCACCGGATCGCCGGCGAACAGCACGCCGGCGATCGGCACGCCGCTGGCCAAGCTCTTCTTCGAGCCGCAGAACACCAGCGCGATGGTGTCGGCACGGTCGAAGCCGCACACGCGGCCGGCGAAGCGCGTCGCCAGCAGCACGATCGCCAGCAGCGCGATCGCCAGCGCGCCGACCGCGACCAGCGAGGCCGGCGGCACGCGCTGCCAGAGTCCTTCGACCACCGAGGCACTGAAGGCGACATAGACCACCAGCAGCACGGTGCCGCGATCGGTGATCGACAGCAGGCGTCGCCGGCGTTCGACGAAACCGGCCAGCCACGGCCGCAGCGCATGGCCGAGCAAGAACGGCGCGAACAGCAGCAGGGCGATCTTGCCGATCGCTTCCAGCGGCGAGGCCGGGCCGCCGTGGGTGGCCACCATCAGCGAGACCAGCAGCGGCGTCAGGAACACGCCGAGCAGGTTCGACAGCGAGGCACTGCACACCGCCGCAGCGACGTTGCCGTGCGCGATCGAGGTGAAGGCGATCGACGACTGCACGGTCGAGGGCAGGGCGCACAGGAACAGCACGCCGATTACGAGCTCCGGCGTCAGCCACGGCCGCGCCAGCGGCAACAGGGCAAAGCCGAGCAGCGGAAACAGCACGAAGGTGCAGGCCAGCACGGTCAGGTGCAGGCGCCAGTGCGCCATCCCGGCAACGATCGCCTCGCGCGGCAGGCGCGCCCCGTAGAGGAAGAACAGCAGGGCGATGCCGGCATTCGTGACCAGCCCGGCCACCACCGCCGCGTCGCCACGCACCGGCAGCAGGCTGGCCAGCACGACCGAGGCGACAAGGGCGAACAGGTAGGGGTCGATCAGCTTGCGCAAACGGGGGTCCGGCCGGCCGAGACTCCGCTCGCATTCCCTTCTTCTTCCGGGAGAAGGTGGCCCGGAGGGCCGGGTGAGGATTCGAAGCTTGGCAGTGCGCGCATGGCGGATTGCGGGCCATGCTGGTGTGGGGCACAGCCGGTTAGCGTGAACCTCCGCGCGGTCGGAATGGTGTCCCGGCCGCATTGAGCAAGGTTCTCACCCGACCGATCGAGTACGACGTCTGTTCCGACAGTTCACGGATGGAGCGCCCCTCCTCGTATTGCTCGCGGAGTGCCTTGCCGATGCCCTCCGTCTCGTCTTCGTCGAGGCGCGCATACTGCGAGATCAACGGAAGTTGCATCGGACCGCCCGCATAGCCCTTGTGCTGTTTGCCGCGCGGTTGTATCTCGGGTGCCGACTCGGCTCCCCAAGCCGTCCAGCCAGCGAGTGGATGGCGTGCAAAAAGTTCGAGACGGGGGCCGGGAGAGCAGCGCTCGATCAATCCATACTGCTCGTCCGGTTTGCGTGAGTGCTCTCGTTTGCGTGTCTCGATCATGTTGACCTGGCTGCGTGCCGGGGCCAGTGTGCGCAGCGAACCACGCACACCAAACAGCAGCAGCTCCGTGACATTGCGGAAGTAGAAACCGACACCGCGCCCGTCCGGTCCGCCATCCTTTCGTCGTTTCGCCCAGACGATGTTGGAGACGTAGCGGAATCCCCAGGCTTCCATGACCTTGAGGCCATCCGGCAGCAAGGCATTGGGAACCCACAGGTACAGGTGGCCGTTCTTCGCGGCAACGTTCTTCACGGGCATCGCGCAGATGGCAGCGAGGTCCATCGTCGAGTAGCGATCCAGACGCCGGTGCTCCGGTGCGACTTTTCCCGTGCGATTGGTGAATCGCCACGGCGGATCGGCAAGAATGGTTGCCCACCCCCCTTCGGTCGCGGGCAACGGAACGCTGTGGTCCTGTTCGACGAGCGGGCGTGCCATCGTGCGCTCCTAAAAGTGGATCTTCGGATCGCACTATATTAGATCTTGCGGTAGTCGCCTAGCGGAATTTGGTTTGATGCGTTCGAGTTGACCCGAATCGCGAACCCATCATTTTGGGGGCGCGAGACGAGGTGCTCATCCTGCATCGCGACCGGTGCGTCGCGATGCTGACAGCCGTTCCGGCGGCACATCGTCAACGTACAGGCGCTCACTGATGCCGAAGACCAGCACTGGACAACCTCCGCCGCCCCCGCCTTCGATGCGCGGTAGGAGCTTGGACATGTGCGTCGTGCTGTTGCCGTACGAAGACCCCTTTCCCAGTGCATTGAAAATGGTTTGAAGCGCGGAACACCGGGTCACGATGACGCCGACGCTGATGGCGCGCAGTTCGAAAAGCAGGCGGAAGTTGTTGAGGTCCCGGTCGAAGAAAGGGTCCTTGTTGTTCCACTCGATTTCCAGCGCCACTCGATTCTTGAAGCAGTCGACCTTGTGGGTAGGGGTTTCAGTGGTCGTGTCGTCGACACGAATCTGCGTGTCGAACTTCTTCTCGACCCATCCCCGCTGCGACAGACAACCATCGATCCAACCCGAGATTTCGGACTTGGCCCCACCAGGTGCCATGACCTTGCTGCGAAACAATCGGAAGTCGCTGAGGATTGCCTGGATATCGGCGTACTCCTCGGGAAAGTCCGCCGCGAGGATGGCGGTGGCGTGCCGCCACTCGTGAACTTCGTAGTGGTCCAGGATGAATCGGGATAGCGAGGCGATGGGCATATTGCGCGAATCCTACACGTCCGACCATGTTTCGGCGCAGCTAGCGATGCGAGCCTAGCCTCCGCACCGAATCGGCGGCATGCACACGGACTGCCCGGGGGTTCGGTTCTCCAGGTGTGCCACGCTTGGCGGCACCTTCGGTTCCTGCTGATAATCAACCCATGAGCATGAGTTCGACATCCCTCGACGCGATCATCATCGGCGCCGGCCACAACGGCCTGGTCTGCGCGGCCTATCTGGCCAGGGCGGGGCTGAAGGTCTGCGTGCTGGAGCAGCGCGGCGTGGTCGGCGGCGCGGCGGTGACCGAGGAGTTCCATCCGGGTTTCCGCAATTCGGTCGCCGCGTACACGGTGTCGCTGTTGCAGCCGAAGGTGATCCGCGATCTCGACCTGGCGGCGCACGGCCTGCGCGTGGTCGAGCGCCGGCGCAACAACTTCCTGCCGCGGCCCGACGGGTCGTACCTGCTGACCGGCGGCGGGCAGACGCAGGCCGAGGTCGCGAAGTTCTCGAAGCGCGATGCCGAGCGCCTGCCCGAATACGAGCAGCGCCTCGATGCGATCGCCGATGTGCTGCGCGCGCTCGCGCTCGAGCCGCCGCCGAACGTCACCGACGGCGGCTGGTGGAAGGCGCTGCCGGAACTCGTGCGCGCGGGAAAGCTCGGCAAGCGCCTGCACGGGCTCGATCCGTCGCTGCGTCAGGAACTCCTCGACCTGTTCACGATTTCGGCCGCCGAATACCTCGATCGCTGGTTCGAGAGCGAACCGATCCGTGCCGTGCTCGGCTTCGATGGCGTGGTCGGCAACTACGCCAGCCCGTACACGCCGGGCAGCGCCTACGTGCTGCTGCACCACGTGTTCGGCGAGGTCAACGGCGTCAAGGGCGCCTGGGGTCACGCGATCGGCGGCATGGGCGCGATCACCCAGGCAATGGCGAAAGCGGCGGTGGCCGCCGGCGCGGAAATCCGCACCGGTTGCGGTGTGCGCGAGGTGATCGTCGAACGTACCGGATCAGAGCCGGGGCGCGCCGTCGGCGTCATCACCACGCAGAGTGACGTGCTGCGCGCGCGCGCCGTCGTCGCCAACGTCAATCCGAAACTGCTCTACGAACGACTGCTCGCGCGCGAGGTCGTGCCGGCGCCGACGCGCGAGCGCATGGCGAACTGGCGCTGCGGTTCGGGCACGTTCCGCATGAACGTCGCCCTCGACCGCCTGCCGGACTTCAGTGCGCTGCCGGGCGACGGCGATCACCTGACTGCCGGCATCATCCTCGCGCCGAGCCTCGACTACATGGACAAGGCTTACCGGGATGCGGTCGCCAGCGGCTGGTCACGCGAGCCGATCGTCGAGATGCTGATCCCGTCGACGCTCGACGATTCGCTCGCGCCGCCCGGCCAGCACGTCGCCAGCCTGTTCTGCCAGCACGTCGCGCCGGTGCTGTCCGGCGGACGCTCGTGGGACGACCACCGCGACGAAGTCGCCGACCTCATGGTCGCCACGGTCGAGCGCTACGCGCCGGGTTTCGCCGCCAGCGTCGTCGGCCGCCAGATCAAGAGCCCGCTCGACCTCGAACGCGACTTCGGCCTGATCGGCGGCGACATCTTCCACGGCGCCCTGAGCCTCAACCAGCTGTTCAGCGCGCGCCCGATGCTCGGCCAGGCCGGCTACCGCGGCGCGCTGCCGGGCCTTTATCTTTGCGGCGCCGGCACCCATCCCGGCGGCGGCGTCACCGGCGCGCCGGGGCACAATGCCGCGCGCGTGCTGATCAAGGACCTCGGCTGATCCGGGTCTGTTTTCCAACCTCCAAGGAGCATTCCATGAAGAAGTCCTGGCTCGCCGCAAGCGGCGCGCTCGTGTTCGCGTTCGGCGTCGGTACCGGCATGGCGGCGAAGAAGACGCTCGACGCCAGCGCCTATGCAGGCATGGAGAAGCAGGCGGCCGGCAAGGCGTTGCTGACCGAAGCGCTTGCGCAGGCCGGCAAGGGCAGTTGGGAGCGCATCGGGGTCGGGCGCGTGTACCTGCTTGCCGGCATGAAGGACGAAGCGAAGGCGATCTTCGACGGCGTGCTCGCGAACGATCCCGATGCCAGCGACGTGCTGCGCATCGCCCGCGCGTACCGCGAAGCCGGTGACTGGCAGAGCGCGAAGCCGCTGTTCGACCGTTTCGTCGCCGAGAATCCGAAAGAGAAGAATGACATCGCCGAGATCGGTGCCTACACGATGCTCGCCGGCGACCGCGCCGGTGCCGAGGCGTTGTTCGCGAAATCGTTCGCGCTCGGCGAGGAGTTCTGGGCGACGCTGGCGGCAGGCGCGGGCTATCTCGGGATTGCGCCGCAGGATTGAACGCGGGCCAACCCCTTCAGGGGACGAACGACGCGTAGCGCGGTTGCCGGGCGCCGGACACGAGATTGAGCTCATCCGGCGCGTCGTGGCATCCGATCGTGCAAGCCAGGGGGAAACGGATCGAGCCTGATGTCGCCGACTGCGCGCGCACGGGCCGGGGCGAACCGTGTCGGTGTGCTGGCCGCTGGCTGTGCCCACCTCAGTCGAAATCGTCGGCGAAGATGCGGTCGGTGCACGCGAACACCTGGGCCGGGTCGATGACGACGTTGAAGGCGGTGCCGGCCTGGTAGCTCGCGGGCGAGAAGATCCGCCAGCGTCCGATGGCCGGACTGAATTCGAGATCGTGGGCAGCGACGGGGCCGGTTGCGCCGGACGGGATGATGCGGGTGACGTGGATCGCGGCACAGGAAACGTCGTTGATCAGCGGATGGTCGATGGTGACGCGGTTGGCCCCGGCCTGCGCCTCGAGCCGGAATGCGTTCGGGCTTGGCGACTGCGAGTAGATGTTGAAGGCGCTCGTTTCCGGCAGCGCAGCGCCGTTGATGGTGCCGACATGCCAGCGTCCGGCGCTGCCGGCGCCGGTGTAGTGCACGCCGATCGGATGGGTGAGATAGGTCGGTGTCGCGGTCCAGTTGTGGGTGGCAATCAGGATGCGGCCGGGCTGGCCATTGGTCACGGCGCTGTCGATCTGCGTGCGTCAGTCGATGGTGTTGGCCGCGGTGCCGAAATGGGTGAAGACACCGCTGCCGCTGCCCGGCACGAACACGTTCCACTTGAGCCCCGTGGCGAGCGGGGAAAAATCCTCGTGGTAGAGGGTCCAGACGGAAGGCTCGTAGTAGACGCCGAACGCGGCGGAAGACTCCGGCCCGTCGACGCCGTAATTGCGCGTGGCGTGCACGCTGGCGCCGATCTGGCCATTGGTGGCGGCGAGGTCGATGCGGGTGATGTAGGCGTTCACGGCATTGGCCGCCGAGGCGACGTGCAGCGCGGAAACGTCGCCCGATTCGTAGGCGCCGATGTCGGTGCCGCCACCCTTCGTGCGGCGCAGGCCGTCGGCATCGGTCAGCGGCAGGCCGTATTCGATCAGCACATTGGCGAGGAACAGGGCGTCGGCGGCGTTGATCGCCGGCGAGCCGGGGCGCAGGCGCGGCGCCACCGCGGCGACGAGACCGGCCGGCACCGACAGCGTGTGCGCGCCGAGACTGGTGTTGGCCAGGGTCGGCGCATTGATGAGGTTGTAGTCGTTCTGCAGGTTCGGGGTGAGGTCGGCGGTGAAGTTCAGGCCTTCGCTCGAGGCGACGACGAGGTTGTTCCAGACGTGGCCGTTGACGCGCGCGGTCGCCGAGCCGCCGCTCCAGCGCGAGGCGAACACGCCGCGTGCGCAACCGGTGGTGGTGTTGTTGGCCGTCGTCGCGGTGATCGTGCCGCTGTTGGCAACGAAGGCGATGCCGTTGCCGGATCCCGGTGTGCCGGTGCAGATCACCGCGTTGTTGACCACGGCCGCCGTGTAATGGCTCGGCGTCGTGCTGGCGAGACCTTCGCTGAGGAAGATGCCGCCGCGGTTGTAGGTGCCGCGGATCTCGTTGGCGAACATGCGCAGCACGCCGCTGCCGGTTCCGCCGAGGCTGATCACGTCGGCAAAGATGCCGGCCCCGTCGCTGTTGGCCGCGGAGTTGCGCGCGATGCGGTTGTGGGCGACGTAGGCATTGAAGGTGCCGCCGGTGGACTTGAGATCGATGAGGCCGCTGTTGATTCCGGCCGGCACGCCGTCGATGCGGTTGCCTTCGAGGGTTGCGTCGAGGACGCAGCCGGATATCGACTGCACGGCCAGATGGGCCGGCGTGCCGCCGGCGCTGCGGGTGAGCTGCAGGTCGCGCATTTCCAGGGAGGCCGTGGCGCCGCCGCTGCAGGTGTAGCTGACGCGACCGTCGCTGAAGGCGAGTCCGCGCAGGCGCACGCTGCCGTTGACGGCGCCGATCGTGTTCGCGGTGAGGCTGCGGCCGGCGGCGAAGCGCGGATGGGCACCGGCTGCCGCGACGAGGCTCAGGCTGCGGTTGGTGAGGGTGATGGCTTCATCGATCGGGATGTCGGTTCCGATTTCGATGATCGAGTCGTCGACCACGCCATCGATGCAGGCCTGCAGGGTCGTCGAGCAGACGCCGGCGGAAGCCGGCCAGACCACGGCGGGACTGCCGGCCAGGGCATCGGATGCGCCGGCGACGATCAGGCTGGCGGCGAGCAGGTGCGCGAAGCGGACGGGAAGCAAGGGCATGACGGGCACTCGGCAAGGGTGATTTCCGAGTGGAAGCGCAACAAGGCGCCGATCGAGGACATCGCGTCACTCACGGCGTCCGCGCGCCGGCGGCGACGCGATCCGCGCGCAGCCGCCGCGACACGTAGGGGAGTGCGGCGACGAGTTCGTCGGCGCGCGCGCGGGCGGCGCGCGCCGCCGCCTCGCGCCCGGCAGCGTGTTCGCAACCGGCAATCAACAGTTCGGCTGCGGCGTGCTCGCTGCGCAGGCCGCTGCCGCCGCGCGCGAGGGCGGCCGCCACCGTGGCCAGCGCCGGCAGCGCTTCGGCGCAACGCCCTTCGCGCACGGCCAGCCGCTGCACGACGAGTTGCACGCGTGCACCGCGCGGGTCGAGGGTGGCGGCATCGACCGTTGTCGGCACGTCGGCCAGGGTGGCACGGGCACCGTCGACATCGCCGGCACGCAGCAGGCTGTCGGCGACGGCGGCGCGGGCCAGGCCGACGTCGGCATGGTCGTGGCCGAGCGCGGCTTCGAGCACGGCCAGCGCACGCCGCTGTTCGGCGAGTGCGGCGGCCTCGTCGCCTTGCTCGACGCGCACGCCGGCGAGGCCGAGGCGGGCGATGCCGGCCAGGTAATGCCGTGCACCGAGCGCGGCCTCGACCGCAGTCAGGGCGGCCTGCTGGTCGCGGGCGGCGTCGTCGATGCGTCCGGCCGCACGTTCGATGCCGGCGAGGTTGCCGAGCATCGTCGCCACGGTCGGATGGGTGTCGCCCCAGGCGGCGCGTGCCGCCACCAGGGCTTCCCCGAGCCGGCCGATGGCGGCGTCGAGCCGGCCTTGCGCGTAGTCGAGCATGGCCAGCGAATTGAGGCTGCTGGCGACATCCGGATGGTGCTCGCCGAGCACGGCGCGCTGGGTGGCGAGCGCCTCCTCGTAGAGCGTGCGCGCACGCACCGCATCGCCGAGGCGCTGGCGGGCGACGGCGAGATTGAAGCGGGTCTGGGCGACATCCGGATGGCGCTCGCCGAGCAGGCCGGTGCGCGTGCGCAAGGCCGTTTCGAGCAGTTCCGCGGCGGCGGCGGCGTCGCCGCGCTGGAGCAGGACCACGGCCAGGTCGTGCTGCAGGCCGGCCGTGCGCGTATGCGACACGCCGTGCAGATCGCGCGAACGGGCCAGCGCGTCCTCGAGGGCCTGTGCGGCACCGGCGAGGTCGCCGGCGCGGAAACGCACGCGGCCGAGGGCGGCGGTGTCGCGCAGCAGCAGGCCGGCATCGCCGCGATCGGCGGCAATGGCCTCGTCCAGCAGGGTCAGCGCGGCATCCGGCTGGCCACGGTCGGCGAGCAGTTCGGCCAGGCGCACGCGCGCGGCGGCGGCCGCCGCCGGTCCCGTGGCCGTGGCGAGGGCGTCGCGCAGGGCGGCCTCGGCCTCGTCGACCTGCCCCTGTGCGGCCAGCACGTTGCCGTGTTCGAGCGAAGCGGCATGACGGGTGACGGCATCGGTGGCGACTTCACGCGCGCGCGCCGCCAGGTCGGCGGCACGCTCGAGCGCGCCGAGCTGGCGCCAGGCACCGGCCAGCACCGTGCTGAGTTCGGCTTCGAGTTGCGGTTGCTGCGCGAGCACCTCGGCGAGCCGGGCCTCGCCGCGTTCGAGCAGTTCGCGCGCGCCGATCTCGCGGCCGCGGCTCTCGTCGGGACTGACCCCGGCGAACAGGGCGAGCACGAAGTCCTTCGCCGCATCGGCGCGTTCGGCTTCGCGCAGCGCCTGGGCGGCGGCGACGCGGGCATGCTGCGACTCGCGCAGGGTGGCGACGACGCCGGCGACGAGGCTCAGGACGAGCAGCAGGCCGAGCGCGCTGGCGCTGCGGTGGCGGCGCAGGAAACGGGCGAGGCGATCGCCGGCGGACGTGCGGCGGGCGCGCAGCGGACGTTGCGTGCGGTGCCGGCGAAGATCCTCGGCGAGTGCCTCCGCGCCGGCATAGCGGCGGGCCGGATCGCGCGCGAGGGCGACGCCCAGCACGGTGTCGAGATCGCCGCGCAGGCGGCGCACGAGGGCGCGCACATGCGTCGAGCGCGCTTCGGCGAGGGCCTGCACATTCGCGGCCGCGGCCAGCACGGCGGAGGGCAGGCGGACGTCGCCGCCGGCGTCCCGCTGCGGGCGCAACCCGGTCAGCAGTTCGTGCAGCAGCACGCCGAGTGCGTAGACGTCGGTGGCGGTGGTGATCGCGCTGCCGTCGAACTGCTCGGGCGCGGCGTAGGCCGGGGTCATCCGGCGCATGCCGGTGCGGGTGACCTGTTCCGGCGCGGTCGGGTCGAGCAGGTGGGCGATGCCGAAGTCGAGCAGGCGCACGCGGCCGTCGCCGTCGACGAGGATGTTGGCCGGCTTGAGGTCGCGATGGACGACAAAGGCGCGGTGCGCGTGGGCGACCGCCGCGCAGATGTCGTCGAACAGGGCCAGGCGCGCCTCGACGTCGAGCCGGCGCCGGTCGCACCATGCGGTCAGCGGTTCGCCGTCGACGTACTCGAGCGCGAACCACGGCACGCCGTCGTCGTCGAAGCCGCCGTCGAGCAGGCGCGCGATGTGCGGGTGTTCGAGGCGGGCGAGGATGCGACGCTCGCGGCGGAAGCGCTCGCGCTCGAGCGGATCGCGCACGCCGCTGCGCAGCAGCTTGAGGGCGACCCGCTGCACGTAACCGTCGACGTCGCGTTCGGCGAGGAAGACGCTGCCGCTGCCGCCTTCGCCGAGCAGGCGCACGATGCGGTACGGGCCCACTGCCTTCGGCCATTCGATCGCCGGCGCCGGGTCGAGCAGGGCATGGGCGACGCGCCCGCTGTCGCCATCGAGGATGCCGGCCCCGGCATCGTGGGCAACCAGCGCACGCAGGCGCTCGCGCAGGTCCTCGTCGATCGCCAGGGTGGCGATCAGCGCTTCGCGGTCGGCGGTGGCGGCATCGAGCACGCGATCGAGCAGCGGGGCGAGCTCGGCCCAGCGCGTCGATGGCGAGGTGTTCACGCGGCGGCGCCGATGGCGGCGTGCAGGAACAGGCGCGCCTTCTGCCAGTCGCGCACGACGCTGCGCGAGGTGATGCCGAGCACGGCGCCGGTCTCCTCGACCGAGAGGCCGGCGAAGAAGCGCAGTTCGACCACCCGCACCAGGCGCGCATCGACTTCGGCGAGCTGGCCGAGCGCGGCATCCAGCGCGAGCATTTCGCCGGCGATCGCCTCGACCGGAATCGCATCCGATTCGCGGTCGAGCGAGAGCTTGGTGCCGCCGCGCTTGATCGCGCCGCGCCGGCGCGCGTGATCGACGAGGATGTGGCGCATCGCCACGGCCGCGTAGCCGAGGAAATGCGCGCGGTCGGCCCAGCCATGCGCGGCATTCTGGGCGAGGTTGATCCAGGCTTCGTGGACCAGCGCGGTGGTGTCGAGCGTGTGCACGCCCTCGCCGGCAAGCTGGCGGTGGGCCATGCGGCGCAGGCGCTCGTAGACCTCGGGCATGAGGCGCTCGACGTCGGGTGGGTCATCCCCCGCGGGAACCGGCGGTGCGAGCGGCTCGTCGCTGTTCATGCCCGCATGGTAGCCGGGCGCGGCGATGCTGCGAACGGGACTGGTCGGCGGCGGCATTGTGACCGGCTGCACGGATCGGCAAGCGCGCGCCCTGCTGCGCCTGCACGTGCATCTGCGTGCACATGCGTTTCCAATGGGCACGGCCGGCTTTGCGGCCGATCCGCGGAATCCGCCTCCGGTCCGCACCGAATGGAGCCGTGCCATGCTCGTCGCCTGCATCCTCGCGCTCGTCGTCTTTCTCGTGCTGGCCTTCCGCGGTCTTGGTTTTCTCGCCTGGCTGGCCGCGGCCGGCGTCGTCCTCGTCGGCTGGCGCCTGACCGGCATCGCCTCGCCGCTGGTGTTCCAGGCGACGGTCGTCGTGCTGGTCACGGCCGCCGTGCTCGGTGGCGTGCCGGCGCTGCGCCGCCATCTGGTCACGCGCTTCCTGATGCCGCGCTTCGCCCGCGTGCTGCCGCGCCTCGGCGACACCGAGCGCATCGCCCTGGAGGCCGGCTCGGTGTGGTGGGATGCCGATCTTTTTTCCGGCATGCCGGACTGGCAGAAGCTGCTCGACTTCCAGCCGCAGCCGCTGAGCGACGAGGAGCGTGCCTTCCTCGATGGGCCGGTCAACGATTTCTGCGCGCGTCTCGACGACTGGGAGGTCTACCAGCAGCGCGACCTGCCGGCGGAGATCTGGGCGATGATCCGCGAGTACCGCCTGTTCGGCCTGATCATCCCGAAGGAATTCGGCGGCCACGGCTTCTCGGCGATCGCGCAGTCGCGCATCGTCACGCGCATCTCCAGCCGTTCGGTGACGGCGGCGGTGACGGTGATGGTGCCGAACTCGCTCGGCCCCGGCGAACTCCTCATGCACTACGGCACCGAAGCGCAGAAACAGAAATACCTGCGCCGGCTCGCCGAGGGCGTGGAGATTCCCTGCTTCGCGCTGACCGGCCCCGAGGCCGGATCCGATGCCGCGGCAACGCAGTCCGAGGGCATCGTCGAGAAGCGCATCGTCGATGGCGTCGAGGTGCTCGGCGTGCGTTTCAACTGGATGAAGCGCTACATCACCCTGGCGCCGGTGGCGACCCTGATCGGCCTCGCCTTCCGCCTCAAGGATCCCGACCACCTGATCGGCGAAGTGGTCGATCGCGGCATCACCTGCGCGCTGATCCCGCGCAATACGCCCGGCGTCGAGATCGGCCAGCGCCACGATCCGATGGGCGTGCCGTTCCACAACGGACCGATCGTCGGCCGCGACGTGTGGGTGCCGTTCGACGCCGTCATCGGCGAACACGCCGGGGTCGGCAATGGCTGGCGCATGCTGATGGAATGCCTCGCCGCCGGCCGCTCGATCTCGCTGCCGGCGCTCAGCATCGGTGCCGCGCAGATGGCCACGCGCATCTGCGGCGCCTATGCCACCGTGCGCGAGCAGTTCGACACGCCGATCGGCCGCTTCGAGGGCATCGAGGAACCGCTCGCGCGCATCGCCGGCCTGACCTACCTGATGACGGCGACGCGCACGCTGACCTGCGGCGCACTCGATGCCGGCGAGAAGCCGGCCGTGCTCGGCTCGATCGCCAAGGCCTACCTCACCGAAGGCATGCGCACGGTGGTCAGCGATGCCATGGATATCCGCGCCGGCAGCGCGATCCAGCGCGGCCCGCGCAACACGCTGTCGCGCGCGTGGGCGGCGGTGCCGATCGGCATCACCGTCGAAGGCGCCAACATCCTCACCCGCTCGATGATCATCTACGGCCAGGGCGCGATCCGCTGCCATCCGTTCGTCGAGAAGGAAATCAATGCGGTCGCCGCGAACGACCTCGCCGCGTTCGACCGCGCGCTGTTCGGCCACATCAACCTGGTGGTCACCCGTTCGGTGCGCGCGCTGCTGCTCGCCCTCACCGGCTCGCGCATCACCGCGCCGCCGGACGCGCTCGACACCGCACGCTGGTACCAGCACCTGTCGCGCCTGTCGGCGGCATTCACGATCCTCTCCGACACCGCGATGGGCACGCTCGGCGGCTCGCTGAAGCGCCGCGAAAAACTTTCCGGACGTCTCGCCGATGCGCTGGCCTACCTCTACCTCGCTTCGGCCGCGCTCAAGCGCTACCACGACGAGGCCAAGACCACCGCCAATCTCGCCCTCGTGCGCTGGTCGGTCGAGACCTGCCTGCATCGCGTGCAGGAAGCCATGCTCGGCGTGCTGGAAAACCTGCCGCTGCGCCCGGCCGCGTGGCTGCTGCGCGTGCTGATCTTCCCGCTCGGTGCGCGTTTCCGGCCACCCTCGGACGAGATCGGCCGACGCGTCGCCCGCGACATCCTCGAGGACCGCGAGGCACGCCGCACGCTGACCTGCGACGTGTTCGTGCCGCCGCCCGACGAGCCCGGCCTCGGCACGCTCGAAGCCGCCCTCGACATGGCCGTGGAGGCCTTGCCGATCGAGACCAAGCTGCGCGACGCCGTGCGCGCCGGCACGATCGACCGCGCGCCGGGCCACATGCTCGACGAACTCGGCCTCGAGGCCGGCGTCATCACCCAGGCGGAATACGACCGCCTCAACGAGGCCCGCGACGCGCGCGACGAGGTCATCCAGGTCGATGCCTTCGATGCGGAAACCTACAAGACCCTGCATTGATGACGGCGACCCGGCACTTCGATGCCGTCTCCGCGTTCGCCGTCTTGCACCGCCGGAAGCGCCGGCTTCGCGAAGCCGCATCCCCGGGTCCGCTGCGCGCCGGACCGACCGCCGGCTGAACACGCCCCACGCGGATCACAACGCGTTCATGCAGCGGGGCCTTCAATGCGCGCCGTGGTGCACCTGCACGGCGTCGCGGTGCAGGGCAGGCACCATGCCCTACAGGAGATCCCGTCATGAAGAACACCATGCTGGCAGCCGCGATCGCGGCGATGCTCGGACTGGTCGGCTGCAATCACCAGGACTCGGCGGCGGAAACGCAACGCAAGATCGAGGAAACGCGGCAGCAGGCCGCCGAGGACGTCGCCAAGGCCCAGGCCGACGCAACACGCAGGGCCGACGAGGCGCAGCGCGAACTGGATGCCGCGCGTGCGCAGGCGCGATCCGAAGCGGCGGCGGCCGATGCGAAGGCGAACGAGGCCATCAACGACGCCACCGGCAAGGCGATGGACCAGGCCCGCGAGGCCGGTCGCGACGTCGCCGAGGTGGAGGCCGACACGATCGAGGCACAGGCGAAGGCCACCCACGACCTCACCATCGCCCGCGCCGAGGCCGATCTCAAGATCGCCAAGGAGCGTTGCGATGCCTTGCCGTCGGGACAGTCCGGTCCGTGCAAGGATCAGGCGGAGGCGGCGTACGACGCGGCGAAGGCACAGGCGCAGCGCGCGCTCGATGACGCCCGCACGGCGGCGAAAGACGCCCGTCGCTGAGTGTACGGAAAGGACGGCCGCGGCCGTCCTTTCCTTTTCCCCCGGCCTGCGTAGCATGGCGCCCATGCAACGATGCCTGCTCCTCGTCATCCTCGCCGGCGTGGCGCCGTCGGCGGCGGCCGTGGAAATCGTCCGCTGCACGAGCGCGGACGGCGAGGTGCGTTACCAGGATCGGCCGTGCGCGGCCGGCGAAGCGGTGAAGACGATCCGGCTCGACGACGACCCGCCGTCTCCCGCTGCCGCCGCAGTCGAAGCGCAAGCGGCGGCTACTCCGGCGCTCGATGCCGCACCGGCGGCGCTCGGGCCGGCGCGGTCGGCGATGCCGCCGGCATGGCTGTGCCGGCGTGACGACGGGTCGCGTTACCTCAGCGAAACCGGTACCGGCGAACGTCGCGCCGTGCCGCTGGCCATGCTCGGCGTGCCATCCCGTGGCCTCGCCGATGCCTACGGTCCCGGCGGCGCCGGTGTGTCGGCACCGGGCCTGGCGCGGCCCGGCATCGACCGCTCGCCCGCAGCGCAACTCGGCGCGGCCCATGTGTGGGTCGAAGATCCGTGCGCGCCGGCCAGTGGTGCCGACGTCTGCCGCTTCCTCGAAGACGGGATCGTCGCCGCGGAGAAGCGCCTGCGCTACGCCTTCAGCGATACCGCGGCGCAGGTGCGTGACGACATCGCCAGCCTGCGCGAACGCGCCGCGCCCTGTCGTTGAACAGGGTTCACTGCAGGCGGAATGTCGACACCGGCGCATGCCGGCGCTCGTGGTCGAGCAGGAAGCGCTTCGCTTCGAGACCGCCGCCATAGCCGGTCAGCGACCCGTTGGCACCGATCACGCGGTGACACGGCACGATGATCGACAGCGGATTGGCGCCGTTGGCGAGGCCGACCGCGCGCGATGCGGTCGGCTGGCCGATGCGCCGCGCGAGTTCGGCGTAGCTGATCGTTTCGCCATACGGGATCGACGTCAACGCTTCCCACACGCGCAACTGGAACGGCGTGCCGCGCGGCGCGAGCGGCAGGTCGAATTGCCTCAGCGTGCCGGCGAACCATGCGTCGAACTGGCGCCGGGCTTCGTCGAAACGGCGTGCGTCGCGCTGCCAGTGCGACGGGATCGCGAATGGATGACGCGATTCGGGCAGGCCGATGAAATGCAGCGCGTTGCCGTCCCCGGCGAGCAGGATGCGGCCGATCGGGCTTTCGATGTGGTCGTGGAGCATGGTCGGTTCCTCGCGATCAGGGGGCGCTGCGCCAGAGCAGCATGACGGCATAGGCGCGCCACGGTCGCCATGCTTCGGCACGCGCTTCCATCGCGCGTTCGCCGAGCGGCGTGCCGTCGCCGGCCAGCTTGCGCAACACCAGGTCGCCGGCGGGAAACGCGTCGGGTTGCGACAGCGCGCGCATGGCGATGTAGTGCGCGGTCCAGGCGCCGATGCCGGGCAAGGCAGCGAGGCGGGTGACGAAATCGGCCAGCGTCTGTTCGGCACCGAAGCCGATGTGACCGTCCGCGGTCGCGCGGGCGATCGCGCGGATCGCCGCGGCGCGTGCGCGCGGCAGGCCGATCGCCTCGATGCCGGCATCGGCAAGCGTGGCTGCCGTGGGGAACAGCGCGCCGAGTCCAAGCGCCGCCGATTCCGCGTGCACGGTGCCGAAGCGCTCGACCAGGCGCGCGGCCAGCGTGCGCGCAGCGGCCACGCTGACCTGCTGGCCGAGCACGGCGCGCACGGCGAGTTCGAAGCCCTCCCAGGCACCCGGCAGGCGCTGGCCGGGCCAGCGTTTCACCAGCGGGCGCAACCAGGCGTCGCGACGCAGCGCGGCGCCGATCGCACGCGGATCGGCATCGACATCGAACATGCGGCGCACGCGTGCGACCAGCGGGCCGAGCGCCGGCGCGGAGACGCCGGTCACGCGCAGGCGCAAGGCGTCCCGCTTCGCTGCCGCGTCGACTTCGAGCAGCGCAGCCTTGCCGTCGACGACGATGCTGCGCCGGTAGCAGCCGGCATCGACCGCCTCGACGCCGGCGATCGTGCGGCGCGCGTAAAACGAAAGCAGGGCGGCAAAGTCATACGGCGGGCGATACGGCAGGATCAGTTCGATGGCGTTCGCGTGCACGGCCTGCGGACGCCCGCCTGCCGCAGCCTGTGCATCGCGCAGGCGCGCACGCCGCAGTTCGCGCGGCGGCTTGCCGTGCGCGTCGAGGAAGGCCGCATTGAATCGCCGCAGGCTGGCGTATCCGGCGGCACCGGCGACCGCGGTCACCGGCATCGTCGTCTCGACTAGCAACTGGCGGGCGAACAGCAGGCGGCGGGTGGCCGCGACATCCTGCGGGCTGGCGCCGAGTTCCGCATCGAACAGCCGACGCAGGTGCCGCTCGCCGACGCCGATGCGGGCGGCCAGTGCGGCGAGCGGTGCGCGGTCGAGCGCGCCGTCCTCGATCAGGCGCAGGGCGGCACGCACGAGTTCGCTGCGCGCGCGATGCAGCGGCGAACCCGGTGCCGCTTCCGGCCGGCAGCGCAGGCAGGGACGGTAGCCGGCGGCGGCGGCCGCGGCCGCGCTCGCGTAATAGCGGACGTTGCGTGCGTGCGGCGTCGGCGCCGGGCAGACCGGCCGGCAATAGATGCCGGTCGTCTTCACCGCGGTGAAGAACAGGCCGTCGAAGCGGGCATCACGGGTCAGCCGCGCCTGCTCGCAGACGCGCTCGCTGAACGGCAGGGGGGCGATGGAATCCATGGGCGCCAATCTAGCAGCCGGCGGCGGCCCAGACTCGCCGTTTCCGGACATTTATGCCGGGCTTCGTCCGCTGAAGGAGCGAAAGACCCAAGACCGGAACACGAAGGACACGAAGGAACAGCTTTTCAGCAATCGGCATCTCCTCCGTGTGCTCCGTGTGCTCCGTGTTTCAATCTTTCGCTTTCGATGGAAGTCGAGGCAGAAGCCTGAAACACGGAGCACACGGAGCACACGGAGAAAGCGTTTTGACGATTTGCGCTTTTTCTTCGTGTCCTTCGTGTCCTTCGTGTTCCAGTCGTTCCGCTTCAAGGCCCGGCATCAGAATCCGTAGCGCAGGAAGCCGCCATCGATGGCGATGCATTCGCCGGTGATGTAGGACGCCGCCGGCAGGCACAGGAACGCGATCGCGGCGGCGGCTTCCTCGGGCTCGCCGATGCGGCCCATCGGCGTTCGCGCAAGCACTTCCTCGAGGTAATCGTCGTCGGCGAGCGCGTCCTCGGTGCGCCGCGTGCGGATGTACCACGGCGCAATCGCATTGACGCGGATGCCGTCGCCGGCCCATTCGCAGGCGAGGTTGCGGGTGAGCTGGTGCAGCGCGGCCTTGGTCATGCCGTACGGCGCGCCGGTGCGCACGTGGATCAGGCCCGACACCGAGCCGACGTTGACGATCGCGGCGTTGCCATGTTCGGCCAGGTGCGGATGCGCGAGCCGGCACATCTCGAATGCGGCGAGCAGGTTCGTGCCGAGCAGCGCACGCACCTCGTCGACCGTGTAGTCGAGTGCCGGCCGGGTCACGTTGTCGCCGACGTTGTTGACCAGCAGCGAGGGGCCGGCATCGAGGTCGGCGACCCAGTCGAACACTTCGAGGCGCTGCTCGGGGTCGCCGACATCGGCGGCAAAGCCGCGCAGCACGCGTGCGGGAAATTCGTCGGCGAGTTCGCCCAGCGTCTGCTCGAGATGGGCTTCGTCGCGCGCGACGAGCAGCACGTCGGCGCCGAGTCCGGCCAGTTCGCGCACGGTCGCCAGGCCGATGCCGCGGCTGGCGCCGGTGACGAGCGCGGTCTGTCCGTCGAGTCGCCAGCGCGATGCCTGCATCGCCGTGTCCTCCATCGCCTTGCCGGGGGCCGCGCCGGCGCGCAGACTCGCGCATGCGGCCGTCGCCGCCGCCAGCGGGGTGCTCCGAATGGTACGTCAAACCTCCGTCGTCGCCGTCGTCCTGCTGGCATTGCTCGGCGGCTGCGGCGAACGCACGGCCGTGCCGGAGCCGGCGCCGGCCGAGCGCCAGCCGACCGTGTTCGACGATCAGCTCAAGGCCCTCGACAAGGCGAAAGCCGTGCAGCAGGAACTCGACGAGGCCGCACGCCGGCGCGACGAAGCGGCCGACGCGCAGGAACCGTGAAGCGCCGCGCCGGCGCGACGCGGCCAGGCGCCGCTCAGTCCGGCGTGCAGAAGCAGTGCGCGACGACGCCGAAGCGGTTGCCGGCGAGCGTGCGCAGCAGGTCGACCGTCTGTTCGATCTCGGCCTTTGGCAACATGCCGGTCGGCAGGCCGAGGCCGGTCAGGCGGGCGATCGCGGTGGCCGCGCGCGTGTGGCCGAAGCTGAGGGCGAGGCGCTCCCAGCTCGACAGCGGTTCCTCGATGTAGCGCGCGCGGTAGTCCCCGTCGATGCCGGCGCGTCCGGCCGCCGCGGCAATCGCCTGCTGCAGGCCGCCGAGCTTGTCGACCAGGCCGCGTTCGCGGGCCTGTGCACCCGACCACACGCGCCCGCGGGCGATGGCGTCGATCTCCTCGACCGGCTTGCCGCGGGCCGCAGCGATGCCACCGATGAAGTCGCGGTAGCCCTTCTCGATCACGCTGGTGATGATCGATTCGACCTTCGGGTCGAACGGGCGACGGATGTCGAAGGCGCCGGCGATCGGCGTGGTGCCGACGCCGTCGGTGTGGATGCCGAGCTTGCCGAGCGCCTCCGGAATCGTCACGAACAGGCCGTAGATGCCGATCGAGCCGGTGATCGTGGTCGGCTGCGCCCAGATCTCGTCGGCATTCATCGAGATCCAGTAGCCGCCGCTGGCGGCGACGTCGCCCATCGAGACGAGCACCGGCTTGCCGGCCTCCTGGGTCAGTTCGACCTCGCGCCGGATCACTTCCGAGGCGAACATGTCGCCGCCCGGCGAATCCACCCGCAGGACGAGCGCCTTGATCCCGTCGTCGCCGCGTGCCTGGCGGATCAGTTGGGCGACGCTGGCGGCGCCGACCGTGCCCTGCGGCTGTTCGCCCGGCACGATGTCGCCCTGGGCGACGACGATGCCGACCTGCGGGCGCGGGTCCGGCAACTCCACCCGGGCATCGAGGTAGTCGCTCCAGTGGATCTGGCGGAAAGTCTCGCCGTCGGCACTGGCGACGCCCTTCGCCTTGAGCAGTTCACGCGCCTCGGCGCGGGTGGCCAGGCGGTCGACCAGCTTGCGTTCGAGGGCGAGGCGGGCGAGGTCGCCGCCATAGGCCTTGATTTGCCGGTCGAGGTCGGCGATGTCGTTGCGCAGGCTTGCCGGATCGAGCTTGCGCAGGGCGGCGACTTCCTCGAGGTAGTCGTCCCACACCGCACCCATCCAGTACCGCGCGGCTTCGCGGGCGTCGTCCGAGGCCTGGTTGAGGACGAACGGTTCGGCCGCCGACTTGTACTCGCCGACCTTGATCAGATGCACGTCGACGCCGAGCTTGTCGAGGGCGTCGCGGTAATAGCTGCGGTACGAGGACAGCCCTTCGAGGAGGACCGAGCCGAACGGGTCGAGCAGGATCTCGCTGGCGTGCGCGGCGAGGTAGTAGGCGCCCTGGCCCATGCCTTCGGAGACGACCACGACGTCCTTGCCGGTGTCGCGGAAACGGTCGAGAGCCTGGCCGATCTCGCGCAGCGAGGCGAGGCCGGCGCCGATCGAGTCCGGCAGCAGGACGATGCGCTCGATGCGCGCATCGGCGGCGGCGAGGTCGATCGTGCGCAGGATGTCGCGCAACTGGATCTCGCGGCTGCCGTCTCCGCTCATGTTGGCGAGCGCGCGGGTGACCGGGTCGGCGCTGTACTGCTCGACCACGGTGCCGTTCGGATCGAGCACGAGCGCGGTGCGCGACTCCACCGTCGGCCTGCCGCGCATCAGGCTGGCCAGCACGAACACGAGGACCAGCAGGAACAGCAGGTTGAAGACCAGCCGGCGGGTGAAGTTCAGCGTGTCCCACACGCCGCGGAAGAAGCGGCGCAAGAGGCCGGGAGATTTGTCGGACATCGGGGAGCTCCGGTGAACACGCAGGTGCAGGGTAGCCGAACGCGCTGCAGGCGACATGTCCGGGAAGTCAGGTGACGGCAGCCGGACGGCGCGCGGTCAGGCGCCAGAAGCGCCAGCTCAGCAGCAGCGCGGCGACGCTGAGGCCGGCGATGAGGCCGTACCACATGCCGTGCGCGCCATGGCCGGCGCGGAACGCCAGCGCATGGCCGACCGGCATGCCGACGCCCCAGTACGCGAACAGGGTCAGGAACATCGGAACGCGGGTGTCCTTGAGCCCGCGCAGGGATCCGTTGGCGACCGCCTGGATGCCGTCGGAGAGCTGGAAGATCGCCGCCAGCACGATCAACTCCGCGGCCAGCCGGCTGATTGCCGCGTCGATCGTGTACAGCGCGGCGATGCGCGAGGCCAGCACGGCCAGCAGCAGTGCCGAGACGACTTGCACGAACGCGGTCAGCAACAGGCTGGCTCCGGCGGCCAGGCGCACGCCGGCGGCCTCGCCGCGGCCGACCGCGTGGCCGACCCGCACGGTGGTCGCCAGGGCGATGCCGAGCGGCACCATGAACGCGACCGAGACGACATTGATCGCGATCTGGTGGCTGGCGACGATCGCCGTGCCGAGCGAGCCGAGCAGCAGGGCGACGGCGACGAACAGGCTCGCTTCCATGAACAGGGTCACCGCCATCGGCACGCCGATCCAGAGCAGGGCGCCGATCGCACGCGGATCGGCCGCCTCGCAGCGGGCGAACGGCGCCACTGCGCGGTAGCGCGGATGCACGGCGACGTAGCCGGTGAAGGCCAGGCATTGCAGCCACAGCACGATCGCCGTGGCCATGCCGCAACCGCGTGCGCCGAGCCGCGGCAGGCCGAAGGCGCCGTACATCAGCACATAGCCGATCGGCGCCAGCAGGGCCAGGCCGAGCAGGCTGAACCACATCGTCGGCCGGGTCAGGCCGAGGCCCTCGCTGAGTCCGCGCAGGGCGAAGAACAGGGTCAAGGCCGGAGCCCCGAAGGCGACCGCGTTGAGGAATCCGCCGGCGTCGGCGACCAGCGCGGCATCGACGCCGATCAGGCCGAACAACAACGGGCCGGCGAGGGCGACCACGAAGGCAAGCGCCACGCCGAGCGGAATCGCGATCCACAGCGCCTGGCGGAACAGCGGCCCGATTTCGGCGACGCGTCCGGCGCCGTGCAACTGCGCCACCGACGGCTGCAAGGCCATCATCACGCCGATCACGATGACGATCGCCAGCACCCACACGTTGGTGCCGACCGCGACCGCACCGAGGGTGTGGCCGTCCAGGTGGCCGGCCAGCATGGTGTCGACCACGTTCATGCCGATCGCCGACAGCTGGCCGAGCACGAGCGGCGCCGCCAACACGATCGTGGCGCCGAGTTCGCGTGCCAGACGCGGTCGGTCGATGGGTAGAATGGCGGACATCGGGGAACTCGGCGGGGCGCGGAGTATAGCGGCCTGCCGGTCCGGCCTTCGGCGGGGAGCGGGATGCGCGTACTGGTGACCGGAGCCACCGGCTTCCTCGGCGGACATCTGCTGGAGGCCTTGCGCGCCGCCGGCGCGCAGGTCGCCGCGCTGGTGCGCTCGGCCGATGCGGCCACCCGCCTCGGTGCGGACGGCATCGAGGTCCGTGCCGGCGCGCTCGACGATGCCGCGGCCCTGCGCGCGGCCCTGCAGCCGGCGACCGATGCAGTGTTCCACGCGGCCGCCGACACCAGTCCCTGGCGCGGCCATGCCGAACGCCAGACCCGCACCAATGTCGAGGGCACGCGCGCCGTGCTCGCCGCGGCCGAAGCGGCCGGCGTGCGCCGCTTCGTGCACACCTCGTCGGTGTCGGCCTACGGTCGCCAGGAGCGCGTGCTCGACGAGAGTGCGCCGCGCCTCGGCGCGCAGTCGTGGATCAACTACGAGCGCACCAAGGCGATTGCCGAGGAACTGGTTGCCGAGGCCGGCGCGCGCGGGCGCATCGAAACGGTCATCCTCAATCCCGCGCACATCCTCGGTCCCGGTGACCGCCACAACTGGGCGCGCCTGTTCCTGCTGATCGACCAGGACAAGCTGCCGGGTGCACCTCCGGGGTCGGGGGCGTTCGCCGACGTGCGCGAGGTGGCGCGCGCGCAGGTCGCCGCCTGGCAACGGCCGGTGGCCGGCGAGCGGTTCCTGCTCGGCGGCGAACACGCGCGTTTCCTCGAACTCGTGCAGGCGATCGCCGGCGTGCTCGGCCGCAAGGCGCCGACGCATGCCTTGCCGGCGCCGCTGCTGCGTGCCCATGCGCGCATGCTCGAGCTGGTGGCGGCGATCACCGGTCGCGAACCCGCGTTGACCCCGCAGGCGGTCGCCTACACCTGTCACCACCTGCGCGTCGACAGCGCCCGCGCGCAGCGCCTGCTCGACTACCGCATCACGCCCTTGCCGGCACTCGTCGCCGACACCGCCGGCTGGTTGCGCGCGCAGGGGATGTTGCAGGCCCGATGAACACCGAACCCGATCCGCCGCCGCCGATCCCGCCGCCTCCCGGCAAGGCGCTGACCGCCGCCGCGCCCGCGACCGCGGAAGCCGACCACGGCCAGGTCGAAGCCGATGCCGCGTTCGCTGCCGAGGCGCACGCCTGTCCGAATTGCGGCGCGCCGGTGCACGGTCCGTACTGCCATGCCTGCGGCCAGTCCGAAAAGGGCATGGTGCGCCACCTCTCGGAAGTCTTCAGCGATCTTGCCGACATCGTCTTCAACGTCGATTCGCGCGTGTTCCGCTCGCTGTTCGACCTCTACTTCCGCCCCGGCTTCCTGACCACCGAATACATCGCCGGCCGCCGTGCCCGCTACGTGACGCCGTTCCGCCTGTTCTTCGTGCTGAGCCTGATCGCGTTCTTCTCGATGCAATCGCTGATCAACGAAAACCTGCTCGCCAACGTCGACCGCGTGGTCGCCGTGCGCAGCACGATCGATGACGCGGCGAACGTGGCGGCGGTCGACGAGGCGGTGCGCCAGGGACTCGCCGGGGTGGAGGAATCGCTCGCCGCGGCCGGGCTCGATGTGCAGGCGCGCAAGGAGCTCGGCGAGGTCGCCGACGAGGTCAGGGACGCCGGGCGTGTGCGCAAGTTCGAGCTGGCGCGCAGCGCCATCGAGGCAGCGGCCTCGACCGCGGAGATCGAGCGCGCGGTTGACGAGGGGATTGCCGGACTGGGCCGCGGCGACGAGCTTGCGGCGCTGTCGGTGAAATCGCGCAAGAAGGTCGAGGTCTGGCAGGAACGGCTGCGCGAGGCCGGCGAGAAGCGCAAGGGCATCCTCGCCGGCTCGATCGCGCCGGAGGTGGCGCCGGAACCGCCGCCGCAGTCGTGCGGCAAGTCGAACGTCACCCTGTTCTCGTTCAACGGCAAACCGTGGCACCGCGAGGCGAACCCGACGGCGATCGGCTGGCTGCCGGATGCCGCCAACGCGAAGCTCAACGACACCCTGCAGCACATGTGCGAGAACTTCGATCGCTGGTTCGAGAAGCCGTCGCGGGCGCTGCAGGCGATCTTCTCGGTGTTGCCGCAGACGCTGTTCTTCCTGATGCCGTGGTTCGCCCTGCTGCTCAAGCTGTTCTACGTGTTCAAGCGGCGGCTCTACATGGAGCACCTGCTGGTCGCCCTGCACAGCCATTCCTTCCTGCTGCTGTCGATCCTGGTGATCCTGCTGCTCGGGATGCTGAAATCGTGGGCCGGCGAGATCGCCTGGATCACCCGCCCGCTCGGCTGGCTGCAGGTGTTCGCCTGGCTGTGGGTGTTCGTCTATCTGTACTGGATGCAGAAGCGCGTCTATCGCCAGGGCTGGATCATGACCACGCTGAAATACTGGATGACCGGCATTTCCTACGTCGTCCTGCTGTCCTTCGGCGCGATCATCGCGATCACCGTGAGCCTCGCGGTGACCTGAACCGGCACGCCGCGCGCTGCCCCGCGCCTGTCCGCGGCTCGCGCGGCCCGGGCCGCGCCCACGCCGTCCCTGCGGCCAAGTCAAGAGGGTTTTGCACAAGCGCGGGCTTGCCGGTCATGGTTCGGCGGATGCTCCACGGCGACCTGGCAGGACCCGCTTCGGCAGCGCGCAAGTCATTGATCCGGAAAGGGCCGGATCGACTGGTCAAAGTTTCACCAAGATGACGAATGAAGCCCATGTCTCGTTCGCCGAGACGTTATGCAGCGCCTGATCCACACACTTATCCACAGCGCTTGTGGATAAGGAAGAAAAGCCCGTCCCGGCAGCAGCTTGGGGCACTTTCCTGCCGTTTCCCTCAACACTGTGCGGCAAGTGGCCATCTCCGGTTCCCGGCGCCTTCGCTACACTGCCGGGCCGTGTCGCAAGCCCTTGATCCGATGCCGCGCTTCGTCCGTGTCGCGGTGCCCGTGCCGCTGCATTGCCTGTTCGACTACCGGCTGCCGGATGCCCTCGCTGCAGCGGCGATCGGTGCGCGCGTGCTCGTGCCGTTCGGCCGGCGCCGGCTGGTCGGCGTCGTGCTCGGCCACGAAAGCCGCTCGGAGCAACCCGAGGACAGCCTCAAACCGGTGCTCGAGGTGCTCGATCCGCTGCCGCTGCTGACGCCGGAGTTGCTCGGCACGCTGCGCTGGGCGGCGCGCTACTACCAGCATGCGATCGGCGAAGTCATCGAGGCCGCCTTGCCGGTCGCCCTGCGCGGCAGCGCGGCGATGCCGCGCGCACGCCCGACCCATCTGCAACTGACCGCCGCCGGACGCAGCGCGCTGGCCGATCCCGGGCGCCGGCGGGGCACGCGCATCGATGCCCTGCTGCAGCGCCTGCAGTCCGGCCCGCTGGCGACCGCGCTGCTCGATGCCGAGTTGCCGGACTGGCAGGGCGCGGCGCGGCGCCTGCGCGAGCGCGGCTGGATCGAGGCGATCGCGGTCGCCGGCGAAGCGCCGCTGCAGGTGGCCGAATCCTCCGGGCCGGTGGCGAACGCCGCACAGGCGGCCGCGGTCGCGGCGATCGCGGCGGCGGCCGGACGTTTCGCCCCGTTCCTGCTCGACGGCGTGACCGGCAGCGGCAAGACCGAGGTCTACCTGCGCGCGATCGAGGAGGCGGTCGGGCGCGGCCGGCAGGCGCTCGTGCTGGTGCCGGAGATCGCCCTGACCCCGCAGACGATGCGCCGCTTCCGCGACCGCCTCGGTTTCGAGATCGCGATCCTGCATTCCGGTCTCGCCGACGGCGAGCGCGCGCGCGCCTGGACCGCCGCCGCGCGCGGCGATGCGGCGGTCGTGCTCGGCACGCGCTCGGCGGTGTTCGTGCCGCTCGCCCGGCCCGGCCTGATCGTCGTCGACGAAGAGCACGATGCCTCCTACAAGCAGCACGAGGGCTTCCGCTACCACGCCCGCGATCTCGCCGTGGTGCGGGCGAAGGCGCTCGGCATTCCGCTCGTGCTCGGCTCGGCCACGCCGTCGCTGGAGAGCCTGGCCAACGTCGAAGCCGGGCGCTATCGGTGCCTGCCGCTGCGCGAGCGCGCCGGCGTCGCCCGTCCGCCCGCCCTGCGCGTCATGGACATCCGCCACAAGCGTCTCGAGCAGGGCCTGGCCGTCGAGACCCTGCAGGCGATCGGTCGCCATCTCGACGCCGGCGGCCAGGTGCTGGTGTTCCGCAACCGCCGCGGCTATGCGCCGGTGCTGTTCTGCCATGCCTGCGGCTGGACCGCGCAGTGCACGCGCTGTGCGCGGCCGATGACCGTGCATCGCGGTTCGGCGCGATTGTGCTGCCATCATTGCGGGGCGGAGACGCGGATGCCTGCGGCCTGCCCGGAATGCGCCGGCACCGCGCTGGCCCCGCAGGGGCAGGGCACCGAACGCCTGCAGGAAACCCTCGCCGCGCGCTTCCCCGCGGTGGCGATCGTGCGCGTGGATCGGGACAGCACGAGCAGCCGCGGTCGGCGCGAAGCCGTGTTCGCCGAACTCGGCGGTGCGGGACCGCGCATCTTCGTCGGCACGCAGATGCTGGCCAAGGGACATGATCTCGCCGCCCTGACCCTGGTCGTCGTGGTCGGGGTCGACGAGGGTCTGTACAGCGTCGACTTCCGCGCCGGAGAACGGCTCGGCCAGCTGGTCGTGCAGGTGGCCGGCCGCGCCGGCCGCGCCGAACGCGCCGGCGAGGTGATCCTGCAGACGCACCACCCTTCGCATCCGCTGTTGCTGGCCCTGCTCGACGGCGGCTATCCGGCGCTGGCGAAGCGCCTGCTCGAGGAACGCCGCGCCGCGCAGTTGCCGCCGTTCGGGCAGCTGGCCCTGCTGCGGGCGGAGGCCCGCGAGGGCGCCATGGCCGTGGCCTTCCTCGGCCTCGCGCGCGACCAGGCGCAGGCCGTCGACGGCATCGCCGTGCATGCGCCGATGCCGGCGCCGATGCCGCGGCGGGCCGGTTACGAACGCAGCCAGCTGCTGGTCGAGGCGAGCGACCGTGCCGCCCTGCAGGCCTTCCTCGGTCCCTGGCTCGAACGCGTGCGTGCGCTGCCGGAGGGCAGGCGCGTGCGCTGGTCGATCGACGTCGATCCGGTCGATCTGTATTGAGCGACAAGCCTGAAGCACGGAGCACGCCGGGAGTATCGTCCGGATGGCATCGGCAGGCCGGAAAAGAAACGGCCCGCATCAGCGGGCCGCATGGGAGGTGCTTCTGGTTGTAAGCGCGGCCATGGGAGCCGCTCCTGGACGCTCACGGAATCGTGCAAACCCATACTTGCACGGTTCCTGTCGAAGCAGCGGTCACGGACGATCGCAAAAATTCACGCCACGAACAGCGCGCGCATCTTCTTCATCGCGTTCGCCTCGACCTGGCGGATGCGCTCGGCGGAGACGCCGTACTCGTCGGCCAGTTCCTGCAGGGTGGCCTTCTCGCCGTCCTGCAGCCAGCGGCGCTGGATGATGTCGCGCGAACGCGCATCGAGCTTCGCCAGTCCGCGCTGCAGCGTGTCGAGGGTGGATTCCTCTTCCGATTCGTTTTCCACGGTGAGGTAGGGATCGGCGTTCTGCTGGTCCTCGAGGTACGTCACCGGCGAGGGCCGGGCATCCTCGTCGTCGTCCACCGGCGCGTCGAAGGCGATGTCGCGGCCGCTCAGGCGCGACTCCATCTCGAGCACGGTCGCCGCCGGCACGCCGAGTTCGCGGGCGACCGTGTTGACCTCTTCGGCATTCATCCAGCCGAGGCGCTTCTTCGACTTGCGCAGGTTGAAGAACAGCTTGCGCTGCGCCTTCGTGGTCGCCACCTTGACGATGCGCCAGTTGCGCAGGATGAACTCGTGCATCTCGGCACGGATCCAGTGCACGGCGAAGGAGACCAGGCGCACGCCCTGGTCGGGGTCGAAGCGCCTGACCGCCTTCATCAGGCCGATGTTGCCTTCCTGGATGAGGTCGCCGATCTGCAGGCCGTAGCCGGAGTAGCCGCGGGCGACGTGGACGACGAAGCGCAGGTGCGACATGACCATCTTGCGCGCCGCCTCGAGGTTGCCCTCGCCCTGGAAGTCGCGCGCCAGCGCCTGCTCGTCCTCGACCGTCAGCATCGGGATGCGGTGCACCGCCGAGATGTACGCGTCGAGGCTGCCGAGCGCGCCGGGGACCGGAAAGTTGTCGACCGTCAGGGTCTGGGTCTGGGTCATCGTCGGTCTCCTCATTGACAAGGGGGATGCTAGCACTCAAGTAGTGAGAGTGCTAAACGGTCCGCCGAGTTCCCGGAGGTGGCCGGGTCCCCGATAGAAACTGAACCGACGGGTATAGTAGCCCGGAATCCGTCGACGTGCCGTGACCGGATTGCCGCGGAGGCTTCAACAATCGTGTCGTTCGGCCGTCAGGCGGCGTCCGCCGGCAGTTCGCGGCGGGGCGGCAGGCTCCAGTCGATCGGCGTCTGCCCGGTTTCCGCCAGCCAGGCATTGCAGGCGGAGAAATGCCGGCAGCCGAAGAAGCCGCGATGGGCCGACAGCGGCGAGGGGTGGGGCGCCTTCAGCACCCGGTGGCGGCGTGGATCGATCAGCCGGCCCTTGGCCTGCGCGTAACTGCCCCAGAGCAGGAACACCAGTTGCTCGCGTTCGCGGTCGAGGGCTTCGATGCAGGCATCGGTGAAGCCTTCCCAGCCCTTGCCCTGGTGCGAGCCGGCATGGCCTTGCTCGACGGTCAGCACGGCGTTCAGCAGCAGCACGCCCTGGCGGGCCCACGGCACCAGCCAGCCATGGTCGGGGCGCGCCAGCCCGAGATCGCGCTCGATCTCGCGGAAGATGTTCTCCAGCGACGGCGGCATGGCGACGTCCGGCAACACCGAGAAGCACAAACCGTGTGCCTGGCCGGGTCCGTGGTAGGGATCCTGGCCGAGGATGACGACCTTCACCTCGTCGAACGGGGTGGTGTCGAGCGCGGCGAAGATGCGCGAGCCGCGCGGGAAGATGACCTTGCCCTGCTGCTTCTGCTCGCGCAGGAAGGTCGACAGCGCGCGCATCTCCGGGCGTTCCAGATGGTCGCCGACCTGCCGTCGCCAGGACGGCTCGAGCTTGATCCCGACGGCGCCGCTCACGCGGTCGTGGCCAGGCGCGCGCGCAGGTGGCGCCCGACCCGCAGCTGGAACAGCAGCTTGGTCAGCAACAGGCGCTCGTCGATCGGTTTCTCGACCAGATCGTTGGCGCCGGCATGCAGCAGGGCCGCCTGGTTCTGCGGGTTGTCGTCGCCGGTCATGACGATCACCGGCAACTGGCCCTTGCCGTAGCCGAGGCGATGGCGCACGCGCTCGAGCAGGTCGCCGCCGGTCAGCTCTCCCTTGAGGTTGACGTCGGTGAGGACGAGGTCGGCGCCGATGCGGTCCATGGCCTGGGCGGTCTCCAGCATGTCGATCGCCTCCTCGACGGTGACCACGTGGAGGACGGTCAAGCCGTGTTTCTCGAGCATGCGGCGCGTGGCCAGGGCGACCACCCGGCTGTCCTCGACATAGAGCACTTCGCCCGGCGTCGCCTCGGTCGGGCGCACGTAGCCGCGGATGAATTCGGCCAGCGCCTGGAAACCGAGCGACTTGTCGAAGTAATCGGTGACATCCTCGCTCAGCGAGCGCTGCACGAGGCGCTCCTGGACGTCGCCGGAGACGACCACGATCGGCATGTAGGCCTGCGGCGCGCTTTCGCGGATGCGCCGGGCGAGTTCGAGGCCGTCCATGTCGGGCAGGCGCAGGGCGGTGGTGACGAAGTCGATCGCGCCTTCACCGAGACGGGCGAGTGCCTCGGCACCGCTTTCGCACGGGAAAACGGTGACGCCGGGCAGGCAGGCGACGAGGGTCTGCTCGATCAGCCGGCGCACCACCTTCGAGCCGTCGACGACGAGCACGCGCGGATGGTCGGACGACAGGTGGCGGCCGAGGGAGACGCTCATGCCGGCTCCACGCCGCGGCGTCCGGCGCGCAGGTGGCCGGTGCTGACCAGCCAGGCGCCGAGCCAGCCGAGCAGCGCACCGCCGGCGAGGACGACGGACGCCTCGCGCAGGCCGAAGCCGCGGATGCCGAAGCGGTGGCGGTAGCTCTCGAGCAGCACGTCGGCCGGCGCCGCGACCGACCACTCGACGAGGCCGACCGCGAGCAGCGCCAGCGCGCCGCCGAGCAGGCCGTAGGCGGCGCCGGAGTAGAGGAACGGGCGCCGCACGAAGGCGTCGCTGGCTCCGATGAGTTGCAGCACGGCTATTTCCTCGGCTCTCCCCTGGATGTCCATGCGCACCGTGTTGCCGATGATCAGCAAGGTGGCCACGGCGAGCAGGGCCATCAGCGCGAGCATCGCCCGTTCACCGAATCCGAGCAAGGCCGACAGGCGTTTGCGCCAGGCGGCATCGTGCTGGACCATGCCGGTACGCGCATCGCCGCGCACGGCGCCGAGCAGGGCCGCGTGGCCGTCGGCCGACGGGATCGCCGGCGTGAGCACCAGCACGCTCGGCAGCGGATTGTGCTGCAGCACGTCGAGAGCCTCGCTGAAACCGGAAAGTTGGCGGAACTCGGCGAGCCCCTGCGCGGGCGTGCGCAGGGACACCTTCTCCACGTCGGCGCGGCTGCCGAGTTCGCCGGCGAAGGCGGCCGCTCCGGCCGCATCGACCTCGACGGCGAGGAACACGGTGATGTCGCGTGCATCGCGCAGGCCGCCGGACCACTGGCGGGCATTGTCGAGGATGACGTGGAACAGCAACGGCAGCGCCAGGGCGATGCCGATCACCAGCACCGTCACCAGACTGGCCCACGGCCGTGCGCCGAGTCGCTGGATGCTGGCGGCGGACGCATCGCGGTGCGCCTGCCGCCAGCCGGAGAGCCGGGCGCCGAACGGGCGCCGTGCGCGCCGCACGCTGACGTTGGCGGCCGGAGCCGGGCGCAGGCGGTTGCCGCCGTTGCGGTCGGGCTTCGCCATCATGCCGCCTGCGGCCGGAAGTCGTCGATCAGGCGGCCATGGTCGAGCACCAGCACGCGCTTGCCCATGTGGCGGATCAGGTGCAGGTCGTGGCTGGCGACGATGACCGTGGTGCCGACCTGCTGGAACTCGGCGAACAGGCGCATGACCTCGACCGAAAGCTGCGGATCGAGATTGCCGGTCGGCTCGTCGGCGATGATCAGCGGCGGCTTGCCGACGATCGCGCGGGCGATGCCGACGCGCTGCTGTTCGCCGGTCGACAGGGTCACCGGCAGCGAACCCTCGCGCGCGAGCAGGCCGACCTTGTCGAGCGCGGCGCGGGCGCGCTTCGCCGTTTCCTCGCGGCCGGCGCCGGCGATGCGCAGCGGCAGGGCGACGTTGTCGAACACGTTGCGGTCCATCAGCAGGCGATGATTCTGGAACACCATGCCGATGTCGCGGCGCACGCCCGGGATCGAGCGCGTGCGCACGCGCGCGAGCGGCAGGCCGTTGACGACGATCTCGCCGCGCGAGGGCCGCTCGATCAGTCCGAGCAGCTTCAGCAGGGTGCTCTTGCCGGCGCCGGAATGGCCGGTCACGAACACCATCTCGCCGGCTTCGACGTCGAAACTGAGCCCGCTGAGGGCTTCATGGCCTTCGGCGTAGCGCTTGCTGACCTGATCGAAGTGGATCATCGCTGCGGAGACGGGGAAGGCCGGGAGTGGACTGGATGGATTGTAGGGTGCGCGATGGAGCCTTGTACCCGTTCCGGATTTCGATGCGTCGGTTTCGCCATTGCCTGGCATGAAAGGCGAAAGCGAAGGACCCGGGCAAGCCTTGAGCCCGTTCCGGATGTCGACGCCTCTATTTCACCATTTGATTCAAGTTGAAGATCGGCAGCAGGATGGCGAGGACGATGAAGAGGACGATGGCGCCGACGGCGAGGATGACGATCGGTCCGAGGGTCGCGGCGAACACGCCGAGCCAGCGATCGAGGTCGCGTTGCTGCTGGGCGGCGGCTTCGTCGAGCATGCGCGGGAGTTCACCGGAGCGTTCGCCGCTGGCGATCAGGCGCAGGGCGACCGGCGGGAACTGGCCGCTCTCGCCGAGCGCGCGGGCGAAACCGCTGCCTTCGCGCACCTTGTGCGCGGCCCGCCGCAGTGATTCGCGCATCGGCAGGTTCGGCACCACCTGGGCGGCGATCGCCAGCGCGTCGAGCAGCGGCACGGCGGCGCCGGCCAGCAGCGCCAGCGTGCGCGCCGCGCGCGCGGTGTTGGCGGCGCGCACGAGACGTCCGACCAGCGGCAGGCGCAGCAGCCACGCATGCCAGCGCATGCGCACGGGATCGCGGCGCAGGGCCAGGCGCGCGCCGACGACGGCGGCGATGACGAGCAGGATCGCCAGCCAGCCCCAGTCGCGCAGCACGGCCGAGGTCGCGATCAGCGCCCGCGTCGCCCACGGCAGGGTCTGGCCCATGTTCTCGAACACGCCGATGATCTGCGGCACCACCCAGGCCAGCAGGCCGGCGACGACGGCCAGCGCGACGACCGTCAGCAGCAACGGATAGGTCAGCGCGGCGAGCAGCTTCTGGCGCAGGGCATCGTGCGCCTCGGCATGGTCGGCGAGCTTGCCGAGCACGGTGTCGAGATGGCCGGACTGTTCGCCGGCGGCGATGCTGGCGCGGTGGATCTCGGAAAAGCTGTCGGGAAAGTCCGCCATCGCCTGGGCGAGGCCGGCGCCTTCCATGACGCGTGCGCGCAGGGCGACGGTGAGGGCGTGCTGGCGTTCGTTGTCGTTCTGTTCGGCAAGTGCGGCCAGCGCTTCGTCGATCGGCAGGCCGGCGCCGACGAGGGTGGCGAGCTGGCGCGTCAGCACGGCGAGTTCGGGCGCCGACAGTCCGCGGCGGCGCAGGCGGAATCCGCCCGTTGCGCGGCTACCGACTTCCTCGACCGCGAGTGGATTGAGCCCGCGCTCGCGCAGCAGGCCGCGCACGGCGCGCGCGGTATCGCCCTGCAGGACACCCCGTAGCGTCTTCCCTTCGCTGTCGAGCGCCTGGAATGCAAAGGCCGGCACAGCGTCTCCCGTTGCGGTCGGAACCGGCGCATTGTCGCCGGATCGGGCCCGCGCGTCAGGTGTAGAGGATCACGCTCAGGGTCGCCAGCCAGCCGCAGGTGGCCGCCAGCAGCCACGGATCGCGGACCGCGAGCCGGCTCGGATCGCCGCCGGCGGCGTGGCGGAACACCAGCACGAGGTAGCGGGCGACGCCGAGCGCGACCCAAGGCGCCGAGTAGACGAGGGCGCGATGGCCGTGGCGGGCGATCGCCTCCGGCGACAGCGTGTAGAAGATGTAGGCGACGAGGACCGCGCCGGCCAGCACGGCGAGCACGCGCTCGATCGTCACCGCGCGATAGGAGCCGGTGGCACGAGCACCGGCGTCTTCGACGCGCACGAGGTCGCCGTGGCGCTTGCCGAGGGCGAGCATCAGGGCGAGCAGGAATCCCATGACGAGGATCCACGGCGTCAACGGCACGCCGGCACCGAAACCGCCGGCGACGATGCGCAGGGCGAATCCGCAGGCGACGATGGCGACATCGAGCCAGGCGACGCGCTTGAGGCCGAGCGAATAGGCAAGATTCAGGGCGAGGTAGGCGGCGATCGTCGCGGCGACCGCCGCGGCCGCGATGCCGCCGATCGCCAGTGCGGCCAATGCGGCCAGCGCGGCGAACACGAAGGCCGTGCGCAGCGACAGCGCGCCGCGCGCGAGCGGGCGACGGCATTTGTCGGGATGGCGGCGGTCGCGTTCGACATCGCGCGCGTCATTGAAGGCGTAGACCGCCGAGGAGGCGAGGCAGAATGCCAGCGCGGCGAGCAGCGCGCCGCGCACGGCCGGCGCCGACAGCAGGGCGTGGCCGAAGAACAGCGGCAACAGCACGAAGCCGTTCTTGAGCCATTGGCCCGGCCGCGCCAGCTCGACGAGGGCCGCCATGGCGGCGCGCATGCGTCAGTTTCCGGCGAGCTGTGCAGCCGGGGGTTCGGCGTCGAAACCGGCGCGTGAAACGGTGTCCGCTGCGGCCGGCTTCCGTGCCGGCGGCGGCGTCGGCACGGAAGCCGGCTGCGCTTGCGGAATGCGCGCGGCGGCCAGCGCGGCGATGCGCTCGCGTTCGGCCCGGATGTCGAAGCTCGCGGTGGCGTCGCGACCGCTCACCGGATCGCCCGCGTACAGCCGCACGGAGGCGATTTCGCTGCCGTCGCCCACGCGCGGAATCGGCAGGTCGAAGCGGGTTCCGGCGATGCGGTAACGGCCGCCGGCCACGCGTCGGCCGTCGGCATCCAGCCAGTCGACATCGATCTCGCCGTCGAAGCGCGGACCCGGCAGGGCGATGCCGAGGCTCGGGTTCCAGCGGTCGTCGCGCAGGCTGACCAGCGCGGTGTCGCGGGGACGCTCGAGCACCACCGCGGGATCGCCGAGCAGGTTGTACATCTCGACCAGCACGCGATCGGTGACCACGGCCTTGGCGCGCACGATGCCCTCGCCGATGGTCGCGCCCGGGGTCAGCAACTCGCTCACCAGGGCTTTGCTGAATTCGGTCGAAGGCGCGTTTCGCCACGAGGCGGCGAACACCGCGACCGCGCCCTTGTCGCTTTCGCGCAGGAAGCGTTCGCCGATCGAGTCCTCGGTCGGATTGTCGAACGGGGCCGAATAGCAGGTCATCGAGAGCACCATCGGCAGGCGTCCGCCGTTGTTCAGCGCGCTGACGTCGTCGAGGGTGAACAGGTCGTGGTTCTTGCGGATGTCCGGCGGACCGGTGCGCCAGATGTAGCGCCCGCCGTGACCGATGAAATGCACCAGCAGCTGGCCGCCGTTGAGGCCATCCTTGATCGCGCTCTGGTGGGCGAGGTTGTCGGCTTCGTCCTTGCTTGCGTAGATCTTGTCGGCGAGGAAACCCTCGCTGGCGATGCTGTCGGCGATCTGGTCGGAGGCCTTCTTGAAGTAGTCGCTCTCGTCGGTGATGAACATGACGTCGCGGCGCCAGTTGCCGGGTTGCGCCGACGTCATGTAGTGGATGGTCTTGTCGACGATGGCGCTGACCTCGTCCGGCTCGGCGACCGGGAACCGGCCTACCGCCACGACCGGATGGAAGGAGTCGCCATCGACCGATCCGAACGCGTTGTCGCTGGCCGACTGTCCCTCCGGCGAGGGGAACTGCCAGGTCGGGATCAGGTTGCGCCCGGCCATGCGCTTGCTCGAGTCGTCGTATTGCGTGCCGGGGATGCCGGCGAAGTGGCCGGGATAGGCGAGTTCGGTCGGATTGTTGGCGAACTTCGCGTAGGCGAGGTCGTTGTAGGTGTCGTGGCGGATGTCGAAACTGGCGTCGCCGACCAGCAGCAGGAAACGCGGGCGCGGTGCCGGCCAGTCGTGGTAGGCGTGCTTGACGAGGTTGCGGATCGCCTGCGGGTGGACGATGCCGTGGTTGAAGGTGTCGTAGACCTCCTGCACGTCGATCACCGCGACCTTGAGTCCGCGCTTTTCGTGGAATTCCGCCAGCGGCCGGATCGCGTCGATCAGGCTGGCGTGGCTGACGATCAGGTAGTCGTAGCCGGTCGCCGGCGCCGACCAGCGGTCGGCGGCGGCCGCGCGCAGCGAGACCGGGCGGGCCGGCGAGGCAGTGTCGGCAAGCGGATGCAGGGGCACGCCGGCATCGGCCGCGGCGAAGGCGAAGCGGCCGCCGCCGAGCGCGGTGCCGGTCCGGCGCACGCCGTCCTCGCCGTACAGGACCGGCGCTTCGCTGCCGCGCGAACGCAGGGTGAAAGCTCCGGGCGTCGAGGCGACCTGCAGCGCCGTCGATTCCGCGTCGACATTCCCTTGCACGGGAAAGCGGAACGAGGCCCAGTTGAACATGACCACATCCACGGCCGGATTGCCGCTCGGGTCCCATGCCAGCGGGCGTTTCGGCACCACCAGGGAAAGCACGTTGCCGCCGGACTTCAGGAAGGCGGCGGGAACGGAAAGCGTGTGCGTGGCCTCGTCACGACCGTCCCAGGACTGTGGCGCCATGGCATGCCCGTTGATCGAGACGATGACCTGGTGGTCGTCCGGCTTCAGCGCGCGATGTTCGTACGGGGCGAACACGCGCGACATGCCACGCAGGTTGAGGGTCAGCTCGACGGGTCCGCCGTGGGCGGCGAGGTCGGGCAGGTCGAATGCGGTACTGAACGGCTGCGGGTCGGCGTGGGTCAGCTTGGCCCACTGCCATACATCGGGCTCCTGGCCGGGCTGCTGCTGGCTGTTGTCGAGCCGGATCATGAGGTTTTCCTGCTCGAGGCGGACGATGCGCTCGAGGCGGGCATTGCCGGGCGCGCTCGCAGTTGCCTCGCGCATGCGCGCATGCGGCCCCGGCGCCGCCGACAGCAGGTAGGCGTTGCTCAGGCTGTACTGGTTGTACCAGCTCTCCGGGCCGTGCAGCTGGCGGCCGACCCATTCGATGTGGTCGCCGGCGCCAAAGCGGCCGTCATCGCCATCGACGACGCGAAGCGGGACCTCGTCACCTCCTTGGGTCAGGCGGAGGTCGGCGCTCGCGCAGTCGGCGAGGGCCGGTTGGGCGGCCGCCATGGCCGCATGGTCCAGGCGGTAGACCCCGGTATCGCGAATCTCGACGTGGAGGACGCCACTGCAGGCGAGCGCGCCGGCCGGCACGGCGAGGAGCGCGCACACCAGCGCACGCGGAAGAAGTAAGGACATCGGTGACCTGCACGGGTATGGGGGCGCGCACCGGCATGCCGACGCGAACGAAACGGGTAGGCTAACCATCCCGGTCCGCAGTGGCAACCTGAAACGGGGGCGGTTGCAGGCCCTCGGTCGGCCCCCGCCGGCAGGGCAAGACCCCCTGCCGCCGGCCTGCCGGGTCGGGAACCCACAGCGGCTCCGGAGCGAATTCCGGTTGACATCTGGCGGCAACACTGGGATTGTTCGGCATGTTGGCGTCGCGTGGCGCCATCCGTGGATATCCGACGTTCCGGCCGGGGAGGGGCATGCGACCTTCCGCCATCATCAATGCCGGCAACCAAAGACCTTGATGCACGCTTGACACCTATTGCCATCTAACATTTTGCTTGGGGGCGTTTCGATGATCGTTGAAAAGGCTTTGAATCAATCCATTCGCCGCCGTTTCGGTCTGGTGGCCGGAGCAGTCGCACTCTCGATGGCTTCCGCGTCGAGCATGGCAGCCATCGTTTACAGCGGTCCGGTCAACATTCCGATTCCCGACACTATCGACGGCATCTACATGAACATCGTGACCGGCGCGACCGGCTCGTCGGGCGGTTCCGTTCCCGGTTATGACATCAACCCGTACTCGGCGCTTGCCGGTCAGCTCAACCTCTGGGGTCCGACGACCGCGGTCTGGCTGAGCACGGTCGACATCAACGGCTCGTACACGCATGCCCTCGGCACGATCGTCGGCAGTGGCGGCCAGTACTTCCGCCCGGGCGGCAACATCGAGATCCCGCTGACGGCCAACAGCAGCGACAACTATCTCGCCTTCCAGTTCACCAACGAGAGCACCGGCGCGACCAACTACGGTTGGCTGCAGCTGCAGGTCGGTGCCAGCCCGGGCACGCGCGCGATCATCGCCTACGCGTATGAAAATGCCGGCGCGTCGATTCCGGTCGGCACGACTCCGGTCTCGCTGCAGAACTTCTCGATCGACTGAAGTTCGCTGCGTACCCTGCGTTCCGGCAAACGCCCCCTCGCGGGGCGTTTGCTTTTTCCGGCTCCCGCAATCCGGACGCCCGGCGCCGGTCCGCGCTCAGCCGTCTCCCTGCGCGCGTGACCACGCCTCGCGCAAGTCATCCAGAAGCGCTCCATAGCCTGCGGTGCGCGAGGTCGCCCGGCGCAGGGGCTGGCGCACCTGGGCGGCACTGGCGGTTCGGGTTTCGCGTCGCTGGCTGGCGAATTCCAGGCAGGCGGGGTCGAAATCCAGGCCGATGAACGCGAGAGTCCGGCGGATCTCGCCTTCGATGTCGGCAAGCAGTGCCTCATGCGAAAGGAAGTGGCAGCGCTCCGGCTCCCGGCTTGCGACCTGCCGGCACAGCCGCTGGCAGGCGGCGGCATAGCGGGCCAGTGAATCGAAGTCGTAGCTCCAGGTGAAGAATCCCGGCGCGAACAGCTGCTTGTAGCAGGACCACAGCGTCTCGATCATGTCGCGTTCGCAGAACACGATGCGGGCGCCCGGCAGCATGCGCGGAATCGCGCCGGCATACAGCCAGTTCTCGGGGTATTTGTCGGTGAACCGGCGCCGCGACTGGAAGCCGCGCGTGCGCTCGAGGTATTCGGCGCCGAGGCGCAGCCAGTCGGCTTCGCTGGCGCGGGCCACCCACTGCGGAAACGGTTGCCGGCGTCGCTGCGATTCCGCGGCGATGACCTTCGGCAGGTCGTTCAATTCGCTGGCGCCGACCACGTCGGGATGTGCCGCGAGGATCTGTTCGGCCAGGGTCGAGCCGGAACGCGGCATGCCGGGCAGGAAGACGACTTCCGAGCCCTGGCCGCCCGCTGCGGCAGCCGGGGCATCGAAGGCCTGGAGCAGATCCTCGACAAGGCTCTCGAACGGCTTTGCCTGCCACGGCGCAAGCCGATGCTGTCGCCGGTTGCCGGCGGCGAAGGCGCGGTATGCCTCCGGCAGTCGTTGCGCCTGTTCCAGCGCCAGCCCGCAGGCAAAGGCGACCAGGGTCTGCTCGGAGGACGGGAGATTCGGGCTGGCCTGCAGGCGTTGCAGGCGCTGCAGTTCGTCGTCGGCCAGCGGCACGGTCTTGAGGTCGGCGAGGGCGAACCAGGCACGCGCCGCGGACTCCGGCCGGCGCGTCATCTCGCGATAGATCGCGGCGGCCGCGTCGATGTCTCCGCGCGCGACCAGGGTCCGCGCCAACAGCAGTTTCGCCCCGGCATGAGCGGGGTCGAGGGTGAGCGCGGACTGCGCCGACTGCATCGCCGCGCTTGCGTCGCCGCCCTCGTCCTGCAGGCAGCCGAGGGTGAACCAGTCCAGCGCGCTCGCCGGTGGCGGATCGCCGAGCAGGGCGATCGCGTCGTCGCGGCGACCGCGCGCCGCCAGCACGCCGGCCAGCTCGCGTTTCAGCGCCGGGTCGCCGGGGCTTGCGGCGATCGCATCCCGCAGGCATTGCTCGGCGGATTCCAGCTGGTTGCGCCCGCGATGGACTCGCGCCAGCACGCGCAACGCGCGTGGATCATCCGCTGCCAGGGCGAGGGCGAGGATCGCCGCGGTTTCGGCGCCGGCAAGGTTGCCGCGCTCGAAGCATCGCTCGGCTTCGCGGACGTGTGCGGTCGTGCGGTCGGACTTGATCGGTGCGGCTTTCGCCACGGCATGCTTCCGCTGCCCGGGGGCGCCGATGATGCCATGTGCGGCGGCGTCAGCGCGGCGAGCGGCTGGCTGCTTGCGGACGGCCCGGCCGGAACAGGCGCTCGAGCAGTTCGCAGACGCCGGCGCTGGCTTGCCGCAACACGCCGGGATCGGAGAAGTACTGCTCGCAGGCCACCGCGAAGAACTCGTCCGCGGCCTCGGCGGCGTACGGATCGAGGAGGGTTTCCTCGCCGGCGTCGACGCGGGCGACGAAGTCGTCGTAGGCGGCCTGCATGGTCGCGATCCATTCCGCCCGCGCGATCGATGCCGGCAGGCGCGGCACGCCGTTCATGGCGCCGTCGAGCATGTCGATCTTGTGCGCGATCTCGTGGATGACCACGTTGAAGCCGGCGAACGGATCGTCGAGATCGGCTTCGATGTCGGCCCAGGACAGGATCACCGGGCCGCGCTCCCAGGCTTCGCCGATCAGTTCGTCGTCGCCCTCGGTGACCACGCCGGAATGTTCGTCGTGGTGTTCGCGGCGCACGCGGAACCCGCCCGGGTAGACGATCAGTTCGCGCCAGCCGTCGAGCCAGTCGATGCCGAGGTCGACGACCGGCAGGCAGGCCTGGGCGGCGATGGCGAGACATTGCGCGTCGTCGAGTACATGGCCGGCGGCGGCGCTGAACGACTTGCGCGCGAGAAACTCCCCGCAGCGTTCGCGCAGGCGGGCGAGGCGGTGCGGATCGAGCTGCGAGAACAGGGCGGAACGCGCGGTCAGCGCCTGCCATTGCGCATCATCGATGACCACCGCCTGCGGCCGGTGCGGCGAGCGCAGGCGCCGCCACAGGGCGCCGAGGTTCACGAAGCGACGCGTGCGGACGCGGTGCGGGTCCGCCGCGGACTACTTGATCGCACCGGGAACGAGCGACTGCCAGCGGTTGCCGGCGCGCGCGCGATTCGGCACCGACGGCGAGGCCGAGGGGATGATCGCGCGCGGCGGCGGCGACGCACTCGTGGTCGGCGCGATCTCGACATCGGCGTCGCTTTCGCGGACCGATGCCGGAGCATCGTTCGCAATGAGGCTGCCGGAGCGCGCGTAGGGCAGGCTGGCGTCACCGCCATACGTGCCGTGCGCGGCCGGAGAAGAGCCGATCGCCGGCGCGTCCTCGATGGAACGGGCGAGGTCGGTCGACATCAGGTCGCTGCCGGCATGGCCGAACTGGCCGGCGAGCACGCAGGTCGGCAACGCCATCAGGGCGAGCAGGAAAAGCGGGGCTGACTTGTGCGTGATCATGCTCGCCTCCGGGGCATGCAGGGTTGCGGACAGCGTCAGGGCCCGCCATCGTCGCATGTTCACTGCGCGGGCTCCAGCCGGTTCCTGGCTGCGTCCGCGAGGTGGCCCGATCGGGGCCGCCGTGGACGCTTCCGGAAACATCGGCACGAGAACGAATGCACCGACCATGCCAGAAGTAACGCCGGAGGAACAGCCAGTTACGCCAAGGACTTGCGTAAAACCTCGTAAACAATCCGGCTGACCGGACTGTCCGCGCGGACAGCACCGGACAGCGGCGGGTGTCCGTACGCGGCCGCTGCGGCCGGTGCCGGCGCTGCCCGGCCGCGCACGCGCCGGCCGCACCCTTGTGGGATGGATCAGCGCATCCCTAGACTCGTGCGGATGTCTGCCTCCCTCGTCGTGCCCGTCCCGACCCTTCCCCACGCCGGCGGGCGCATGTTGCGGCGTGCCGTGCTGGCCGGCATTGCCCGCGTCGTCGCCGAGCGCGACGGCCTCAACCGCATCAATGTCTTTCCGGTCGCCGACGGCGACACCGGCAGCAACCTCGGCTTCACCCTGATCGCCGTGCGCGAGGCGCTGCGTCCGCTGCGTTCGGCGCATGCCGGAGCGGTGCTGCAGACGGTCGCCGGCGAGGCGATCGACGGCGCACGCGGCAACTCCGGGGCGATCCTCGCCCAGTTCCTGCAGGGCATCGGCGAGACGCTCGGCAGCTCGACGAGGTTCGACGCCGATGCGCTCGCCGCCGCCGCCGCGACCGGCGCCGCGCAGGCGCGGCTGGCGGTCGCCGAGCCGCGCGAGGGCACCATGCTCTCGGTGATCGCCGCCTTCGCGCAGGCCCTGCAGGCGCGCTCGGGACCGGCATACGCCGATCTCGGTGCGGCGTTCAGCCAGGCGCTGCAGGCCAGCCGCGCCGCGCTTGCCGCCACGCCCGTCCAGCTCGCCGTGCTGCGCAAGGCCGGCGTCGTCGACGCCGGCGCGCAGGGTTTCGTGCACCTGCTCGAAGGCATCGACGACTTCATGCGCCACGGCCGCCATGCGCGGATCGAGGACAGCGGCGGTGACGCCGGCGAGCATGGCGTGGTGGTCGCCATCGATGCCGATTCCGCCGGCGACACCCACCGCTGGTGCAGCGAATGCGTGCTGTCGGCGCCGGCGATCGAGCGCAGCGCCGTGCATGCCGCGCTGGCGCGCATGGACGGCTCCAGCCTCGTCCTCGCCGGCACGCGCGAGAAACTGCGCGTGCACATGCATGTCGATGACCCCGACCTCCTGTTCGAGACCCTCGCCGCGTTCGGCGAGGTGCGTGCGCGCAAGGCCGACGACATGCAGGCGCAGCAACGCAGCGCGCGCAGCCGCGGCGGCGTCGCCATCGTCGTCGATTCGGCCGCCGACCTGCCGGCCGATGCACTCGAGCGCCTGCCGATCCATGTCGTGCCGGTGCGCGTCACCGTCGGCGCGCGTGACTACCTCGACAAGGTTTCGCTGTCGGCGCCCGATTTCCATGCCCTCGTGCGCACGACCGAACTGCCGGTGCGCACCTCGCAGCCCCCGCCGGGCGACTTCCGCCGCCTGTTCGAATTCCTCCTCAGCCATCACGACGAGGTCGTCTACGTCGGCCTCTCGCGCGCGCTGTCCGGCACCCTGCAGGCCGGTGAGAGTGCCGCCGCCGCGCTCGGTGCGCGCGTGCGCGTGGTCGATACCGCCAATGTCTCCGGTGGCCAGGGCCTGCTCGCGATGCAGGCCGCCGAACAGGCGCACGCCGGCGCCGGCGCCGACGCGATCGTCGCCGCGATCGAACGCGCGCGCGCGGACACGGCGACCTTCGCCTACGTGCGCGACCTGACCTCGGCGGTGCGCGGCGGACGCGTGCCGCGCTGGGCGCTGCCGATCACGCGCTGGTTGCGCCTGCTGCCGTTCGCGCGCATCGGCGGCGGCGACGGCCGCCTGCACGTGCGCGGCGTGATGATCGGCCATGCCGCGCTTCCCGAGCGTTTCGCCGCGCGCGTGCTGGCCACGCTCGGCACCGACCGCCGCTGGCGCGCCCAGGTCATGCATTGCGACAATCCTGCCGAAGCCGGGCGCGTGCGCGCGGCGCTGCTGGCACAGCGACCCGGCCTCGAATGCGGCGAGGTGTTCGATGCCGGCAGCGCGATCGCCGCACATGCCGGCAACGGCGCGGTGGCGCTGTCGGTGATGCCACGGCCGGATCCGGAAGAGAAGGCCGAAACGCAGGGAACGTGAAACACGAAGGGCACGAAGGACCGCTCTTCGGCGATCCATTGCTCCGCCCAGTGCTGCGTGTTTCACGCTTTGCCTTTTCTTCCACCGAATACGGAAAGATCGAAACACGCAGCACACGGAGAAGAGCGTTTCAGTGAAGCCGTTTTTCCTTGTGCTCCTGGTGTTTCAATCCTTCTGCTTGCGCCGATCCGGGAACCCCTCGCGATGCTGATCGTGCTGGCCAAACTCCTCGCTGCCTACCTGCTTGGCTCGGTCTCCGGCAGCCTCGTGCTCGGCCGCCTGCGCGGGCTCGACGTGCGCCGCCACGGCAGCGGCAATGCGGGCGGCACCAACGCGCTGCGCGTGGCCGGCTGGAAGTTCGCCCTCGCCGTGGTGGTCATCGACATCGGCAAGGGTGCGCTGGCGGCGTGGATCGGATTCGATGCGGTCGCCGCGGAGCGCGTCGGTGGCGAGGCGATCGCACTCGCCGCGGCCTGCGCCTTCGTCGCCGTGCTCGGCCACTGCTGGCCGGTCTTCTTCGGCTTCCGCGGCGGCAAGGGCGCCGGCACCGCGGTCGGCGGCGTGCTCGTGCTGGCGCCGCTGCTGGTGCTGCCGATGGTCGCGGTGTGGCTGGCGATCGTCCTCACCACGCGCTTCGTCGGCCTCGCCACCGTCATCGCCGCCCTGGTGCTGCCGCTGCTGGTCGGACTGGCCGGGCTTGCCGGCTGGCCGCAGCCACCGGCCGTGCTGGCGTATGCCACGGCAGTCGCCGCCCTGATCGTCTTCACCCATCGCGCGAACCTCGGTCGCCTGCGGCGTGGCGAGGAGCCGCGCATCGGCCTGCATCGGCCATGAGCGGCGACACCGCCCGGCGCCTGCTGCTTGCACTGTCGGCGCACGCGCCGCGTTCCGGCAGCGAACTGGCAAGCCGTGCCGGAGTCACCCGTGCGGCGGTGTGGAAGCAGGTCGAGGCGCTGCGGGCCGCAGGCGTGGCGATCGAGGCGCAGGCCGGGCGCGGCTATCGCTTGACCGCGCCGGTCGAACTGCTCGACGCCGAGGCCATCGCCGCCCTGCTGCCGGCGGCCCTGCGCCGGCGCCTCGGAGGCGTCGAAGTGCACTGGCAGATCGACTCGACCAACAGCGCGCTGCTGCGTGCGGCGCCCACCGATGCGCGCGCGCTCGCTGCCTGTTTCGCCGAACGCCAGAGCCAGGGGCGCGGCCGCCGCGGACGCACCTGGCACATGCCGCTCGGTGGCGGCATCGCCCTGTCGCTGCGGCGTCGCTTCGATACCGGCATGGCCGGGCTTGCCGGGCTCAGCCTCGCCGTCGGCGTCGCCGTGGTGCGCGCGCTGGAGGCCTGCGGCGTGCCGGGCTGCGGCCTCAAGTGGCCGAACGATGTCGTCGTCGGCGAGCGCAAGCTGGCCGGCATCCTCATCGAAGGGACCGGCGAGGCGCACGGCCCCTGCGAGGCGGTCATCGGCATCGGCCTCAACCTGCGCCTCGGCGCGGGCGCGGAGGCGATCGGCCAGCCGTGGATCGATCTCGCCGGCCTCGTCGGCGCGGCCATGCCGGGGCGCAACGCGCTGGCCGCGCAGTTGCTCATCGCGGTGGTCGCGGCAACCGATGCCTTCGCCGTCGATGGCCTGCGCAGCTTTGCCGCCGAGCATGCCCGACTCGACACCCTGGCCGGCCGGCCGGTGCGCGTGCTCGGCACCGCGGCGGAACGCAGCGGCATCGCCCGCGGCATCGACGCCGACGGACGCTTGCGCGTGCAGGGCGCGGCGGGCGAGTTCGTCGTCGACAGCGGCGAGGTCAGCGTACGCGCCGATGCCGGGGAACGCGCATGAGGTTGCTGGTCGACTACGGCAACACGCGCCTGAAGTGGGCGCTGGACGGGTCGCACGGCATCGAGCCCGGCGCCGCCTTCGCGCATGCCGGCCATGCCGGCGATGCCGCGCTGGCCGGCCTCTGGTCCACGCTGCCGAGGCCGCAGTCGATCCACGTGGCCAGCGTCGTCGACGCCGCGCGCGAGGCGGCGCTGCGCAGCGCGCTGGTCGCGCGCTTCGACCGCGAGGTCGAGTTCGTGCGCAGTCCGCCGGCCGCGCTCGGCATCGTCAATGCCTACCGCGAACCGGCCCGGCTCGGCGTCGACCGATTCCTCGCGCTGGCCGCCGTGCATGCCGAGGCGGCGCGCGCGCAGGTGCTGGTCGGTTGCGGCACCGCGCTGACGCTGGATGCGCTGGATGCATCGGGACATCACCTCGGCGGACTGATCCTGCCTTCGCCGACCCTGATGCGGCGTGCCCTCGGCGTCGCCACCGCGCGCGTCGGCGAAGCAGGTGGCCGTCTCGTCGAGATCGCCGGAGACACCGCCGATGCAGCCTGGTCGGGTCCGGCGCTGGCCGCGGTCGCCGTCGTCGAACGCTTCCGCGCCGAGGTCGCGCGCCGCCTCGGCAGCGCCGTCGCCCTCGTCGGCGACGGCGGCGGCCTCGACGAATGGCGTCACCTGTTGCCGGATCTCGAGCGCGCACACGACCTCGTCCTGCGTGGCCTTGCGTTGTGGGCCGGGTCGTGCGCGACGGCTGCGGAGCCGCCACCGCCAGGCCCGGCACCGCCGCCGCGCGGATGAGGTTCGCGCAATGCGGGCTAGAATCCGCACTTCCCTGCATCGGCCAGCCGCATCCGGATGTTTCCGCGCTTCCTGTTCCTGTTCCTGCTCGCGCTCAACATCGGCGGCGCCTGCTGGATCGCCTTCGCGCCGAACGCCGCACCGGCGTCGCCGGAGGCCGTCGTCGAGCCCGGCGTCGCGCGGCTGATGCTGTTGTCGGAACGCGATGGCGCGGCCGCGGTCATGGCCGCGCAGGGCGCCGGCGATGCCGGCCGTGCCGATGACGTCTGCCGCACGCTCGGCCCGTTCGCCACCCAGTCGGACATGCGCGCGGCGATGCAGGCGCTGACGCCGCAGGTGCGGCGGATCCAGTACCGCAATGCGCGCGCCACCCAGTCGCGCGGCTACTGGGTCTACCTGCCGGCGGTGAAATCACGCGAGGAAGCGCTCGGCGTCGCCCGTTCGCTCTCGGCCAGGGGCGTGCGCGACTACTACGTGGTGACCGCCGGCGAGCAGCAGAACACGGTCTCGCTCGGATTGTTCCGCGAGCAGGGCAATGCCGAGCGCCGCCGCGCCGAGATCGTCGCCCTCGGCTTCGCTCCCGAAGTCGTCCAGCGCACCGAGGAACTGCCGGTCTATTTCGTCGACTACGCGATCGCGCGCGATGCCACGCCGCCGGCACGCCGCGTCGGCGCCGGTGTCGGCGAACAGGTGATCGACTGCTTTTAGCGCGCCGCGTCGCCAGCCGCGCCGCGAGCGACTAGAATCCGCCGTCCTGTGCCGGCATAGCTCAGTTGGTAGAGCAACCGCCTTGTAAGCGGTAGGTCCCCAGTTCGAATCCGGGTGCCGGCAGGAACCCTGCGCCATGCGCCGCTGCGGCAACGTCGCGGAATGGCGCGCCCGAGAGGATTCGAACCTCCGACCACCGCCTTCGGAGGGCGGTACTCTATCCAGCTGAGCTACGGGCGCACGGATTGGCGAAGCGCGGAATGCGTGGCGGCGGGACGCCGTCCGGCCATGACGCGGCGCGGATGATAGCGTGCCGGCGCCATGCCGACCAACGCCCCCGGCAAGGCGCGCCCTTCCGCGTGCGGAAGGCGCTGGCTATACTTGCGCGTCGAATTGCGCCCGCCAGTGGGGTCGGGCGCGCCAAGAGGTGGCCCTCCGTGAGCAATCCCGTCCCGCAGACCGATGCGGTCTTCCTCAAGCATTTTGCCCAGCTGATCTCCGCGCTGATCGTCCTTGCCCTGGTCCTGATCGGGCTGTCGAGCCTGGTCTACAGCAAGGCAAACAAGCCGGCGCGGACGGCGAACCAGGCCGCGGTCGTCGAACAGCGCCTCGCGCCGGTCGGCGGCGTGCATGCCGGCGAGACCGGTCGCGCGGCGATTGCCGCGGCGGAAGAGGCGGCACGCGCCGCGGCGGCCTCGCAGGTCGCCTACGGCGGCACCACCGACGGCTCGATGATCTACACCAACCTCTGCAGCGCCTGCCACGGCAGCGGTGCCGGCGGCGCGCCGAAGCTGACCGACGCGGCGCACTGGAACCAGCGCATCGCGCTCGGCGTCGACACCCTCATCCAGCACGCGACCGAGGGCTTCACCGGCAGCCTCGGCCTGATGCCGGCGCGCGGCGGCAATGCCGCCCTCAACGACGAGCAGGTCAAGGCCACCGTCGAGTGGATGATCGCTCAGGTCAAGTGACTGCCCGCCCGCGTCGACACGATCCACGCCGCCTCCGGGCGGCGTTTTTGTTTCTGCGCCCGCCACCGGGAGCGGTGCGGCTGGCGGCCTCGCGCAGGAAAACGAGCAGAATTGGTGCAATGAGTGGCATTGATGCACAGGATGCGTGCATTTCGCGACCCGGTGCGGATCGCGTGCTTATCAAGTCATTGATGTAAAAAGGTTGCTGCACGGCAGCAGGCTTGGCACGGCGGTTGCTGGACGGGTTTCGCCATTCCCTTGCCGAGGTCTCCATGTCCGTGTCTGTCGAAAACGTCCTCACCCTGATCAAGGACCGCAACATCCAGTATGTCGACCTGCGCTTTGCCGACCTGCGCGGCGTGCAGCAGCACGTGACCTTCCCGGCGTCGGCGATCAGCGAGGCGACCTTCGAGGACGGCAAGATGTTCGACGGCTCGTCGATCGCCGGCTGGAAGGGCATCGCCGAGTCGGACATGGTCCTGCTGCCCGATGCCGATACGGCGGTGGTCGATCCGTTCGTCGCCGATCCAACCCTGATCCTCCACTGCGACGTGCTCGAACCGCACACCATGCAGGCCTACTCGCGCGACCCGCGCTCGCTGGCGCGCCGCGCCGAGGCCTATCTCAAGTCGACCGGCATCGCCGACACCGCCTATTTCGGTCCCGAACCCGAGTTCTTCGTGTTCGACTCGGTGCGCTGGCAGAACGACATGGGCAAGGTGTTCTTCGAGATCGAGTCCGAAGAGGCTGCGTGGTCGTCCGGCAAGCGTTTCGACGGCGGCAACAGCGGCCATCGTCCCGGGGTGAAGGGCGGCTATTTCCCGGTGCCGCCGGTCGACTCGCTGCACGACCTGCGCAGCGAGATGTGCAACGTGCTCGGCGAACTCGGCCAGGTCGTCGAGGTGCACCACCACGAAGTCGCCACCGCCGGCCAGTGCGAGATCGGCGTGCAGTTCAACACCCTGACGAAGAAGGCCGACGAGCTGCAGATGCTGAAGTACGTGGTCAGGAACGTCGCCCACAGCAACGGCAAGACCGCGACCTTCATGGCCAAGCCGCTGGTCGGCGACAACGGCTCCGGCATGCACGTGCACCAGTCGCTGGCCAAGGGCGGGGTCAACCTGTTCTCCGGCGACCTCTACGGCGGGCTTTCGCAGACGGCGCTGTGGTACATCGGCGGCATCTTCCGCCATGCGCGCGCGATCAACGCCTTCTCGAACTCCACCACCAACAGCTACAAGCGCCTGGTGCCGGGTTTCGAGGCGCCGGTCATGCTGGCCTACTCGGCACGCAACCGCTCGGCGAGTTGCCGCATCCCGTTCGTGTCGAGTCCGAAGGCGCGCCGGATCGAGGTGCGCTTCCCGGATCCGATGAACTCCGGCTACCTCACCTTCGCCGCGCTGCTGATGGCCGGCATCGACGGCATCCTCAACAAGATCGATCCCGGTGCACCGGCCGACAAGGATCTCTACGACCTGCCGCCGGAAGAGGAGAAGAACATCCCGCAGGTCTGCTCGAGCCTCGACCAGGCGCTCGACGCGCTCGACCGCGACCGCGACTTCCTCAAGGCCGGCGGCGTGTTTTCCGACGACTTCATCGACGCCTACATCGAACTGAAGATGGGCGAGGTCACGCGCTTCCGCGCCGCCACCCACCCGATCGAATACCAGATGTACTACTCGGTCTGAGCGTTCGGCGCCGCGGCGCTGCGGGCTTCGCCCGCTGCCTCGGCGCCGTTCTCCGCCGGCGGCGGGTGCGCTTCGCGCCAGGCGCCGGCGAAGTCGATCAGCTGCGGCAGGAACGCGGCGAAGCAGTCCTCGAACGCCGTGCCGATCCGGGCGATCTCCTGCGGTGCGTGCTCGAGCGGATTGGCATGGTGCAGGCGCGTGGCGACGCCGGCGAACACCTGCGCGATCACCGCGCGCTCGGCATACGCCGCCGGCAGGCCGTGCGCGCGCATGTAGCGCACGAACGCCTGCATGCGCGCCGGCAGCGGCACCGGCGCGGCATCGACCAGCTCGTGCAGGCGCCGCGAACACGCGGCCAGCGGCTCGTCGCTCCAGCGGCCGAAATCGCGGGCGAGCAGGTGGTCGAAGCCGATGTCGATGATGATCCCCGCATAGCGCCGGAACGGCGGCACGAAGCGCGTGCGCAGGGTGGCGATCAACGGATGCGCGTCGGTGTGGCTGTCGATCGCGCGATGCAGGGCGATGCCGCGGCGCAGGCCGTCCGGCAGGCCCGGGTCGATGCGGCCGTGGACGAAGTCGCCCATCAGCCCGCCGAGCACGAGACCGGGCTCGGTTCCCGACAAAAGGGCATGGGCGAGATGGTTCATTGGGGGCGAGGGACTAGGGACTAGGGACTAGGGGCTAGGGACTTGGGGCTAGGGCGCGACAACCAGACGTCAGCGCATCCGAACAAGTTGTACGGCCATTGTTGCGCACTATCGAACTGGTCCCGATCGTCGATTTGCGTGCCCTGGCCCTGGCCCTGGCCCTAGCCCCTAGCCCCTAGCCCCTAGCCCCTAGTACCCAGTCCCCAGTCCCCAGTCCCTAGCCCCTAGTCCCTTGCCCCTAGTCCCTAGTCCCTAGTCCCTAGCCCTGGCCCCTGCCTTATCATCCCCTCATGCCGTCCGAACCTGCCACTCCACCGCCGGTCTTCCCCGCCGAGCACGTCACCTTCCTGCTGCCGGGTCCGGCCGGCGCTCTCGAAGTGACGACCTCGCCGGCCGATGCCGGGAGCGACGCGGTGCGCGGCGTCGCCGTCATCTGCCATCCGCATCCGCTGCATGGCGGCACCATGCACAACAAGGTGGTGACGATCGTCGAGCGCTCGCTGCGCGAACTCGGTCTGGCCTGCGTGCGCTTCAATTTCCGCGGCGTCGGCCACTCCGCCGGCAGTCACGACGAAGGTCGCGGCGAGGCCGACGATCTGGCCGCCGTGGTGGCCTGGGCGCGCGCCGCGAGTCCCGGCGACGCGCTGTGGCTGGCCGGGTTCTCGTTCGGCAGCTACATCACCCTGGCGGCGGCGAAGCCGCTGGATGCCGCCGCCCTGATCTCGATCGCGCCGCCGGTCGGGCGCTGGGATTTCGAGTCCATCGAGCTGCCGGACTGCCCGTGGCTGGTCGTGCAGGGCGAGGAAGACGAGATCGTCGATCCGGCCGCCGTGTTCGACTGGATCGAGACCTTGCCGAAGCCGCCCCATCTCGTGCGCATGGCGGAAACCTCGCACTTCTTCCACCGCCGCCTGATGGACCTGCGCGGAGCGATCAAGCACGCCATGCGCGCGCACCTGCCGGCACCGCGCACGCCGGCATGAGTGCCGTCGAACGGCCGGGCGCGAGGTACGCGCGCGGAGTCGAGGCGGGCGAATGGCAGGCCGATCCGGCCCAGCAAGCCGCGCTCGCCGCGTTCGACCGCATCCATGCCGGACTGGCCGCACGGACCCCGCCGAGCCTGTGGCAGCGCCTGCGCGGCACGCGGCCGGCGGCGCCGCGCGGCCTCTACCTGTGGGGCAGCGTGGGTCGCGGCAAGACCTTCCTGATGGACCTCTTCTTCGAGTCGCTGCCGACGCCGCGCAAGCAGCGCGTGCACTTCCACCGCTTCATGCAGGGCATCCATGCCGAACTGCGCGGACTCGCCGGCCACCGCGATCCGCTGGTCGAGGTGGCGGCGCGCATCGCCGCCGGCGCCGAGGTGCTTTGTCTGGACGAGTTCTTCGTGCTCGACATCGGCGATGCGATGATCCTCGCCAACCTGCTGAAGGCGCTGTTCGCCGAAGACGTGGTGCTGGTGACCACCTCGAACACGGCACCGGCGAACCTCTACCGCGACGGCCTGCAGCGTGCGCGCTTCCTGCCGGCGATCGCCCTGTTGGAGACGCACTGCGAGATCCTCGAACTGGTCTCGCCGATCGACTGGCGCCTGCGCGCGCTGCGCCAGGCGCCGGTCTACCACACGCCGCCCGACGCGGCGGCGGAGCGCGCCCTGCGGGCGACCTTCCAGCGGGTCGCCCGCGGCCACGAGCGCGAAGGCTTCCCGATGATCCTCAACGATCGTCCGGTCGAGGTGCGGCGCGAGGCCGACGGCGTCATCTGGTTCGATTTCACCGCGCTCTGCGAGGGGCCGCGCGGGGTCGCCGACTACATCGAGCTGGCCCGCAGCTACCACACGATCCTCGTTTCCGGCGTCCCCGAGTTCACCCCGCAGACCGAGGATGCCGCGCAGCGTTTCATCGAGTTCGTCGACGAGGCCTACGACCGCGGCGTCAACCTCGTGCTGTCGGCGGCCGTGCCGATCGTCGAGCTCTACGACGGCCGGCGCCTGCGCGCGATGTTCGCGCGCACCGAGTCGCGCCTGATCGAGATGCAGAGCGAGGAATACATGACGCGCGAGCATCTCGCCTGAGTCTGCGCCTGAGCCGACACCGACACCGTCGATGCGGCAAGCGGGAAATCTCCCGGCCCTGCGCAGGAAAAGCGCCGAGGCAAGGCATCGGGCACATGGCAGCCCGGCGCAGCGGAATCCGGCATTGCACACGCACGCCGTGCAGCGGATGCGTCCGCGGCGGGCGAATCGTGCGCTTGCCTGGAAACGAAAACGCCCGCCTTGAGGGCGGGCGTTTTGCGTCGGGCCGGGAAGCCCGGCCAGCAGTACCGATCAGCAGCGGCGGCGCAGCCTCGTTCCGCCGATCAGGCCGAACAGGAGCAGCAGTGCGGCCAGTGCCCACGGCGAGTTCACCGGAAGCGGAATGGAAGGCGCGCCTGCTGCGACGCCCGTGCCGTTGAGCGACACGCTCGTGATCGTGCCGAACGTCCCGGTCCCGCCGACGGTGAACGAAAGCGCGCCTGCCGCAGCGCCTGGGGAGGTGGGCGAGAACACCACGTTCACGTTGCAGCTGGCTCCCGCCGCCAGCGTGGGCGCGGCGCCGCAGGTGCCGCCGCTGATCGAGAACGGCGCGGCGATGGTGAAGGCGGAGATCTGGCCGGCGGCACTGCCGGAATTGGTGAGCGTCACCGTCTGTGCCGCGCTCGCGCCACCGACCGTGATGTTGCCGAAGTTGAGCGTCGCCAGGTTGAAGCCGAAGACGGGCGAACCCACCGGCTCGGTGCCGTTGCCGACGAGCGCCACGGTGGTGATGAGCGTGCCGCGGTTCTGGTCGGCCACGGACAGCGTGCCGTTGGCTGCGCCTGTCGCAGTCGGGCTGAATGCCAAGTCGATGGTGCAGCTAGCGCCCGCGCCGAGGGTGACGCTGCCGCTGGGGCAGGTACCGCCGACGATCGCGAACGGCGCGCCGCTGAAGGAAAGTGTCTCGGAACCTTCGGCACTGCCGGCGTTGGTGAGGGTCAGGGTCTGCGTGCCGCTGGTTGCGCCTACCGCCACGTTGCCGAAATCCGCCTGCGCGGCGCTGAACGTGAAATCGTGTGTGGCACCGGCGGTGTATTGGACGGTGATGGTGGAATTCGGCGCGAAGGCGCCATCGGTGCCCGAATCGTTGTAGGAGTCGAAGACGCGCAGGGTCCAGGTGCCGGCACTGCTCAGGCCGTTGAGCTTGGCGCTGGCACCCGCCGCGGTTCCCGCGGTCGTGGCATTTGGCCAGGCGAGGTTGATGTCAGGGGTCGGGTTCATGTTCCATGACGGACCGGGGGCGGTGGTCCAGACGATGGTGCCGGCATCGCTCGGAGTGGAGGCGATCAGGCCACCCGTAGAGGCGGTCGTGGCGATCGGAGCCGGTAGCGTGCCGGAGGGCGAGGAAAGCTCGATGGAGACTTCCGAAGTCCAGGAGCCGTTCTGGCCCGCGGCGCCGAAGTTGTATTGCACGTTGCTCACCGTGCCGGCGGCGCCGGGCATGGTGAGGACGGTGGGGGTGCCGGACTCGTAGGTCATGCCCGACAAGTCGAAGGTGATGGTCTGCGCGGAGGCCGTACCGGCCAGTGCCGCAAGCGCGAGCAAAGCAACGAGCTTCTTCATGGATTTTCCTCCCCAGGAGATTGCACGGACCGGCAACCCGGCAAGCCGCTCCGACCAGCGCGGAACGGAATCTTGCGCAACGAGTCCGTGCGGAAACTGTTTGACAGGGTGCCGCTCTCGGCCGAGGGGACAGCCTGCTTTTCCTTGCTAACATCCTGTTCAGGCGGTTCAAGGCAAGAGACCGGCAGGCATTCTTTCATCGACTCGCCACTGGAGTGCGTGTCGACCAGGCTGCATGCACTGTTCGATCAGTGCCTCCGCCACCCTGGAGCGGAAGAGCCCTGACTGATTCCGGCAAGTCACGGGCTTGACCGTTTGCACTCGCCCATGTCGGCCAGGCTTGACGCTCGGCGGCCCATCGATGCTTCTCCGCACAGGGCCCTTGCACTGCCACGGTGGCTGCGCTTGACTGCTGCCTCGCTTCGGAGAACGCCATGCATCGCCCGACTCCCGTCGCCGTCGCCGTCGCCCTGCTTGCCTTCGCAGCACCGGCCGCGCACGCCACCGACGCCGCCACCCTCGTCGATGCGCGGCTCGAGCGCATCACCGAACTGCGTCGCGACCTGCACCAGCACCCCGAGCTGAGCAACCGCGAGACACGCACCGCCGGGATCGTCGCGAAAGAGCTGAAGAAGCTCGGCTACGAGGTACGCACCGGCATCGCCCACACCGGTGTGGTCGGCATCCTCGAAGGCGGCCGGCCGGGACCGAAGCTGGCGATCCGCGCCGACATGGACGCACTGCCGGTGACCGAAGAGGTCGATCTGCCGTTCGCCTCGAAAGCCAAGGGCGAATATCTCGGCAAGACGGTCGGCGTCATGCATGCCTGCGGCCACGACGTGCACACCGCGACCACGCTCGGCATCGCCGCTGCGCTCGCCGCCGTGCGCAAGGATCTGCCCGGCTCGGTGATGCTGATCTTCCAGCCGGCCGAGGAAGGTTCGCCACCCGGCGAGACCGGCGGCGCGCCGTTGATGGTCGAGGAGGGCCTGTTCAAGGATTTCCGTCCCGACGCGATCTTCGGCATGCACGTGACCAGCGCCTATCCGGTCGGCACCGTCGCCTTGCGGCCGGGCGGCATGATGGCCAGTTCGGACACCTTCCGCATGACCATCCATGGGCGCCAGAGCCACGGCGCGACCCCGTGGCGTGGCATCGATCCGATCGTTGCCGGCGCCGAGATCGTCACCTCCGCGCAGGCCATCGTCAGCCGCCGCCTCGACATCAACAAGGAGCCGGCCGTCATCACCTTCGGCATCTTCCAAGGCGGCCAGCGCTTCAACATCGTGCCCGACCGCGCCGAACTGCACGGCACCGTGCGCACCTTCGACAGCACCATGCGCGAGCAGGCGCTGGCCGACCTGCGCAACGTCGCCGAGCACGTCGCCGCCGCCCACGGCGCCACGGTCGAGGCGCAGATCCCGGTCGTGCCGGGCAGCAATCCGGTCAACCACAACGATCCCGCGCTGACCGCACGCGTGCGCGCGAGCATCGAGAACGCGCTCGGCAAGGATCGGGTCATCGACGCGAAGCGCTGGACCGCGTCGGAGGACTTCCCCCATCTCGCCATCGGCGCCGATGCGCCGAGCGTCTACTTCTTCTTCGGCGCCACCCCGCAGGGGCAGGATCCGGACACCGCCCCGAGCAACCACTCGCCGCGCTTCTTCGTCGACGAGGGCGCCTTGCGCAGCGGCACCCTGGCGATGCTGCAGTCCGCGTTCGACTTCCTCGGTTACACGCCGCCTGCGCGCTGAAGCGGATCAATCCGCGCGCCGCAGCGCCGCGATCGCCTTCACCCGCTCGCGGCGCATCGCTTCGGCGATCGCCGGACCCTCGAGGCCGGCGGCGACAAAGGGTGCGGCCTTGATCGTGCAGGCCGCAGCGAAGGCATCGCGCAGCAGCGGTCCCGTCGGATAGTCCGATTCGGCATGGCCGAGACGGCCGCGCTTGTCGGCTTCGCAGACGGTGAGGAACTGCTCGACCCGCTGCGGCTTGCGGAAGGCGTCGAGCTGCTCGAACAGGCCGAGCACGGTCGCAGGTCTCAACTCCGCGGCACGATGCGAGAGCAGGTGCAGGCGACAGCACAGTTCGGCGAGCGCGGCATGTTCCACCGGCACGCGCAGCCGCTGCGAGACCGCGCGCACCGGGTCGACGCCGCGTTCCTCGTGCTTGATGTGCTTGGGCAGCTCGTCTTTCGGCGTGAGCGCCTTGCCGAGGTCGTGGACGAGCGCGCAGTAACCGATCAGGTCGTCGCCGGGCGCGAGCCGCGCCGCCATGTCGACGACCATCTCCACGTGCACGCCGGTATCGACCTCGGGATGGAACTCGGCACGTTGCGGTACGCCGTACAGCGCATCGACTTCCGGGAACAGCACGCGCAAGGCGCCGCAGGCGCGCAAGGCCTGCAGGAAAGCCGACGGTTGCGGTTCGGCCAGCGCCTTGCGCGTTTCCGCCCATACCCGCTCGGGCACCAGGTGATCGACCTCGCCTTCGGCGACCATCGTGCGCATGAGTTCCATCGTCGCCCCGGCGATGCGGAAACCGAGCGGCGCATAGCGGGCGAGGAAGCGTGCCACGCGCAGCACGCGCACCGGATCCTCGACGAAGGCCGGCGAGACGTGCCGCAGCAGGCGCGCCTCGAGGTCGTGCGCGCCACCGTACGGATCGACGAGACGGCCGTCGGCGTCCTCGGCCATCGCGTTGATGGTGAGGTCGCGGCGGGCGAGGTCGTCCCCGAGCGTCACCGAGGGATCGGCGACGAACTGGAAACCGTGGTAGCCGCGTCCGCTCTTGCGCTCGGTGCGCGCGAGCGCGTACTCCTCGTGCGTCTGCGGGTGCAGGAACACCGGGAAGTCCTTGCCGACCGGCCGGTAACCGGCGGCCAGCATCGCCTCGGGGGTGCTGCCGACGACGACGAAATCGCGGTCGGCGACCGGGCGGCCGAGCAGCCGGTCGCGCACCGCACCGCCAACGAGATAGGTTTCCATCACGCGATTGTGCCAGAGGCACGCCGGCAACCGCCGCGGCTTCACCGTTTATCGTAGATCGCATGCGGGTCCCATTGACCAGCATGCGCATTCACCAGAGTGCAGCCTTGCATTCTTGCGACAGCACCAGCCGTCCCTTCGCCCCGCGCAGCGGGGAGAAGGTGGTGCGGCAGCACCGGATGAGGGGCCGTGGGAGGTGGGTTGCAATCGAC
>CAKSZY010000014.1 GCA_934526015.1 uncultured Dokdonella sp.
AGGTCACGAAGTACACGGAGAAACAGCAGAGATCGTCCAAAGGCTTTTCTCCGTGTGCTCCGTGTGCTCCGTGTTTCCGTCTTTTTCCTCGATCTTCATCGAAAGCGAAAGATTGAAACACGGAGCACACGGAGCACACGGAGGAGAAGCCGGTGAATGATGCGCTTTTCCGTCGTGTTCCGGTCGTTCCGCCTCAAAGCCCGCCATCCCCTGCAGGCGAGACAAAAGACGGAAACACGAAGGTCACGAAGTACACGGAGAAACAGCAGAGATCGTCCAAAGGCTTTTCTCCGTGTGCTCCGTGTGCTCCGTGTTTCAGGCTTTTCTCATCGACCTTCATCGAAAGCGAACGATTGAAACACGCTTGCTCAGCTGCTCTCCAGGCGCACCTCGAAGCGGGCGCCGCCCAGTGTCGGCGAGCGCGTCACCTGCAGGGTGCCGCGATAGGCGCGCACGATGTCCTGCACGATCGACAGGCCGATGCCGTGGCCCTGCACGCGCTCGTCGCCGCGCACGCCGCGTTGCAGGACGTGGGCGATGCGTTCCTCCGGAATGCCGGGGCCGTCGTCCTCGATGCAGAGCACGAGGCCGGCCCGGCGCTCGCCGCGATCCTGGCTCGGACGCGCGCTCAGCAGCACCCGGTGCTGGGCCCACTTGAAGGCGTTCTCGAGCAGGTTGCCGAGCAGTTCGAGCAGGTCGCCCTGGTCGCCGTGGAAACGCGCCGCCGGATCGATGTCGAATTCGCAAAGCACGTTGCGGCCCGCGTACACCTTTTCCAGGCTCTGCACGACTTCCTCGGCATACGGCTCCAGGACCAGCGGGGTGGCGAAGGTCTGGCGGCCGGAGGTGGCCGCGCGCGACAGCTGGTAGGCGACGATCTCGTCCATGCGCCCGACCTGCTCGAGTATGGTCCAGCGCAGGCTGCGGCCCTCGCTTTCCGACTCGAGCTGGGTGCGCATGACGGCCAGCGGCGTCTTCAGGCTGTGGGCGAGATCCGACAGCGTGTTGCGGTAGCGCTTGAGACGGTCGCGTTCGGAGTCGATGAAGGTGTTGAGGTTGGTGGCGAGGCCCGAAAGTTCGACCGGGTAGTCGCTGGCCAGGTGTTCCTGGTTGCCGCGTTCGACGCGTTCGAGGTCGGTGGCGATCTTGCGCAGCGGGGCGAGGCTCCAGCGCAGCACGGCGAGCAGCAGCAACAGCAGCAGCACGCCGAGCCCGCCGAGCCAGGCAAACAGCGTGCGGCGGAACTGGCTGGCCTGGCGCGCCATCTCGACGCCGTCCTCGGCGATGTGCACGGTCAGCTTGAGCGGATCGCGGTTGGCCAGGTTCCACTCGATGCCCTGGGACAGCACGTAGATCTCGCCGCCCGGCGTGGCCAGCGGCCCGCTGAAGTGCACCTCGCCGGCCGGCAGTTCCGCCGCGAACGGCAGTTCCATGCCGAGCGCCGACGGCGAGCGCCATTCGCGGTCGTGGGCGTTGCGCACGTTGTCGCCGACGATGGCGGCGTAGAGACCCGAGGCCGGCCGGTCGAAGCGGGGATCGGGACCGACCTCGGGCGGGATCAGGGTGCCGGTGCGCGCGGTGTCGGCGCCGGCGAGATAGGCGAACAGGTACCCCTGCAGGCGTTCGCGCTGCGAGGTCATCGACGCCTCGTGGAACGCCTTGTCGAGGGCGAAGAAGGCGAGGCCGAGGAAGCCCGCAAGGACGAAGCCCGCCGCGGCCAGCAGGCGGGCCCGCAGGGAAAGCGGTTGCGCCATCGCGGCAGCCGCCGCTCAGTCCGCGCGCGCTTCCTCGACCGGGGCGGCGCCCTCGTCGGGAGCCGTGTCGGTGCGTTCGAGGGCGAAACGGTAGCCGCGTCCGCGCACCGTCTCGATCGGCTTGATCGTCCCTTCCGGGTCGAGCTTGCGGCGCAGGCGGCCGATGAACACCTCGAGCACGTTGGAATCGCGGTCGAAGTCCTGCTGGTAGATGTGCTCGGTGAGGTCGGCCTTGGAGACCAGTTCACCGGCATGCATCATCAGGTACTCCAGCACCTTGTACTCGTAGCTGGTGAGGTCGACGGTGTTGCCGTTGGAGCTGACCGTCTGCGCGGTGGTGTCGAGCACGATCGGGCCGCATTCGAGCAGCGGGCGCGACCAGCCACTGGCCCTGCGCACCAGCGCATTCAGGCGCGCCAGCAGTTCCTCGACGTGGAACGGCTTGACCAGATAATCGTCGGCACCGTACTTGAGGCCCTGCACCTTGTCCTGCCACGACGAGCGCGCGGTCAGGATGAGGATCGGATAGCGCTGCCCGGACTCGCGCAACTGGCGCACGAGGTCCATGCCGGAGAGCTTCGGCAGGCCGAGGTCGATGATCGCCACGTCGAACGGAACCTCGCGACCGAGATACAGGCCTTCCTCGCCGTCACCGGCGCTGTCGACGGCGAAACCGTCGCGCTTGAGCCGCGCGGCGAGCGTCTCGCGCAGTGGCGCTTCGTCTTCTACGAGAAGTACACGCATGGGTTCCTCCTGCCGCCGGACGCAATGCCGGCACTCATGGGTTGGCCTTGATGTCGACGACCTTCACCTGGCCGTCGCGCGTGAGCAGCTTGATGCGGTAGAGCTTGCGCTTGCCGACCTGCAGGGTCTGCACGCTCAACACCTTCGCATCGGATTCCTTCCGCACCTTCTCGACCGCCTGCTGCACCGACAGTTCGTCGGCCGCAGCCAGCGGCCGGGGGACCAGGACGGTGGCGGCAATGGCGCAGGCCAGCATGGGAAGAAGGCCCGGAGATCTGATCATCGAGGGAGATGCCGGAGACGGAATCCGATGGCGGTAATGCCGGGGCAGTCTTGTCGTCACGGCTTGAATTCCCGCTGAACTTGCCCCGCGGCGGTCGTCCGGGTGCATCAGAAGATCTCGGCCACGCAGCAGCGCAGGCTGCCGCCGGCCTTCTCGATCTCGCCGAGTTCGACGGCGCCGATGCGGAACCCGGCCGCGGCCAGCACGTCGGCCTGGTCGACTCGCAGCGAGGCCGCGGCGCGCGTGCTCATCCACACCCGTTCCGGCGCCAGCGCGATCGCATTGGCCGCGAAGGCCTCCTTCTGCGCGCGATCGAGGAGGACGGCGGCGCCGGCATGGGCCTGGGCGATCGCCGCCGGCACGCGCGCATCGGCGAAGCCGTCGGCGGCAACGAGGGCCGCGCGTCCGGCAAGCACGGCCAGCACGACATTGGTGTGGTACTCGCCGGCGGCGAGATCGAAGCACCAGGTCAGCTCGAGGCCGAAGGCCTCGTGCATGGCCTGCGCTCCGGCGCGGTCGCAGCGCTCGGACAGGCCGCAGTAACCGACCTTGCGCGCGCGGTCGATGACCAGCGAGCCGGTCAGCTCGGCGACGCAACCGGCTGGCAGCTCGTGCGGGCGGTAGCCGAGCAGGTCGAACCAGGCGCGGATGTCGGTCCGCGCGGCCTCGCGTTGGCGCACTGCGTGGCGCATGCGGCCGACGAGGAGGCGGCCCGGCACGGTGGCGAAGACGTTGTTCGGGAACAGTCCGTCCGGCGCCGCCGGATCGCCGGGGAAGGTCGCCACCGGGACGTCTTCGGCGAGCCGGCGCGCGAGCACGGCATGCTCGTGCAGGGCGCGGGCGGGATCGACCGCGAGCCCGAGGTCCATGTAGCGGTTGTCGCTGGCCGACTCGGCGGCGAGGGAAAAATCGGCCGGGCTGACCAGGAAGGCGGCGCGCGCGGTGGCCGGGTGGCGCGCGGGCAGGGCGGCGAAGGCCTCGAGGAAGGCATCGGCCGAATCGACGAGCCGGCTCATGCGCACGATCCGGCGAGGCGGCATTCGGCGTGCCGGAAGCAGTCGAGCAGATGGTCGTTGAGCATGCCGGTCGCCTGCATGAAGGCATGGCAGATGGTCGGGCCGACGAAGCGGAAGCCGCGCCGGCGCAGGTCCGCGCTCATCGCCCCGGAACGCTGCGAGCGTGCGGCGACGTCGTCGCGGTGGCGGTTCCGGTTGTCGATCGGCCGGCCGTCGACGAACGACCACAGGTAGTCGGAGAGGCTGCCTTCGACGGCGATCAGGGCGAGTGCGGCGCGCGCGTTGTCGCGCGCGGCAAGCACCTTGAGCCGGTTGCGCACGATGCCGGGATCGCGCAGGCAGGCGGCGAGTCCGGCCTCGTCCATGGCGGCGACGCGCTCGATGTCGAAGCCGTGGAAGACACGCCGGTAGTGGTCGCGCCGTTCGAGGATGGTGCGCCAGCTGAGACCGGCCTGGGCGCCTTCGAGGACGAGGAACTCGAACAGGGCGCGGTCCCCGCGCAGCGGCACGCCCCATTCGGTGTCGTGGTAGACGCGTTCGGCGGCGCTGCCGTCGGCCCAGCCGCAGCGCACGCGACCGTCATCGGGCAGCGGCTCAGCCACCGACCTGGCGGATCCAGTCGGCGAGGTTGTAGTGGTTCGTCACCCGCGCGATGCGGCCGTCGCGCACGTCGAAGAAGGCACCGCCCGGCAGGACGTAGCGCTGGCCGCGTGCCGGCGGCAGGCCTTCGTCGTCGGCCAGGTATTCGCCGTGCACGACGTACTCGGCGGCGACCCGAGTGCCGTCGGGGTTGCTCATCAGGACGATGTCCTCGAGGCGCTCGCGGTAGCTTGCGTCCATGCGCGCGAGGAAGGCGCGGAAGGTCTCCCGACCCTGCTCGCGCGCGCCCTGGTTGATGTCGTGGGCGACCTCTTCGGCGAGGCAGGCGAGCATGGTTTCGCGGTCGCCGCGGTTGAAGGCGGCGTAATAGTCGCCGACCAGCGCGATCGCGCGCGCGGCCGGACTGCTTGCTTCGAACGGCATCCCGAGTCTCCGGAAACTTCTCCGGCGAGGATACGCGGCCGGCCGGTCCGCGCGCATCCACCGGCTATCATCCGCGCCATCGTGACGCCGCCCGCCGTCCCTGCCGTCTCCCGCTCCCGCCGCGTCGCCCTGGCCGCACTGGCCGCGCTGACGCTGGTCTGGAGCTACAACTGGGTGGTCATGAAGGAGGTCCTGCAGCACGCCGGGCCGGTCGGCTTCCTCGCCTGGCGTTCCGGACTGGCGACCCTCGTCCTGTTCGCCCTGCTGCGCCTGCGCGGCGAGCCGCTGCGACCGCCGCCGCTGCTGCCGACGGCGCTGGTCGGCCTGCTGCAGATCGCCGTGTTCGGCTTGCTGATCCAGTGGGCGCTGGTCGACGGCGCGGCCGGCCGCACCTCCCTTTTGACCTACACGATGCCGTTCTGGCTGGTCGTGCTCGCCCGCTTCAGCCTCGGCGAACGCATGCGTGCGGCGCAATGGGCCTGGGTCGGCGTCGCCGCCGCCGGCCTCGTGCTGGTGATCGGACCCTGGCGCGGCCTCGGCGGTCTTGCCAGCATGGTGATGGCGCTCGGTGCCGGCCTTTCCTGGGCGCTGGCGGTGGTGGTGTCCAAGCGCCTGTTCGCGCGCATCCACGTGACGCCGCTGTCGCTGACCGCCTGGCAGATGCTGTTCGGTGCCGCCGTGCTGATCGTCGTCGCCTGTTTCGTGCCGGAACGGCCGATCGACTGGTCGCTGCCGTTCATCGGCGCACTGGCCTACAACGCCGTGCTCGCTTCCGGCATCGCCTGGCTGCTGTGGGCCTACATCGTCCAGCGCCTGCCGGCCGGCGTCGCCGGAATGACCAGCCTCGCCATTCCGATGTTCGGCCTGCTGTTCGCCTGGGCGCTGCTCGGCGAACAGCCCGGCGCGGTCGAGGGCATCGGCATCGGCCTGGTCGCACTCGCCCTGTACGGCATCACCCGTCCGCCGCGTTGAGCGTCGCCGACGGGACTTTGCCGCGGATCACCTGCCGAACGGCAGCGCATCGAGATCGACATTGCCGCCGGAAAGGACCAGGCCGACGCGCTGGCCGGCGAAGCGCTCGCGATGGCGCAGCACGGTGGCCAGCACGATCGCGCTGGAAGGCTCGACGACGATCTTCAGGCGCTCCCACAGCAGGCGCATCGCCGCGATCGTCGCATCGTCGTCGACCGTCAGCACGTCGACGTCATGCCGGCGCAGCAGTTCGAAGTTCGGCGCGCCGATCAGCGCACGCAGGCCGTCGCAGATCGTCTGCGGCGCGAACGTCGCGTCGATGCGTTGACCGCGGCGCAGCGATTCGGCGGCATCGGCGGCACCGGCCGGTTCGGCGGCGAACACGCGGGCATGCGGCGCGAGCCGCGCGGCGGCGATCGCGGTGCCGCCGACGAGGCCGCCACCGCCGATCGGCGCGACGAGTGCGTCGACGTCGCCGAGTTCTTCCAGCAGTTCGATCGCGGCGGTGCCCTGGCCGGCGATGACGCGCGCGTCGGCATACGGATGCACGAGGCTGGCACCGCTCTGCGCGCAGACGCGCGCGGCGGTTTCCTCGCGCGCGGCGAGGGTGGCCGCACAGCGGTGCACGGTGGCGCCGAAGGCCTCGATCGCGGCGAGCTTCGAGCGCACCGCACCCTCCGGCACGACGACGTGCACGGGAATGCCGCGCGTGCGTCCGGCAAGGGCGAGCGCGGCGCCGTGGTTGCCGGAGGAATGGGTGGCCACGCCACGCTTCGCCGTGGCTTCGTCGAGCGACCACACCGCATTGCAGGCACCGCGGAACTTGAAGGCGCCGGCACGCTGGAAGTTCTCGCACTTGAAATGCAACTCGGCGCCGGCCAGCGCGTCGAGCGAGCGCGAGCGCAGCAGCGGCGTGCGCTGCGCGTGGCCGGCGATGCGCGCGCGCGCCTGTTCGAGATCGATGAAGCGGGGAAACGGGAAATCGGACATCGCGCATCCGCCAGGCGATTGCTCACGCCGGACGATACAGGCTGGCACCGCCCTTGCGGAACGGATCGGCGCATCCCTACCCTGCGGGTTCCGCCGATTCCCGCAGTGCACATGGGCACCGCCGAATTCCCTTCCGCCACCGAAGTCCGCCTCGAGGACTACCGTCCACCGGCCTGGCACATCGACGAGATCGAACTGGCGTTCGACCTCGATGTGCGCGCCACCGTCGTGCAGGCGCGCCTGCACGTCCGGCGTGCGGCCGGCACCGGCGAACCCCTGCGCCTCGATGGCGAGGGACTGGAACTGCTGGCGCTGCTGATCGACGGCGAAGTGCCGGCGCCGGGGTCATGGCGGCTCGGACCCGGTGCCCTCGTCATCGACATCGAGGGTGACGCGGCGATCGTGGAAACGCGCTCGCGCATCGATCCGGCGGCCAACACGACCCTGCAGGGCCTCTACCTCAGCGGCGACGTCGAGCGCGGATTCCTGCTCACCCAGTGCGAGGCCGAAGGTTTCCGCCACATCACCTGGAGCCTCGACCGGCCCGACGTGCTGTCGCGCTACCGGGTCGAACTGCGTGCCGACCGCGCGCGCTTCCCGGTGCTGCTGGCCGGCGGCGAAGCCGACGGCGCCGGCGACCTCGACGACGGCCGCCACTGGGCGCGCTTCGTCGATCCGCAGCCGCGGCCGTCCTACCTGTTCGCCCTCGTCGCCGGCCGGCTCGAATCGATCGAGGACCGCCATCTCACCGCCGAAGGCCGCGAGGTACGCCTCGTCCTCTGGGCCGAGGCCGATGTCATCGCCCGCTGTGCGCACGCGATGGAATCCCTGAAGGCCGCGTTCGCATGGGACGAGCGCCGCTTCGGGCGCTGTTACCGGCTCGGCGTCTTCCACGTCGTCGCCACCCACGATTTCGCCATGGGGGCGATGGAGAACACCGGCCTCAACATCTTCAACGCGAAGTACCTGGTCGCCGATGCCGACAGCGCGACCGACGACGATCTGCGCCACGTGCTGGCGGTGGTCGGCCATGAGTACTTCCACAACTGGAGCGGCAACCGCGTGACCTGCCGCGACTGGTTCCAGTTGAGCCTGAAGGAGGGGCTCACGGTCTACCGCGAACAGGAATTCGAATCCGATCTCGGTTCGCGCACGCTGCGCCGCATCGAGGACGTGCGCATGCTCTGGCGCGTGCAGTTCGCCGAGGACGCCGGTCCGCTCGCCCATCCGGTGCGGCCCTCGCGGTATCGCGAGATCAACAACTTCTACACGGCGACGGTCTACGAGAAGGGCGCCGAAATCGTCCGCATGCTCGCCGGCGTGCTCGGCACGGACGGATTCCGCCGCGGCCTCGATCTGTATTTCGAGCGCCACGACGGCGCCGCGGTGACCGTGGAGGATTTCCTCGCCGCGCTCGGCGACGCCAACCGGCGCGACCTTTCCGCGTGGCTGGCCTGGTATCGCCAGGCCGGCACGCCGGTGCTCGACTGGAGTGCAAGCCATGACGCCAACGCGCGCCGCTGCACGCTGGTGTTGCGCCAGCACACGCCGCCGACGCCGGGCCAGGCCGACAAGCAGGCGTTGCCGATTCCGGTCGCCCTGGCCCTGTTCGACCGCGACGGCCGGGCGCTCGCCTCGCGCCTCGGCGACGGCGCCGCCGCGCATGCGCACACCTTCGTGTTCGATGCCGCCGAGGCGCGGGTCGTGCTCGAGGACGTTGATGGCGATCCGGTGCCTTCGCTGTTGCGCGGCTGCTCGGCACCGGTCCGGCTCGCCACGGCTCCCTGGCGCGATCTCGCCGTGCTCGCCGCCCACGAGGACGACGGTTTCAACCGCTGGTTCAGCGCCGATGCGCTGGCGCGCCGGATCGTCGAGGCGCGCATCGACGGCGTCGTGCTGGATGCCGACATGGAGACGGCCTGGATCGAGGCGCTGCGCGGCGCCCTCGCCGATGGCGCACTCGATCCGGCCGCGCTCGCCGAGATGCTGACCCTCGCCGACGAAGTCACCCTCGCCGAAACGCGGGTCGAGATCGACCCCGAGCGCGTGCACGCGGCACGCACGGCGGTGGAAACCCGGCTGGCCACCGCCCTGCACGCGCCGCTGGCGGCGTGCTACGCGCGGCTGGCGCCGGCGGCCACCGCCGGCAACGGGGTCGCCGCGCAGGCCGGCCGGCGCTTGCGCAACCGCTGCCTGGCCCTGCTGTGTCGGGCCGACGGGCGCCATCACGTGCTTGCCCGTGCCCATCACGAGCACGCCGCAACCCTGACCGACCGCCTCGCCGCGCTGACCTGCCTCGTGCATGGCGCGAGTGCCGATGCCGACGATGTCCTCGCCGGATTCCGCGCGCGCCATGCCGGCGATGCCCTGGTCATCGACAAGTGGTACGCCGTGCAGGCCACCGCGCCGCACTTCGACACGGTCACGCGGATCGAGGCACTCGGCGCAGATCCGCAATTCCGCTGGGACAATCCGAACCGCGTCCACGCGCTGCTGACGTCCTTCGCCGTGCGCAATCCGCTCGCCTTCCACCGCCGCGACGGTGCCGGCTACCGCCTCGTCGGCGCCGCGGTCGAGCGCCTCGATGCGAGCATGCCGCAGGTCGCCGCACGGCTGGCCACCGCATTCGGTTCATGGCGCCGATTCGAGGCGACGCGTCGCCGGCACATGCGCGTGGAACTCGAGCGCCTGGCCGCCTGCGTGCACTCGCGCGATGTCGCCGACATCCTCGAACGCAGCCTCGGTGAAGGCTGAACGGCGGGCAGCATCGGGATTGCAATCGCCCGCAACGGGCGCATAGTGACGATGTCGTTGTCCGAAGGAGACATCCCGTGTCGATCCGTTTGCCGCTTGCCCTCGTCCTGGTCGGCACGCTGGCCGGTTGCGCGAGCACCGGAACGACCTACCACTACGCCGGCAACGGCGCCTGGTATCACGATGCGACCGGCGCCGATGTGGTGATCGAACGCGACCACTACCACGACGGCTGGGGTTGGTGGGGCAGCGGATACGGCAGTTACGGCTTCCACGGTCCGTACGGCTGGGGTGGCTGGGGGCTGGCCTCGCCGTGGCCGTGGTACGGACCGTACGCGCCGTGGCATGGGTCGTGGCACGACCCGCGGCCGTCCGCCGACGACCGCCCGCGGGTGCGCAGTCCGCGCGAGCGGGTGACCCCGCATGCGTTCACCCGCGAGGCGCAAGGTCCCGCCCCGCTGCCGCCATTCAACGCGTCATCGCGCCGGCACGCGCCGGCGCTGCGGCCGGCGCCGGCAACGCGGCTGGCACCGGCGGCACCTGCAGCGCGCGCGGCGGTGATTCCGCGCGCGGCGCCCGCGCCACCGCGTCCGGCGCCGAGCCGCAACAGCGGCAAGGAATAGCTCGCACCGGCCGGGACCGCTCCGCAAACGGAAAAAGCCGCGCAATGCGCGGCTTTTTCATTCGTGCAGGCTTGCCGGTCCGCCCACGCCAGGGGAGCGCGGGCGCGACCGTGGGTGATGCCGATCAGGCCGGGAGACGGCTCAGCGCTTCGTTGATGCGGGCGCGGCGGGTTTCCAGCTGGGCGACCTGCTGGCGGGCCTGGTCGGGCACGCCGTGCTCGCGCATGTCGTCCATCGCCATTTCGAGGCGACCGAGTTCGATCATGAGGTCGTGGCGGAGGAACAGCGGGTTGAGGCTCATGGCGGAAGCGGCGGCGATCATGGCGGGTCCCCTGGTGGAAGTGTGTTGAGGAAGAGGGAGCAAACTGCGTGCCAAGTCGCATTCGGCGGCGGATCGGTGCGGTTCCGTGACGGAGAACGCGCTGCAGGCGCCGGAAAACCCGGTCTTGCAGGCGGGAAACGCCGTGCGGCCGGGGTGGCCATGACGAAGCCTGTCGCTTTCTGACCCGGCGGGGACGGGAGTTGCCCGAACTGCCGCTTTTCCGCGATTAGGGTCACAGTCTGTCAAAAGCAGTTGCCGTTACCGTTCGGCAGTCGCAGAATGAAACAAGGTCGCTTCGGGAAGCGGCCTTGAGCGTGCGGAACGAACATCGGATTCGGTCAACCTGGCGCCCGGCACTACGGTCCTCTTGGATTCCCCCTGTTCCTAAGACCGCCGGGCGCCAGCCTCATCCGGTCCCGTGAGAAACGGGGTGTGCGTCCTCCCACCGGCGCGCGGCCGGCCCCTGAATTCCGTCCTCGGCGTGCTCGCATACGCCTGCGCCGGTGGGAGTGCACGGACAGACACAGCAGCTTCCGTGCCAACTGCGCGTGATCGCCGCACGACGTAGAATCCGCGACTTCCCCGAATGCCCCGGTTGCCGTGATGGATCCGTCCAGTTCCTACGACGTCATCGTGGTCGGTGCCGGCCATGCCGGCACCGAAGCGGCGCTCGCGGCCGCGCGCACCGGCGCGCGCACCCTGTTGCTGACCCACGCCATCGAGACGATCGGCCAGATGAGCTGCAATCCGGCGATCGGCGGCATCGGCAAGGGCCACCTCGTGCGCGAGATCGATGCCCTCGGTGGCGCGATGGCGATCGCCGCCGACCGTGCCGGCATCCAGTGGCGCACGCTGAACGCTTCCAAGGGACCGGCCGTGCGTGCGACCCGCTGCCAGGCCGACCGCGTGCTGTACAAGGCGGCGATCCGCGCCCTCGTCGAGGGCCAGGCCGGCCTGCAGGTGTTCCAGCAGGCGGTCGACGACCTCGTCATCGAAGGCGGACGCGTCACCGGCGTGCTGACCCAGGGCGGCCTGCGCTTTGCCGCGCGTGCGGTGGTCCTGACCGCCGGCACCTTCCTCGCCGGGCGCATCCATGTCGGTACGGCGAACTATGCCGGCGGCCGCGCCGGCGACGCACCGGCGCAGCGTCTCGCCGAGCGCCTGCGCGAACTGCCGCTCGGCGTCGATCGCCTGAAGACCGGCACGCCACCGCGCATCGACGGTCGCAGCATCGACCTCGGCGGCCTCGAGGAGCAGCCCGGCGACGTGCCGATGCCGGTTTTCTCCTTCCTCGGTTCGGCCGAATGGCATCCGCGCCAGGTCAGCTGCTGGATCACCCACACCAGCGAACGCACGCACGCGATCATCCGTGGCGGCCTCGACCGCTCGCCGCTCTACAGCGGCGTGATCGAGGGCGTCGGACCGCGCTACTGTCCGTCGATCGAGGACAAGGTCGTGCGCTTCGCCGACAAGGCCTCGCATCAGGTCTTCATCGAGCCCGAAGGCCTCGACACCCACGAGATCTATCCGAACGGCATCTCGACCTCGTTGCCGTACGACGTGCAGGTCGAGCTCGTGCGTTCGATCCGCGGCTTCGAGCGCGCCCACATCACCCGGCCCGGCTATGCGATCGAGTACGACTACTTCGATCCGCGCGGCCTGCGCCCGTCACTCGAGACGAAGGCGATCGACGGCCTGTATTTCGCCGGGCAGATCAACGGCACCACCGGTTATGAGGAAGCCGCCGCGCAGGGTCTCGTCGCCGGCCTCAACGCCGCCCGCGCCACGCGCGGCGAAGCACCATGGACCCCGCGTCGCGACGAAGCCTACATCGGCGTGCTGATCGACGACCTCACCAGCAACGGCACCATCGAGCCGTACCGGATGTTCACCTCGCGGGCCGAGCATCGCCTGCATCTGCGCGAGGACAATGCCGATCGGCGCCTGACCGCGCAGGGCCATGCGCTCGGCCTCGTCGACGCGGTCCGCTTCGACGCGCTGCGCCGCAAGCAGGATGCGATCGAAGCCGAGCGTGCGCGTCTGGCCGCCTTGCATGTCGCCCCCGGTCTCGATGCCGCGCGCCGCCTCGCCGCTGCACTCGGCATCACCATCAGCCGTGACGCGAATGCGCTCGACCTGTTGCGCCGGCCGGAGGTCGACTATGCCGGCCTGGTCGGCGTCGACGGCTTCGGCCCCGGCGTGGCCGATGCGCGCGTCGCCGAGCAGGTCGAGGTCGGCGTCAAGTACGCCGGCTACATCGACCGCCAGCGCGACGAGGTCGAGCGCGCCGCGCGCCACGAGGCGACCGCGATCCCCGACGCCTTCGATTACGCCGCCGTGCGCGGCCTCTCCGCCGAAGTGCTGGCCAAGCTGCAACGCCACCAGCCGACCACGATCGGCCAGGCGCGCCGCATCAGCGGCATCACGCCGGCGGCGATCTCGCTGCTGCTCGTGCACCTGAAGCGGCCGCGCCACGTCGCCTGAATCCGTCGCCGGGACGGCAGGAAGAGCCTGAAGCACGGAGCACACGGAGCACACGGAGAAAAGCTTTTCAGTGAATTCGCTTTTCCTCGGTGTGCTCCGTGTCCTCCGTGTTTCAGGCTTTCGCCTTCACTTCACCCTTTCGTGAACCGATGGAACCCCGCATGCAGAGCATCGAACACCGCATCGCCGCCGAAATCTCCGCGCGTCCGCAACAGGTCGAGGCGGCCGTCGCCCTGCTCGACGGCGGCGCCACCGTGCCGTTCATCGCGCGCTACCGCAAGGAGGTCACCGGCGGCCTCGACGACACCCAGCTGCGCCTGCTCGAGGAACGCCTCGGCTACCTGCGCGAGCTCGAGGAGCGTCGCGCCGCGGTCATCGCCAGCATCGACGAGCAGGGGAAGATGACCGACGCCCTGCGCGGCGACCTGCTCGCCGCCGACACCAAGGCGCGCCTCGAAGACCTCTACCTGCCGTACAAGCCGAAGCGCCGCACGCGCGCACAGATCGCCCGCGAAGCCGGCCTCGAACCGCTGGCGCTCGCCCTGCGCGAGGACCCGGAGCAGCTGCCGGAAGCGGCCGCGGCGGCATTCGTCGACGCCGGCAAGGGCGTCGCCGACGTCAAGGCCGCACTCGATGGCGCGCGCGCGATCCTGCTGGAGGCCTTTGCCGAGGATCCGGCCCTGGTCGGCGCGCTGCGCGACTGGTTGACGACGAAGGCGCAGATTCGCGCGCGCCTCGTCGCCGGCAAGGAACAGGAAGGCGCGAAGTACCGCGATTATTTCAGTCATGCCGAGGCGATCGGCACGATTCCTTCCCATCGCCTGCTCGCGCTGTTCCGCGCCCGCAACGAAGGCGTGCTCGATCTCGAACTCGCGCCGATGCCGACCCGTGCGCCACGCCCGGCGGCTGGCGTCGACGCGACTGCCGTGCTCGACGAAGCCGCCGCACTCGGCCACGCCGAGGCCGAAGGTCGCGTCGCCGTGCATTTCGGCATCGCCGACCGCGGCCGTGCCGCGGACCGCTGGCTGCTCGACACCGCACGCCAGGCCTGGCGGGTGAAGCTGCACCTGCACCTCACCCTCGACTTGTTCGGTCGCGCGCGCGAACAGGCCGAAGCCGAGGCAATCCGCGTGTTCGGCGACAATCTCAAGGATCTGCTGATGGCCGCCCCGGCCGGGCCGAAGGTCGTCATGGGCCTCGATCCGGGCCTGCGCAGCGGGGTCAAGGTCGCCGTCGTCGACGGCACCGGCAAGCTGCTCGCCACCCACACGATTTTTCCGCACGAGCCGAAGAAGCAATGGGACGCGTCGATCGCGCAACTCGCCACGGCCTGCCGCCAGCTTGGCGTGAACCTCGTCGCGATCGGCAACGGCACCGCTTCGCGCGAGACCGAGCGTCTGGTCGGCGAACTGATCAAGCGCCACCCGGATCTGAAGCTCGGCAAGGTCGTGGTCAGCGAGGCCGGTGCCTCGGTGTACTCGGCCTCGGAACTTGCGGCACGGGAGTTCCCCGAGCTCGACGTCTCGCTGCGCGGCGCGGTGTCGATCGCACGCCGCCTGCAGGATCCGCTGGCCGAACTGGTCAAGATCGATCCGAAGGCGATCGGCGTCGGCCAGTACCAGCACGACGTCAACCAGGTGAAGCTCGCCCACGCGCTCGACGGCCGCGTCGAGGATTGCGTCAACGCGGTCGGCGTCGACGTCAACACGGCTTCGGCGGCGCTGCTCGCGCGGGTCGCCGGCCTCAGTGCCGGTGTCGCCGAGAACATCGTGCGCCATCGCGACGCCAAGGGTGCCTTCCGTTCGCGGCGCGCGCTGCACGAAGTGCCGCGTCTCGGCGACAAGGCCTTCGAGCAGTGCGCCGGCTTCCTGCGCATCGGCGATGGCGAGAATCCGCTGGATGCCTCGGGCGTGCACCCGGAAGCCTATCCGGTGGTCGAACGCATCCTCGCCCGCTGCGGGCGCGAGGTGAAGTCGATCGTCGGCGACAGCGCCTTCCTGCGCGCGCTGAATCCCGCGGACTACACCGACGAGCGCTTCGGCGTGCCGACCGTGCGCGACATCCTGCGCGAGCTGGAGAAACCCGGCCGCGATCCGCGCCCGGCATTCAGGACCGCGAGCTTCGCCGACGGCGTCGAGGACATCCGCGACCTCAAGCCCGGCATGGTGCTGGAGGGCGTGGTCAGCAACGTCGCCGCGTTCGGCGCCTTCGTCGACCTCGGCGTGCACCAGGATGGCCTCGTCCACGTGTCGGCCCTGTCCGAGCGCTTCGTCAAGGATCCGCGCGAGGTGGTCAAGGCCGGCGACATCGTCAAGGTCAAGGTGATGGAGGTCGACGTCGCGCGCAAGCGCATCGGCCTCAGCATGCGCCTCGGCGACGAGCCCGGCGCCGCGCGCGCCGAACGCACGCCGGTGGCGGCCGCGAGTGGCGACCGCAAGGCGAAGCCGTCCCCGGCGGCCGCGGCCGGAGGCAATGCTTTCGCCGATGCATTCGCCCGCGCCCGGCGCGGCTGACGACGGACGCCGCCGCGGTGGCCGCCGGCACGCTCAAGGCCGGCGGTGGCCGCCGGTGTCCAAGCGGAAACGAAAAGCCCGGCGGCAAGGCCGGGCTCTGGCAACCGGTCGATGACTCATTCCACGTTCGACGGCCAGCACATGGATACCGGCTGGCAGATGAAAATGTGATCGGAACTGCGGGTCCAGGGATTGCCGATCGTGCGCGTGAAGATCGTGTCGCGCTGGTAGCCACCGCCGCGCTGGGTGATCGTGACGGAGGTCGTGTCTTGAGGAACCCAGTTGCCAGGTTCATTCGGCGATTCAGGCGGCGTGGTTCCGGGCTCGCTGTTGACGTATTCAGAGGGAGGCGTCCCGGCATGGAGCACTGACCGATCAACGAAGAATGTTCGGGAAACGATGGTGCTGCCGTCCGATGAGCCGGAAATGGTCGTCACTTCCGCTTCCGAGAACAGGGCCGGGCGTTGCTTTCCGAGATCCGCTGCAGAGCCGAGGCTGGAAAGACCCGCAATCGCTACAGCTGCAATGATCTTGATCCTCATGATTCATCTCTCCTTGAGCTGACTACGCACTCGCCTATGGAGTGCAATGAAACCCTATCCTCGGGGGGGGGGGGTGTCAACTCGCTTCGGTGCGTGCAAGGCAGGAATCCACGACGGAGCCCGGCAGCCAGAGGGTGAGGTTATCCACGGATTGGCGTGCTGCCAAGCGGCGCTGAAGCGATGATGGTAGGGCGGCGCATCCGCCTCCCGCTCCGCGCAGGGACGAATTGAATGGGGGCACGCTGCCCGCCGCCTAGCCGTCAAACGAAAGGGCCGGCGCAGGCCGGCCCTTTCGGGATGAAGCGGACCGCGCTGCGGCTTACTTCTTCTTCGGCACCTTGGCCTGGCCCATCGCCAGCGCCTTCAGCGCATCGGCGTGCAGCGCCTTCGCTTCGTCCTCGCTGACCTGGCCATTGTTGCGCTCGTTGAGGATGAGCTTGCCGTCGGCGTCCCAGCCAACCCGCGTGCCCGAGCTCTTCTTGAACACGACCATCGGCTTGCCGTCGAGGAAGGCGTATTCGGCATTCGAGCGCTGCGCGGTCTCGCCTTCGCCGAGTTCGGTGTTGACGCGCATGTAGCGCACCTGGCCGCTGCTGACGAAGCCGTCCCAGGCGACCGAAAGGTCACCGTCGAGGAAGGCGTCCTGGATGCGCGTCATGCCGCCGATCTGCGCCTTCAGCTTGCCGAAGTCTTCCTTCAGCTGCTCGCCCGGTGTCGCTTCGGCGTTCAGCGTGATGTCGATCGTGCTGCCGGCACCGTGGGTCAGCACCGGCGATTGCAGCGCCGGTGCGAAGCGGCGGTCGCCGTCGAACAGCAGGGCGTTGACGACGTAGGTGCGCTCGCGGTCGATCCGCATCGGGTCGAATTCGAGCGAGAAGCGGTACGGCGGCTGGCCGGAGACCGGCTGGATCGATTCGCCGATGACGAGATCGGGCTGGGCGACATCGACCAGCTTGACTTCGAGACGCGCCCCTTCGCCGATGGTCATCGGATCGCGCAGGGCGACCGAGCCGGTCACCGTGGTGCCGAGTGGCGAGCTGGCCGGGGTGCTGGCCGGCGCGGGCGTGTTGCCGTTGGCGCCCGTCGTGTTGCCGGCGGGTGGCGGGGAAGAATTGCAGCCGCCAAGGACGACGAGAGCGGCCAGGGCAGTGGCGACGGGCTTGAACATGGAAGATCCTCGAAAACGATTGACGAAGACTGTCGTAGGACGTTCGGGCAGCATAGTCCGTCGTCGGTGAACGGTCGATGGGCCGCTACGGGGTTCGGGTGTGCGGACCGGCTCCGTCCGCGAGCCGCCCACGATAAACCGGCACGGTTGCACGCGCAATCGTGAAAACGTCACTTTCGCGCAGCCGGGAACGCCCCGGCGCACCCGCGCCGGTCAGGCGTCGAGCGCGGAACAGACCTTGTTGCGGCCGTCCTGCTTGGCCCGGTAGAGCTGGGCATCGGCGGCCCGCAGCAGATCGCCGGTGCCGCTCATGCCGTTCTCCCAGGCGGCGGCGCCGATGCTGACGGTGACCTGCTGCGGCCCGCCGGGCAGGGTCAGCGACAGCCCGGCGATGCCCTCGCGCAGGCGTTCGGCAAAGCGCACCGCCTGGGCGAGCGCATGCTCGGGCAGCACCACGGCGAACTCCTCGCCGCCGATGCGGGCGGTGATGAACTCCTCGCGGGCCAGCCCGCGCAAGGCGAGGGCGACCTTCTTCAGCACGGCATCGCCGGCCGGATGGCCGAAGCGGTCGTTGATCGACTTGAAGTGATCGAGATCCATGATCAGCAGCACGAGCGGGCGCTTGTGGTTGGCCGCGCGGGCGAGTTCCTTCTCCAGCAGTTCGATGAACTGGCGGCGGTTGTAGAGGTCGGTCAGCGGGTCGGCGGTGGCGAGCTGGTAGATCTCCTCGTGGTAGCGCGCCTCGACCGAGGTCCGGTCCATGAACTTCAGCACGCAGCTGCCGACCGCGATGTGGTCGCCGTCCTTCAGCTCGGCCTCGATGATCGGCTGATCGTTGAGGAAGGTCTTGTTGGTCGAGTCGAGGTCCTTGATGCGGTAGCCGGCCGGCTCCAGCCAGATGCGGCAATGCTCGCGCGACACGCTGCGCTCGAGGATCTGGAACTCGGCCTCCGGCGAACGGCCGATGACCAGCGGGTTTTCGTCGAGATCGATGCGCTGGCCGAGACGCTGGCCCTGCAGCACGACCAGGCAGGCCGGCTCGTGGCCGCTGCCGCCGTTGCGCTGCGGACGCATCGTGCGACGTTGCGTGGTACTGGCATCGCTGTCGCGCGGAGTCATGCCGTGTGGATCCCCCATAGGCGCCGGCGTGGCCGGCGCGACCCTTCTCACCCGGGCGATTCTACGCAAATGGCGGCGTCGTGCGTGCAGGCCCTCAGGTGGCCACCGGCAGCAGCGAAAGATCGGCCACGCGCAGGAACATCGCACGCAGGCGCGCCAGCAGGGCGAGCCGGTTCGCGCGCACGGCCGGATCGTCGGCCATGACCATGACCGCTTCGAACCAGGCGTCGACCGGTGCGCGCAGTGCGGCCAGCCGGCGCAGGGTGCCGACGTGGTCGCCGGCGGCGACCAGCGGGGCGAGGTCGTGTTCGGTCACGGCGATCGCCTCGACCAGTTCGCGTTCGGCCCCGGCCTCGACCAGGTTCGCGTCGATCAGCGTTGCCGGCGTGCCACCGGCCTGGCGCAGCAGGTTGCCGATGCGCTTGTTCGCGGCGGCGAGTGCCGGCGCTTCCGGCAGGCGCGCGAAGTCGGCGAGCGCGCGCAGGCGACGGTCGAAATCGACCAGCGACGCCGGTGCCAGCGCGCGCACGGCCTCGAACGCCTCGCTGCCGAAACCCTGGTCGGCGTAGTAGCCGCGCAGGCGGTCGAAGATGAAGCCGTACAGCTCGTCGGCGAGGGCGGCGCGGCGTGCACCGGCGTCGAGCACCGGCGGCTTGCCGTCCTTGCCCTTGCCGAGCCCGGCGACGAGGGCCTGCTCCGGCAACAGCTCGAGGGCCTCGGCAAGCAGGGCGCGCAGGTCGAGATCGAGCCCGCCTTCGACGAAGGTGCGGGCGAGGCCGAGTGCGGCCCGGCGCAGGGCAAACGGATCCTTGTTGCCGCTCGGCTTGAGGCCGACGGCGAAGATGCCGGCCAGCGTGTCGAGGCGCTCGGCCACGGCCAGTACCTGGGCGACCTTGCCGGTCGCGATGCCGTCGCCGGCAAAGCGCGGGCGGTAGAACTGGTCGAGCGCTTCGGCGACCTCGGCGGCCTCGGGTCGTTCGCCCTGGCTCGCGTAGCAGCGACCCATCACGCCCTGCAGCTCGGGGAACTCGCCGACCATGCGCGACATCAGATCGCACTTCGACAGCGCGGCGGCGCGGGTGGCGAGGCCGGCATCGACGCCGACACGGTTGGCGATGACGCGCGCGAGCTCGGCGACGCGCACGCATTTTTCCCACACGCTGCCGAGCGCATGCTGGTAGGTGACCGTCTTCAGCGCATCCTGCCACGCGGCCAGCGGCTGCTTGCGGTCCTCGTCATAAAAGAACCTGGCATCGGCGAAGCGCGGGCGGATCACCCGTTCGTAGCCCTTGCGGATCTCCGCCGGGTCTTTCGATTCGATGTTGGCGATGCCGAAGAACCAAGAGCTCAGGGTGCGGAACGACATTACATCAATGGGTATTCCATCTGCACTCTGAACGGACGCATGCAAATCAGCAGGCACGGCCTGTCTTTCATATGTCGAGACGAATCGCTGGTTTCCTTCCATAGTCGCTCTAAGCGCCTCATGGGGAAGCTCAAGATACTCGTCATCGAATTTGCACAGGATCGGCACAGGCCATTCGGTAAGGTTTACCAGTTCGTCCAAAAGTGCGGGTGGTAGTACAGGCAGGAGGTCGAGACCAGCGGCAGTCGCGGTCGTGCGGCACTGGTCCTTGATTGTTCTACGACGTTCGTCCGACGAAACCATGACCTTTGCTGCGTACAGTGCTTCGTAGTAGGCGTCGGCATCGGCGACGTGCACCGGCTGCGGATGATGGAAGCGGTGGCCGCGCGAGTGCCGGCCCGAGCGCAGGCCGAACAGTTCCATGTCGACGACATCGCTGCCGTGCAGGACGACCAGCCAGTGCGCCGGGCGCACGAAGCTGAAGTCGTGATCGCCCCAGCGCATCGGTTTCGGGATCGGCAGCGCCTTGACCGCTTCGGCGACGATCTCCGGCACCAGCGCCGCGGTCGCCTGGCCCGGCTTCTCGCTGCGCGCGACGAAACGCTCGCCCTTGGCGTCGCGGCTGCGTTCGAGCGCCTCGACGGCGATGCCGTTCTTCGCCGCGAAGCCCTTCAGCGCCGGCGTCGGCGCGCCGCCGGCGTCGAGGCCGATGTCGAGATACGGGCCGAGCACTTCGGATTTCTGCGTCGGCTGCAGGTGCGCGACCGCCGGCACCTGCACGGCCAGGCGGCGCGGCGAACACCACGTGCGCGCGTTCGCGGCGTCGGCGGCGATGCCGCGTCTGGCGAGGCCGTCGACGATGCCGGCGGCGAAGGCGGTGGCGAGTTCGTCGAGCGCCTTCGGCGGCAGTTCCTCGGTGCCGAGTTCGATCAGCAGCGGCGCGGTGTCGTGGCTCGTCATCACGCAGCCTCCCGTGACGTGCGCAGACCGGGGAAGCCGAGCTTCTCGCGCTGGGCGAAATACGCCTCGGCGACCGCGCGCGCGAGCGTGCGCACGCGCAGGATGAAGCGCTGGCGTTCGGTCACGCTGATCGCGCGGCGTGCATCGAGCAGGTTGAAGGTGTGGCTGGCCTTCATCACCTGTTCGTAGGCCGGCAGCGGCAGGCCGGCGGCGACCAGGCGCGTGGCTTCGCCTTCGCAGGTGTCGAACCAGGCGAACAGCTTGTCGACGTTGGCGTGCTCGAAGTTGTAGGTGCTCTGCTCGACTTCGTTCTGGTGGAACACGTCGCCGTAGGTGACCACGCCGTGCGGCGCCACCGTCCACACCAGGTCGTAGACGTTGTCGACGTTCTGCAGATACATGGCGAGGCGTTCGAGACCGTAGGTGATCTCGCCGGTGACCGGCCGGCACTCGAGGCCGCCGGCTTGCTGGAAATAGGTGAACTGGGTGACTTCCATGCCGTTCAACCAGACTTCCCAGCCGAGCCCCCAGGCGCCGAGCGTCGGCGATTCCCAGTTGTCCTCGACGAAGCGCAGGTCGTGCACGAGCGGATCGATGCCGAGTGCCTTCAGCGAGCCGATGTAGCGTTCGAGGATGTCGTCCGGATTCGGCTTCAGCACGACCTGGTACTGGTAGTAATGCTGCAGGCGGTTCGGATTCTGGCCGTAGCGGCCGTCGGTCGGCCGCCGCGAAGGCTGCACGTAGGCCGCCGTCCACGGCTCGGGGCCGAGGGCGCGCAGGAAGGTGGCCGGATGGAAGGTGCCGGCACCGACCTCGGTGTCGAGCGGCTGGATCAGCACGCAGCCCTGGCCTGCCCAGTACTGGTTGAGGGTCTGGATGACGTCCTGGAAGGTCGGTCCTGCCATGCGGTTCTCACGGGGGCGTCGGCAAAGCGCGCTAGTATAACGACGCCGCCCGCCCGCCGAGGACGACCTGCATGGCCACGCAATCGATGCGACCGCCGAAGGCCCCGCCGGCCGCGGACGCCGCACCGCCGTTCGGTCGCCACGTGCGCCTCGAACTCGACGAGACGCTGGCCGCGCTGCACGCGGACGGCCTCATCACCGAGGCCGACGTCAAGCGCGTGCGTGCCGACGTGCGCACCGCTCGCGGACGCCTCGAGCTGCATCCGCTGGCACTCATCGCCAACCTCAAGTTCGACGACGCGCGCAATCCCGGCAAGCCGCTCAGCGTCGAGGTGCTGACCCAGTGGCTGGCTGCGCGCGCGAAGCTGCCCTACCTCAAGATCGATCCGATGAAGATCGACGTGGCGGCGGTGACCCAGGTCGTCAGCCATGCCTATGCGCAGCGCTACCGCATCCTGCCGGTGGCGGTCAGCGAGCTGCAGGTCGTGTTCGCCACCTCGGAACCGTTCGACACGCGCTGGATGGCCGACCTCGGCCACATCCTGCGCCGTGACCTCCAGCGCGTGGTCGCCAGTCCGCTCGACGTCAGCCGCTACCTCACCGAATGGTGGGGCGTGCAGCGCTCGATCCAGCGCGCCAAGGACGCCAAGATCGAAGCCAACGACGGTCGCGCGATCCTCAACTTCGAGCAGCTCGTCGAGCTCGGCAAGACCGGCGAGGTCGGCGTTGACGACCGCCACGTCGTGCACATCGTCGACTGGCTGCTGCAGTACGCCTTCGAGCAGCGCGCCTCGGACATCCATCTCGAGCCGCGACGCGAATCGAGCCTGATCCGCTTCCGCATCGACGGCGTCATGCACAAGGTGTTCGAGTTGCCGACGCCGGTGATGACCGCGGTGACCTCGCGCATCAAGATCCTCGGCCGCATGGACGTCGCCGAGAAGCGCCGTCCGCAGGACGGCCGCATCAAGACGCGCTCGCAGGGCGGGCGCGAGGTGGAACTGCGCCTGTCGACGATGCCGACCGCCTTCGGCGAGAAGGTCGTCATGCGCATCTTCGATCCCGACATCGTCGTCAAGGAGTTCCGCCAGCTCGGCTTCGCCCCCGACGAGGAAGCGCTCTGGCGCGAGATGGTCGAGCGCCCGCACGGCATCGTCCTCGTCACCGGGCCGACCGGCTCGGGCAAGACCACCACGCTGTACTCGACCCTGAAGGTGCTGGCCACGCCGGATCTCAACGTCTGCACGGTCGAGGACCCGATCGAGATGGTGAGTCCCGAGTTCAACCAGATGCAGGTGCACAACGCGATCGATCTCGACTTCGCCGCCGGCGTGCGCACGCTGATGCGCCAGGATCCCGACATCATCATGGTCGGCGAGATCCGCGACCTCGAGACCGCGCAGATGGCCGTGCAGGCCTCGCTGACCGGCCACCTCGTGCTGTCGACCCTGCACACCAACGATGCGCCGAGCGCGCTGACCCGCCTGCTCGACCTCGGCGTGCCGAACTACCTGATCCAGTCGACCCTGACCGGCGTGGTCGCCCAGCGCCTCGTGCGCACGCTGTGCCCGCATTGCAAGGCGCCGGCGCCGCTCGACGTGCGCGCCTGGGCGGCGCTGACCCATCGCTGGTCGCTGCCGGTGCCGGAGCAGACCTATGCCCCGAAGGGATGCCTGGAATGCCGCAAGACCGGCTTCCTCGGTCGCACCGGCATCTACGAGATGATGCGCATCTCGCCGCCGCTGCGCGCCCTGATCCAGCCGAACATGGATCTCGCCAAGGTCGGCGAGACGGCGCTCGCCGAGGGCATGCGGCCATTGCGCGTGTCGGCCGCGGCCCATGTCGCCCGCGGCGTCACCACGGTGCGCGAGGTGATGAACGTGCTGCCGCCGGTGGAATGACGCGAGGTCGGGCGGCGCGGCCGGCAGGGGCCGGCGGCAGACCTACTTGCGGGCGCGATGGGCGCGGCGGATCGCCTGCAGCGGATCGCCGAGCTTGAGGCCGGAAAGATAATCGTTGATCGCCTCGTTGGTGACGTCGTAGAGCGGACGCCCCATCACCGCCGCAGCCGCCTTCAGGCTGTCGCGCATGCGCTTGGAAACGCGCAGGCTGGCGTCGCGGGCATCCTCGACCTCGGCAACGGATCTCTTCACGGCCATGATTCACCTTTTTCAGAACGCAACGTGGAGTGCTTCGGGAAAAATGTCCCGAAGGCACGACATTCAAGTGTAGCCGCGAACCCGCGCAGCGGGGCGCAGGGCGCAAGCGGAGCAGGTAAGAATTTGTGAACGCGCGGCGTTCAGTTTTCGCCGGCAACGCCGGTGTCGCCGCGTGCCGGCCGGCGCGCGACCATGCGCGCGGCAATGATGCCGACCTCGTAGAGGATGCACATCGGGATCGCCAGCAGCAGCTGCGAGATGACGTCGGGCGGGGTCAGGATGGCGGCGATGACGAAGGCGCCGACGATCGTGTACGGCCGGCTGCGGACCAGCTGTTCGGGGGTGACGGCGCCGATCGCGACGAGGATGACCAGGGCCACCGGCACCTCGAAGCAGAAACCGAAGGCGAGGAACAGGATCAGGGCGAAATCGAGGAAGCGGCTGATGTCGGGCATCACCGCGACGCCTTCCGGGGCGACGCTGGTCATGAAGGTGAAAATCGCCGGCAGCACGAGGTAGTAGGCGAACGCGCAGCCGACATAGAACAGCGTCACCGCCGATGCCAGCAGCGGCAGGGCGAGGCGGCGCTCGTGCCGGTACAGGCCCGGCGAGACGAACGACCAGGCCTGGTAGAGGATGAACGGCATCGCCAGGAACACGGCGGCAAAGAAGGCCAGTTTGAGCGGTGCGAAGAACGGCGAGGCGACGTCGGTGGCGATCATCGCGCCGCCGGCCGGCAGGTGTTCGAGCAGCGGTTTCGCCAGCCAGCCGTACAGGCGGTTGGCGAACGGGATCAGCACGACGAGAATCGCCAGCACCGCCGCGACCGCCTTCAGCAGGCGCGCGCGCAGCTCGACGAGATGGGACATGAACGACTGTTCGCCGTCCGCGGGCGAATCAGCGTGGCTCATCGGACGGCGGATCGGCAGGTTTCGGAGCCGGCGGGACCGGATTCACCGCCGATTCGATGTCGGCGGCGGCGCGCCGCACTTCGGCGGCAAGGTCGAGTTCGCGTCCGCTGTCGCGGAGGCTGCGCTTGACGTCCTCGGCAGCCAGTTCGCGCTCGATCTCCGTGCGCACGCTCTGCCAGCTGTTGCGCGCGCGGCGCAGCAGCGCGCCGGCCGTGCGCGCGGCTGCGGGCAGGCGCTCGGGGCCGAGCACGAGCAGGGCAACGACCGCGATCAGGGCCATCTTGCCGAAGCTGAGTTCGAACATCGCGGCGGACCTCAGCGGTCGGCGTGTTCCCTGTCGCGCTCGCCGCTCGACGAGGCGACGGCGGGCGGGTCGGCCTTCAGTTCGGGCTTGTCGTCACCGTCGTTGAGGCCCTTGCGGAAGCTCTTGATCGCCGAGCCGAGATCACCGCCGATGTTGCGCAGCTTCTTCGTGCCGAACACGAGGGCCACGATGACGAGCACGACGAGCCAGTGCCAGATGCTGAAACCACCCATTTCGACCACTCCGGATTCTGCGGCGCGATCGGTGCGGGCGCCGGACTACTGCGCAGTGTACTCCTCCAGGCGGTCGCGGAAATCGACGACCTGGACCGGCACGTCGGAAACACCGCCCTCGAAGATGCGTCGCGCCGTCACGCCGTCGCCATAGACGGCCTGGTTGGCCTTGTTGTCGATCGACAGCACCGAGCCGTCGAGGGCGACACCGGCGAACAGGCCGCGCGCCCGCGAGTAGGAAAGGATCTCGGCCTTCAGCTGCGCATCGGTCGAAGCCTGCGCGGTGCGCCCGACCGGACCGGCGGCGGCCGAGGCATCGGCACCGAGGGTGAACTTGCCGTGCACGATCGAATCGACGCCGCGCTGGGTGCGGAACACCAGCACGACATCGGTCGAGGACACGCCGGCCTGGAAACCGACGCTGCCGCCGGTGAGGTTGACGAAACTCGGGTTCGACCAGGTGCCGTCGGCGGACTTCACCGAGATCAGGCCCTCGCCGCGGCGGCCGCCGACGACGAATCCGGCCTTGATGACGTCCGGCACCACGGCGATCGCGTGGGCACTGCCGAGCAGGTCGTGCGGAATCGCCTTGTCGGGCGCCTGCATGATCTCGTTGAGCACGCGCACGGCGTTCTCGGCGCGCACGAGCGGGGCGTCGGCCGCGGAAGCGTGCGCACAGGCGAGAGCGGGCACGAGGACGGCAAGCAGGACGCGCGACAGGAAGGGCATCGGGGACTCCGGGCAGGTCAATCCGGCCAAGCTAGCAGGCCAAGCTGAGCGCGTGATGAAGCGGGCGCTGCGATCGGTGCGGGCATGCCGCATCGGCAGGGCGCAGCTTGCTGCGCAAGACGTGACGAAGGAGCAGCGCAGCAAGCTGCGCGCTACGCGAGACTAGGCTTGGCGGCGCAGGCGGCGCACGCCGAAGCCGGCGAGGACCGCGCCGAGCACGAGCAGGGCGAGCGGATCGCGCACCGGCAGGGCCGAGATGTTGTTGCCGGGGCCGCCGTCGGGATTGCTCGGGCACGGTGCCGGCGCCGCCGCGAAACCGGCCATGCCGAGGCCGCGCAGGCGTTCCGGCCCGGTGATCGGGCCGAGGATCGTCACCGCGCCGGTATTGCGGTTGATGCGCGCGAGGTCGGCCCAGTCGGCGACCGCGCTGTTGCCCGGTGCCGGCGGCACGTAGTTGATCACCGCCCACAACGCACCGTTCTCGTCGAAGCTCATCGATACCGAGCTGATCCAGGTGCTGTCGGGAATGCCGAACGGACCGATCGCCTCGGCCACGCCGGTCGTGGTGTTGATCCGGTAGAAGGTGTTGTTGCCGCGGCCGCCGGCGGCGTACAGGGTTTCGCCGCGGGCGACGAGGCCGGTCACCTGCGCGCCGGTGCCGCTGCCGACCTGTTCGGTGAGGCCGCGCGCGGCATCGACCTTCCACAGCCGCTGGGTGGTCGCCGACGACACCCACATCTGGCCGCTGCAGGTGAAGGTGGCGCCGAAATCGTGCGAATTGAACTGGCCGGTGCCGCTGCCGACATTCAACGGAGCGATGAAATTGGCCGCGCCGGTGGTCGTGTTGAGGGTGACCAGCGGCTTCTGGCTGAGGCTGTCCGAGATCGCGTGGAGGGTGCGGTTCGGATTGAACGAAAGACCCTTGAGGTAACCGAAGGTCTGGTTGCCGTGGTTGCCGGCGGTGCCGATGAAGGTGGCCTGGCGCGTCGACAGGTTGACGCTGTACAGCTCGTCGAACGCGGTGGCATACGCGGTCGACTGCGCCTGTGCCGCCTCGGCGAAGGCGACAACGGGCACCACTGCAGCAAGGATGCAGGCGAGTGTGCGCATGGCGGACAGGCTGTTATCGTTATGGTGTCGTCGGTCCCACGATCCGTGTGGAACGGCCCGAGTCTAGTTCAGTTTTCGACGTCGCGACAAGCGCCCGGGCCGGTTCCGGGGCAATGCCGTCGACCCAGGGTGCCTGTCCGCATGCCGCGTTACCTTGCTTTCGGCGACCCCGCAACGCCGCCCCGCACCGCCGTCCTGCTCGTCAACCTCGGCACCCCGGAGGCGCCGACGGTGCCGGCCGTTCGCCGCTATCTTGCTGAATTCCTTGGCGACCCGCGGGTGGTCGAGCAACCGCGTTGGCTCTGGTGGCCGATCCTGCACGGGATCATCCTGCGCCTGCGGCCGCGGCGTTCGGCGCGTGCCTACGCCAAGGTGTGGAGTCCGCGCGGCTCGCCGTTGCAGTTCGGCACCCAGGCGTTGGCCGAACGCCTGCAGGCGCGTTTCGCCGGCAGCGGCCTGCTCGTGCGTCATGCCATGCGCTACGGCGAGCCGTCGATTCCGCAGGTGTTGCGCGAACTCGGTGCGCTCGGCCTGCGCCGCCTGCTGGTGCTGCCGCTGTTCCCGCAGTACTCGGCCACCACCACGGCCGCCGCCTTCGATGCGCTGACCGCCGAACTGCAGCGCTGGCGCTGGCCGCCGGAACTGCGCTTCGTCAACGACTACCACGACGATCCGCTCCATATCGAGGCGCTCGCCGGCAGCGTCGAGGCGCACTGGCGCGAGCACGGCCGTGGCGAGCGCTTGCTGCTGTCGTTCCACGGCATCCCCGAGCGCTACGTGCGCAACGGCGATCCCTACCGCGCGCAGATCGAGGCCACGGTGGCGGCATTGCGCCAGCGACTCGGGCTCGGCGAGGACGTCATCCAGGTCGGCTTCCAGTCGCGCGTCGGTCGCGAGCCGTGGCTGGCGCCGTACACCGACCGCCTGCTCGCCGCATGGCCGGGCGAAGGCGTGCGCCGCATCGACGTGATGTGTCCGGGCTTCTCCATCGACTGCCTGGAAACCCTGGAGGAGATCGCCATGGGCGGTCGTGAAACCTTCACCGACGCCGGCGGCGAGGCCTTCCATTACATCCCCTGCCTCAACGACGGCGACGGCCAGGTCGAGGCGCTGGCCGCCCTCGTCGCACGCCACCTGCAGGGCTGGCCCGGCACGCATGGGGCGGCCGCCGGCGGGCAGGGCTGAGCCGGTGGACGCGGCGCGCGAACTTCGCATTCCGCTGCGTCATGTCGAACTCGCGGCGAAATCCTGGGGCGATCCGGCCTTGCCGCCGTTGCTGGCCCTGCATGGCTGGCTCGACAACGCCGCCTCGTTCGACGGCATCGCCCCGCGCCTGGCGGCACGCCACCACGTCGTTGCCGTCGACCTTGCCGGGCATGGCCGTTCGCAGCATCGTGCCGCCGGCCACTGGTATGCCTACGTCGACTATCTCGACGAGATCGACCAGCTGATCGACCATTTCGGCTGGCCGCGCCTCGACCTGCTCGGCCATTCGCTCGGCGCCACCCTGGCCGCGGTGTACGCCTCGCTGGCCGCGGAGCGCATCGGCCGGCTCGCCCTCGTCGAGGGCCTGGGTCCGCTCAGCCTCGAACCGCAGCAGGCGCATGCGCAGTTGCTGCGCGCGTTCGAGGCACGCCGGGCCTTCGAAGGCCGCTTGCGCGTGTTTGCCGATCTCGACACTGCGGTGGCCGCCCGCGTGCGCGCCGGCGATCTCGATGCGGCGGCCGCGCGGCTGCTGGTCGAACGCGGCACGCGGCCGGCCGAGGGCGGCGAAGGATTCGTCTGGTCGAGCGATCCGCGCCTGACCCTGCCCGGCGCGCAGCGCTTCAGCGAGGAGCAACTCGCGCCGATGCTGGCGGCGATCGCGGCACCGACCCTGCTCGTGCTGGCCGAACCGGAAGCGCCGTTCCTGCCGCGCGAGCTGGTCGAGCGGCGCATCGCCTGCGTGGGCGACATCGAGGTCGTGCGGCTGGCCGGCAGCCATCACCTGCACATGGAGCGGCCGGCCGAGGTGGCGGCCCTGATCGGCGACTTCCTCGCCCGCGGCTGATCCTCAGTCGCGGTCGTTGGCGATCAGGCGGTTGAGTTCGGCCTTCAGCGCCTGGCCGTTGAGGCGCAGCCACTCGCGCTGTTCGCGCCAGTCGGGCAGGTGCGATTCGACCAGTGCCCAGTAGCGCGGCGAATGGCTGCGGATGCGCAGGTGGCAGAGTTCGTGGACGACGACATAGCGCAGCGCCGCCGGCGGGGCGAGCGCGAGGGCGAGGTCGAGGGTCACGCGGTCGCGCGTGTCGAGGCTGCCCCACAGGCTTTTCAGCGGACGGATGCGGATCGCCGTCGGTGCCATGCCGAGCTGCGGGCAGTAGCGCGCCAGCCAGCGCGACACGTCGCGGCGGATCTGCGCCTCGAGGAAGCTGCGCAACAGTCCCTGGGTGGCTTCGAGCGCGCGCCGGTGCGGACGCGGCAGGGTGACGACGAGGCGGTCGCCCTCCAGTCCGATGTGCGGATACGAACCGTCGCGCCAGGACAGGCGCGTGGTCTCGCCACGCAGCGGGATCACCGTCGCCGCGCCGACCTTGAGCGGCGGCGGATGGGAGCCGAGGTTGAGTTCGTCGAGTTTGCGTTCGAGCCACTCGCCATGCTTGCGCAGGAAGGCGAACACCTGCGCCGGATGGGTGCCCTCGGGGTAGGTGACGCGGGCGCCGCCCGAGGTCACGGTCAGGCGCAGGCGGCGCGCGCGCGGATGACTGCGGCGCAGGACCTTGATCGTCTCGCCGGCCGGGGTCGGCCATTCGAAGTAGTTGCTCTCGGTGTCCAGGTTCATCACTCCACCCCACCCCGGGTTGCTCATGATGCGTCGCGCTCGTCCGGCCGTGGCAGGCCGAACCATTCGTCGAGTTTCTCCAGCAGACGTTTCAGTTCCAGTGTCATCAGGGCAAAGCGCGCATCGAGGTCGGCGCGGGCGGATTCGCCCGCCTCCTCGCCGATCTCCTCGAGCACCACGTCGAGGAAGCGCAACTTGCGGACCACGAGGTCCTCGCCGAGCACGAAGGAAATGCGCTCGTCGAGCTCGAGGCCGAGCTGGAATACCTGCTTGCCCGACTTCAGATGCTCCCGAACCTCGTCGGATTCAAGCTCCTGGCGCCGGCAACGCACGATCGCGCCGGCCTCGACCGGGTCGCGCAGCTCGCATTCGTCGCCCCAGGCGAGGCCCTCCGGCAGCTTGCCATGGACCAGCCACCCCGTCATCAGCGCCCGCGGCGAGTCCGAAGGCGCCATCGGCGTGGCCGGAAACCGCCCCAGGCCCTCGCGGATCGCGGTCACCGCGTCCTCGGCGGCCTTGCGGCTGGCGGTGTCGACCACCAGCCAGCCGGATTCGGCATCCAGATAGGCGGACAGCCGCGACGGCCGCACGAACGCGCGCGGCAGCAACTCGTTGATGACGTCGTCCTTCAGCCGCTTGCGCTCGCGGGCGCCGATGCGGCGCGACTCCTTTTCGCTGACTTCGGAGATTTTGACCGCCAATGCCTCCACAATCACCGAAGATGGCAGAAGTTTGTCTTCACTGCCGATGCTCAGCAGGGCGAACGGCCCGACCCGGTGCACGAGTTCGTCGGACTCGCGCCCGTACGGAGAAACGAAGCCGCGGGTCGCCATCTCGATCGGTCCGCACGGGCGCAGGCGGTGATCGTCGAGCTCTTTTTCGAGCTTCTTCAACGACTTGGAGGATGATTCGGGGAAGCGGAACAGGGTCAGGTTGCGAAAGAACATGGGCTCGGCGGCTCGGATTTCGGAAAGGGGACAGGCCAGGGCCGCGGTCCGGAGGGCGGCAGCCTCGGCAGGGAGGGTCTCGTATTGTGAGACCAAAGCGGCCCGCCGGCACCCTCGGCCGGGCTGGATCCGCGTCGGAGCCGGCACGTCCGGGCCGGCCTGCGGCGGCGCAGCGCCAGGGCGGAGCGCTTCCTATCGGTCGGCGCGGCCGGCGCCGGCGTCGTCGACGGTCGTCGCTGCGGGGAACTCCGCGCGCTCGCCGGCGCTCGCGCAGGGCGGCGGCAGGGGCGTGCGCTCGAGCCCGTGGAAGTCGAACAGGGCGGGATCGGCGAGCTGCGAGGGCATTACCCGGGTCAGCGCACGGAAGATGTTCTCGCTGCGCCCGGGCTGGACGCGCTCCCATTCGGCGAGCATGCGCTTGATCGCCTTGCGCTCGAGGTTCTCCTGCGATCCGCACAGGTTGCACGGCAGGATCGGGAAGCCGCGCGCGGCCGCATAGGCGGCAATGTCGGCCTCCGCGCAGTAGGCCAGCGGGCGGATCAGCACGTTGCGGCCGTCGTCGGAGCGCAGCTTCGGCGGCATCGCCTTCAGCGTCGCCTGGTGGAACAGGTTGAGGAACAGCGTCTCGACGATGTCGTCGCGGTGGTGGCCGAGGGCGATGCGCGTGCAGCCGTTGTCCGCCGCGTAGCGGTACAGCGCGCCGCGGCGCAGACGCGAACACAGCGAACACATCGTGCGCCCCTCGGGCACGTTGCGCCGGACCACGCTGTAGGTGTCCTGTTCGAGCACGTGGAACGGGATGCCGAGGCGGCCGAGGAAATCCGGCATCAGCGCGGGATCGTAGCCCGGCTGCTTCTGGTCGAGATGGACCGCCACCAGCTCGAACGACAGCGGCGCGCGTGCGCGCAACTGCAGGAGGATGTCGAGCAGGGTCCACGAATCCTTGCCGCCGGACAGGCAGACCATGACGCGATCGCCCTCGCCGATCATGGCGTAGTCGGCGATCGCCTGGCCGACCTGATGGCGCAGGCGCGCAGCAAGACGTTCGCTGGCGGGATCGGGCGGGCGGGTCGTCATCGCGGTGGCGGCAAGGCGGGAAGGAAATTGTAGCGAGTGCGCCGGATGCCGGGGTCGGCCGCCGGCGCTACACTCGCAGCCTCACGAGAGGACCGGCATGCAACCCGAAGATCCCGCCGCACTCGTCCGCCGCATCGCCGAGCTGAAGGCCGAGCACCGCCAGCTCGATGCCCTGATCGCGCACTGGAGCCTCGACCCCGGCAACGACGAGCTGGAGATCAAGCGGCTCAAGCGACGCAAGCTGCATCTCAAGGACTCGATCGCCCTGCTGCAGAGCCGCCTGATTCCCGACCTCGACGCCTGAGCAGCGCCTTCGCGGTCATTCCGCCGCGTTCGCCGGTGCCGGTGCGGCGACGTTGGCCGCGGCCAGCTTGAGGATGCCGTGGCGGATGTCGCGGCTGAGGATCACCTTCGCCTCGCGCACGATGTCCTCGAGGGCCGGATCGAAGTCGAGCTTGTTGGCCGCGTCCGGCCAGACCACGCGACGTTCGCGCAGCTTCTGGATGAAGCCGCGGAACAGCGAACGGTCGAAGAATTCCGGTGCATTGAGCTCGTGCAGCAACGACAGCCGCTGCGCGGTGAGGAAGCAGAGGTTTTCCAGTTCGCTGGCCGACAGCGTGCCGCGGCCGTTGCCGACCAGCAGGGCGATGGTGATGTAGTAGCGCTCGACCGCCTGCAGCAGGCTGTGCGAGAGCGCGCGCAGGCGGAATGCGCTGTCGCTCTGCCCCGGCGCACGTTCGATCACCCGGCCATCGGCGTCGGCTTCGAGCAGTCCGCGGGCGACGAGGAAGTCGAGCGCTTCCTCGACCCGCTGGCTGAAGCCGGCTTCGTCCCACGGCAGGAACCACTCGGCCTGGATGAACGGGTAGATCAGGCGGCCGAGGCGCAGGATCGACACGCGCGCCATGCGCCGGTTGTTGAGGAAGCAGCAGGCGATCCACGCCGCGGCGACGAACAGGTGCTGCACGTTGTTGCGGAAGTACGAGAGCAGCACCGCGTTGTCGCCCTCGGCCATCAGCACGTCGCCGAGCGGGTGCTGGACGCGGCGGATCCACTGCATGCCTTCGGCGTAGGCGATGATCTCGTTCGCGCCGAGCGCGGTGACCGTCATGCGGTCGCTGCACGGCAGGCCGGCGAGCAGGTCCTTGCACAGCTCGATCTGGGCGACGAGGTCGGTTTCCGCGATCGCGTGCTTCGGCATCGCCAGCAGGGCGAGGGCGACGAGGTTGATCGGGTTGACGTCGGCGGCGCGATTGACGTTGATCTGGATGCGTTCGGCCAGCGCATCGACGGTGCTGCCGAGCCAGTCGGGCTTCTCGTCGGGCGTCGCCGTCGCCGCACGCCAGTCGGGCACCAGGGTGTCGAGCAGCGGCGCCAGTTCGATCGGCTCGCCGAAGTTGATGGTGACCCGGCCGTAGCGCTGGCGCAGCACCTTGACCGAGCGCAGCAGGCCGAGCAGCGATTCCTTCTCCTTCGCCTTGCCGGACAGCTCGCCGATGTAGGAGCTGCCTTCCATCAGCTTCTCGTAGCCGATGTAGACCGGCTGGAAGATCACCGGCCGGCGCGACTCGCGCAGGAAGCTGCGCAGGGTCATGGCGAGCATGCCGCCACGCGGCTGCAGCAGGCGGCCGGTGCGCGAACGGCCGCCCTCGATGAAGTATTCGAGGGCCACGCCGCGCACGAACAGCTGGCTCACGTACTCGGTGAACACCGCCGAATAGAGCGCGTTCGACTTGAAGCTGCGACGCAGGAAGAAGGCGCCGCCGCGGCGCAGGATGGCGCCGAGGACCGGCAGGTTGAGGTTGACGCCGGCGGCGATGTGCGGCGGCACGAGGCCGTTCTGGTAGAGCTGGTAGCTCAGCAGCAGGTAGTCGATGTGGCTGCGGTGGCAGGGCACGTAGATCACTTCGTGGCCCGGCGCGAGCGCGCGCAGGCGCTCGAAGTGGTGCATGACGACGCCGTCGTAGAGCTTGTTCCAGAACGCGATCAGCATGAACGACAGCGAGCGCACGACGGTGTGCGAATAGTCGGCAGCGATCTCCAGCGCATAGCTGCGCGCGCGTCCGCGCGCCTGTTCGGGGCGGATGTTTTCCTTGGCCGCGGTGGCAGCGATCGCGGCGGCCACCGGATCGGCATTGACGACGCTGTCGACGACCATGCGCCGGTGCGACAGGTCGGCGCCGATGATGGTCGTGCGCACGCGGCGGAAATGCACGCGCAGCACGCGCGCGAGCTTGCGCACGCTGCGCTCGAGCGGGGCATCGCCCTGCTCGGCGAGAGTGTCGCGCAGCGACACCGGCGTGGAGAACTGCACGATGGTGTCGCGGCCGTTGAGCAGGATCGCGAGCAGGCGGCGGAAGCGGCCGACCACCACCCAGTTCTCGGCAAACAGCACGCGGAACCAGCCCGATTGCCGGTCCGGGGCGCGGCCGACGAAGATCGATACCGGCACGAGGCGGACGTCGAGTGCCGGGTCGGCGGCGACCAGTTCGGCCAGTCGCCCGAGCGTCTCCGAACGCGAGGCCGGATTGCGCCGCCGCCACAGGCCCGGACGCGGGGTGAGCGCGATGATCGCGCGCGCGCGCTTGATCGGCAGCAGCGCGGCGGCTTCGTACGGCGAGGACAGTCCGGCCTCGCGGCAGGCCTGATCGAGGATCAGCGTGTCGGACAGGCCGTAGCGTTCGACCACGTAGACCGTGGTCGGGCCGTCGGCGGGGATCAGCGTGTGCGGATCGCGCGGTTCGCGGCGGATGCGGATCCACGGCCGCAACAGGGCGCCGAACAGCTTGAGCCAGCCCGGGACCCGCACCGGCTCGGCCGGCGCGTGCAGGGGAAGGTTCTGCTGCTGCTGATGCATCGGTGCGGGCGCGTGCGCGGGCAGGCCATCGTGGCGACGGCCGGCCGCGCGCGCAGCCTCAGTTGCCGGTCGCCGGCGTGCCGGCATTGCCGGCGCCGTGGCTGGCGATCTTGTCGATCGTGTCCTTGCCGTACCAGCGGCCATCGATGTGGACCATCTCGGTCTCGGTCGTCAGCGCGGCGCCGAGGAAGTCGTAGCTGACCTTGACCACGGCGTGACGGCCGTCGTTGGAGACGACTTCGGTCTTGACCGAATCGAGGCTGCGGTCGATCGACAGGCCGTAGCCGTCGAGCAGGGCCTTGAGGCCGCCGAATGCGATCTTCAGCTTCGGCGCCGCCTGGTCGAAGGTCAGCGCGCGCGCCTCGTCGAGGGTCTGCAGTTCGAGCGCGCGCGCGGTCGCCGACAGGGTGTCGAGCGACTTGCGCACCAGCGCGGGGTCGGTGAAGTGGGTCTTCTGCGCCCATTCGGCCAGGGCCTTGATCGCCGCCATGGCCTGTTCCTTCTCGGCCGCCGACAGCTCGGGGCTCTGCTGGACGAGACCCTGCAGGTAGCCCTGGCCCATCGCCACCATGCCCGGCAGCTGCTGCTTGTACTGGGCGTCGAACTGCTGCAGGTCGGCCTCGATCGAGGCATACAGGGTGGCGGCGGCGTCGGGCGCGGTCAGTTTCGCCATCGCCTCGGCAAAGCGCGCGCGCTGGTCATCGTCGATGTCCGGCTGGCGCTCGTTCCATTCGGATTTGATGCGGGCGAACTCGGCCGGCGGCAGCATGCTTTCGACCAGGCCGGCGACATCGTTCTCGCGGGCGAGGCGGACCGAGGCCAGGATGGCCTGGTCGGGTCCGGCCGCGGCACCGCCCGGACTGGCGGAATCACGGTTGCAGGCCGCGGCGAGGACGAGCAGCGCACCGGTGAGGAGGGCGAGGGCGACTTTCTTCAACATGGGAGGGATCGTTCAGCGCGGGAAACGGAACGGCACTCTAGGGAGATTGCGGCGGATTCCGCAAGGGCGGCTTGGGCCGGGCGCCCGGGCCAGCGCCGCGCGGTGCGCGCCGCAGCCCGGTCCGGCGCGGTCGCCGCCGCTCGCGGTGGCCGGCGGCCGGAAAGAAAAAACCCGGGCGGCGCGGGCCATCCGGGTCGAATCCGGCAGAGCCGGAGGGGGAATCTGTGCGTCGTTCTTGCCGCTGACGGAGCGTTCGGGGCAACCGGGCGTCGTCCTGGGCGGGCATGGTAAAGCAGCGCATTACCTAATGCAACACTTCAAGTTGTCGAAGACAAGTTGTTGATTTTGCAGGATTCACCGGACGCGCAGCGCATCCAGTTTGGCTTGCCGCCGGGTCTCGGCCGGCAACGACCAGGCGTTGTTGAACAAGGCCGGCTCCCAGGACCCGTAGGTCGGGTTCGGCAGCACGAACCAGCGCGTGCCGATCCAGTCGAGATACGGCGCGATCGCCTGGCGGCGACCGGCCGGGGTGTTCGCCTCGACGTCGACGAAGTCGCCGAGCTGGTCGCCGACCTGCATCAGCACGCGGTGGTCGCGCGCGATCAGCTCGCGCCGGCAGCCCTTCTCGCTGCCGTTCTGTTCGCAGCCCTCGACGTAGGTGCCGAGGCCGAGGAACACATTGCGGTCCGCCGGCAGCGGAAAGCCGAGCCGGCGCAGGTTGGCCAGGGTCGCCTCGCGCAGGTCGGCGGCGCGGTTGGACAGGTAGAACACGGTCACCCCGAGGCGGTCGGCGTGGCGGGCGAACTCGAGCGCGCCGGGGATCGCCGCGGCCCGTTCCTCGCGGCACCACTCGGCCCAGGTGAAATCGTCGTAGGAGGCGCCCTCGCGGACCAGTCGGGCCTGATAGGGCGAGTTGTCGAGCACGGTCTCGTCGATGTCGACGATGACCGCGGCCCGGCGCCCCTTGTAGGGGGCCTTGCGCGTGCCGTGCGGCAGCGCCTCCCAGCGACGGTCGGCCAGCGCCCTGGCGAGCTGCTCGCGGGCATCGCGCCAGGTCTGCACGTAGATGAGGTCGCGCTCGATCGCGGTCTGCGTCCAGGCGACCGCGTTGAGGTTGTCGTCCGCCGGCGGACCTTCCGCGGCCGGTGCTTCGTCCGCTGCCGGGGTTTCGCCTGCCGCAGCGACCGCTTCGGCGGTCGGCGGTGCCAGCGTGGCGGGCGCGGGTGCCTCGAACCCGCGCGTGCCGCGGGTGGCGCAGCCGGAGGCGAGCAGGGCCAGCAGCACGACGGCTGCGATCGGTTTCGACATGGTGGTTCTCCCGGGGGCGGCAAGGCCGCGCGTGACGATCGGCGAAGTTTACGACAGCGCCATGACGCCCCGGACTGGCGCTGCTGGCGGTCGGCTGACAGACTTCGCGCCGATTTCCGCGAAAGACTCCCCGATGTCGTTGCCGATCCCCGTGTCGCCCGCACGACTGCGCATCGCCAGCCACGTGCTGATGGGCCTCGGCCTGCTGCTGGTGCTGCAGTTGCACCTGTTGCCGGCACTGCTGGCCGGCCTGCTCGTCTATGCGGTGGTCAATGCGCTGGCGCCGGGCGTGCAGCGGCGCCTGCCGGGCGCACACGCGCACTGGCTGGTGGTCGCCCTGCTGGCGGCGGTGGTGGTCGGCCTGCTGTCGCTGGCGATCGTCGCCGCCATCGCCTACCTCGGCAGCGAGCACGGCAATCCGAGCGTGCTGTTCGAGCGCCTGACCCCGCTGATCGAACGCGCGCGCGGACAGCTGCCGGCGTTCGTCGACACCTGGCTGCCGGAAAACGTCGACGAGATCCGCGCGGCGATCATGGACTGGCTGCGCGGGCATGCCGCCCAGCTGCAGGTGGCCGGCAAGGCCGCCGTGCGCATCACCGTGCAGCTGCTGATCGGCATAATCCTCGGCGCCATGCTGTCCCTGCACACCGCGCGCCTGCGCCCGCCCGGCGGTCCGCTGTCGGCGGCGCTCAAGGAGCGCTGCTGCCGCCTGGTCGGTTCGTTCCACGACATCGTCTTCGCGCAGATCAAGATCTCGGCGCTCAACACGCTGTTCACCGGCCTGTTCCTGCTGGTGGTGCTGCCGCTGTTCGGCGTGCAGCTGCCGCTGGCGAAGACGCTGGTCGCCGCCACCTTCGTCTGCGGCCTGCTGCCGGTGATCGGCAACCTGATCTCGAACACGCTGATCTTCGTCGTCGGCATGTCGGTGTCGCTGTGGGTCGCCATGGTCGCGCTCGGCTACCTGATCGTCATCCACAAGCTCGAGTACTTCCTCAACGCGCGCATCATCGGCACGCAGATCCGCTCGCGCGCATGGGAGCTGCTGATCGCGATGCTGGCGATGGAAGCCGCGTTCGGCATCGGCGGCGTCATCGCCGCGCCGATCTACTACGCCTATCTGAAGCGCGAGCTCGAGGCGGCCAAGCTGATCTGAGCCGCATCCCCGCGGCGCGCCGGCCTCACAGCGGCAGCACCGGCTGCTGCAGTTCGATGCGTCCCTCGCCGGCGACGATCTTCTTGTACTCGGCACGGCTGACCGAAACGTAGCGCTCGTTGCCGCCGATCTCGACCTGCGGGCCGTCGGTGACCGCGCGCCCGTGGCCGTCGACGCGCACCACCATGGTCGCCTTGGCGCCGGTGTGGCAGATCGTCTTGATCTCGTCGAGGTGGTCGGCCCAGGCCAGCAGGTACTGGCTGCCCTCGAACAGTTCGCCGCGGAAGTCGGTGCGCAGGCCGTAGGCCAGCACCGGGATGCGGCGGCCGTCGACGACGTCGGTCAACTGCCAGACCTGCGCCTTCGACAGGAACTGCGCCTCGTCGACCAGCACGCAGTCGATCTTGCCGCGTGCGGCGATGTCGGCATCGACCATGGCCAGCAGGTCGTCGTCGCGCTCGAACGCGCGCGCGTTGGCCTTGAGGCCGATGCGCGAAGCGACCACGCCCTCGCCGGCGCGATGGTCGAGGCGCGGGGTCAGGATCAGCGTGCGCATGCCGCGCTCGTGATAGTTGTACGCGCTCTGCAGCAGCGTCGTGGTCTTTCCGGCGTTCATCGCCGAGTAGTAGAAGTAGAGTTTGGCCATGGGAGGGGCAAGGGCTGGGGAAGAGCAGGGGCTGGGGAAGAGCAGGGGCTGGGGAAGAGCAGGGACTGGGAGCTAGGGGCTAGGGCGCAGCGTCGACAGGCCGGGCAAGCCGGAAATGTTCGGAAGCAGGGCCGACAATGTGCGAGCATTTCACCACAACCCATGGCGCAGCGGCCGGTCATCGCGCCCTCGCCTCTGGCCCCTCACCCCAGCCCCTAGTCCCTCGCCCCTAGCCCCTAGTCCCTAGTCCTTAGTCCTTAGTCCTAGCCCCGTCCCTAGCCCCTAGCCCCTAGCCCCTAGCCCCTAGCCCCTAGCCCCTAGCCCCTAGCCCCTGCTTCATGCTGAATCCGCAACAACGTGCCGCCGTCGAATACTGCGACGGTCCCCTGCTCGTGCTCGCCGGTGCCGGTTCGGGCAAGACGCGGGTGATCACCGAGAAGATCGCCCATCTGGTCCGGCGGCGGAACCTGTCGGCGGCGAAGATCGCCGCGATCACCTTCACCAACAAGGCCGCGCGCGAGATGCGCGAGCGCGTCGGCCGGCTGGTGGATGCGGCCACCGCGGCGGAACTGACCGTCTGCACGTTCCACGCGCTCGGCCTGAAGATCCTGCAGGTCGAACATGCGCGCGCCGGCCTGCGCCGCGGCTTCTCGGTGCTCGATGCCGACGACAGCCAGGGCATCCTCAAGGATCTGGCGCCGAAGGGCATCAAGAACGATGCCCTGTTCGCCCTGCAGTCGCTGCTGTCACGCGCGAAGAACGAAGGCCTCGGTCCCGACGAGGCCGGCGCGCGCGCGGCGAGTGCGCGCGAACGCGAGGCGGCGGCGATCTATGCCGCCTACCAGAAGCGCCTTGCGGCCTTCAATGCGGTCGACTTCGACGATCTCATCCGCCTGCCGCTGGCCATCCTCGAACGGGATGCGGATGCGCGCGCGGCCTGGCAGGAGCGCATCCGCTACCTGCTGCTCGACGAATACCAGGACACCAATGGCGGCCAGTACCGGCTGGTGAAGGCGCTCGCCGGCACGCGCGGCGCGTTCACCGCGGTCGGCGACGACGACCAGAGCATCTATGCCTGGCGCGGCGCCAATCCGGAAAACCTCAACGAACTCGCCCGCGACTATCCGGCCCTCAAGGTCATCAAGCTCGAGCAGAACTACCGCTGTGCGCGCCGCATCCTGCGCGCGGCCAACGCGCTGATCGCCAACAACAGCCACCTGTTCGAGAAGAAGCTGTGGAGCGAGGGCGGCGAGGGCCCGCCGATCCGCGTGCTCGAATGCCGCGACGACGAACACGAGGCCGAACGCGTCGCCGCCGAGATCGCCCATCTCGGCGAGCGCCACAAGGCGCCGTGGAGCGAGTTCGCCGTGCTCTATCGCGGCAACCACCAGGCGCGAGCGCTGGAGAAGGCACTGCGCCTCGTGCGCATCCCCTATCACCTGACCGGCGGCACCGCCTTCCTCGAGCGCGCCGAGGTCAAGGACCTGCTTGCCTACCTGCGCCTGGTCAACAATCCCGACGATGACGCCGCCTTCCTGCGCATCGTCAACGTGCCGCGCCGCGAGATCGGTGCCACCACGCTGGAAAGGCTCGGCGAACTCGCCGGCGTGCGCCAGCTTTCCCTGTTCCGCGCCGCGCAAAGCGATGGCGTGCTGGCCGGGCTCGGTTCGCGGCCGGCGGCCGCCCTGGTCGGCTTCGCCGCGCTCGTGCACGGCATCGCGGAGAAGTCGGCGAGATTGCCGGCGGCGGACCTCGTCGCCGAGCTGATCGAGCGCACCGGCTACGCCGCGCACGTGGCCGCCCAGGCGGGCGATCCGGCGCTGCGCGAACGCCGCCTCGGCAACCTCGCCGAGCTGGCGGAGTGGTTCCGCGCGATGCAGAAGGGCGCCGGCATCGGCGATCTCGCCGCCCAGCTGGCCCTGCTCGCGCATGGCGACCGCGACGACGGCGGCAACGCCGTGCGCCTGATGACCCTGCACGCGGCCAAGGGCCTCGAGTTCCGCCACGTCTTCATCGTCGGCGCCGAGGACGGCTCGCTGCCGCACGAGGGCAGCCTCGAGGAAGGCCGTCTCGACGAGGAGCGCCGGCTCATGTACGTCGGCATCACCCGCGCGAAGGAACACCTCGCCCTGAGCTTCGCGCGGCGCAGGCGCCGCTTCGGCGAGATCCTCGCCAACGAGCCGAGCCGTTTCATCGGCGAGCTGCCGGCGGCCGACCTGCACTGGTCGGGCCGCGATCCCGAACAGGACGCGGCCAAGCGCAACGAGGTGGCCAGTTCGAGCCTGGCCCGCCTCGCCGCGCTGTTCGACGACGCCGAGCGCTGAACGCGCGGGCGGCGATCAGGCCAGGCCGGCGGCCACCTCGAACGCACAGCCGGTCTTCGCCCGCACGTCGTCGACGCTGACCCCGGGATGGAGTTCCTTCAGCACGAGGCCGCCGCCCTCGCGCACGTCGAACACGCAGAGGTCGGTGATGATCATGTCGACGCAGGCCTTGCCGGTCAGCGGCAGCGCGCATTCGTCGAGGATCTTCGGCGAGCCGTCCTTCGCCGTGTGCTCCATCAGCACGACCACGCGCTGGACGCCGGCGACCAGATCCATGGCCCCGCCGGGGCCCTTGACCATCTTGCCGGGCACCATCCAGTTGGCGAGGTCGCCGTTCTTCGAGACTTCGAGGCCGCCGAGGATCGACAGGTCGATGTGGCCGCCGCGGATCATCGCGAACGAGTCGGCGCTGGAGAAGAAGCTCGAGCCGGGGATCGTGGTGATGGTCTGCTTGCCGGCATTGATGAGGTCGGGATCGATGGTGGCGGCGGTCGGAAACGGGCCGATGCCGAGCAGGCCGTTCTCCGACTGCAGGGTCACGCTGACGCCGTCGGGAATGAAGTTGGCGACGAGGGTCGGGATGCCGATGCCGAGGTTGACGCAGAAGCCGTCCTCGAGTTCCTGCGCGGCGCGGCGCGCCATCGCCACGCGCACGGGGTTCTCCTTTGCCGACGGGGCACCGTCGGAGAGCGTGCGGAACTCGATGCGCTTCTCGTAGCGGGCGCCCTGGACGATGCGGTCGACGTAGATGCCCGGCGTGTGGATGTGGTCGGGTTCGAGCGTGCCGGTCTCGACCAGCTCCTCGACCTCGGCGATGCAGACCTTGCCGCAGGTCGCGATCATCGGATTGAAGTTGCGCGCGGTCTTGCGGAACACGAGGTTGCCGAAGTGGTCGCCCTTCCAGGCCTTGACGATCGACACGTCGGCCTTGATCGCCGGTTCGAGCACGTAGTCGACGCCGTCGAAGTTCTTCGTTTCCTTGCCCTCGGCGAGGCGGGTGCCGTAGGCGGTGCGCGTGTAGAAGCCGGGAATGCCGGCACCGCCGGCGCGCAGGCGCTCGGCGAGGGTGCCCTGCGGAACCAGTTCGAGCTCGAGTTCGCCGGCCAGCACCTGGCGCTCGAACTCCTTGTTCTCGCCGACGTAGGAGGCGATCACCTTCTTCACCTGGCGCGTCTTCAGCAGCGGTCCCATGCCGAAGTCGTCGACGCCGGCGTTGTTGCCGACGATGGTCAGACCCTTGACGCCCGATTCGAGCAGGGCCTGGATGAGGTTTTCCGGGATCCCGCACAGGCCGAAGCCGCCGGCAGCGATCGTCATGTCGTCGTGCAGCAGGCCGGACAGCGCCGCGGCGGCGGAGGAGTGGACTTTTTTCACGTCGGAATCCTTGCGGTTCGGGTCGATGCGCGCGGGCGCGGGCGGACGGAGGGTCGATCAGGGTAGTACGGCCGTCGAGAGCGGTTCAATCTGGCCTTTCGGCCAATGGCGCAGTGCGTCAGGAATCGCCCGGCCAGCGCAGGCTGCGGTCGATCGCGGCGAACGTGGCGCGGCCGGCGCGGGCATGTGTTCAGGCGAGCTTGGTCCAGCGCATGGCGGCGACGCCGGGCGGCGGGTCGAAGCTGTCGGTGCGGGCGTCGGGCCAGAACCGCTGGAACACCGCATGCGCGGCCGGCGCCTCGAGCAGTTCGCCGGGGCGAACGAAGGCGTACAGGGTGGCCAGCGAACGCACCTCGTTGCCGGAGACGCGGCGGATGATGTGTTCGGGGCCGAGTTCGCCCGGATGACGCAGGCCGGCGGCGGCGACCAGTTCGCGCAACGCGCGCAGCGTGTTGGCATGGAAGTTCTTCACCCGCTCGGCCTTGTCCGGCACGTCGAGGCCACGCCAGCGCGTGCGGTCCTGGGTGGCGATGCCGGTCGGACAATGATCGGTGTGGCAGCTCTGCGACTGGATGCAGCCGAGTGCGAACATGAAGCCGCGCGCGGCGTTGCACCAGTCGGCGCCGAGGGCGAGCGTGCGCGCGATGTCGAAGGCGGTGATGACCTTGCCGGCCGCGCCGATGCGGATCTCTTCGCGCAGGCCGAGGCCGACCAGGGTGTTGTGCACGAGCATGAGCGCCTCGCGCAACGGTGCGCCGACGTGGTCGGCGAACTCCATCGGTGCCGCGCCGGTGCCGCCCTCGCCGCCGTCGACGACGATGAAGTCGGGGCGGATGCCGGTCTTCAGCATCGCCTTGGCGATGCCGAACCATTCCCAGGGGTGGCCGATGGCGAGCTTGAAGCCGGTCGGCTTGCCGCCGGAGAGGTCGCGCAGGCGGGCGATGAAATTCAGCAGGCCCTCCGGCGAATCGAAGGTCGAATGGCGCGGCGGCGAGATGCAGTCCTCGCCCTCCGGCACGCCGCGTGTCCAGGCGATCTCGCGGGTGACCTTGGCCCCCGGCAGCATGCCGCCGTGGCCGGGCTTGGCGCCCTGCGAAAGCTTCAGCTCGATCATCTTCACCTGCGGCAGCGAGGCGCGTTCGACGAAGCGTTCCGCGCTGAACACGCCGGCGCGTTCGCAGGCGCCGAAATAGCCGGAACCGAGTTCCCAGACGACGTCGCCGCCCATCTCGCGGTGGTACGGCGACAGCGAGCCCTCGCCGGTGTCGTGGTAGAAGCCGCCGCGCCGCGCGCCTTCGTTCAGCGCGCGGATCGCGTTCGGCGACAGCGAGCCGAAACTCATCGCCGAAATGTTGAACACGCTTGCCGAGTACGGCTGCGTGCAGTTCGGGCCGCCGACCGGCACGCGGAAATCGTGGCTGTCGATGTGCGCCGGCATCATCGAGTGGTTGATCCACTCGTAGTTGTTCGTGTAGACGCTGCGCTCGGTGCCGAACGGGCGCGTTTCCAGCGCCTGCTTGGCGCGCTGGTAGACGATCGCGCGCTGGTCGTGGGAGAACGGCACCTCGTCGTCGTCGGCCTCGACCACGTACTGGCGCATCATCGGCCGGATCGCCTCGAACAGGTAGCGCACGTGGGCGATGATCGGGAAGTTGCGCGGCAGCGTCTTGCGCGTCTGCACGAGGTCGCGGATGCCGAGCAGGGAGAAGGCGCCGGCGACGACCGCGACCCAGCGCCAGACCCAGCCCTCGTTCCAGCAGACGATGCCGACCAGGCAGGCGACGATCACCGCGGCAAACGGCCAGAAGCGGATCGGCAACGGAGATCTCACGGCGTGCTCCGGTGGAAGGACGACGCAAAAGCATAACGCAGGCCTCCGCGCCGCCTTGCCGTGTCCGCGGCGATGAACGCGGACGACAGGATCGATGGCTGCCGCGCGCGGCACGTTCCATGCGATCCTGCGCAGCCCTTGCCGTCCGCCGCCTGCAGGCGATCGCAACGACCCTTCTCCCGCGGATCCACCGATGACCCGAGCCCGTTCCCTCGCCGTGCCTTGCCGTGCCGTCGTGCACGCCCTGGCGCTCCTGCTTGCGCTGCTGGCCGGCCACGCCGCCGCGCAGGTGGCCGTGGTGCCGCAGAGTTCCGGTCCGGCCACCGGCCTGGCCGATTCGGCGGCGCTGCGCGCGACCGTGTTCGGCGTTCCGCCCGAGCAGCTCGCCGAAGGACCCGAGCGCGTGCCGGTGCTGGAAATCGAGATGCGCATGCCGTGGGCGCGCCCGCTGCCGCGCGTGCTGTGGTTCAACGAGCGCTTGCGCGTGTGGTTCTCGCCGCAGCCGGGCGAGGCGCCGCTCGCCGTCGTCATCGCCGGCACCGGCGCCGACGGCAACACCGGCAACATGCGCCTGCTGCGTGCCGCCCTGCATGGCGCCGGCTATCACGTGCTGACCCTGCCGTCGCCGACCCATCCCGGCTTCATCAGTGCGGCCTCGTCGACCGGCGTCGCCGGCGACCTGCGCCAGGACGGCGAGGACCTCTATCGCGCCGTCGTGCGCCTCGTCGCCAAGTTGCCCGACGCGCCGCGCATCCGCCATGTCGACGTGCTCGGCTACAGCCTCGGCGGGGTCAATGCCGCCACCCTCAAGCTGATCGATGCGCGCGAGGGCAAGCTCGGCATCCGCCGTGCGCTGATGATCAATCCGCCGGTCAGCCTGTTCCGCTCGATCGGCCGCCTCGACCGCCTGTTCGCCGAAGCGATCGGTCCGGCCGACAGCGGCGTCGAACGGCTCTACCAGCAACTCTATGCCGAACTCGCCAACCTCTACCGGGTGTCGAGCGCGGTGCAGGTCGACGAGGCCTTCCTCTACGGTGCCGCGGCCAGCGTGCTGCGCACGGACGCGGAGTTCTCCGCGGCGATCGCGCTGAACTTCCGCCTCGCCCTGGCCAACATGTTCTTCGCCGGCGACCTCTACGCGAAGACCGGCGCGGTGGTCGACGCACGGGATCCGCCCGGCCCAGGCGACCGCCTCGAGGCCACCTACGTGACCCTGCGCGGCAAGACCTTCGCCGACTATTTCGACCAGGTGTTCGCGCCGTACTACCTCGCCCGCCGTCCCGGCGCGACGCGGGCCTCGCTGGTCGACGACAACCGCCTCGACGTGTTCGGCGACGCCCTGCGCGACAGTCCGGATTGCTACGTGCAGACCAACCGCGACGACCTCATCCTCGACGCGACCGATCTCGCCTGGCTCGAACGCAGTTTCGCCGGGCGCATCGCCGTCTACGATCACGGCGGCCATCTCGGCAACATCGGCAGCCGCGATCAGGTCGCCGACATGCTGGCCATGCTCGAGGGGCGCTGGAACGGAGGTGGCCGATGAGGCGCGCAAGCCTGCTCCTGCTGGCCACCGTGCTGCTGGCCGGCTGTGCGACGACCCGCGAGATGCGCGTGCGTCACCTGCCGGACGATCTTCCGCAGGCGCAGCGTGCCGCGGCGATCGAGCGCGCCGAGCGCCTCGCCGCGCTGCGTGCCGGAGCGGAGAACGGAGCGGCGGCGCCGAGCGATGCGGCGGGCGTGCCGGTGCCGCCGGTGACGCCGGCCGACGCGCCGTCGATGCGCACCCACGATCCGTTCGAGCGCATCAACCGCTTCACCTACCGGGTCAACGCGCGGTTCGACGAAGGCGTGTTCCTGCCGGTGGCGAACGGCTACCGGCGCCTGCCGCGACCCGTGCGCTCGGGCGTGCACAACTTTTTCGGCAATCTCGGCGAGATCGGCAACACCCTCAACTTCACCCTGCAGGGTCGTCCGGGGCATGGCCTGCGCAGCCTCGGCCGCTTCGCCGTCAACACCACGCTCGGCATCGGCGGCCTGTTCGACGTGGCGAAGAAGTTCCGCCTGACGCACGCGCCGACCGGATTCGGCACCACCCTGGCGAAATGGGGCATGCGTCCCGGGCCCTACCTCGTGCTGCCGCTGATCGGCCCGTCGACGCTGCGCGACACGGTCGGCCTCGGCGGCGACTTCGGTCTCGCGTATGCCGCCGACCCCGGCGGCTTCTACCGCACCTCGCGGAACTCGTGGATGTTCGGCGTGGCCAACTCGGTCGACCTGCGCGCGGCGATCGATTTCCGCTACTACGAAACCGGCTCGGCCTTCGAGTACGACACGATCCGTTTCCTCTACATGCGCCAGCGCCTGCTCGAGGACGAGAAACTGCGCGGCGAAGGCGCCGACCTGCCGCGCAGCACCGGCGTGCCGGCCGGCCAGTAGGCCGAGCACAAGACCGAAAGATCGAAACACGAAGGACACGAAGGAGAACCTTCCGAGTGACCAGCTTCTCCTCCGTGTGCTCCGTGTGCTCCGTGTTTCAGGCTTTTGTCTCTGACTTCCGTCGAAAGCAGAAAGATTGAAACACGGAGCACACGGAGCACACGGAGAAAAGCGGTTCGATGAATGTGCATTTCCTTCGTGTTTCGGTGGTGGTTCCGGTTCGGGCGATCGCGAATGGAGGCAAGAGGTGGACAACGATCTCGTGGTGAACGGGATGCATTGGCGGGGAGTCGGCGCGGCACGATGCGTCGCCGGTTGCGCATGAGCGTCGTCCTCGCGTCGGCTCTCGTCATCGCCCTTGCGGCGGCGTGGGGGACGCTGGCGATCGGTTACCGCGCCCCCGGCGGCGGGCTGCTGCGCGGCGTGCTGGCGGGGTCGTGGGCCCTGTTCGCGATCGCCGTCCTCGTCGTGCTCGTGCGCCACCACGCCGCTCCGGCGCTTGCCGTGTTTGCCGCCGCCTTCGTCCTGCTGCTGCTCTGGTGGCGCGGCATCGAACCGTCGAACCGGCGCATCTGGGCCGACGACGTCGCGCAGACCCTGCGCGGCCACGTCGATGGCGAGCGCGTGCGCCTCGAGGGCGTGCGCAACTTCCAATGGCACACGCGCGAGGACTACACGCCGCGCTGGGAGTCGCGCGAATACGATCTTTCACGGCTGGCGTCGGTCGACATGTTCCTGTCCTCGTGGGGACGGCCGTCGATCGCCCACATGATCCTCTCCTTCGGCTTCGGCGACGGCGGGCACGTCGCCTTCTCGGTCGAGATCCGCCGCGAGAAGCACGAGGCGTTCTCCGAGATCGCCGGTTTCTTCAAGCAGTTCGAACTCAGCATCATCGCCGCCGACGAGCGCGACATCGTGCGCGTGCGCAGCAACCTGCGCGGCGAGGAGGTCACCGTGTACCGCCTGCGCCTGGCCGCCCCGCAGCAGCGCGCGCTGTTCCTCGCCTACGTCGCCGAAGCGAACCGGCTCGCCGCCACCCCGCGCTTCTACAACACCATCACCGCCAACTGCACGACCCTCGTCTACCGCCTGGCGCGGCCGGTGGTCGGTCGCCTGCCGCTGGATCGCCGCTTGCTGCAGACCGGTTACCTGCCGGCCTACCTCGAAGGTCTCGGCGGCCTGCAGGCGGGGATTCCGCTCGCCACCCTGGCCGAGCGTGGCCGCATCGGCGCGCGCGCTCGTGCCGCCGATGCCGACGCGGATTTTTCCGCCGCCATCCGCGTTGGCGTGCCGGGTGTCGCCGCGCCCGCCGCCGCGGATCGCTGAAGGCATCCCATCCCGCGACGCCGCGCGGCCTGCCCGGCGGATGAGCCGATCCGGCGCCTTCCTGCGCATGCCTCGACATCGACCGACCTGGAGGAAACGCCGATGCCGACGACGACGCAGGCACCTTCACATGCAATCGCAGCGGGCGGTTTGCCGTGGCTGGCCGCCGTGCTGCTGGCCTGCTGCGGCAGCGCCGCCGCGCAGACCATCGATCCGGGTTTCACGCCGGGCTTCGACGACACCGTGCGGGCGATCGCCGTCGAGGCCGACGGCCGCATCCTCGTCGGCGGCCAGTTCAACAGCGCCGCGGGCCAGGTGCGGCCGATGCTCGCGCGGCTCACCACGAGCGGCGTGCTCGACGCCAGCCAGCCGGCCATGCCGAACGACCGCGTGCGCGCCATCGTCGTGCAGGCCGATGGCCGCATCGTCATCGGCGGCGAGTTCGATGAAGTCGGCGGCAGCGCGCAGCCGTTCGTCGCCCGCCTGCTGGCCAACGGCGCGCCGGATCCCGCCTTCCAGTCGCAGGTCGGCAACTCGGCGCTCGGCGTCACCGACCTCGCCGTGCAGGCGGACGGGCGCATCGTCGTCATCGGCGGCTTCAGCACCGTCTCCGGGCAGCCGCGTGACCGCATCGCCCGCCTCGGCGTCAATGGAGCCGTCGATCCCGGCTTCGTGCCGCCGCCGCTCGGCAGCCCGATCGACGCCCTGATGCTGCAGCCCGACGGCCGCGTGGTCATCGCCGGCCACTTCAGCGATGCCAGCGCCGACTGCGAGTCGTACTGCGTGCTGCGACTGGCAAGCAATGGCACGGTCGACGGCTCGTTCGCGGTGACGCGGGTGGTCGGTGCGGTGAACCACCTCGTGCGCCAGACCGACGGCCGGATCCTCGTCGCCGGCAACTTCGGCGGCCTCGATGACCACGACAGCTTCTTCATCGGCCGCCTCAATGCCAACGGCGGTGCCGACACCGGCTTTTCCAACACGGCCCTGCGCTTCAGCAACATCAGCCGCGTGGTGGCGTTGCCCGACCAGCGCATCATCATCGGCGGCGAAATGCGCTGGGGCACCGGTGGCGCCAGCGAGGACCGCCTGGCCCGGCTGACCAGCGGCGGCGCACGCGACACCACCTTCAACGAGCCGGTGCTCAACTCGATGATCGTCGCCACCGCCCTGCAAGCCGACAACCGGCTGCTCGTCGGCGGCATGTTCACCCAGTTCGGCGGGCTGCCGCGCGCACGCCTGGCGCGCATCCTCGTCGCCGACCTGCCGGACACCGTGTTCACCCACGGCTTCGAGTGACGCCGGCGCGGTGAACGGTCGCGGCCGGGTTGGCGCGGCGCGGGCGGGCGTATCCTGCCGGCCATGTACGGGCTGATCCTGTTCCTGCACCTGCTTGGCGCCTGCGTGTGGACCGGCGGCCATCTGCTGCTGGCGATCGCGATCCTGCCGAAAGCCCTGCGTGCGCGCGATCCGACGCGCGTGCTGGCGTTCGAGGCGAGCTACGAACGGCTCGGCATGAGCGCGCTCGCCGTGCAGGTGGCCAGCGGCCTGTGGCTGGCGCACACCCTGCAACCCGACCTCGCCGGCTGGCTGCAGCCGGCGGCGCCGCAGGCGAAGCTGATCGTGCTGAAGCTCGGCCTGTTGCTGCTGACCGCGCTGGTCGCGCTCGATGCCCGCCTGCGCATCCTGCCGCGCCTCGATGCACGCACGCTGCCGCAGATGGCCGTGCGCATCGTCGCGGTGACCGTGCTTTCGGTGCTGTTCGTGCTGGCCGGTGCCTCGTTCCGCGGCCACCTGCTGTTCGGCCTGGCGTGAACGCGGAACGCGGGAAAACGCCCCTCATCCGGTGCTGCCGCACCACCTTCTCCCCGTCGTGACGGGGAGAAGGGAATGCAGGTGTCGTCATGCGCGGGCCGCGCGAGGCGGCCGGCGATTTCCGCTCAGTGTGCGTGGCGCAGTCCCGACTTCGGGCAATGGCACGGCATGGTCGGGCCGTACTCGAGGCCGAAACTGCGGCCGTCGCGGTGCTGCTGCCAGTAGAACTGCGGCGGCTTGCGGCCGAGGCCGCCGACTTCGGCCATGTCGGCATCGACGTCGAACACGCGGCCGTTGACCGCCACGTAGCGCGTGTCGATGGTCGCGCGGATGTCCTCGAGCGGATTCGAGTTGAGGACGACGAAATCGGCGCGCTTGCCGGGTGTCAGCGAACCGAGCTGCTTCGACAGGCCGATCAGGTCGGCGCCGTCGATGGTCGCCGCGCGCAGCGCCTGCCAGTTGCTGAAGCCGCCCTGGGTCAGCGACCAGGTCTCCCAGTTCGCCGACAGGCCCTGCAACTGGCCGTGTCCGCCGACGGTGATCTTCACCCCGGCATCGCGCAGCGCCTTCGCCGCCCTGGCCACCTCGATGTGGTAGTAGTCCCAGTCGGGCGCGGTCTCGCGGCGCAGCGAACGCGCATCGAGGGTCTCGCGCGGGAAGAAGCGGTTGAGCTTCTTGTCCTCCCAGACGTTGTCGCGCGCATACCACCAGTACTCGCCGCTGAGGCCGCCGTAGCTGACCACCAGGGTCGGCGTGTTGCGCACGTCGGTTTCCTTCCACAGGTTGATGACGTCGGCGTACAGCGGCGCGACCGGGAGGTTGTGTTCGACGCTGGTGACGCCGTCGAGGACCATGGTCATGTTGTGGTGGAAGGTGGAACCGCCTTCCTCGACCACGAGCATGCCGAGTTCGCGCGCGGCCTGGTTGATCTGCTGGCGCTGGTCGCGGCGCGGCTGGTTGTAGCTCTTCACGCTGAAGGCGCCGTTCGCCTTCATCCGGCGCAGGTGCGCGCGCGCGTCGTCGAGCGAGTTCACCACCGCCTTGAAGTCGCCGTCGGCGCCGTAGAGGATCGTGCCGGTCGAGAAGATGCGCGGACCGACCATGCGCCCGCTCCGGACCAGTTCGGCCTGCGAGAACACGGTCTCGGTGGTGGCCGACGGATCGTGGGTGGTGGTGATGCCGAAGGCGAGGTTGGTGTAGTAGGCCCAGTTCTGCTGCGGCACCACGCCGCCGCTGAAGTGGTTCACGTGCGCATGCACGTCGACGTAGCCCGGGACGATGGTCTTGCCGGCGACGTCGATGACGGTCGCGTCGGCCGGGATCGCCACGCTGCCGGCGGTGCCGATCGCCTTGATGGTGTCGCCGTCGACCACGAGCACGCCATTCTCGATCACTTCCTGTTTCGATTCGGCATCGTCCATGGTGACGAGGCGTGCGCCGGTGAAGGCGAAGCGGCCACTCGGGGTGTCGATCTTCGCGCTCAGGCCGACGTCGATGCCGCGGTCGCTGCCGGGCTTCGGCAGTTCCTTCGGTGCGCCCGGCACGAAGGCAAAACTGTCCTTGAGCGCGCGCGAGTGGTATTCGCGCCCGACCATCCAGTGCAGCGACGCCGAATCGGCCGACCAGTGCAGGTAGGAGCCGACGTCCTTGCTGACCGCGGTGAGCGGGATCGCCTTGGTGTCCTTCGACAGTTCGATGCTGGCGCCGGTCTGCGGCATCGGCGCGATGTAGGCATTGAACAGCTCGGTGAACGCCACCCACTTGCCGTCCGGACTGACGCTGACGAAGTCGACGTACTTGAGGTCGAACACGTCGCGCGGTTCGCTGCCGTCGATGGCGATGCTCTGCAGCTTCTTCTTGAGGCCGCCGCCGGTGAGGAAGAGCACGCGCTTGCCGTCGGCGGAAAATTGCGGATCGGCGCCCGACTTGGCCAGGCGTCGCGATTCGCCGCCGGCGGCCGGCATGACATGGATGCCCGCCTCGCCGGAGTTGAGGTTGCCGGTCAGCGAAGTGCCGGCGGTCTTCGCGTAGACGATGCGCGAGCCGTCGCGCGAGTACTTCGGCGCGTAATAGAAGCCGGGCCTGGTCGTCAGCACGCGGGTTTGCCCGCTGGCAAGGTCACGCTCGACGATCGCGCCCTGTTGCGCATCCGACCAGGTGGTGTAGAGCAGCTTGCGGCCGTCGGCGCTGAACGAGGGCTGGTACTCGAAGTGCTCCGCGTCGGCGGTGAGGCGCTTCGGCGCGCCGTTCGGCAGCGTCTTCAGGTACAGGTGGCCGAGCGCATGGAACACCAGCGTGCGTCCGTCCGGACTGGTGGCGACGTCGCGGATCATCTTCGGCTGGAACGTGCCGGACTCGATGCTCTGCTCGAAGCGCAGCGGCTGTGCGAGCGACTGTTCCACCTCGGCCTTGAAGGCGATCGCCGCCGGCGTGCCGCTCGCCGCGTCGACGCGCCACAGCTTGCCCTTGGCCCAGATCACGATGCTCTTCGAATCCGGCGTCCAGGCGTAGTTGGCGTACGGCCCGAAGATCGCCCAGGCCTCCTGCAGGTCGTGCGAGAGCCCGTCCCACAGCGCCCGCACCTCGCCACTGTCGATGTCCTGCACGTGCAGCACGCTCTTCTCGCGCACGCGCTTGACGAAGGCCAGCGACTTGCCGTCCGGCGAGGGCTGCGGGCGCACGGCGCCGCCGGCGCTGTCGACGACCGTTTCCGTCTCGCCGGTTTCGCGGTCGAGGCGCTTGATCGCGTAGATGGTGTCGTGCGGGTTCTTGTTGTACTGGAAGAACGGTCCGGGACTGACGTCCTCGGAGTAGTAGACATGGCGGCCATCGCGGCTCACGGCCGGTTCGCCGAGATCCTGCTGGTCGTTCTTCTGTTTGGTCAGCTGCAGGCCGGCGCCGCCGCTCTTGTGGTACATCCACAGTTCGCCGGCGCCGAGCGAGCGCTGGCCGGTGAAATGCTTGCGGCCGATCAGGTACTGGCCGTCGGGCGTCCACGCCGGGTTGTTGAGCAGGCGGAAGTCTTCCTTGGTCACCGCAGTGGCGTTGCTGCCGTCGAGATGCACGCGCCAGAGGTTGTTGCCGCCGCTGCGGTCGCTGGTGAAGGCAAGCTCGCGTCCGTCCGGCGAGAAGCGCGGCTGCACGTCCCAGGCCGGCCCGCGCGTGACCCGGCGCGCCGTGCCGCCCTCGATCGGCAGCAGGTAGAGGTCGCCGAGCAGGCTGAAGGCGATGCGTTTGCCGTCGGGGCTGACATCGAGATCCATCCAGGTGCCTTCCTCGACGCTGAAGCGCACGATCTTCGCCTGCGCGCCGTGGGCGGTCTGCACGTCCCATTTCGGTGCCGCGTCCTTGTCCTTTTCGGCGGCATGGAGGGCGACCGGCAGCAGCAGGAAGGCGAGTGCGATGGCGAGCGGACGGATCGGCATGAGCGGACTTCCGGTGGAGGAAAGCGGCCATCCTAGGGAGGCCCGGAGCGATTCCACAAGGGCGGAAAGGCCCGGTCGGGGCGGCCGGATGCTGGCCGCCGGTCGGTTGCCGCCTACCGGCAGCGGCCGTTCGTCGGCCGATCCCCGCTTCCGTCGGTGGCGGAGCGCGATTTTTCCGCACCGGTCACGGTTCGCCGGATCCGATTCACGCAGGCTGCCCGCCGCCAACGCCCGCCACCGCGGCGCCCGGCGATCGCCGCCGCCGTCAGGAGGATGTGATGAGGAAATCCGCTCCCGCACCATCGCCGCACGTCCTGCCGGTCCTGCCGTGCGGCGCGCGGGCGCATCGGAAGCCGCGCGCATGAGTCCGCTCGCGGCCGGACGGCCCTTGTCGCAGCGACGCGCGGCGGATCGCGACTTTCCCGGCGCGGTCCTGCTGCGCACGCGCCGCCTCGTCCTGCGCGGCTTGCGCCTGCGCGATGCCGAGGATGTCAGCAGCCTGCATGCCGAGCCGCGCGTGTGCGAACACCTGCTGGAGAAGGTGCCGGTCAGTTTCCTCGAGACGATCGCGTTCATCGCCGCGGCCAACCGCCTCTACGCCGATGCCCCCGGCATCGGCGTCTGGCACGCCAGTGCGGCGGAGGGCTTCGTCGGCCTGTTTTCCTTGCTGCCGGTGGCCGGCAGCGAGCGCGACATCGAACTCGGCGTGCGCCTGATGCCGGCCGCGTTCGGTCGCATGTATTCGCTCGAAGGCGCGCGTGCGCTGCGCGAACACGCTTTCGGGCACCTCGGCCTGGCCCGCCTGCGCGGCGGCTGCCACCCGCGCAACGCCGCGGCGTCGCTGATCTTCCGTCGCCTCGGTTTCAGCGAGACCGGCGAAGCGTCCGCGGACGAGGCCCGCGCCTTCGTGCTCGAGCGCGAGACCTGGCTCGGCCGCCATGGCAATGCCGCGGTCGATCCGCAGGCCCGCGAATCGGCGGCATGAACCGGCGGGCGCGGGCCGGATCCTCAGCTGACGTCGCGCAGTTGCCAGTGCGGGCCGATCAGCAGGTCGAGGCGATGCTTGACGATCGCATGCGGCAGGGTCGTGCTGACCTGCAGCTCGCTGCGGTGCGCCGCCAGCGAGCCGGTTACCGTCGCCGCCGGATCGGTCGCGCCGCTGCGCGGATCGACGTCATCGGGCTCGTCCTGCAGGCCGCGCCAGCGTTCCCACAGGGTCGTTTCGCGCAGCGCCGACTGCAGCTGCGCGGCCAGCGTCTCCGGTGATTCGCCGTCGAAGGCGAGTTCGGGCGTGTCGCCACGCGCGTGCGACAGGTCGGCGATGGTGATGAAGAAGTGCTTGATGGGCATGGCCGGTTTCCGCAGGGACAGGCCACCAGTCTAACCGTGCGGCGCCGATGGCATGTGCCGGCGATCCGATGCCGCGCTCACGCCTGCGCGCTTCCGCGCGGCCTTGCGCGGGCACGCACGGCATCGGCGAGATCGACGTCCGCACCTTCGGCGCCGTGGCCGACCACGCCGAGCAGCGGGGCGTCGATGCGGCGGCGCAGGGTGTCGAGGTTGTCGTCGACGCGCGCCATCGCCGGATCGATGCGGTTGCCGATCCAGCCGGCGAGGCGGCAGCCGTCGGCGGCGATCGCGCGCGCGCTGAGCCGCGCATGGTGGATGCAGCCGAGGCGCAGGCCGACGACGAGGACGACATCGAGGTCGAGCGCGCGCACGAGATCGGCCTGTTCGAGGCGTTCGCCGAGCGGCGCGGCCCAGCCGCCGACCCCTTCGACGACGAGCGCGTCGGCGCGTGCCGCGAGGCCGGCGTAGGCGGCGCCGATGCGCGCCGGCTCGATCTCGATGCCGGCATCGGCGGCGGCGATGTGGGGCGCGATCGCCGGCTCGAAGGCGTACGGATTCACCTCGTCGTAGTCGACCGTGAAGCTCGCCGCGGCCTGCAGGGCCAGCGCGTCCTCGTTGCGCAGGCCGGCCGGCGTGACCGCACAACCGCTCGCCACCGGCTTCATGCCGAGCGTGACCAGCCCGCACGCACGCAGCGAGGCGATCAGCCGGCAGGCGACGTGCGTCTTGCCGATGCCGGTGTCGGTGCCGGTGACGTAGACATGGACGCTCATGCGCCGGCCGGCAGCATCCCGCTCACGGGCCGCTGCCGGTGGCGCGGACCATGAAGGCGCCCGGCAGCGGATTGGTCGGCGCGAGGTTCTGCGAACCGAACGGCGCCGAGGCGAGGTCGTTGATCACCGCGGCGATGTCGGGCGCATAGAAGAACCACGAGTTGTCGCCGGGGTTGCTGCCGTCGACGCGCGCCGGACGGTCCTGGCCGCCGAGCAGCTTCGCGCTGGCGCCGACGAAGAATGCGCCGCTGACGCGGGTCGGCGGGATCACGACTTCGAAGAAGGTGTTGCCGCTGACATCCGGCGTCGCCTGCACCGAGGCAAGCGCGGTGGCATTGCGAGGATCGCCGTCGGCGTCGGGATCGTCGAGCAGCCAGAACGTCACCGGACCGTTGGCGAGCGAGGGGAAGGTCGCGCCGAAGGCGACCGAGAGGCGCGTGATGACCGCGCCGGCCGGATCGGTGGTGTAGTAGTTGCCCCACAGCATGTCCGGATCGAACGAACTCGGCGGTCCCATGTTCGTGCTGGCGCTGCCGTCGTCGCGCAGGTAGACCACCGGCGGATCGAAGCCGTCGAGGAACAGGCCGTCGGCCTGCCATTCGTAGGCGCCGATGTCGGCGCCGGCGCCGGTCACGCGCGGATGGCCTTCGCCGCGCTGGTCGAAGGCGAGGCCGGCGCTGTTGTTGCCGGCATCGCGTGCGGCGCTGCCGATCGCCAGCGCATGCGTGCGCGTCGGTCCGCCGTTGTCGGCCAGCGGCCGCAGTTGCGGGTCGGCATCGAGGGTGTCGGTCGGCAGCGCGAGGGCACCGGCATCCCCGATCAGGTTGTTGGCGCCGCTCACGCTCAAGCTGCCGGTGGCGGCGAGATCGACCGGCAGCGTCGCGCCGGGGTCGGCGAGATTGGCGGCGATGATCGAACTCTGCAGGGTGAAGCTCTGGCCGGCACCGCCGTCGGCGGCGAACAGCACGGCACCGCCGTCGGCGGAGTGGTTGGCGCTGACCGTGCTGGCGGTCAGGGTCAGGGGGCGCGCACTCGACATCGCCGCACCGCGTGCGGCGCTGTTGCCCGAGATCGTCGAGTTGCGCACGCCGAGGGTCGTGCCGGGGTCGCCGTAGACGCTGAACACGGCCTTGAACAGGCCGCCGCCGTCGCCGTCGGTGGTGTTGCCGTCGAGCGTGCTGTCGACCAGCAGCGCGTCGTCGCGCACGTACACGCCGGCACCGCGCGCGGCCTCGCCGTTGCCGGTTGCCTCCGCGCGGTTGCCGCTGATCGTGCTGCGCGTCATGGTCAGCTCGCCGCGCACGTAGGCACCGCCGCCGGCGGTGAGATAGGTCGGGCCATCGTCGCCGATCACCGACTCGACGTGGTTGCCGCTGATCGTGCTGTCGAGCATGACCAGGTTGCCGGTCACGTAGGCACCGCCGCCGATGGCGACATTGTCGCCGCCGGCACGCGCCGAGGAGCCGGTGATCGCGCTGTCGATCAGGGTCAGGTCGCCCGAGATGCTGAGCGCGCCGCCGAAGGTCAGCGGACCGCCGTTGCTGGCGTGGCAGTCGTCGATCGTCACCCGCGTCAGACTGACGTCGCCGGACGAATCGATGCAGCTGGCGAGGCCGTGCGTGTAGTTGCCGTTGCGCACGCTGAGGTCGCGCACGGCGAGCTGGGCGAGGCCGGTCTGGAACTGGGCGTGATAGAGGAACCTCGCGCCGTTGGCGTCGATCACCAGCGCGTCGCGGCCCGGGCCGGCCAGGGTCAGGTTGTTGATCGGGTGGTCGCCGAGCACGCTGATGTCGATCACGCCCTGGGTCAGGGTGATCGTGCCGCAGGCCAGCGCAGTCATGTCGATGGTGTCGTTCTCGCCGGCGGCGAGGATCACGCTGCGCAAGGTGCCGGCGCTGCCGTCGTCGGCGCAGCTGGTCACCGGCAGCACCGCGCCGATCCGCTGTGCCAGCGGCGGCGGTGCGGCGGGTGGTTCGTGGCCGTGCTGCTGGCGCGCCTGCAGGCGGTGCTGGTAGTGGCGGCTGGCGGTGTCGGCGGACTCCGCCGGCAGCGCGCTGGCGGGGTGCAGGATGCCGGCGAGGCAAAGACTCAGCAGGGTCGGGCGGAGCGGGAGCGGGCGTCGATGCATGGCGATGACCTCGCGTGCGGCAAGGGCCGTTCAGGGAGCCCGATCATGGCAGCCGCCGCCGGTCGATGCCATGCCGGCCCACCGCATGCGCGTTGGCGGCTAGAATACGGGTCCGTTTTTCACCGGACGCCGCGATGAGCTTCGAAGCCGCGCCGATCCGCGCCACCACCAAGGCCGGACTCTACGAGGAACTGCGCGCCGCCGCCGCGGGCCTGCTGGCCGGCGAGCACGACCGCATCGCCAATGCGGCGAACTTCGCCGCGCTGGCCTGGCAGACGCTGCCGGCGATCAACTGGTGCGGTTTCTACTTCTACGACGGCCGCGAACTCGTGGTCGGTCCGTTCCAGGGCAAGCCGGCCTGCGTGCGCATCGCCCTCGGCCGCGGCGTCTGCGGCACCGCCGCGGCGACCCGCACCACCCAGCTGGTTGCCGATGTCGATGCCTTCCCCGGCCACATCGCCTGCGATTCCGCTTCGCGTTCGGAGATCGTCGTGCCGCTCGTCGCCGACGGCGAACTGATCGGGGTATGGGACGTCGACAGCCCGCAGCCGGGCCGCTTCGACGACGCCGACCGCATCGGCATGGAAGCCCTGTGCACGGTCTTCATCGACTCCCTGCGTGTGCGGGAGCCGGCCATCGCGAGGGCGCGGGCATGAGCAGAACCGAAGTCAAGATCCGCAACGTCGGGCCGAAGTCGGCGGCCTGGCTGCGCCAGGTCGGCGTGCGCACGCTCGAGGACCTCGTCCGCGTCGGTCCGGTCGAGGTCTTCCTCAAGGTCAAGCGCGCGGGCTTCCGGCCGAGCCTCAACCTGCTCTATTCGATGGCCGCCGCCCTCGAGGACTGCCACTGGACCGACCTGCCGGAAGATCGCCGCGCCGGACTCGTCCGCGAACTCGAAGCCGCCGAGGCGATCAACCCGATCAAGTCGCGCTGGGACAAGGCAGCCGACCGCAGCGCCCGCAACGACGGCGAAGGCCCGGTGTCCGGCGGCGATTCCGCGCACGACGGTGACGGCGACGGTTTCGGCGACGGCGACAGTGGCGTGCGCGAACTGACCGGCACCGCCAGCGATTTCGACTGACCGCCGGGAAGCGGGCCGCGGCGCCTGTCGCATCGGCCTGGCGGGACCCGGTTCGACCCAGGACGACACCCTGCGTCCGCAGGCCAATGCCGCGCGCGACACCGGCCGCTCGCTCGGCCTCGCCGATTTCGGCAGCATCGACGAAGCCGACCTCGTCACCCAGGTGCGCGCGCATCCGGAGCTTGCGGCCACGATCGCATTACGGATCGGCTGGGCCATGGCCCACATCGCGCAACTCGACGCCGTCGACCGGCGCGCGGATGCATTGCGGGCAAGACTCGGCGGGCAAAGAAGCCGCTGATCCGGCGCCGCCTCGCCATCCGCTTCCTTCGCGAGCACGGGTGGGCCGTCGCCATCGAGCGGTTCGCGCCTGCGTCGCGCGACGCGGTGCTATCGTTTCGCCATGAACCGACGCACCGGCACGATCCGCTTCAAGGCGAGCTTGCTGCGGCCGGCCGAACCGAAGAACGCGACCTGGTCCTTCCTCGTGTTGCCCAAGGCCGCGAGCGCGAAGCTGCCGACGCGCAGCATGGTCACCGTCGCCGGCACGCTCGACGGCGCGCCGTTCCAGGCCACGCTCGAACCGGATGGTGCGGGCAGCCACTGGCTGAAAGTCGAGAAGAAGCTGCGCGACGCGGCCGGCGCCGAAATTGGCGCAATGATCGAACTCGAGATCGCGCCGGTCACCGAGGAACCCGAACCCAAGCTGCCCACCGACCTGCGCAAGGCACTCGCCGCCCATCCTGCCGCGCTGGCCACCTGGAAGGACATCACGCCGGTCGCCCGCCGCGACTGGATCCACTGGATCGGATCCGGCAAGAAAGCCGAGACGCGCGTGAAGCGCATCGACGTCACCTGCGACAAGCTCGCCAGCGGCCAACGCCGCGCCTGCTGCTTCGACCGTTCGGGGATGTACAGCAAGGGCAACATGGGTGCGCCCGAGGCGGCGGAGTAGCGCTTGCAGACTTCGACCTCGCCCGACCGCGCGTCAACGAAAGCGTTGAAGCGCGCGGGCTTCTGTAGAGCCGAGCTTGCTCGGCTGAAGCGTTGAACGGAGTCGGAGAAAAGCAGCGGAGCAAGCTCCGCTCTACAAAAGCGTTGGACCAGGCAGGCTTTTGTAGAGCCGAGCTTGCTCGGCTGAAGCGTTGAACGGAGTCGGAGAAAAGCAGCGGAGCAAGCTCCGCTCTACAAAA
>CAKSZY010000015.1 GCA_934526015.1 uncultured Dokdonella sp.
CGGATGAGGGGCCGTGGGAGGTGGGGTGCGATCGATGTTGCAGCAGCGCGCAGACGTCAGTTCATCAGCCTTGCCCGTAAAGCACGAAAGCGCCCCTCATCCGCGGCTGCCGCCGCACCTTCTCCCCGTCGCCACGGGGAGAAGGGACAGGAATGCGCGTTCATCAAAGTGCAGCCCTGCATGCTTGCGACTGCGCCAGCCTTCCTTCGCCCCGCGCCAGCGGGGAGAAGGTGGTGCGGCAGCACCGGATGAGGGGCCGTGGGAGGTGGGGTGCGATCGATGTTGCAGCAGCGCGCAGACGTCAGTTCATCAGCCTTGCCCGTAAAGCACGAAAGCGCCCCTCATCCGCGGCTGCCGCCGCACCTTCTCCCCGTCGCCACGGGGAGAAGGGACAGCTGACGTTTTCGCAGGAATGCGACATTGCAATCTGGAAAAAACGCATGCCGGTCCCTTCGCCCCGCGCAGCGGGGAGAAGGGATTGCATGCGCATTCACCAGAGTGCAGCCGAGCGTTCTTGCGACAGCGCCAGCCTCCCTTCGTCCCGGCAGCGGGGAGCTTCGCTGCCTTTCCGGGATGGGGGCGCGGGTGCTTCGACGCTCGCCGGGCATTGCACCGGGCGCGCGGGATGCCAGAATCCGCGGACTTCGCGGGAGGGTGCATGGGCAGCGCAACCACGGTGGCGGAAGCGGGCAATTCGAAACGGCGCGTGTTGTTCGCCAGCCTGATCGGCACGACGATCGAGTTCTTCGATTTCTACATCTACGCCACCGCCGCGGTGCTGGTGTTCCCGGCGCTGTTCTTTCCGGGTGGCGATCCGGCAGCGGCCATGCTGCAGTCGCTGGCGACGTTTGCTTTGGCCTTCTTCGCGCGTCCGCTCGGCTCGGCGCTGTTCGGCCATTTCGGCGACCGCGTCGGACGCAAGGCGACCCTGGTCGCCGCGCTGCTGACGATGGGCCTGTCGACCGTGCTGATCGGGCTGTTGCCGACCTACGCCACGATCGGCGTGTGGGCGCCGGTCCTGCTCGCCCTGTGCCGTTTCGGCCAGGGCCTCGGCCTCGGCGGCGAGTGGGGCGGTGCCGTGCTGCTCGCCACCGAAAACGCGCCGCCCGGCCAACGCGCCTGGTATGGCATGTTCCCGCAGCTCGGCGCGCCGATCGGCTTCCTCGCCTCGACCGGCGTGTTCCTCCTGCTCGGCGAGTGGCTCGACGATGCGGAGTTCTTCGCCTGGGGCTGGCGCATCCCCTTCCTCGCCAGCGCGCTGCTGGTCGGCGTCGGCCTGTGGGTGCGCCTGCGTCTCGCCGAGACGCCGGAGTTCCGCGCCGCGATCGCCAATGACGAGCGCGTGCGCGTGCCGATGCTGCAGGTGCTGCGCGAGCACGCCGGTGCGCTCGTGCTCGGCATGTTCGCGGCGACCGCGACCTTCGTGCTGTTCTACCTGATGACCGTGTTCGCGCTGAGCTGGGGCACCTCCGCACTCGGCTATCCGCGTCGCGAATTCCTCCTCCTGCAGATGCTCGGCGTGCTCGGCTTCGCCCTGACGATCCCGCTCTCCGCGGTCATCGCCGATGCGCGCGGACGCAACTGGATGCTGATCGTGGCGACGCTGGCGATCATTGCCTTCGGTTTCGCCTGGGCGCCGCTGTTCACTGCCGGCCCCGGCGGCGTGCTGGCCTTCCTCGCCATCGGCCTCGCCCTGATGGGCTTCACCTACGGTCCGCTCGGCACCGCACTGGCGGAGCTGTTCCCGACCGCGGTGCGCTACACCGGTGCGTCGATGGCCTTCAACCTCGCCGGAATCGTCGGCGCCTCGCTGGCGCCGTACGCGGCAACCTGGCTTGCGCAGCACCACGGCATCGCCGCAGTCGGTGCCTACCTCGTCATCGCCGGCGTGGTGTCGCTGGCGGCCCTGCTCGCGATAGCCAGGGATACTCTGAACCAGTCTGCGCATGCGGCGTGATGTCCACGAGGCCCGCCCGATGGTGTGCGCGGCGCCGCTGAGGCGGGTTGCCCGGGCAAGCCGCGCGCGCCGGCGGGCGGGCCTCGTGGACATCACCCCGTCATTGGATTCAAGCGGTTGGGGCCGCACTGCCTGCGCGCAGCTCTGCGGCGGGTCGACTCGACAGACGGCCAGTCTGCCTTCGTCGCCCCACCTCGATCTGCGCGCAGGCAGTGTGGTGACGCATGTGCAGACTTGTTCAGAGCATCCCTAGCGCGGGCCGGGGTCGAAACCGTCGGTGAAGAGGTTCTCGCTCGCGTACAGGAACGGGCTGAGGAAGCGCCCGCCCCCGGTGTAAACCGGCGTACTGGTCTGCGTGGCGACATCGTAGACGTGCGCGCCGGCGCCGTTGGTCCACAGGTAGTTGCCGTTGCCGAGCAGGGCGACACCGCGCGCGCCACTGGCTGTTATCGACGAGACCACCGCGCCGTTGCTGTCGAGGCGCACGAGATTGTTCGAGGAGAAGCCGGCGGCGAGGAATCCGGAGCCCGGCAGCATGGTCATCTGTTCGACGAAGTTGAGCTGGGTGGAGTTGTGCAACGTGCCGATTGGTTCAAGCTGCAGGTTGAAGCGGTGGATGTCGTCGTCCGGCGCGCTCGAGGCGACCAGGTAGCCGGTACCGATCGGCAGCACGAAGAACGGCGAAGGCGACACCGCACCGACATCGATCGAGCCGATGATGTCGCCGCTGAAGGCGATCCGCACGAGGGCGGCGCCGGGTGCGCCGTTCTCGGATCCGAAGTTGGCCAGCAGCACGTGGCCGGGACCGAAGGTCATGCCGCGGACATTGTCGAGGCCGCCGCCCGCACCGCCGCCGATCGCGCCGAGGTAGACGCCATCCAGCGACCAGAGGCTGACGCGGTCTCCGGACTGTTCGCTGATCCAGATCTGGTAACCGACCTGGATGGCATGGATGGGAATGCCACCCTGCAAGCTGAAGTAGTCGGCGTCGGCGACCGAGCCGTCTGCGAGGTTGAACAGCACGAGCCGGTTGTTGGTCGAGTCCGGCATCATCAGCAGGGTGGTATTGCCGGCCGGCATCGGCGGCGCCGCGAATCCGTTTGCGGCGAGCGCCGCGAATGAAACCAGGGCCAACACGAAACGTCGCAGGATCGTCGCCATGGCTGCAGTTCCTTGTTTGCGGGCTGCTGCTGAGCATCCGCCTGCAGGCCGGCAACGTCAATCGATGACGGTCGTCGCGGGTGACGGCGGCCGCACGGTCCCGCTCAAGCCAGCACGCGCCGCAGCGCCGCGTAATCGTTCTCCAGCGGCTCGGCGTGGCTGGGGCGGGCAAGCAGGGCGGCCAGCGCCGGCGGCACGGCCACGGCGTGGCCGACCAGCGGTTCGACGACGGTCTCGAACTTGGCCGGATGCGCGGTGGCGGCGATCGCCCAGTCGCCGCCGGCGCCTTCGGCACGCAGGTGTTCGTACACGGCGACGGCACACGCCGTGTGCGGACAGAAGACCCTGCCGTACGCCGCCTCGCCGCGGGCGATCGTCGTGCGGATCGTGGCGTCATCGATGGCGATGGCGGCAAAGGCCGCGCGCAGTCGTGCGGCATCCGGATACAGCCAGCGCAGGCGTTCGAAGTTGCTCGGCGCGCCGACGTCCATGGCGTTGGCGAGGGTGGCGACGCTGGCGCGGGGTGCATAGTCGGCGCCGGCGAAGAAGTCCGCCAGCACGGTGTTCGCGTTGGTCGCCAGCGCGATCGCGCCGATCGGCAGTCCGCAGGCGCGGGCGAGGATCGCCGCAAAGGCGTGGCCGAGGTTGCCGGTCGGCACGACCAGGTTGAGCGGTGTGCCGCGGGCGCGCGCATGCACGAGCGCCGCCCGCGCGTGCCAGGCCATCTGCGGCAGCAGGCGGCCGAGGCTGATGCTGTTGGCCGAGCCGAGCGGCGTGGCGGCCTGCAGCGCCGCGTCGCCGAGCGCCTGCTTCACGAGACGCTGGCAGTCGTCGAAGCTGCCGGCCACGCGCAACGCGCGCACGTTGTCGCCGAAGCAGCCGAGCTGGTGGGCCTGGCGCGGCGACACGCGGCCGTCGGGATAAAGGATGACGACGCGCACGTCTGGACATCGGTGGAAGGCCGCGGCGACCGCTGCGCCGGTGTCGCCCGAGGTCGCCACGACGATCGTCAGCGGCAGGTCGCCGGGCTTGCGCAGGCGCTGCATGCAGGCGGCGAGGAAGCGTGCGCCGAAATCCTTGAACGCCGCGGTCGGTCCGTGGAACAGCTCGAGCACGGCGCAACCGTCGACGCCGGTGGCGACCAGCGGTGCGTCGAAATCGAAGGCCTCGGCGCAGATCGCCGGCAGTTCGCCGGCCAGCGCGTCGCCGGCGAAGAACGGCGCGAGCAGGCGCTCGGCGACCTCGGCCAGCGACTCGGCGCCGTCGAAATCGGCGAGCGTGCGGCGTGGCAGGGTCGCCGGCACGTAGAGGCCGCCATCGGCGGCGATGCCGGCGACGAGGGCAGCGCTCAGCGAGGCCGGAGCGCAGCCGCCGCGCGTGCTGAGGTAGTTCATGCGAGCACTCCGGCGGCCGGACCATCGACCGCATCGACGTAGGCATCACTGGCGAAGCCGGCTTCGGCGAAGGCGGCCTGCATGGCGGCGGCGCCGGCTTCGGCGCGGCTGCGATCCTCGAACCAGGCGAACACGCTCGGGCCGGCGCCGGAGATGCCGGCGCCCATGGCGTCGGCGGCGAGCGCGGCCGTCTTGACCGCATCGAAGCCGACGATCAGCGGCGCGCGGCGCGGCTCGACGAGCACGTCGGCGAGGCCGGCGCGCACGAGGTCGGCATCGCCGCGATGGCAGCCGGCGAGGACGAGGGCGAGGTTGGCGCTCTGCGCGACGAAGGTTTCGAGCCGGTAGTCGCCGGCCAGCGCGGCGCGCGCGCGGCGCGTCTCCAGCACGGCATGCGGATGCACCACCGCGCAATGCCACGCGGACGGCACCGGGATGCGCACGAGGCGGTCGGCGCTGGCCAGCACGAGGCCGCCGAGCAGCATCGGTCCGACGTTGTCGCCGTGGCGACTGCCGCTGGCGACGGCCTCACCCTCGAGCGCGAACGGATACAGCGATTCCTGCGCCAGCGGCGCATCGAGCAGGGCATTGGCGGCGACCAGCGCGGCCACGCACGAGGCCGCCGATCCGCCCATGCCGGAACCGAGGGCGATGCCCTTGTCGAGTTCGACGGCGAAGCCGAAGTCGATGCCGAGCGCCTCGCGCAGGGCGATCAAGGCACGCCCGGCGGTGTTGCGCTCCGCTTCGAGCGGCAACGCCGTGACCACCCCGCGCACCGCCGCGATGCGCACCCGCGGTTCGTCGATGCGGCTCACCGTGGCGACATCGCCGGCCCCGGCCAGACTCTGGCCGAGGATGTCGAAACCGACCGCGACATTGCCGATGCTCGCCGGCGCGCGCGCGCGGGCGCGCAGACTGCGCTCCGGTTGCCGGCCGCTCACAACCTCGCCCCCAACGCCGCGGCGAGCCGCAGCAGGTCGGCGAACACGCCGGCGGCGGTGACCTCGCGGCCGGCACCCGGGCCGCGCACGATCAACGGATTGTCCGCATAGCGGCGGGTGGTGTACTGGACGATGTTGTCGGTCAGGCTCAAATGCGCGAAGGCGTGCGTCGCCGGCAGTTCGACGAGGCTGACGCGGGCCTTGCCGTGGCCGTCGAGGCGGGCGACGTAGCGCAGCACGCAACCGTTCGCGCGTGCCGCCGCGTGGCGCGCGGCGAGGCCGGCATCGAGCGCCTCCAGCCCGGCGAGGGCGGCGTCGCGATCGAGCGCGAGCAGCGCCGGCGGCACCAGGCCCTCGATGTCGACGTCGTCGAGCTCGAGCGCGAGGCCGGCTTCGCGGGCGAGGATGACGAGCTTGCGGGCGACGTCGAGGCCGGACAGGTCGTCGCGTGGATCCGGCTCGGTGTAGCCGAGCGCGTGCGCCTCGCGGACAAGCTTCGAGAACGGCTCGCCGCCATCGTAGCGGTTGAACAGCCAGGCCAGGGTGCCGGACAGGATGCCTTCGGCAGCGACCAGTTCGTCGCCGGTGTCGAGCAGGTCGCGCAGGGTCTGGATGATCGGCAGGCCGGCACCGACGGTGGCTTCGTAGCGCCAGCGCGCGCCGCTGTCGGCGCAGGCCTGGCGGATCTCGCGCCAGCGCGCGAACGGGCCGGCCCCGGCCTGCTTGTTCGGCGTGATGACGTGGATGCCGGCGGCGAGCCAGTCGGCATAGCGCGCGGCGACCGCGTCGCTGGCGCTGCAGTCGAGGATCACCGCATGCGGCAGGTGCGCCGCGTGCACGTGCGCGGCAAAGGCGTCGAGGTCGAGTGCGGCCGGACTGGCCGCCAGCCGTTCGGCCCAGTCGGCATCGAGCCCGCCGGCTTCGCTCGTCCACAGTTGCCGGCTCGAGGCAATCGCGCGCACGCGCAGGTCGAGCCGCGCATCGCGACGCAGGCGCGGAACCGCCTCGCGCAGTTGTCCGATCAGTTCGCGGCCGACATTGCCGGGGCCGATGATGCCGACCGAGATCGTCTGCGGCGACAGCCAGAAGCCGGCGTGGGCGGCGCGCAGCGCGCGCGCGGCATCGCCGCTGTCGAGGGCGACCGAGATGTTGCGTTCGGAGGCACCCTGGGCGATCGCGCGGATGTTGACGCGGGCGCGCCCGAGGCTGCCGAACAACTGCGCCGACACGCCCGGCGTGCCGGCCATGCCGTCGCCGACCGCGGCCAGCACGCTGATGTCGGGGGTCAGCGTGATCGCCTGGATCTGTCCGGCGGCGAGTTCGCGCGCGAACACCGCGTCGAGCGCGGCTTCGGCACGCCCGGCGTCGACCGCGCGCACCACGCAGCAGATCGAATGTTCCGAGGAACCCTGCGAGATCATCACCACCGACACGCGCGCGTCGCGCAGCGCGGCGAACACGCGCTCGGCGGTGCCGGGAACGCCGATCATGCCGGCGCCCTCGACGTTGACGATGGCCAGGCCGTCGGCCAGCGAGAGGCCGCGCACCGGACCGGCAGCGGGGGCGCTGCCGCGGGTGATGCAGGTGCCGGCATGCTCGGGGCGGAAGGTGTTGCGGATGCGGATCGGCAGGCCGAGTGCCATCGCCGGCAGCATCGTCTGCGGATGGATGACCCTGGCGCCGAAATAGGCGAGTTCGCAGGCTTCCTCGTACGACAGCGCCTCGAGGGCGACGGCTTCCGGCACCAGCCGCGGGTCGGCCGAGAGCACGCCGTCGACATCGGTCCAGATGTGCAGTTCGCGCGCGCCGAACAGGGCGGCGAAGATGGCTGCGGAAAAGTCGCTGCCGTTGCGGCCGAGGATGGTCGGGCGGCCATCGCCGTCGCGGGCGATGAAGCCGGTGACGACGACGCGCGCGGCATCCTCGCCGGTCCGCCAGCCGGCGAGGCGGGCGGCACTCGCTTCCCAGTCGACGGCAACCCCGAGCTCGCCGTGGGCGACCACCAGCACCTCGCGCGCGTCGAGCACGGCGCAGGCTTCGTCGCGGGCGTGGAAATGCGCGCACAGCAGCCCGGCTGAGAACGCCTCGCCGAGCCCCTGTACCGCTTCGACCGCCTCGCGCGCCGGCACGCCGAGCACGGCGAGGGCATGCAGCACGTCGGACAGTTCGGCGAAGCGGGCGTCGAGCCCGGCGAGGAAAGCGGGCGCCGCGGCGCCAAGCAGGGCTTCGGCGGCCTCGGTGTGGCGTGCGTGCAGGCGCTGCAAGGGTGTGCGCCAGTCGCCCCGCTGCGCGGCGCTGGAGGCGAGGGCGATGAGGTGGTCGGTGACGCCCTGCATTGCTGAGACGACGATCACCTGGCGTTCGCCGGCACGCGCCAGCAGCAGCTCGGCGACGTGGCGGCAGCGGCCGGCATCGGCCAGCGAGGAGCCGCCGAACTTGTGCACGACCGGCGTTTCCGCCGCCGAGGCCGCGCGGGCGGCAGGGTTGGCGGCGAGCGTGGCGGACAACGTGGCAAGCGGACTCATCGGGCCTCCAGGGTGGCCCCGCGCACGTCGGAAGGGGGAGATCCCGCTTCCTCGTCGAGGAGCGGGATCGTTCGCGGGAATCAGTTGCGCACGATCGACCGCTCCGCAGGCGGAGGGGTGACGGTCGTGGTGGTGCCCGCGGTGCGCATGCAGCCAGTGGAGCCGATGGCGCGTTGTCGTGTCAAGGTGGGGCCAGGGACTAGGGGTTAGGGGTGAGGGGCTGGAAGGCAGGGTCAGGGGCGAGGGGCGAGGGCTCGACAACCGGACGTCATCACCATCGAACACGTGGTACAGACCGCTTCTGCAGCGCCAGCACAAGTACGAGCCTGTTTGCGAACTTCGAGCCCTCGCCCCTCGCCCCTAGCCCCTAGCCCCTGGCCCCTAGCCAAGCCGATGCGCCGGCTTGCTGACCAGCAGGCGGCGCAGTTCGTCGGCTTCTTCGGGGCCGAGGCCGCCTTCGAGCTGTTTCGCGCGGAGGTCGTCGAGGCGTTGCTGCATCGTCTGCACGTCGAGCTGGGCGATCGCGCCGAGGAAATCGGCGCGCGCCTGCGCCTCGTTGCCGATCAGCGCATCGACGGTGGCGAGCTTGTTGAGCGCGGCGGCTTCCTCGCGACCGGCGAAGTGTTCGAGCAGGGCGCCGGTGGTCAGGTGCGGACGTTCCCGGCACAGCTTCACCAGTTCCACCAGCAGGGCCACGCCGGGCTGGCGCAGCACGGCGAAACTCCACGGTGGCTCGATGGCCGGGCCGAGCGAGGGGTATTGCACGAGCAGGGTGATCGCCGTGCGCACCAGCGAGCGTTGCGGCGGGCGGCCGCGCGCTGCACGCAGGTGGGCGTTCGCCTGCACGCCTGCATGGGCCGATCCTCCGAGGGGGACCGTGCGCGCTCCGGTCAGGCGCTCGAGCTCTTCCGCCATCAGGTCGCGGAACGCACCGTCGGGTATCTGCGCGAGCATCGGTCGCGCGCGCTCGGCGAGGCGCGCCTTGCCGTCGATGCTGGCGAGGTTGACGTCGCGCGCGTGTTCGGCAAAGAAGAATTCGCTGAGCGGGGTGGCCGCGGCGAGGCGCCGCTCGAAACCGTCGACGCCTTCCTTGCGCACCAGCGAGTCGGGGTCCTCGCCGTCGGGCAGGAACAGGAACCAGGCCTGGCGGCCGTCGCGCATGCGCGGCAACACCGATTCGACCGCGCGCCACGCCGCCTGCCTGCCGGCACGGTCGCCGTCGAAGCAGAAATGCACGTCGGCCGCATTGCGGAACAGCAATTCGGCATGGTCGCTGGTGGTCGCGGTGCCGAGCGTCGCCACCGCCTGGGTGATGCCGACCTGATGCAGGGCGATCACGTCCATGTAGCCCTCGACGACGATCAGGCGTGCGATCTTCGTGTGCGCGGCGCGCACCTGCCACAGGCCGAACAGTTCGCGGCCCTTGTGGAACAGGGGGGTTTCCGGCGAGTTGAGGTATTTGGGACCCTCGCTTTTGCGCGCATCCTGCGCGCGGGAATCAGGAACCGGCGAGGTTTGGCTTGTGCGTGCATCCTGCACGCGAGAGTCAAAAACCGGCGGTCCCTCGCCGGACTCTTTGAGTGAAGCATCCTGCGTTTCGGCTTTGCCCGTTTCCGTGGACTTCGCTTTTTGCGGCGCGAGGATGCGGCCGCCGAAGGCGATCGTGCGGCCGCGGCGGTCGAGGATCGGGAACATCACGCGATCGCGGAAGCGGTCGTAGCGGCTGCCGCGGTCGCCGCTGGCAAGCATGCCGGCCTTGTCGAGCAGGGCGAGACGCTGCGGCGTGCCGCCGAGGGCGTTCTTCAGCGCGTCCCAGGCGTCGGGCGCGTAGCCGAGCCGGAAACGTTCGATGATCGCCGCGTCCAGGCCGCGCTGTTCGAAGTAGGCGCGCGCCGCGCCACTATGGGCGAGCTGCTCGTGGTACCAGCGGGCCGCGGCATCGAGCAGCGCATACAGATCGCCGACGTCCTCGCGGGGCGCCGCGCGCTGACCGCCTTCGTACTCGACCTTGAGCCCGGCACGGGCGGCGAGTTCCTCGATCGCATCGGGAAACTCGAGGCGGTCGTAGTCCATCAGGAAGCGGATCGCGCTGCCATGCGCGCCGCAACCGAAGCAGTGGTAGAACTGCTTGTTCTGGCTGACCGTGAACGAGGGCGAGCGCTCGTCGTGGAACGGGCAGCGCGCGCTCCAGTCGCGCCCGGACTTCTTCAGCGGCACGCGCTCGCCGATCACGTCGACGATGTCGATGCGCGTCAGCAGTTCGTCGATGAATCGCTCGGGGATGCGGCCGGCCATGGGTTTTGCGGATGGCGGATCGGGCGTGCGTGGACGCGCAATGTACACGAGCGCCGCGACCGCGGTCGTCCCGGCGTGGCCGTCGAGCGCGATCGCCTGCTATAAGTGCGGATCGCGTTGTCGTTGCGGCGCGAGGGTGTCCACGCTGCCTTCACCCGGTCGATCCATCAGGCGGCAAGCAAGGGGAGAACTTCATGTCGGTCCAGATCAAGGACTTCTTCGGTTTCGAGAAAATGGTCACGCCGCTGCTGATCAAGATCATTTTCTGGATCGGGATCATCGCCACCGCCTGCGCGGCGCTGGTCTACCTGGTGGCGGCGTTTGCCGTGCTCGGCAACGGCTACATGAGTTTCCCGGCGCGCCTCGGCACCTTCTTCGGCATGCTCCTCGGTCTGTCGATAGGAACCGTGCTCGGCGTGCTGTTCTGGCGAGTCTGGTGCGAACTGCTGATCATCGCGTTCAACATCTACGACGTGTTGAAGGACATCCGCGACCGCCAGCGCGCGGCGTAAGCACTGCAGGCCCGAACCGGTCCGTGACGGCGTGGCGCAGCGGATGCGTCACGCGGTCACGGTGACGGCCCGGCCGGCCGCCTCAATCGGCGTCGGCACCCCAGACGACATCGCCGAACACGCGCGCCGGCACGCCGGCCTCGACGCGCACGTAGACGCGCAACTCGCGCTGGAAGCGCAGCGGCTCGGCGAATCCGAAGCTGGCGCGGGAACGGCCACCGAGATCCCTGGCGTAGGTCACGCCGACCCCCGAATTCACCTGCGAGGCCAGCATCGCCTCGGCGGCGCCGAGCGGGCCGATGAAGAGGACCTTGCCGTCGATGGCGACCTGCGCCGAAACCTGGGCGGCGTCGATGCCGATGCCGACGACACTGGCGCCGACGAAGACGCCGGGGCCGCGCACGTGGGCGATCGTGTACTCGCCGAGCCCCGGCGACACATGCAACTGGCGGATGTGGTCGGGCGCGACGACCGCGGCGGACGCCGGTGCGGCGGCGGCAACGGCGAGGAGCGAGGCAAGCAGGGTGGTGCGGATCATGCGGGTTTCCTCCGTGGATGGCACTGCCAACCACGGAAGAATCCGCCGCCGGGGGCCGCGGCGAACGCGGCCACCCGTGTGCGCCCCGGTTCAGCCGGCGAGGCGGCGCTTGACCAGTTCGGAGATCGCGCCCATGTCGGCGCGGCCGGCGACCTGCGGACGCACGAGGCCGATGACCTTGCCCATGTCCTTCGGGCCGCTGGCGCCGGATTCGGCGATGGCGCGGGCGACGATCGCCTCGATATCGGCCGGGTCGAGCGGCGCCGGCAGGTAGGCCTGGATCACCGCGACCTCGCTGCGCTCGGCGCTGGCGAGATCCTCGCGCCCGGCGGCGCTGAACTGCTCGATCGAGTCCTTGCGCTGCTTGAGCATCTTCTCGAGCACGCTGGTGATCTGGCTGTCGTCGAGGACGATGCGCTCGTCGACCTCGCGCTGCTTGAGCGCGGCGAGGATCAGGCGGATCGTGCCGAGCCGCTCCTTCTCGCCGCCCTTCATGGCGGCCTTCATGTCATCGGTGATGCGGTTCTTGAGCGACATGGCTGGAATCCCGTCGGGGGGCGACTGCAATCGTCGCGGTGGAATGGGAAACGCGAAAGCCGGCGCTGCTTGCGCAACGCCGGCCTCGAAGATCGCCCGGGTGTGGAAGACGGCCGCGACCGCCTTCGCTGCGGGACAGGATCGCCGAGGCGAACCTGCCGCCGGCTGGAATCAGTACAGGCGCTGGCGCTTGGTCACGTCGCGCGAAACGCGACGCAGGTGGCGCTTGACCGCGGCAGCGCGCTTGCGCTTGCGCTCCTGGGTCGGCTTTTCGTAGAACTCGCGCTTGCGCACTTCGGCCAGCACGCCGGCCTTTTCACAGGTGCGCTTGAAGCGGCGCAGGGCAAACTCGAAGGGTTCGTTCTCGCGAACTTTGACGCTGGGCATGGGATCTCCGCGGTAGACTCGTCACCCGGGCTCTCGGGCGAGCCGCGCATTCTACTGTGATGATTCCGTTGTTTGCAAAGCCGGGCCCGGTGCTCGGCATCGAAACCTCCTGCGACGAGACCGGCGTGGCCGTGTACGACCCGGCTCGTGGACTGCTCGCGCATGCCCTCTACAGCCAGGTCGACCTGCACGCCGAATACGGCGGGGTGGTGCCGGAACTGGCCTCGCGCGACCACGTGCGCAAGCTTTTGCCGCTGGTGCGCGAGACCCTGGCGCAGGCCGGGCTGGCGGTCGGCGACCTCGGCGGGGTCGCCTACACGGCCGGCCCGGGCCTGGTCGGCGCCCTGCTGGTCGGCGCCGCCGCCGCGCGTTCGCTGGCCTGGGCGCTGGAGATCCCGGCGATTGCCGTGCACCACATGGAGGGCCACCTGCTGGCGCCGATGCTCGAGGCCGATGCCCCGCAGCCGCCGTATGTCGCCCTGCTGGTGTCGGGCGGGCATTCGATGCTGATCGAGGTCGCCGCGATCGGCCGCTACCGCCTGCTCGGCGACACCCTCGACGACGCCGCCGGCGAGGCCTTCGACAAGACCGCCAAGCTGATGGGCCTGGCGTATCCGGGCGGGCCGGCGCTGGCGAAACTGGCCGAAGCCGGCACGCCGGGGCGCTTCCGCTTCACCCGGCCGATGACCGACCGCCCCGGTCTGGACTTCAGTTTTTCCGGGCTCAAGACCCAGGTCCTGCTGGCCTGGCAGCGCAGCGACCGCAGCGACGCCGTGCGCGCCGACATCGCGCGCGGCTTCGAGGAGGCGATCGTCGAGACCCTCGTCATCAAGTGCCGCCGCGCGCTCGAGGCGACCGGCGCGCGCCGCCTCGTCGTCGCCGGCGGCGTCGGTGCCAACCGGCGCCTGCGCGCCGAACTGGCCGCGGCCGCCGCCGCCGGGGACTTCCGCGTGCATTTCCCGCGCCTCGAGTTCTGCACCGACAACGGCGCGATGATCGCCATGGCCGGCGCCCTGCGCCTGCAGGCCGGCCAGCTCAACGATCCCGCTATCCACGTGCGCCCGCGCTGGGACCTCGAGAGCCTGCCGGCGCTCGCCGACACCCCCTGATCCGCGACTCGTTCATCGACGACCCGGGGCATCCGCGCGCCTTCGCATCGACGCCGCGGGATGCCCCGCGCGGCCGGCGCAGTTATCCTGCACTTCTTTCCCGCGCGCCTTTCCGCATGGACATCGTCTTCATCGAAGATCTGCGTATCGAGACCGTCATCGGCATCTACGACTGGGAACGCCGCATCCGCCAGGTCGTCGCCTTCGACATCGAGATGCATTTCGACAACACCCGGCCGGCAGCCAGCGATCGCATCGAGGACACGCTCGACTACAAGGCCGTTTCCAAACGCCTGATCGCCTATGTCGAGGCCGCCGAATTCCAGCTCGTCGAAACCCTCGCCGAGCGCTGCGCGGCGATCATCCTCGAGGAGTTCGCCGTCGGGCGCGTGCGCCTGCGCCTGGCCAAGCCCGGGGCCGTGCGCGGGGCGAAGTCGGTCGGCGTGCGGATCGAACGCAGCCGGCCCGACTGAGCGGATCGCGCTGCCGCCGCGACGTCACTTCAGCCGTTCCAGCACGCCCTTGCGCTTGACGATGTTCTTGTAGTCCCACTGGATCGTGCGCGCCTTGCCGAGCCAGCGCGCCAGGGCATCGGCATCGATGGCGGCCACGTCGTTGCAGAACACCGAGGCATCGCGGAACTTGCCGCCGCGCACATCGAGTCCCGGCTCGTCGAAATCCGCGCCGCTCCAGAACATCAGGCGGATGCCGGGCTTCTGCCGGCTGTAGCCGACCACCGGATTGCCGTCGAGGAACCACACCGGACTGCCATGCCAGATCCGGCTTTCGGCTTCGCCGAGGACGCGGTCGATCCCGTCGGCGAGGGCGTCGCAGATGGAACGCTGCGCTGGTTCCAGGGCGTCATTGTAGGCGCGGATGTCGGGATGCATGGTCGTTGCTCCGCAGGGCTGCCGGATCCCGCCACGCGGCGGGCGGCGCAGCGGCGGATGATAGCGCTGGCGGGACCGCGTCTGTCGCCGGCGGATCGCTTGACCTCCCGCATGGCGCGTGCGCGAATGCCGTCCATGGCCCGCGTCCACCTCAGCCTCGGCTCCAACATCGACCCGCTGGTCCACCTGCGCGCCGCGCTCGACGAACTGGGTGCGCGCTTCGGCGCATTGGCGGTGTCGCCGGCGTACCGCATGCCGGCCGTCGGCATGCAGGCGGCGGATTTCGTCAACCTCGCGGTCGCCCTCGACAGCGACCTCGACGTGCACGCACTCGACGCCTGGCTGCATGCGCTGGAAGACCGCCACGGCCGCCGTCGCGACGTGCCGCGCTGGTCGAGCCGCACCCTCGATGTCGACATCGTGCTCTACGACGACCTCGTGCTGGATGGCCCCGGCCACCTGCAGATCCCGCGCGGCGAACTGCGCCACGCCTTCGTGCTGAAGCCGCTCGCCGACATCGCCGCCGAGGTGCGCCATCCGCTCCAAGGCGAGACGCTCGGTGCGCTGTGGCAACAGCATCCCGACCACGACCGGCCGTTCGAGGTCGTCGCGCTCTGAGCCGGGTCGCGGCGACGGCACGGAGCGCCGGGTTCGGCGATACTGTGCGCAGGACGCCACCTGCCACCCACGAGGATTCCCGATGTTCGCCCGATTCGCGCAAAGCTGGTCGCTGGTCAAGGCCAGCGCCTCGGTCCTGCGTTCCGACAAGGAACTGCTGCTGTTTCCGCTGCTGTCGGCGATCGCCAGCCTGATCGTGGCCGCCAGCTTCTTCGTGCCGGCCATGCTCGGCGGCATGTTCACCTCGATGCGCGAGGACGGGCGCCCCGACGCCGCCGTCTACGCGCTGTTGTTCGCGTTCTACGTCGTCCAGTACTTCGTCATCATCTTCTTCAACAGCGCGCTGGTCGGGGCTGCGATGATCCGCCTGCGCGGCGGCGATCCGACCGTCGCCGACGGTTTCCGCATCGCCATGTCGAAACTGCCGGCGATCCTCGGCTACGCGGTCATCTCGGCCACCGTCGGCGTCCTCCTGCGCGCGCTGCAGGAGCGCGCCGGTTTCATTGGCCGTTTCGTGGTCGGCCTGATCGGCCTGGCCTGGACGGTCGCCTCGTTCCTCGTCGTGCCGGTGCTCGTCAACAGCGACGTCGGTCCGATCGATGCGGTCAAGCGCAGTGCCGAGCTGCTGAAGAAGACCTGGGGCCAGAACCTGATCGGCAATGTCGGCATCGGCCTCGTGTTCGGCTTCCTGCTGTTCGCGACGGTCCTCATCGGTGGCGGTCTGGTGGTGCTGGCGGCGACGACCAAGACGACGATGCTGATCGTGTTGGCGGCCGCGGTCGTCGGCATCTCGATCCTGCTGCTCGTGCTGGTCCAGGCCGCCCTGCAGGGCATCTATTCGGCAGCGCTGTACCGCTATGCGGCCGAGGGCGAGGCGGGCGGCGGTTTCGCCCGCGACATGGTCGCCGACGCGTTCCGCGTGAAGGCCTGAACGCGGCCGCGGCGCGCCGCTCAGACGACGATCGAGCGGCCGCCGTCGACGCGGATGACCTGACCGGTCACGAAGCCGGCGTCGCGCAGCAGCCACAGCACCGCGCCGGCGACATCCTCCGGCGCGCCGACCCGGCGCAGCGGCGTGCGCTCGACGATCTCCTGCGTGTTCGCATGGGCATTGCCGGCTTCCGGCCACAGCACGGCGCCCGGAGCGACGCCGTTGACGCGCACGCGCGGGCCGAGCTCGCGCGCGAGGGCGAGCGTCATCGCCGCCTGCGCGGCCTTCGCCATGCAGTAGGCGCTGTAGCCGGGCAGCGGGCGTTCGGCGTAGATGTCGAGCAGGTTGACGATCGCGCCAGCGCTTTCGCGCAGCGCCGGCGCGGCGGCCTGGGCGAGAAACAGCGGCGCGCGCGCGTTCGAGGCGAACAGGTCGTCCCATTGGGCCGGGGTGAGGGTGTCGAGCGGCGTGGCATGGAACGACGAGGCGTTGTTGACCAGCGCGTCGAGCCGCCCGAACCGCGTCAGGGTCGCCTCGACCAGGCCCGGCAGCCGGGTGAGGTCGGCGAGGTCGGCATCGAGGGCGAGGGTGCTGCCGGGTCGGTCGGCCTCGAGCGACGCCGCCAGCGCATCGCGCTCGGCGCGCGATGCGCGGCAGTGCAGGGCGACGTCGTAGCCGGCCTCGTGCAGGCGGCGTGCGATCGCCGCGCCGATGCGGCGCGCGGCACCGGTGACGAGGGCGACGGGATGCGGTTCGGGCATCGTGGGTCCCTGGCGGGCGCTGATATCCTGCACAGAGTGCCGCAAGCCGGCGTGACGAGCCAGCCGTGACGATCGACCTGCCGCCTCCCGACGCCGACGAACGCGCGCACAGCGATCGTCTTGCCGCGCTGCTGCGCGAGGAGATCGCGCAGCACGGGCCGATGCCGTTCTCGCGGTTCATGGAGCGCTGCCTGTATGCGCCGGGGCTCGGCTACTACAGCGCCGGGCGCACCAAGTTCGGCGCCGCCGGCGATTTCGTCACCGCCCCCGAACTCGGCAGCCTGTTCGCCGCCAGCATGGCCGATGCGCTGGCGCCGGCGCTGCGCGCGGCCGGCGACGAGGCCTGTTTCGTCGAACTCGGCGGCGGCAGCGGGGCGTTCGCCGAAACCGCCCTGCGCGCATGGAGCGCAGGCGGCGCGCTGCCGAAGCGCTACCGCATCCTCGAGCCGAGCGCGGACCTGCGCGAGCGCCAGCGCGAGCGCCTCGCCGCCGCGTTGCCGGCCGAGGTGTCCGCGCGCGTCGACTGGCTCGACCGCCCGCCCGAACACGACTGGCGCGGCGTGCTGTTCGCCAACGAGGTCGTCGACGCCTTGCCGGCGACGCGCTTCGCGCTGCGCGACGGCGAGGTGTTCGAGGAACACGTCGACGTCCGCGCAGAGGCCTTCGTCCTCGTCGACCGGCCGGCCGACCCGCTCGTCGCCGGCGCGGTGCGCCATCTCGAGCGCGACCTCGGCGCCGCCTTCGCCGACGGCTATCGCTCCGAACTGCTGCCGCAGTTGCCGTACTGGATGCAGGCGGTGCTCGGTTCGCTGGAGGCCGGTCTTGCCGTGTTCGTCGATTACGGCTATCCGCGCCGCGACTGCTACCACCCGCAGCGCAGCGACGGCACCCTGGCCTGCCATTACCGCCATCGTGCGCATGCCGATGCGCTGCTGTGGCCCGGCCTGCAGGACATCACCGCCTCGGTCGATTTCACCGCCCTGGCCGAAGCCGGCAACGCCGCCGGCTTCGGCCTCGCCGGCTACGCGCGCCAGGGCGGTTTCCTGTTTGCGGCGGGCCTGGATGCGCGCTTCACCGAGGCCTTCGAGGCCGCCGACGAGGCGACCCGCTATCGCCTCGCCCAGGAGGTCAAGCGCCTGACCCTGCCCGGCGAGATGGGCGATCGGTTCCAGGTCATGCTGTTCGCGCGCGGGCTGCCGCCGTCGGTGCTGCCGCCGGGCCTGGCCGCCGTCGACGAGGGCCGGCGCCTGTGAGCGGGGCTGCGCGATGCTGACCTCGCTCGTCTCGCCGTTGCGCTTCGGCGTGCTGTTCGCACTGCTGGCGTGGATCGCCTGGCGCTGGCTGCCGAAAGGCGCGCGCATCGTCGCCGTCGGCGTCCTCGCGGCTTGCCTCGTGCTGACCACGCCGGCGGTCGCCAACCTGCTGCTCGGCTGGCAGGAAGCGCGCGAGCCGGCCACCGCCTGTGCCGCGGAAGCCGGGGCGACCCTCGTCGTCCTCGGCGGCGGTGTCAGCCGTGCCGCGCGGGCCGACGACGATTTTTCGGTGTTGACCGAAGCCAGCCTGCGCCGCCTGTTCGCCGGTGCCGAACTCGCCGGCCGCGATCCGGCCGCAACCCTCGTCCTGGCCGGCGGCGTCAACCGCTACGCGCACAGTGAAAGCAGCCTGCTCGGTGCGCTCGCGCGGAGGCTCGGCGTGGAGGCCGGGCAGCTGCGCCTCGAACAGGATTCGCGCACGACCTGGCAGAACGCGCGCGCCAGCGCGGCACTGCAACCGGCGATTGCACGGCACATCGTGCTGGTGACCTCGGCCGTGCACATGCCGCGTGCGCGGTACGCCTTCGAGCAGGCCGGTTTCGCGGTCTGCCCGCATCCGGTCGATTTCCGCCATGCGGCGGCCGGCGGCATCGGCTACTTCCTGCCGTCGACGGCGGGCCTCGCCAAGGCCGACCTCGTCCTGCACGAACTCGTCGGCGAAGCCGCCTACCGGCTCGGCTGGCTGCGCGACATGGCACGCGACCCGCACGGCGACGCCGGCGAGCGCTGAGCGTTCAGGAACCGCGGCGTTCGCCGGCCAGTTCGCGCAGCCAGTCGTCGAGCAGTCGCTTCTCGTGACGCAGCGGGTCGCTGCCGTTGGCCAGCGTGCGCGACAGGAAGGCGGGATCGCGCAGCTTGCGTTCGCCGCTGGCGAGGACCTCGCCGTCGGGGCCGGTCAGGGTGAAGCGCAGGTCGATGCGCGGCGGATAGATGTCCTTGACCACGCGCACGTCGTCGAACTGCGGCCCGCGGCCCGGTTCGTAGGCACCGGCGAGCTTGATGTCGGTGATGGTCAGGTCGAGGCGGTCGCCGGGGGCCAGGGTGCGGTCGGCGGCGCGGACGATGTACGTGCGCAGGTCGGCGAGCAGGGCTTCGCTGCGGTGTCCGCCGCGGCCATGCGCTTCGCGGATTTCCGACAGGGTGGCGACATCGGGCCAGTCGACGTGGACGCGCGTGGATGCCGGTGTCTGCGCAGCGCCGGCAGCGCCGGTCGCGAGGGCGAATGCGCCGAGGACGAGGAGACGCGGGAACCGATTCAGGGTGTTCATGCGGATACTCCGGCAGGGCGCCTGCATGCGGGCCCTTGTGGGTGGGACGCCGATCGGGGCCTCGCCGTCGCAGCGCGGCCCGGCGTTGCGGCGGCTCCGTTCAGGCCAGCACCGGCGCCGGCGCGGCGAAGGCGTCGCGGGTCAGGTTCTCCGGCTCGCCGGCGGTGCAGACGACGTCGTCCTCGATGCGGATGCCGCCGTGGTGGCGGAACGCCTCGACGCGCGCCCAGTCGATGTCGCGCGAGACCGGTTGGTCCTTCAGCGTCGCCAGCAGCATGTCGATGAAATAGAGGCCCGGCTCGATCGTCACCACCATGCCGGGTTCGAGCACGCGCGTCAGGCGCAGGTAGGGATGGCCGTCGGGCTTTTCGATCGTGCCGCCGCGGTCGCTGGCGGCGAAGCCGGCGACGTCGTGCACCTGCAGGCCGATGCCGTGGCCGAGGCCGTGCGGGAAGAACACCGACGACACGCCGGTTTCCAGCGCCGCTTCCGGCGACAGGCGGATGAAGCCGTGCTCGCGCAGGATGCCGGCGAGCACGAGATGGGCATGCACGTGCAGGTCGCGGTAGTCCTGGCCGGCCCGCACCCGCGCGCAGAGTCCCTGCTGGGCCGCGTCGACGGCGTCGATCAGGTCCTGGAAGCCGTCGTCGCGCGCATGGGCGTGGGTGCGGGTGATGTCGGATGCATGGCCGTGGAACGAGGCGCCGGCGTCGATCAGGAACGACAGCGGACGCGCCGGCGGTGCATGGTCGCGGTGCATGTAGTGCAGTACCGCGGCGTGTTCGTTGAGGCCGATGATGTTCGTGTACGGCAGTTCTTGCTCGGTCTGGCGGGTCGCGGCGAGGTAGGCGACGTGGATGCCGAACTCCGACTCGCCGGCGCGGAATGCGGCCTCGGCCGCGCGGTGGCCGCGCACGCCGATGCGGCTGGCCACGCGCATCATCGCCAGTTCGTACGGCGTCTTGCAGGCGCGGTGGTAGTGCAGGTAGTCGATGACGGCCTGCGGATTGTCGGGCGCGAAATCACCGACCGCGGCATTCGCCTCGCCGATGATCGCGCAACGCGCCGCGTCCTTCGGCAGGTGCGCGCGCGCCTCGTCGGCGTTGCGGATCACGACGATGTCGAAGTGTTCGACCCAGTAGCCGGCCGGCGCGTCGGGGACGACATGCCAGTAGTCGTGCGGCTGCAGGTAGACGAGCTTCGGCCGCCGGCCCGGCGTGTACACCAGCCACGATCCCGGCGCCTTGGTCACCGGCAGCCAGTGCTTGAAATGCGGATTGACGGCGTAGGGATAGTCGCGGTCGTCGAGGAACTGGTAGTGCAACTGGCCGCTGGCGACGACGAGATGGTCGTAGCCGCCGCGCTCGAGCGCGGCGTCGCTGCGCCGCTTCAGGGTGGTGACATGGTCGGCGTAGAGCGGATGCAGGTCGGGATGCTGGGTGTCCATCGGGATTCCTCGCGGCAGGCCCGTATTGTGCCGCGTCGACACCGGGACGGCGATCCGCGGCCTCAGTCGTCGAAGCCGTCGGCGAAGATCGAGTCGTCGAAGACGCCGGTCCACGGCAGGTCCTGCGCGTGGATGTCGAAGGTCGAGGAGTCGTTGCCGATGCCGTCGGACCAGGCGAAGGCGGCATAGCCCGGCGTGCTGTTGGCGCCGGCGAGGCGCGAGGTCGATGTCGGCGAGGTCTTCAGCAGCACCGGCGCGGGCCAGGCGAAGGCGCCGCTGGAGTCGAGACGGATCGTCGAGATGCGCTGGTTCGACACCGCGGTGTTGCCGGTCACCCAGCCGGCGATGAAGCCGTCCGGCACCGGCAGCGCAACGAGCTGCGAGAGCGCGTGGGTGCCGTCCGTCGATTGCGTCATCGGCACGATCACGCTGCCTTCTTCACCGTAGCCGCGCGCGCCGTTCGAATCGATGCGCTGCGCATAGAGGCCGTCGTAGGCCTGCTGGTTGATCGTCTGGCCGTCGACCCAGACGATGTGGGTGTCGCCGCTGGCCGGATCGAAACCCGTGGCCGGCGAGTAGTGGCCGCGCGTGGTGTCGGTCGAGGCGAGCACGCCGTCGTTGCCGAACAGGCGCGTGCCGGCCGCGTCGAGCCGTTGCACGCGCACGTTCCAGGACACGCCGCTGGCATCGTAGTAGCCGAACACGACGCCGCCGGCGCCGTCGGCGATCATCTTCGGAAAATAGCCGGCCTGCAGGTTGCCGACATCGGACACGCGCACGCCGTCGCTGCCCCACAGGGCCGCGCCGTCGTTCGCGGCGAGTTTCTGCGCACGCAGGATGCGCGTCGAACCCTGCTGGTTGCTCCAGGCGACGATCGCGTCGCCGTTCGTCGACGGCTTCACGTCGGCGATGAACTTGAGGCCGGCCGCCGGTCCCGGCAGGCTCACGCCGCTCGCGCCCCAGCGTGGCGCGCCGGCGGGATCGAGCTTCTGCGCGCGCCCGGCGCCGGTGTTGCTCATCCAGAGGACGACGGCATCGCCGTCGCTCATCGCGGCGATGTAGGAGACCACGGCGCCCTCGCCGGGCGTCGATACCGGAATGCCGACACCCGGCCACACCGCCGAGCCATCCGCCGCGATCCGTGCGGCATGGATGCGTTCGTCGTCGGCGCCCTGCACGCAGCACTGGAACGAAAGCAGTGCGTTGCCCGCGGTGTCGACGGCGAAGCCGTAGTCGGTGGTCGAGCTGTAGTCGCGCGCGGCAACGACGATGCCGTTGTGCGCCCATTGTTCGACCCCGTTCGCATCGAGGCGCTGCAGGCGCAGGTCGTAGCCGCCATCGGTGTTGTCGAACCAGCTGACATAGAAGCCGCCGTCGGCACGCGGCAGGATTTTCACCTGCACCTCCTCGCCGGCACGGTCGGCGATGACGAGGTTGTTCGCCGGATCGTGCGACCAACCGGAACTGCCACGCGTGTCGCTCGCGACGGCGCCGGTCGAAGCTGTGGCGCCCAGCAGGGCGAACCCGACACGCGACCAGGAACAATGCATGGCGACGGATCCTCCGGGCAGAAGCCGGCACCTTACCCCGATCGAGCGCACCTGTCCCGCCCGCGGCGTGCCCTGCGCATCGCCCGCCGGACCGTGAACGGCCGTGCTCAGTCCGCCGCCGGGACCCGGTTGAGGGCGTACTCGGCCATGCGGCTTGCCGCCGGCGGGTCGAGGTTGGCCAGGGCGGCGATCACGGTGCGGCTGGCCGGCACGACGGTCAGTTCGCCGTTCATGCCTGGCGCGCCGCCGCCGTGACCGAAGCGGCGGAACGAGTCGTTGCCGGCAACACCGAAGCCGAAGCCGTAGCCGCCATCCGGTGCCTGTGTCGTGGTGGCCTGCCCGAGCAGCCGTTTCGACAGCAGGGTGCCGTCCATCAGCGCATCGGCGAAGCGCGCGAGGTCGGCGCTGGTCGACAGGCCGCCGCCGGCGGCGGTGCCGCGCCAGGGCAGGGTGTCGACGTTGGAAACCCACTGGTCTCCTTCACGCAGGTAGCCCTTCGCACGACGCGGCAGGTCATCGGTTTCCGGCGGCGAGGCGGTGTCGCGCATGCCGGCCGGGGTGAACACCTTCGCCTGCACATGCTCGTAGTACGAGGCACCGGAAAGTTTCTCGATGATCGCGCCGAGCAGGACGAAGCCGTAGTTCGAATAGCGCTGCTGCGAGCCCGGCTCGAAGTCGAGTCCGCGCTTCCCGTACAGGCGCAGGTAGTCGGCATGCGTCTTCAGTTCGAGCCGCTTTCGCTCGAACTCGGGTCCGAAGATGTCGCCGGTGCCGCCGCTGTGCGTGAGCAGATGGCGGATGCGCACCTTGGCGGCGACGTCGCGGTTCGGGTAGTCGACGAGGATCTCGCCGACGGGCGTGTCGAGGCCGAGCTTGCCGGCATCGACGAACTGCAGGATCGCCACCGCGGTGAACATTTTGTTCATCGAGCCGAGGCGGAACTGCGTGTCGGCGGTGACCGGCGTGCGTGCCTCGCGGTCGGCGAGGCCGGCACTGCGCTCGTACAGGGTCTTGCCGTCCTGCATGACCAGCACGCGGCCGCTGAACGTGTCGGCGGCGACGGCGGCGTCGATGCGCTGGTCGAGCGCTCTGGCGAGGCCCCTGGCATCGAGCCGCGTGATGGCGAGGTCGGCCGGACGCTCGATGAGTTCGACGCCGAGTTTCAGCGATTCCGGCTTGCCGGGTTCGATCGTCGCTTCGAGGCGGGCGAGGCCGTCGCCTCCGCGCTCGCTGATCAGCAGGCGGATCGTCGTCGGCCTGCTGTGCTCGACGCGCACGATGTCGAATCCGCCGGTGTTCGCACGCAGTTCAAGCAGGCCCTCGACCGGCGCCTTGCGCCGGTAGCGTTCCTTGAATGCCTCGAGGCGCGTGCGATCGCCGGAGTTCACCGCGTCGATCCACTCTCCGGCGACGGCAGCGGCCGGGGTGTCGGGCAGGGGCGGCGCCGCGGCAAGGGCGGGGCCGGCGAGGGCGACGCCGACGAAAATCGGCAGGACGATGAGGAGCGCGCGCAACATGGGATTTCCCGAGGCAAGGGTGGTCGCCGCAGGGGATGCGCCGGCGCCGCGTTTGGTTGCAGCCGGCGAACGTGGTTGAATGCGCCCACGCAAGCGGGGGTGCCGGCGCGTCCGGCTGAGAGAGTCCCTTCGAACCTGATCCGGCTAGCACCGGTGTAGGGAGCTTCGCCACCGGTGCGCATGCGCCGGCAGCGCCCGCTTCGTTCCGTCCGCCCACGAGGATCGAAGCCGATGAACGCCGTACCGAACACGCCCCTGCTGCGCGAGGCGGAAACGCTGTCCGCGACCGTCACCGCGCCGATCCCCGGCTCGCGCAAGATCCACGTCGAAGGTTCGCGCGCCGACCTGCGCGTGCCGATGCGCGAGATCGCCCTGGAGGACACGCCGAGCCTGTTCGGCGCCGAGAAGAACGCGCCGTTCACCGTCTACGACACTTCGGGCCCGTACACCGATCCCGCGCATCGCGTCGACCTCGCCGCCGGCCTGCCGGCATTGCGCGCGCGCTGGATCGACGAGCGCGGCGACAGCGAGCGCCTCGCCGATTTCACCTCGCCGTACACGCGCCGCCATGCCGGCGCGCACCAGCTCGACCACGTGCGCTTCCCCAACGTGCCGAAGCCGCGCGTGGCGAAGTCGGGCATGAACGTCTCGCAGATGCACTACGCGCGGCGCGGCATCGTCACGCCGGAGATGGAATATGTCGCCATCCGCGAGAACCAGAAGCTCGAAGCGATCCGCGAGATGCACCTGCTCCGGCAGCACGCCGGGCAGGCGTTCGGTGCGGCGATCCCGAAGATCATCACGCCCGGGTTCGTGCGCGACGAAATCGCCCGCGGCCGCGCGATCCTCCCGAACAACATCAACCATCCGGAAAGCGAGCCGATGATCATCGGCCGCAACTTCCTCGTGAAGATCAACGCCAACATCGGCAACTCGGCGGTGACCAGCTCGATCGCCGAGGAAGTCGAGAAGATGGTGTGGGCGATCCGCTGGGGTGCCGACACGGTCATGGACCTCAGCACCGGCAAGCACATCCACGAGACGCGCGAGTGGATCATCCGCAATTCGCCGGTGCCGATCGGCACGGTGCCGATCTACCAGGCGCTCGAGAAGGTCGGCGGCGTCGCCGAGGACCTCACCTGGGAACTGTTCCGCGACACTCTGATCGAGCAGGCCGAGCAGGGCGTGGACTACTTCACCATCCATGCCGGCGTGCGCCTGCCGTTCATCCCGCTGACCGCGAAGCGCGTCACCGGCATCGTCAGCCGCGGCGGCTCGATCATGGCCAAGTGGTGCCTCGCCCATCACCGCGAATCGTTCCTCTATGAACGCTTCGAGGAAATCTGCGAGATCATGAAGGCTTACGACGTCGCCTTCTCGCTCGGCGACGGCCTGCGCCCCGGCTCGATCGCCGACGCCAACGACGAGGCGCAATTCGCCGAACTCGACACCCTCGGCGAGCTGACGACGACCGCGTGGAAGCATGACGTGCAGGTCATGATCGAGGGCCCCGGCCACGTGCCGATGCACCTCATCAGGGAAAACATGGAGCGCCAGCTCGAGAAGTGCCACGAGGCGCCGTTCTACACGCTCGGGCCGTTGACCACCGACATCGCGCCCGGCTACGACCACATCACCAGCGCGATCGGCGCGGCGATGATCGGCTGGTACGGCACGGCGATGCTCTGCTACGTGACGCCGAAGGAGCACCTCGGCCTGCCCGACAAGCAGGACGTGCGTGACGGCATCATCACCTACAAGCTCGCCGCCCACGCCGCCGACCTCGGCAAGGGACACCCCGGCGCGCAGGCCCGCGACAACGCGCTCAGCAAGGCGCGCTTCGAGTTCCGCTGGCAGGACCAGTTCAACCTCGGCCTGGATCCGGAGAAGGCCAAGGAGTTCCACGACGAGACCCTGCCCAAGGACGCCCACAAGACCGCGCATTTCTGCTCGATGTGCGGGCCGAAGTTCTGCTCGATGAAGATCACCCAGGACGTGCGCGACTACGCGAGGGAACACGGCGTCGGTGAAGCGCAGGTGCTCGATGTCGGCATGGCCGACAAGGCGAAGGAGTTCCGCGAGCAGGGTGGGAACTTGTATGCGCCGGAATGAGGTCTACGGTTGCGCTCGATCCGCCGCGGTCGCTTGCGCCCGGCGCAATGGCCAGCCGCCTTCCGCGCGGACTGCCGCGTCCACGTGCTGTTGGATGGCGAGCGTTCTTGCCAGCGCGGCAATGACGGATTGGTAATGCTCCAGATCGTCGTAACTCAGGGCGCGGCCCCTGCGGTCCTTTAGCCACTTCTCGGCCACGCGGTAGCCGCCGATGTGTGTCTCCCAGACGGCTGGCGGCACGTTGCCGAAGTACTGCTGGGCATTGATGTAGACGCGCCCGCCGCTCTCATTCCCTCCCCCGCTTGCGGGGGAGGGGTGGGGTGGGGGTTCCGCCCAGCGCACCTTGTCCACCACGTTGCTGCCGGCCACTTCGAAGGTGGTGATGCGCGGCAGGGTAGTGTCCATCACGTGCAGCGTGATCAGCTCGCGGCCGGCCGCGACCAGCGCATCGAACAATCCTCGGTTCGGCGGCAGCGGCACGCGCGGGAAATCGCGCTTGAGGAAATCGGCATAGCGCGCACGGTACGAAGGCGCATACAGCACCGCATAGATCCAGGCCAGCGTGTCCTCGGGGGTGGGCGTTTCGTCGACGGCCTGCGCCAGCGCGGCGACGAATTCCTGCGACAGGTTGGCGCGCTTCTCGCGCGGCGCTGTGTCGAGCAGATCGGTGGAGGCGTCGTCGGTCGGAGACAGCCATAGGGGGCTTGCAGCCATGACACCACGACTGCTGAACTGAAAGCGGTTATCTGCGACGCAATTGATAGCCAGCAAATGCGAGTAGCTTTGATCCGCCGAAACTTGGCGCATCATCGCAATTCCAACATTGCCCAAACCAAGAAAATGATCGAATGCTCGCTCGCGCCGATGGACCGCGACATTCCGGTCATACACCGTCCAGCGCACATCGAAGGGGCGGTACAGGATCGGCACGATCTTGTCTCGCCAGGCTCCATCCGCGAGTTCCTTCTTGGCGCGCGCGTATTGCCACTGGTCTTGCGAACACAACTTGAACAGGCCCCGCGCCTCGGCCTCGCTTGAGGTGGCCAGCAGTCGCTCGACCTTTTCCGCCGCTTCCTCGGCCGTCCACGAAATGGCGAATTCGTCGTGCGTGGTGACAATGCCGGGGGCCGGGTCGCCGTTGGGCGCGAAGATGTCGCGCAAGGACCAGCCGCCTTCGTACTCGGCCAGCCGCTCCGCATCCTGCGGCACGAACAGCCATGCGGGCGCGGCCGGCTGGACTTCGCACCATGCGGTGGATTGGATGTCGCCGGCATCGAGCGCGGCGTACTTGTCCTTGCGCAGGCCGTACAGGTCGGCATGGAACACGCGGGCATGGCGACCCCCGCCCTGGCACTCCCCCGCTGGCGGGGAAGAGGGTCCGGGTGAGGGGACGTGGCGCACGAACAGGCCGATGGCCACGCCTTGCTGGATGTCGAACACGTTCTCGTCTTTGCCGCCGTCGGGCGCCTTTTCCTTCTTCTTGCTGTTGCCGTGCAGGTCCAGCAGATAGATTTCATCGAAGCTGCGCAGCAGGCTGCGCCTCATGTCCATGAAGGTCGGATTGTCCAGATAGCCGTGGTTGGTGACGAAGCCGAGCACGCCGTGACCGGTCTGCTCGATGCGCCACTGCGCGAAACGGATGAACTTCACGTAGTCGTCCGACAACCATTTGGCTTGCGCCGGCTTCTTGAGCTCCGCGCTTTGCTTGTACTCGGCCATCAGCTCTTCGATCCAGTCGCCCTTGTTGACCGAATGCCCCGAATACGGCGGATTGCCCAGCACCACCATCACCGGCGCATCGCGCTTGACGCTGGCGGCGGCACGCGATTCCTCGGCCAGCCACTGGGTGAACAGCGGCAGGCCAGCCATTTCGTGCGCTTCTTCCAGCGTGTTGGTCAGGAACACGCCCAGGCGCTCGTCGCTGGCGAAGTCGTAGCCGCTCTGCTCCAGTTCCAGCCCGAGCTTCATGTGCGCCACGGCGTAGGGCGCCATCAGCAGTTCGAAGCCGATCAGGCGCGGCAGCAGGTGTTCGGCCACGTAGCCGGGCCAAGCGCCGGCGTTGCCGGTGAAGCGTTCGCGGATTTTCCGGATCACCGCATACAGGAAGGTGCCGGTGCCGGTGGCCGGGTCGAGAATCTGCAGGCGGTGGGTTTCGAAGGTTTCCTCGCCTTTTCCCTGCGCTCTGCGGCGCTTGAGCTTGATCTTCTTTGCATGGGCCAGCCCGTCCTTCATGCCGAAGTCGCGGCGCAGGATGGCATCGATGCTGCGCACCATGTAGCCGACCACCGGCTCGGGCGTGTAATAGACGCCGCGGGCCTCGCGCATCTTCGGGTCGTAGGCGGCCAGGAACGTCTCGTAGAAATGCACCACCGGGTCTTCCTGCCGGGTGCGCTTGCCGAAGTCGTCGAGGATGGCGGCCATGTCGGCGCGGGCCAGCAGTTCGGCCAGCTGATCCACGGCCCAGGCGATGCGCTCGTCCAGGTCCGGGCCGGCGATGGTGTGGAACAGCTTGCGCAGGAAGGGATTGGTCCTGGGCAGCGCGCTGGCGGCCTTCTGCCGGGTGAAGCCTCGCGCGGGCGCGTTGCAGCGCGCGGCGAACAGGCCGTAACACAGGGTCTGCGCGTACATGTCGGCGAACTGTTCGGGCGTGAGCGATTCGATCAGCACCTTGCGGAACGCCTCGAACTGGCCGTGCAATTCGCCCATGTCGCCTTCGGCCTTGAACGTCTGGGCAATCAGGCTGCAGATCAGTTGCGCGAGCCGGGCCATGCGCGTGGCCAGATCCTGCGGCGTGCCCTTCAACGGCAAGTCGGCAGCGATGAACTGCCCCAACAGTTGCGCCACTTCGGAGGCGGCATCGGCATTCCAGCGGATGCGGCCATTCCGGTCGGGGCGCGGCAGGCTGGCGGTGAGGCGCAGTTCGCCATCCAGATACCAGCGGAATTCGACGTAGTCGGTCAGGACCAGATTGCCGAGCGATGTGCGATAACGCTGCAGTTGCTCACTGTGTTCGGTTTTGTCGAGGTCGATGCCGACATCCTTGGCTTCCACGTAGCCAAGTGGCACAACGCCGCGACTGACGATGAAATCCGGCGCGCCGCACGCGATCTGCTTGGGCTCGTTGGTGGCGCGCACCTCGGGACCGCCGATGGCTTCGAGCAAGGCCTTCAAGGCCGGACGATGCGTATGTTCGGTGGCGTTGCCGGCCTTGAGTGCCTGCTCGATGGCGGTCACGTACGTCTTCAGCGCGTCATTCATTCCAGTGCTCGGCCTGCGGTTGCGTCGTCGCTTCAATCCCAAGGCAGGGATGTTGGCGCTTGGTTGGAGACGCCGCACACCTGCGCTCGCAACACATCGATTCTAGCCCTCGCCAGTCCCTTTCAGGGTCGATCTTCGGGGCATTCGCCGGCACAGGGCCGAACATCGTTCAAACGGCAGCGGGAATTGGCGACATTCATGCCGTCCAGTTTTCCAGTCGCAGCCCCCGGATGCGCCCGAACACGCGATCACTGCTGACCAGAGTCAGATCCAGCGCCATCGCGTGCGCGGCGATCATCTGATCGAGCAGGCCGACGCCGATTCCGCGCCGTTCCAGATCGGCGCGCAGTGCGCCGTGGCGGTCGGCGACCTCGGCGGTCCAGTCGAGGGTGTCGACCCAGCGCAGGAACTCCTGTACCACGGGGTTGATGCGCGTGGCCTGCGGATGTCTGGCCACGCCGTAGAGCAGTTCCGTGCGCGTGACGGCGGAAATGCACAACGCGGCTTGCGGTCGGCGCGCGACTTGTCTGCGAACGTTCGGGTAGGTGTCGCGGATCAGGTAGCTGACGGTATTGGTATCGAGCATCCAGCGCGATGCGGTACTCATGCTTTCTTTTCATCCGTGAACAGGGCATCGAGCGCGCCGCGTGCCTCGGGCAGGGCATCGTTGCGCTCGGCCATGAAGTCGCCGGGAATGCCGGCCGCATCGGCAAGGGCGAAGAACTCCTGCCAGTCGCCGGGGCGGCGCGACAGCACGACGTCGCCGGTCTCGGGATCGCGGCGGACGTACACCTCGTCGGTGTCGAAGCGGAACTCGGCCGGCAGCCGCACGGCCTGGCTGCGGCCGGTCATGAAGATCTTGGCGATACGCATGAGGGGCTCCTGCGTGGGCGTGATACCCAAGATAGTATCTATCGCGGTAGGTATCAATGCTCGTGCATTGCGTAAAACCAACGATGGAAGGTATTCCCCCTGAAATTGGCATCGCTTCGGCTGGATTCCTGCCATTTGCGGCAACAAACTGGCGGCAATTGGCTATTCCACGTGGTTCCCATGATTTCGTTGACTTCCGTGGAAGCCCAGAACCGGTTTGGCGACCTGCTGGATCGCGCACAGCGTGAACCGGTGCAGGTCACCCGACGTGGTCGCCTCGTGGCCTGGGTGGTGTCGGAGCGTGACATGGAAGAGATTCGCGGATTGCGCGAGCGCCGCGCCGCCGCGTCGCAGTGGTACGCGCGCTATCGCCAACAGTTGCAGGGATTGCCTGCCATATCGAAGTCGTCCGAACTGAGCGACGACGACGTGAACCGTCTGGTCGACGAGTTGCGCGAGTGAGTCTTGCGCGACGCATCGTCATCGACACCGGCATTCTCGTCAGCGCTGCCTTGCGGCCGGAGTCGATTCCGGCATTGGTGCTGGAGAAGGCGCTGCTGCACCATGCATCCAGCGGCAGGACGGCCTCGGGTGGTGGATCGTCGGGCAGCGTGAAGTCATCGAATCGGCCCTTGGCGACGGCGCGGGCACGCGCGAACAAACCGGCCGCGTTGCGCGGCCTCGGGCGCAACACCAGTGCGCCATCACTTTCGGTGATTTCCACTTCATCGGCGTCCAGGCGATAGCGCGCCGGGATGCGCACGGCTTGCGCCTTGCCCAAGGTGAACAATTTCGCAGTGGCGGTCATGGCGATGCTGTTCCTGCGGCCCGGGTCGGTGCACATTCGCACCCCTGTTGCCATTCTGTCGCGCAGGCTCCTAGAGTAGGCACATGGTCGAGCCCGCCCACCAACTCGCCACCTACGACGACCTGGTCGCCCTGCCGCCGAACCTCGTCGGCGAGATCGTGCATGGTGTCTTGCATGCGCATCCGCGGCCCTCGCCACCCCATGCGCGGGCAGGTTCCTCGCTGGGGGTCAGTCTGGGCGGTCCCTTCGATCACGGACGCGACGGCCCCGGCGGCTGGTGGATCATCGACGAGCCGGAATGTCATCTCGGCGCGCACGTGCTCGTGCCCGATCTCGCCGGCTGGCGGCGCGAGCGCATGCCGGCCTTGCCGGACGCGGCCTGGTTCGGCCTCGCGCCGGACTGGGTGTGCGAGATCCTCTCGCCGGGTACGGCGCGTTTCGACCGCGTGCAGAAGATGCCGATCTACGCCGAAGCCGGCGTCGAATACCTGTGGCTGGTCGACCCCGACCTGCGCACGCTCGAGGCGTATCGCTGTGAAGGGACGAACTGGTTGCTGCTTGGCAGCTTCGCCGATCAGGACATGGCGCGCATCGCGCCGTTCGATGCGATCGAGCTCGAACTCGGACTGTTCTGGGCCTGACGCGCGGCGTCGGGCCCGGTCATGAACCGTCTCCCATGTCCACCGACCGCAGCTTCATCGAGTATGTCGTCGATCAGGCCGACCTCGCCGGACGCCTGACAACGCGGCGCATGTTCGGCGAGTACGGCCTCTATGTGGACGGCAGGATCGTCGCCTTCTGCTTCGACAACCGCTTGTTCCTAAAGCTCGTGCCGGAGACGGCGGCGCTGCTGGCCGAATTGCCGCGACAGGAACTGTTTCCGGGCAGCAAGCCGTATGCGCTGGCGGATGAACTCCTCGATGAACCGGAGCGGCTGCGCGAACGGCTGCTCGCGCTCGCGCGACTGTTGCCGGAGCCGAAGCCGAAGCGTCCGCGGGCGAAGGGACAGCGCGCATAAGCACGCCGCCGGCAAGGCCTCCGCCTTGGCTTGGCGCGGTGAATCGAGGAAGCTAGGACGTGCGGCCAGACGGCCGCTCCCGGGATGCCTGCCATGAATGCCGTCGTCGCCCGTTCCAGCAGACCGCGTCCGGGCCTGTACCTGATCCTCGGCCTGCTGGCGGCCTATGCCGTCGCCGTGCTCGCGCTGATGTGGTGGTGGGACAGCGAGCCCGCTCATTTCGACGTTGCGGCTGCGGCGAAGCAGCGCGCCGATGCGCGCAGCCAGCCGGTGGTGGTCGGTTCGGCGACGACGGCCGCCCTCGTCGGCGCGGCCGGGCACATGCTCGACAAGCGCGGCGGCTACCTCAGCAACGACCGCTTCCCGCCCGGCGTCATGATGGACAACCTGCCGAACTGGGAATTCGGCGTGCTGACCGCGACGCGCGACCTCACGCGTGCGCTGCGCAACGAATTCAGCCGTTCGCAGACGCAGTCGGTCGAGGACAAGGACCTCATGGAGGCCGATCCACTGTTCAGTTCGCCGAACGACCGCTGGCTGCTGCCGAGCTCCGAGAGCCAGTACCGCAAGGCGATCGCGCGCGTCGACGGCTATGCGCAGCGCCTCGCCGACGACGATCCGGTCGATGCGCAGTTCCATGCGCGTGCCGACAACCTTGCCGATTACCTGCAGGTGGTGTCGACGCGGCTCGGCTCGCTGTCGCAACGCCTGTCGGCCAGCGTCGGCCAGGTGCGCATCGACACCGATCTCGCCAACGATCCGACCGCGCAGCAGTCCCGCCCCGGCGAAAGCCCGCGCATGGTGAAGACGCCGTGGCTGAAGATCGACGACAACTTCTACGAGGCGCGCGGCTACACCTGGGCGCTGCGCCAGCATCTCGAGGCGATCCGCATCGACTTCGCGCCGATCCTCGGCAACAAGAACGCCCTCGTCAGCCTCGACCAGGTCATCCGCGAACTCGAGGAAGCGCAGACCGGCCTCGGCAGCCCGATCGTGCTGAACGGCACGCCGTTCGGCTTCTTCGCCAACCACTCGCTGGTGCTGGCCAACTACGTGTCGCGTGCCAACGCGGCGGTGATCGAACTGCGTGAACTGCTGCGCCGCGGCTGAGGAGCAAGACCATGTCCATCGATGTCCACCACGACAGCGCCGCGCACGTCTTTGTCGCCCTCGTCGACGGCGAACGCTGCTTTCTCGACTACGGACTGTCCGGCACGGAGATGACGATCCACCACACCGAGGTGCCTTCCGCGGTCGGCGGGCGCGGCATCGCCGGTGAACTCATGCGCGCGGCGCTTGCGACCGCCCGCGCCGAAGGTTGGAAGGTGGTGCCGGCGTGCTCGTATGCGCGCGTGTTCATCGACCGTCACGCCGAATACGCCGACCTGCTTGCCTGAAGGTCGTCCGCGTCAGGCCGTACGTTCGTTTCGGCGCGGTGACCCGCGCGGCGAATCCCGCGCCGGCTGCCGATGCCCTGCCTGCGGGGCGACCTTGCCGGTAGCGGTCAGAAGCTGGAACGGGTCAGGCCGACATCGGCGTGACGCCAGGCTTCGGCGAACGCGTCGCGGGCCTGCTGCGCGTCGGTGCTGCGCCGTTGCGCGTCGAGGCTCTGCGCGAGTCCGTGCAGCGACCAGCCATTGGCCGGGTTGCGGCGCAGCTCGTCGCGATAGGCGGTTTCGGCCGCGGCCGCGTCTCCGCTGGCGAGCAGGGCGGCACCGAGCGCGTGGCGGGTCGGCGCATGCCAGCCCGGCGGTTCGTCGTAGGGGATGCGGTCCTCGATCGCGACCGCCTCGCGCAGGGCGCTGATCGCGGTGGGGAAATCGTTCTGCGCAAGGGCGATCTCCGCGCTCAGGCTGCGTTCGGCGATGCGCGCGGCATGGGCGAGCGGATAGCGGTCCCACATCTGCTTGCGTTCCATCTCCGGGTCGGCGGCGAGCGGTGCGAGCGCCTGCAGGTGTTCCCGTGCGGCGTCGAGTCGTTGCTGGCGCAGCGCGGCCATGCCCTGGGCGTAATGCCAGATGGCACTGACGTAGGCGAGATCCGGCGCCGGGTTCGGCAGCGCGACGATCTCGTCCCAGCGACCGAAGCGCACGTGGTCGAACCACGGCGTCATCCAGTAATGCTGCAGGCCCTCGAATCCCGGTTGGCGCATGAGCTCGGGCAGATGGGTGCGTTCGGCGGTCTGCGCGGCGGCCGCGCGGGCCACGGCGCTGGCGCCTTCCATGCTCGCGGCGAACCAGAGGAAATGGTGGTTGTGCGGCACGTAGCCGAGCGGGTAGACGCCGGAGACATTGCTGCGGCAGACCGCCAGATAGGCATCGTCGGCCTCGATCGCGCGCTGGTTGGCGATCACCGCGTCGTGCCAGCGGCCGACCCGTGCATAGATGTGCGCGGGCATGTGCACGAGGTGGCCCGAGCCGGGAATCAGCGTGCGCAGGCGGTCGGCGGCGTCGACGCCGCGTTGCGGATCGGCCGAGGCCTCGACCGCATGCACGTACAGGTGCAGCGCGCCGGCATGATCGGGATTGCGCGCGATCACCGATTCCAGCGTGGCGACGAAGGTGGCGGTGTGGCCCTTGGGCCGGTAGTCCGCGTCGTAGTAGTCCCACGGCTGCAGGTTCATCAGCGATTCGGCGTACAGGGTCGCCGCATCGGCATCGTCGGGCGATTGCGCGACCAGCGCGCCCATCGCCGCCGCATAGGCTTCATCGAGCGGGCGCCGGTCCGCGGGCGGGTTCTCGGCGTAGCGTGCCTCGAGCGCGCGGATGAAACCGCGTTCGCGCCCGCTCGCCTGCGGTGCCAGCGCGCGGGCTTTCTGCAGGCGTTGCCAGGCCTTGCCGTTGCTGGCGGGGTCCATGCCGGCATTCACGTGCGGACCAAGCACGAGGGCGGCCCCCCACCAGCACATCGCGCAGGCCGGATCGAGTTCGGCGGCCTTGAGGAACGAGCGTTCCGCGGCGTCGTGGTTGAAGCCGAAGGTCAGCATGAGCCCCTGGTCGAACCAGCGCTGCACGTCGGCATGGGCGCTGGTCACCTCGAAACGGTGGTTGCCGAGGCCTTCGAGCAGGGTCGCGCCGACCAGTTCCGGCACGACGGCCTGCGTCGTCGAAACCGGTGCCGGGCCGTCGACCCGGCGCGAATACAGGATGCCGGCGAGCACGCCGGCGAGCAGCAGGACGATCACCAGCACCGACTTCATGACGTGCCTCCCGGGCAAACACGAGGTGGTGTCATACCGCCATGCGGTCGGGTCCACAAGTGGCAAACCGGCAATTTCGCAAAGGCCGGAAAATCCGCCCGTGAGCGCTCAGGTCATTGCAGTTCGGCGGTGCGGTAGCGCTCGACGCCGGCGAGGATCTCCTGCTTCGCCTCGGCCGCGCTCGCCCAGCCGTCGATCTTCACCCACTTGCCCTTCTCGAGGTCCTTGTAGTGCTCGAAGAAATGGCCGATGCGGTCGAGCCAGTGACGCGACACCTGGCTGATGTCGGTGATGTGGCTGTAGCCTTCGAACACCTTCGGCACCGGCACGGCGACCAGTTTCTCGTCGCTGCCGGCCTCGTCGGTCATGCGCAGCACGCCGACCGGCACGCAGCGGATCACCGATCCCGGCACCAGCGGCAGCGGCAGGATCACCAGCACGTCGAGCGGATCGCCGTCGCCGCCGAGGGTCTGCGGCACGTAGCCGTAGTTGCACGGGTAGCGCATCGGCGTCGACAGCACGCGATCGACGAAGATCGCGCCGCTGGCCTTGTCGACCTCGTACTTGACCGGCTCGGCATCCTTCGGGATCTCGATGATGACGTTGATCTCGTTGGGGACGTCCTTGCCGGTGGAAACGGAATCGAGGGCCATGGCTGCTCCGGGGTGCCCGCCGCGGGCATGAAGAATGAGGGGCGCATGATACGGCAGGAATTGCTGCGCCGCAGCAGTCATCGGATGCCGCCGGTCAGAGGCGTGGCGGGGAAGATCGAGAGCGAGAGCCTGAAACACGGAGCACACGGAGCACACGGAGAAAAGCATGTCTGGTTTTCCTGCCTTGGCTTTCCCGGTGTGCTCCGTGTGCTCCGTGTTTCAGGCATTTGCTTCGGCTTCTGCTCCGGCTCATGAGCGAGATCGCCGGAAACCCCGCTCAGCGTTGCTCGAAGTCGCCGTGGAAGAAGGCGTCGCCGCGGAGCTCGTAGGCGCCGACGTCGGTTTTCGAGTGGAGCGGGTCGTTGCGATGGCCGGGGTCGCTCCAGGCGCGCGCGAAGCCGTCGCCGCGCTGGTCGCGGACGAGGTTGCCGGGATTGGCGCCGCGGTCGATCGCCGGGCTCGTGCGCGCCAGCGGATGGACCGGCACGAAGCCGCCGCCGTCGGCCGTGGTCAGCGCCTCGAGCCGGGCGTCGGTGGCGAACTGGTTGCGCAGGTTCGTGCCGTTGATCTCGATCGCGCCCGGCATCGTGCGGAACAGCGAGTCGCTGGCGTGGACGATGCTCGGATTGCCCGACGAGGTCGATTCGTGGGCGAGGTCGGCAAGGCGGGCCTGGCTGCCGCTGGTGTTGCCGTCGAACAAGGTCGAGACGATGTCGACGGTGGTCGCCGACGAGGCCACCCACAGGGCACCGCTCTGCGCGGCGGGGTTCGCCGAGTCCGGCGAGACGCGGTTGGCGGCGAACGTGCTGTTGCGCACGATCGTGCGTCCGCCGCTGATCGCCACCGCGCTGGCCGCGCCGGCCGGATGACGCGTGTGGTTCGCCGAGAACGTGGTGTTCTCGATGACGGCGACGTCGGCGGCGGGGTCGTTCGAGCCGGTGTAGTACAGCGCGCCGCCATACGGTTCGCCGGTCGAGTTGCCGACGAAGGCACTGCCGGAGATGCGCAACGAGGTCATCGTGCCGGCGTCCATGGCGCCGCCGGTATGTGCGGCGACGTTGTCCTGGAACAGGGTGTCGCTGACGACGGCCCGCGCGCGCGGCGAGGAGATGCGCACGGCGCCGCCGAAGTTCGCGCGGTTGCCGGCGAGGTAGCTGCGCTCGATCGTCAGGGTGCCGGCGGTGAACTGGACCGCGCCGCCCGCGCCCTGGCCGGTCGACGGCGCGCGGTTGTCGACGAAGCCCACCGAGTCGAACGCGAGATCGGCTTCGGAAAAGAACACCGCGCCGCCGCGGAAGGTCGCCTCGTTGTCGCGGAAGATCGTGGCGACGACGCGGAGGTCGTCGTCGTTGCCGTAGAGGGCGCCGCCCGATTCGGCGCGACCGCGCTGGAGGGTGAGTCCGCTGATGACGACGCTGCGCGGCGCGCCGCCGAGGCGTTCGACGCGCAGCAGGCGGGTGGCATGGCCGCCGTCGAGGGCGAGCAAGCCGGCGCCGGGGCCGGCGATCGTGAGGCTGTTGGCGATGCGGATCTCGCTGGCCAGCGCGATCGTGCCGGCGAGGCCCGGCTGGAAGGCGACCACGTGCGGCGCGCCGGCGGCGGCGTTGGCCTGGCCGATGGCATCGCGCAGGCTGCCGGCGCCACTGTCGGCCAGCGATGTGACGGTGAAGGTCGCCGCCTGCGTCGGGGCCGCGAAGGCGCACAGGAGGGCGAGGAAGGCGGGGCGGATGCGGTTCATGCGGTCTCCATCACAGGGGGTCCGGCGGCGTCATTGCCCCGGCACCCTTCAGGACGGGATCGGGCCGCGGATGCTGTCAGCGGACCGGCGCCGCCGGCGGTGACCGGCGGGACTTGCCGGCCTGCCCCTGCTTGCGATTGACTTCGCTCCCCAGGCTGCCGCCGGATCGCCGATGGCCCTTGCATCGCCCGAGAGCGTCACCCGTCAGGACGTCACCGTGCTGCTCCGGGCGTGGGGCAACGGCGACGCCGCGGCGGCCGAACGCCTGACCGAAATCGTCTACGCGCAGGTGCGCGCGATGGCCGGCAAGCACCTGCGCCGCAATGCCGGCGGCGCCACCCTGCAGGCCACCGAACTGGCCCACGAGACGTTCCTGCGTCTGCTCGAGGCCGAGGTCGCCTGGCGCGACCGCCGCCACTTCTACGGTGTCGTCGGCGCGGCCCTGCGCAACATCCTCATCGACAGCGCGCGCGCACGCGGCGCCGAGAAGCGCGGCGGCGGCCAGCTGCAGGTGACCCTGTCGGCGGCCGACGAGGTCGCCGGCACCCGGCGCGACGCCGACGCCCTGACCGAGGCCCTGCGGCGCCTGCGCGAGCTCGATGCGCGCAAGGGCGAGATCATCGAGTACCACTATCTGCTCGGCCTCAAGCGCGAGGAGATCGCCGAGGTGATCGGCGTCTCGGTGCCGACCGTCGATCGCGACCTGCGCTTCGCCAAGGCCTGGCTCCGCGAGCAGCTCGAGGCATGAGCGACGCACGCTGGCAGCGCCTGCAGGAACTGTTCGAGGCGCTGCTGGCGATGCCGGCCGGCGCGCGCGCGGAATGGCTGGCGGCGAACGAGGCCGACGCCGCGTTGCGCGCCGAAGCGCTGGCCCTGGTCGGCCACGACGAGGTGGACGGCGCGCTGACCGCGCGCCTCGCCGAGGCCGCCGGAAGCATGGCCGGCGGCGATGCCGTGGCCGGAACGCGACTCGGTCCGTACCGCCTGCGCGAGGAGATCGGCAGCGGCGGCATGGGCACGGTGTTCCTCGCCGAACGCGTCGACGCCGAGTTCGACCATCGCGTCGCGATCAAGCTGATCCGTGGCGTGGCCACCCGCGACGCCAGCCAGCGCTTGCGCCGCGAACGCCAGATCCTCGCCGATCTCGCCCATCCGAACATCGCCCGCCTGCTCGACGGCGGCACCAGCGATTCCGGCCAGCCCTACCTGGTGATGGAGTATATCGAGGGCGCCAGCATCACCGCGTGGGTGCGGGCGCAACGGCTGCCGCGCGTGCGCCGCCTGCGCCTGCTGCAGCAGGTCTGCCGCGCCGTGCATTACGCGCACCAGCGACTCGTCATCCATCGCGACCTCAAGCCGGCCAACGTGCTCGTGCGCAGCGACGGCACCCCGGTGCTGCTCGATTTCGGCATCGCCAAGCTGCTCGATGCCGATGCCTCGGGTCCGCAGCAGACGCAAACCGGCATGCCGTGGTTCACCCCGGCCTACGCCAGTCCGGAGCAGCGCAACGGCAGGCGCGTCAGCACCGCCACCGACATCTATGGCCTCGGCGCCCTGATGTTCGAGCTGCTGACCGACGAGGTGCCGGCGCCGGATGCCGAAGGCCGCCTGCCGGCGCCCGGCACGCGCCGCAACGACACCGGCGAGCGCGGCGGCGACCGCGACCTCGACATCATCGTCGGCAAGGCCGCGCACCCGGATCCCGATCGACGCTATGCCTCGGCCGAGGCATTGGCCAACGACATCGAGCGCTACCTGCGCGGGCGTCCGATCCAGGCCGCACCGGACAGCGTCGGCTACCGCATCGCCAAGTTCGTCGGCCGGCATCGCTGGTCGAGTGCGGCGAGCGCGCTGCTGGTGCTGCTGGCGCTGGCCTTCGTGTGGAAGCTGTCGGTGGAGAACGAGCGCGCGCGCCGGGCAGAAGAGCGCGCCCAGCGCGAATCGCTGACCGCCGGCCGCGTCGTCGACACCATGATCGGCCTGTTCGATGCGGCCTCGCCGGAAAAGGTCGGCTTGCGCCCGATCAGCGCGCTGGAGCTGGTCGACACCGGCATGCAGAACCTCGGTGGCCGGCTCGGCGACGAGCCGCAGTCGAAAGCGCGCCTGACCGCGGCGCTGGCCGAGATCTACGGCAAGCTTGGCCAGAACGAGAAGGGCCTGGCCGCGATCGGCGAGGCGATCCTGCTGGAACGTCCGCTCGGCGATGCGCGCCGGCTCGCCCGCTACCTGCAGTTGCAGGGTGCCCTGCTGAACGCCAGCGGGCGCTACGGGCCGGCCGGCAACGCACTCGACGAGGGCGTGTCCCTGCTCGAGCGCGACGGCGTCGCGGAGCCCGCGCTGATGGCCGAACTGCTGACCACGCGCGTGCTGGTGCGCAGTCGGGTCGGCCAGATGATCGCCGGCATCGCCGACGCCGAGCGTGCCGCCGGCTTCGCGCGCGCCGCCGGCGAGCGCGCCGGCGTGCTCCTCGGCGAGGCCAGCAATGCGCTCAGCGAAGGCCACCTGCGCAATGGCGAGGCCGAACGCGCGATCGCCATCTCGCGTGCCAACGTCGCCGCGCTGGAAGCCGTGGCCGATCCCGGCAACACCCTGTCACTTGCGCGCGAGTACCTCGCGGCGGCACTCGCCGAGCACGGCGAACTGGCCGAAGCCGAGACGCTCCTGCGGGCCCAGCTCGACGAACGCCGCAAGCATCTCGATGCCGGCAGCGACTGGCTGATCACCCAGCGCAACCAGCTCGCCGCGATCGTGCGCAACCTCGGACGCCCGCTCGAGGCGGCGCAGCTGCTGCGCGAGAACGTCGAGGCCATGCGCGCGCGCGGCGAGACGACCACGCCCTCGTACATGGTCGCGATGAACAATCTCGGTTCGGTCGCCGAGCACGTCGGCGACTACGCGGTTGCCGAGCCACTGCTGCGCGAAGCCCTGCGGCTTGCGCTTGCCGAGAACGATCCGGGCAGTTCGCGACCCGACATCTACCGGCAGAACCTCGCGCGCGTGCTGCTGCTGGCGGGGAACTACCGCGAGTCGCTGGCCCTGCTCGAGCCGGAGATCGTCGACGACGGTTCGGTCGAGCGCCGCATCGACCGCCTGCGCCGTCTCGTCCATCTGGCCGAATGGCACCGGCGCAACGGCCAGCTCGAAGCGGCGGCGGACTGGATCGCGCAAGCCGGGCGCAACCTCGAGGAGAACTTCGGCCGCGACCACGTGCGTGCCGGAGCCGTGCTGCGCTCGCAGGCGCTGCTTGCACGCGACCGCGGTGATGTTGCCGGCGCCGAAGCCGATCTGCGCAGGGCGCTCGCGGTCCTCGAGAAGGGACTCGGCGCGGAGTCCAACCCGGTGACCGAACTGCGTCTCGACCTCGCCGACGTGCTGCTGCGCGCCGAGCATCGCGACGAGGCACGCGCCCTCGTCGAACGCGTGCACGCCAATGTCTATTCCAAGTTCCAGCTCGATTCGCCGCCGTGCGTGCTGTTCGAATCGCTCGCCGCGAAGCTCGGCATCCGCACCGAACTGCAGGACCGGCGCCGCGCGCAGGGGGCGGGCACGAATTCTCAAGGCTGAAACACGAAGGCCGCGAAGGAGACGCTCTTCAATGCGTGGCTTCTCCTCCGTGTGCTCCGTGTGCTCCGTGTTTCAATCTTTCGCTTCTGGTCGAAAGCGGAGCAAGAGCCTGAAACACGGAGCACACGGAGCACACGGAGAAAGCTCTTTTGGCAGCCTTGCTTTTCCTTCGTGTCTTTCGTGTCCTTCTTGCATCGATCGTTGGCCCTTGTCCGATTCTCTAGGGCGGAAAAGAAAAGGCCCCGCTCGCGCGGGGCCTTTCGTGTCACGCCGGGAGCGTGGGCCTCAGAGCAGGGGCACCAGCAGCAGGGCGACGATGTTGATGATCTTGATCAGCGGATTGACCGCCGGGCCGGCGGTGTCCTTGTAGGGATCGCCGACGGTGTCGCCGGTGACGGCGGCCTTGTGCGCATCCGAGCCCTTGCCGCCGAAGTTGCCGTCCTCGATGTACTTCTTGGCATTGTCCCAGGCGCCGCCGCCGGTGGTCATCGAGATCGCCACGAACAGGCCGGTGACGATCGTGCCGATCAGCATGCCGCCGAGGGCCTGCGCGCCGGCGAGCGGACCGGCGACGAAGCCGAAGCCGAAGCCGACGATGATCGGCACCAGCACCGGCAGCAGCGAGGGCACCATCATTTCGCGGATCGCCGAGCGCGTCAGCAGGTCGACCGCGCGCGAGTAGTCGGGCTTGGCCTTGCCTTCCATGATGCCCTTGATCTCGCGGAACTGGCGGCGCACTTCCTCGACCACCGAACCGGCCGCGCGACCGACCGCTTCCATCGCCATCGCACCGAACAGGTACGGGATCAGGCCGCCGATCAGCAGGCCGATGATGACGTAGTGGTTGGAGATGTCGAAGGTGTAGATCTGCGTCGCCACGCCGGCCGCCGCGGCCTTGGCCTGCGCGGTGACGTCGAGCTTGTGCGTGTAGTCGGCGAACAGGACCAGCGCGGCGAGACCGGCCGAACCGATCGCGTAGCCCTTGGTGACCGCCTTGGTGGTGTTGCCGACCGCGTCGAGCGGATCGGTCACCGCGCGCACCTCGGGAGGCAGCTCGGCCATCTCGGCAATGCCGCCGGCGTTGTCGGTGATCGGGCCATAGGCATCGAGGGCGACGATCATGCCGGTCATCGACAGCATTGCCGTCGCCGCGACGGCAATGCCGTAGAGGCCGCCGAAGTGGTAGGCCGCCCAGATCGCGACGCACACCGCGATCACCGGCCACGCGGTCGACTTCATCGACACGCCGATGCCGGCGATGATGTTGGTCGCATGGCCGGTCGTCGATGCCTTGGCGACGTGGCGCACCGGCTTGTACTCGGTCGCCGTGTAGTACTCGGTGATGACGACCATCGCGCCGGTCAGCAGCAGGCCGATGACGCCGCAGACGAACAGGTTGAGCGGCGAGATGACGCTGCCGGCGGCGACTTCGAGGCCGGTCGGGAACAGTTCGCGGGTGACGAACCAGAACGCGATCGCCGAGAGCACGGCCGAGACGACCACACCCTTGTACAGCGCGTTCATGATCTTTGCGCCGGCTTTGGTGCGGACGAAGAAGGTGCCGATGATCGAGGCGATGATCGAGACGCCGCCGAGCAGGATCGGATAGAGCACCGCGTTGGCATTGCCGGCGAACATGACCCCGCCGAGCAGCATCGTGGCGATCAGGGTGACCGCGTAGGTTTCGAACAGGTCGGCGGCCATGCCGGCGCAGTCGCCGACGTTGTCGCCGACGTTGTCGGCGATCACCGCCGGGTTGCGCGGATCGTCTTCGGGAATGCCGGCCTCGACCTTGCCGACCAGGTCGGCGCCGACGTCGGCACCCTTGGTGAAGATGCCGCCGCCGAGGCGGGCGAAGATCGAGATCAGCGAGGAGCCGAAGGCGAGGCCGATGAGGGCGTGCAGCGCCTGGTCGGGCGTGTGGCCGAGGCGGGCGAGGACGACGTAGTAGCCGGCGACGCCGAGCAGGCCGAGTCCGACCACCAGCATGCCGGTGATCGCGCCGCCGCGGAAGGCGACCGCGAGCGCGGCGGCAAGGCCGCTGCGTGCCGCCTCGGCCGTGCGCACGTTGGCGCGGACGGAGACGTTCATGCCGATGTAGCCGGCGAGGCCGGACAGGATCGCGCCGACCGCAAAGCCGACCGCCGTACTCCAGCCGAGGCCGAAGCCCATGATGACGAACAGGACGGCGCCGACGATGCCGATCGTCGTGTACTGGCGGTTGAGGTAGGCCTTGGCGCCGAGCTGGATCGCCGCAGCGATTTCCTGCATGCGCTCGTTGCCGGCCGGCTTGGCCATGATCCAGCGGATCGACCAGAAGCCGTACAGGATCGCCACGACGGCGCAGATCAGCGAAATGAGCAAACCATGTTGCTGCAACATCTATTCCTCCCCGGGGAGCAGGCTTGAGTGTTCGAGGCGATGAAAACGCGGACTTGAAGCCGTTCGAGTATAGCCAGCCGTCGGTGCGGCCCTTCGCTGCATCGCAGCATACGTCCGGGGAACTGCCGTGGCGGTGCCGGCCGCCCGCTCAGGTGTCGCCGATCGGGTACGCCGGCAAGCGGCGCGCCACCGCGACGTTCTTCAGGCGCACGTACTTCGGCAGGCCGTCGCGGCCGTACGGCGGCGGCGCCTCGCCGCGTACCAGCGGCCCGAGGTAGCGGCGGGCGGCGGCGGTGATGCCATGGCCGTCGCGGCGGATGAAGCCCTTCGGCAGCTTCTTCTCGCGGTTGGCGACCTTGTCGAGCGGCACCGCCTCGATCTTCCAGCGATAGGGCGCGTCGGAGGTGCGGATGATCGCCGGCATGACTGCATTGCGCCCGGCCAGGGCGAGTTCGACGGCCGCCTTGCCGACCGCCCAGGCGTGGTCCACGTCGGTTTTCGAGGCGATGTGGCGGGCCGAACGTTGCAGGTAATCCGGCACCGCCCAGTGGTACTTGTAGCCGAGCCGCTGCTTGACCAGCGCGGCCAGCACCGGCGCCACGCCGCCGAGCTGCGCATGGCCGAAGGCATCGCGGGTGCCGAGTTCGGACAGGAAGCGGCCGGAGGCGTCCCGCACGCCTTCCGAAGCCACCACCGTGCACCAGCCGACGCGCTCGACGGTGGCCTTGACCCGGGCCAGGAAGGCTTCCTCGTCGAAGGCGATCTCGGGGAACAGGATGATGTGCGGGGCCTCGTCGGCACCGCTTCCGGCCAGCCCGGCGGCGGCGGCGATCCAGCCGGCGTGGCGGCCCATGACCTCGACGATGAAGACCTTGGTCGAGGATTCGGCCATCGAGGCGACGTCGAGACTCGCCTCCAGCACCGAGACCGCGGTGTATTTCGCCACCGAGCCGAAGCCCGGACAGCAGTCGGTGACGGCGAGGTCGTTGTCGACGGTCTTCGGCACGCCGACCACGGTGACGTCGTAGCCGAGGGCCTTGCCGACCTGCGAGATCTTCAGCGAGGTGTCGGCCGAATCGTTGCCGCCGTTGTAGAGGAACCAGCGGATGTCATGGGCGCGGAACACCTCGATGAGGCGCTCGTAGTGGGCGCGGTCCTGGTCGATCGATTTCAGCTTGAAGCGGCACGAACCGAACGCCCCGCCCGGCGTGTGGCGCAATGCCGCGATCGCCGACGGGCGGTCCCCCGAGGTGTCGATGAGGTCCTCGCGCAGCGCGCCGATGATGCCGTTGCGCGCGGCCAGCACGCCGACCCGGTGCCTGCGCGCAGTCTCGATGACCGCACAGGCGGTCGTGTTGATGACGGCGGTGACGCCGCCGGATTGGGCGTACAGCAGCTTGCCCTGCATCGATGCATCCTCCCGTGGGACAGCAGGTCGCGGTTTGACTGCGACGGCGTCTGCGGCTAGCGTTAGCCGGCGTTTTCACGCCCGAATTCTAGCCCAGCCCCGTGGTTGCCCGCGGTGCTCCATCGAAGGATCCCTATGCGACTCGTGCTGCTCGGCGCACCTGGTTCGGGCAAGGGAACCCAGGCGGCCTCGTTGAAGGCCGCGCTCGGGGTTCCGCATGTTTCCACCGGCGACCTGCTGCGTGCAGCCGTCAAGGCCGGCACTCCGCTCGGCCTCAAGGCCAAGGCGGTCATGGAGGCCGGTCAGCTCGTTTCCGACGAGATCGTGCTTGGCATGCTCGAGGAGCGGCTCGCCGAAGCCGATGCCGACGCCGGCTTCATCCTCGACGGCTACCCGCGCAATGTCGCCCAGTGCGCCGCGCTCGAGGCGCTGCTGGCGCGCATCGGCCAGCCGCTCGACGTGGCGGTCAAGCTCGAGGTGCCGAACGAACGGATCGTCGAGCGCATTGCCGGCCGCGCCGCCGCCGAAGGGCGCAAGGACGACACCCCGGAGACGGTGCGCGAGCGCCTGCGCGTCTACGCCGAACAGACCGAGCCGGTGGCCGGCTATTTCGGCGATCGCGGCAAGCTCGTCGTCGTCGATGGCGTCGGCACGCTCGACGAGGTGTTCGCGCGCATCACCGCCGCGCTGCCAAAGTGAAAAAGGGGGTCAGAGTCACTTTTCGGGTGATGCTTCATGGTGGATGCCCCATTGGCGAAAAGTGACTCTGACCCCCTTTTCCCACTCCCTTTCCCACCGATGAAACTCCACATTCTCGGCATCTGCGGCACCTTCATGGGCGGCATCGCCGCGCTTGCGCGCGAGCTCGGCCACGAGGTCGACGGCTCCGACACCAGCGTCTATCCGCCGATGTCGACCCAACTCGAGGCGCTCGGCATCGAGCTGCGGAAGGGCTACCTGGCGGAGCATCTCGAACCGGCCCCGGATCTGGTCATCGTCGGCAACGCGCTCTCGCGTGGCAATCCGGCGATCGAACATCTGCTCGATGCGCGACTGCCGTACATCTCCGGCCCGCAATGGCTCGGCGAGCAGCTGCTTGCCGAGCGCCGCGTGCTCGCCGTCGCCGGCACCCACGGCAAGACCACCACCACTTCCCTGCTGGCCTGGCTGCTCGAAGCGGCCGGCCGGGAGCCCGGTTTCCTCGTCGGCGGCGTGCCGGCCAACTTCGGCGTGTCGGCGCGGCTCGGAAAAAGGGGTCAGAGTCACTTTTCGCCGACACTCGCGTCGTCAGGAAGTGCATGTCCGGCGAAAAGTGACTCTGACCCCGTTTTCGTCATCGAGGCGGACGAATACGACACCGCGTTCTTCGACAAGCGCTCGAAGTTCGTCCACTACCGGCCGACGGTGGCGATCCTCAACAACCTCGAGTACGACCACGCCGACATCTTCCCCGACGTCGCGGCGATCCAGCGCCAGTTCCACCATCTCGTGCGCATCGTTCCTGCCAGCGGGCGCCTCGTCGTCAACGCCGAGGATCCGTGCCTTGCCGAAGTGCTGGCCATGGGCTGCTGGTCGCCGGTAACGAGTTTCGGCATCGATGCCGGCGACTGGCGCGCACAACTCGTCGCAGCCGACGGTTCGGTGTTCCGCGTCAGTCATCGCGGCGAGGCGATCGGCGAGGTGCGCTGGTCGATGCTCGGCCGTCACAACGTGATGAACGCACTCGCGGCCATCGCCGCGGCGGACGCGGTCGGTGTCGATGCGCGCGACGTGCTCGCCGCGCTGGCCACGTTCCGCAGCGTCGCCCGGCGCATGGAGACGCTCGGTGAACACGCCGGGGTGACCGTCTACGACGACTTCGCCCACCATCCGACCGCGATCGCCACCACCCTGGCCGGCTTGCGCGCCAGGGTCGGCCGTGCGCGCATCCTGGTCGGCATGGAACCGCGTTCGAACTCGATGCGTCTCGGCGCCCATGCCGACGGACTGGCGCCGAGCCTTGCGGATGCCGATGGCGTGGTGTTCCTGCAACGCCCCGAGCTGCCGTGGGATGCCGCGCGCGTGCTCGGCGCACTTGCCGGCCGCGGCCATGTCGCCGGCGGCGTCGACGAGCTGCTCGCGCAGTTGCTCGCCCTGGCGCAACCCGGCGACCATGTCGTGTTCATGTCCAACGGCGGCTTCGAGGGCGCACCGCGGCGATTCGTCGCCGCATTGGCGGGATCCTGAGCCGCGCCGCCGCTCCACGCTTGCCATCGCCGGTCCACTCAAGGGCATTCCCGGACTTACCGTCGTGGATTCGATCGACATCCCGTTGTTCCCGCTGGCGTCCGTGCTGTTTCCCGGCGGGCGCCTGCGCCTGCGCATCTTCGAGCCGCGCTATCTCGATCTCGTGCGTGACTGCGCGCGCAGCGACAGCGGCTTCGGCGTCTGCCTGATCCTCGATGGCGAGGAAGTCGGCGAACCGGCCATTCCGGCCGCGTTCGGCACCCTCGCGCGCATCACCGATTTCCACACCCTTCCGGGTGGTCTGCTCGGCATCCATGCGCATGGCGGCGAGCGCTTCCATGTCGAGGAGACGCGCGTGCGCAGCAATGGCCTCGTGCACGGCAAGGTGCGATTTCTCGAAGCCGAAGCCTCGCTGCCGGTTCCGCCCGAATACGGCCTGCTGGCGACGATCCTCGAACGCCTGCTCGACCGCATCGGCGGCGAGCGGGCCGATGTCGGACGCGAGTGCTACGACGATGCCGGCTGGGTCGGCTTCCGTCTCGCCGAGACGCTGCCGCTCGAGTCCGCCGAACGCCAGCAGCTCCTGCAGATGACCGACCCGCTGGCGCGCCTCGAGCGCCTGCTGCATCACCTCCCGCGCTTCCAGCGCGCCTGAAGGAACCCGTTCCCATGAGCACGCTTTCCGGCAAGACCTTGTTCATCACCGGCGCCTCGCGTGGCATCGGTCTCGCCATTGCCGAGCGCGCCGCGCGCGACGGCGCCAACATCGTCATCGCGGCGAAGAGCAGCGTTGCCAATCCGAAGCTCCCCGGCACCATCCACTCCGCGGCGGCGCGCATCGAAGCTGCCGGCGGACGCGCCCTGCCGTTGCAGGTCGACATCCGCGAAGAGGAGCAGGTGACCGCGGCGGTGGCGCGCGCCGTCGAGACGTTCGGCGGCATCGACATCCTCGTCAACAATGCCAGCGCGATCTGGCTGCGCGGCACGCTCGACACGCCGATGAAGCGCTGGGACCTCATGCACCAGGTCAACGCGCGCGGCAGCTTCCTCTGTTCGCAGGCCTGCCTGCCGCAACTGCGCAAGGCGGCAAATCCGCACATCCTCATGCTCGCGCCGCCGCCGGACCTCGATCCGAAGTGGTTCGCACCGCACGTCGCCTACACGATCGCCAAGTACGGCATGAGCCTGTGCGTGCTCGGCATGGCCGAGGAATTCCGTGACGAGGGCATCGCCGTCAACGCGCTGTGGCCGCGCACGATCATCGCCACCGACGCACTCAACATGATCCCCGGCGTGTCGCCGGCGAATGCGCGCACGCCGGCGATCGTCGCCGATGCCGCACATGCCATCCTGACCGCGCCGAGCCGCCGGCACAGCGGTCGCTTCTTCATCGATGACGAGGTCCTTGCGGACGCCGGCATCACCGATCTCGACGCCTATGCCGTGGCTCCCGGCGAACCGCTGCTGCCCGATCTTTTCGTCACCGCGACGCGGTAGGATCGCGACAGGCATCCGGGGGAGATCTCATGTCGAAGCTGCCGTTCGCGTTCGTGCTGGTCCTGCTTGTCGCGTCGCCGGCCCGGGCCGATCTCGTTTTCCACCAGGGCTTCGAGACCTGCTGGTCCGCGGCCATCACCAGGGACGACTTCCTCGCCCGCCTGCGCAACCAGGTCGACGGCCGCACGGCCTGCCTGCCGCCACAGTCGGGCAGCCAGTCCGGCATTGCCTACACGATCTGCAACACGCCGGGTGGCTGCGGCGACGGCGTAGCGGGTTGCCCGCTATCGGTGCAGTCGCAGGCTTTCACCGGCGATTTCATCGCCGGCCATTTCAGTGCGCCCGGCAGCACGGCCAACATCAGCGTGCCGTTGACGACCTCCGTGTTCGGCAACTGCACGATCAGCATCTCCGGCGTCACCCTGACCACCACGCTCGACTACCTCATGCGCCTCGACGGTGTCGATGGCGTGTTCGCCGAGGATCTGCAGACCCCGGCAGTCGACATCACCGGATACTCGACCGGCAACGACTGCAATCCGGTCATCGGCGCCCTCATCGCCAGCTACATTCCGCAGGCGCTCGCCGATGCCGAGGCGAGTGCGGCTGCCGCCATCGAGCCGGGACTGCGCGCCGACACGGTCGGCCAGTCGGTCTGTCCGCTGACGCCCTGATCCTGCCGGAGCATCGCGATGCTGAACCTCGCTGTCGTCCTCGAACATGGCGCACGCGAGCAGCCGCAGCGTGACGCGATCGTCTTCGCCGGCCGTCGCCATTCGTATGCGGCGATCGATGCGGCGGCGAACCAGGTGGCGAACCTGCTCGTCGCCAGCGGCATCGTGCCGGGCGATCGCGTCGCTCTCGGTTGCCCGAACCTGCCGTATTTCCCGATCGTCTACTTCGGCATCCTCAAGGCCGGTGCCGTGGTCGTGCCGCTCAATGTCCTGCTCAAGCGCGGCGAGATCGCCTACCACCTTGCCGACGCCCGGGCGAAGGCCTTCTTCTGCTTCGAAGGCACGAGCGAACTGCCGATGGGCACGGAGGGCTGGGCGGCGTTCAACGAGGTCGGCTCCTGCGAACGCTTCTTCCTGCTGACGGCGGATCCGCAGGCGGCATCGCCGATCGTCGGGGCGACGACTTTTGCCGAAGCCGTGCGTGCGCATCCGCCGCGCTTCTCCAGCGTGCAGACCAGCGCAAACGACACTGCCGTGATCCTCTACACGAGCGGCACCACCGGTCGCCCGAAGGGCGCCGAACTCTCCCACGGCAACATCCTGTTCAACGCATTCGCCGTCACCCGCCTGTTCGGCGAGCATCCCGAGGGCCATGACCGCATCCTCGTCGTGCTGCCGCTGTTCCACACCTTCGGCCAGACCGTGCAACTCGTCGCCGGCTTCCTGCAATCGGCCACCCTCGTGCTGCTGCCGCGCTTCGAGGCAGGCGCCGCGCTGGCCGCGATGCAGGCCGAGGCGATCACCTGCTTTGCCGGCGTGCCGACGATGTACTGGGCCCTGCTGAACGCGCTCGACGACCGCATCGATGTGACCGCGATCGCGTCCCGGCTGCGCATCGCCGCTTCCGGCGGTGCGGCCTTGCCGGTCGAGATCCTCTACGAGTTCAAGCGCCGCTTCGGCGTGCAGATCCTCGAGGGCTACGGGCTTTCGGAAACCTCGCCGGTGGCGACCTTCTCGCGTCGCGAACATCCGATCCGGGCCGGCTCGATCGGCACGCCGGTCTGGGGCGTCGAGCTCCGTCTCGTCGACGACGACTGGAACCCGATCGAGGAAGTCGGCGCCGTCGGCGAGATCGCCGTGCGCGGCCACAACGTCATGAAGGGCTATTTCAACCGTCCCGAGGAAACCGCGGCGGTGATGCGCGAGGGCTGGTTCCGCACCGGCGACCTCGCCCGCCGCGACGCGGACGGTGCCTACTACATCGTCGACCGCCGTAAGGACATGATCATCCGCGGCGGCTTCAACGTCTATCCGCGCGAGGTCGAGGAACTGCTCCTCAGCCATCCCGCCGTCTCGCTCGCCGCCGTCGTCGGCGTGCCGTCGGCCGAGCATGGCGAAGAGATCAAGGCCTTCGTGATCCGCAAGCCCGGCGCCGAGATCGGCGAAGGCGAACTCGTCGAATGGGCGCGCGAGCGCATCGCCGCGTACAAGTACCCGCGCCTGGTCGAGTTCCGCGACAGCCTGCCGATGACCGCGTCCGGAAAGATCCTCAAGCGCGAACTGGTCGGCTGAAGCCGGTGCGGCGCGCATGTGCGAACATGCGCGCCCTGTCCACCCGGGGCCCCGCGCCGTGAGCACCACCTCCGATCTCGTCGCCGACGCGCGCCGCCACAGCCTGTCCGTCTACCGCCAGCGCGAGCTGATTCTCGAGCGCGGCAAGGGTTCGCGACTGTGGGACATCGAAGGGCGCGAGTACATCGATCTCGCTGCCGGCATCGCGGTCAACGCGCTCGGTCATGGCGACCCGGACATCCTCGCCGCGCTGCACGACCAGGCGGCGCGCCTGTGGCACACCAGCAATGTCTTCCACAGCGAGCCGCCGATCCGCCTGGCGACCGAACTGGTCGCGGCCAGCGGATTCGCCGAGCGCGTGTTCCTCTGCAATTCCGGCGCGGAGGCCAACGAGGCGGCGATCAAGCTCGTGCGCAAGTACGCCGCGGATGCCGGGAAGGCGCCCGAACATCGCGTGATCGTCACCTTCGGCGGCTCGTTCCATGGACGCACGCTGGCCACGGTCACCGCGACCGCGCAACCGAAGTACCAGCACGGCTACGAACCGTTGCCGGGCGGTTTCCGCTACGGCCGCTTCAATGACGTCGATGCGCTCGACACGCTGCTCGACGACGACGTCTGCGCCGTGCTGGTCGAACCGATCCAGGGCGAGGGTGGCGTCGTTCCGGCCACGCCGGAGTTCCTGCGCGCGCTGCGCGAGCGCTGCGACGCGCTGGGTGCCTTGCTCGTGTTCGACGAGATCCAGTGCGGCATGGGCCGCACCGGCCGCCTGTGGGCGCACGAGTGGGCGGGGGTGAAACCCGACTTGATGACCCTCGCCAAGGCGCTCGGTGCCGGCTTCCCGATCGGCGCCATGCTGGTCGGTGCGCGTGCCTCCGATACGATGCAGTTCGGCGCGCACGGATCGACCTTTGGCGGCAATCCGCTGGCCGCGGCGGTCGCCCGCGTCGCCCTGCGCAAGCTGTCCTCGCCGCAACTGCTCGCCAACGTCGAACGCCAGTCGGTCACCTTCCAGCTCGGCCTCGAACGTCTCGGCAATGCCACCGGACTGTTTTCGGGAATCCGTGGCCGCGGACTCATGCTCGGTGCCGTGCTGGCGCCCGAGCATGCCGGCAAGGCCGGCACGATCCTCGACCTCGCCGCCGCCCACGGCCTGTTGATGCTGCAGGCAGGCCCCGACGTGCTGCGTCTGCTGCCGGCGCTCGACATCCGCGACGACGAGGTCGCCGAAGGCCTGGCCCGCCTCGAGGCCGCGCTGCTCGCATTCGTCGCCGGCTGAGCTAGCGGAGCGAGCTCTGCAAATCGGTGCAGCGGCAAGCGCAGCGGATCACGCTCCGCTCCACGGACGCGTCGAATCGTGCGGGCTTCCGTAGGGCCGGGAGCTCGGCTGAAGCGACTCAGCCCGAGGCAAGGGCCGCGAATGCGCCGCGCGCCGCTTCGAACGTGTCGGCAATGACCTGTTCGGTGTGCGCGATCGACAGGAAGCCGGCCTCGTAGGCCGACGGTGCGAGGAACACGCCGCGTTCGAGCATCGCCCGGAAGAAGCGGTTGAAGCCGGCGACGTCGCTGGCGGTCGCCTGGGCGTAGCTCTCGACCTTCTCCGCATTGAAGAACAGGCCGAACATCGCCCCGACCCGCGTCGTGCTGAACGGCACGCCCTCGCCGTCGGCGATCGCCTGCAGGCCGTCGGTGAGCAGGCGCGTGCGCCGCGCGAGTTCATCGTGGAACCCGGGTGTCTGGATCAGTTCGAGCATGGCAAGCCCGGCGGCCATTGCCACCGGATTGCCGCTCAGCGTTCCGGCCTGGTAGATCGGTCCGGCCGGCGCGATCCGCTGCATGATGTCGCGGCGACCGCCGTAGGCACCGACCGGCATGCCGCCGCCGATGATCTTGCCGAGCGTGGTCAGGTCCGGGGTGATGCCGTAGTGCGCTTGCGCACCGCCGAGGGCGACGCGGAAGCCGGTCATCACCTCATCGAAGATCAGCAGTGCACCGTGCTTCGTGCACAGCTCGCGCAGATGGGCGAGATAGCCTTCGCGCGGAGGAATGCAGTTCATGTTGCCGGGCACCGGTTCGACGATGAGGCCGGCGATGTCCGCACCGGCCTCGTCGAACAGGCGGGTTGCCGCGTCGAAGTCGTTGAACGGCAGGGTCAGGGTGAGGTCGGCCAGCGCGTCGGGGACACCCGGCGAGGTCGGCGTGCCGAAGGTCAGCGCACCGGAGCCGGCCTTCACGAGGAAGGCATCGCCGTGGCCGTGGTAGCAGCCCTCGAACTTGACGATTCGCGAGCGCCCGGTGAAGCCGCGCGCGAGGCGGATCGCCGACATCGTCGCTTCGGTTCCCGAATTGACCATGCGCACGACTTCGATCGAAGGCACCAGGCGGGTGATCGTTTCCGCCATCGTCACTTCCGCCTCGCACGGCGTGCCGAACGAAAGCCCGCTGGCGATCGCCCGCTCGACGGCGGCGCGTACCGTCGGATGGTTGTGTCCGACGATCATCGGCCCCCATGAGCCGACGTAGTCGATGTAGCGCTTGCCCTCGACGTCCCACAGGTACGGGCCGTCCGCGCGCGCGGTGAAGAACGGCTCGCCGCCGACCGACTTGAATGCACGCACAGGCGAATTGACGCCGCCCGGAAGCAGTTCGAGCGCGCGCTGGAAGAGATCGGAATTGGTGGCCATCGTCGTTCGGGTCCGGAATCAGTCAGGGAAAAAGGGAGGCGAGCCGGCGCGTGGCCGATTCGATGTCGTCGGCGCCGAACACGGCCGAGATCACCGCGAGGTAGTCGGCGCCGGCATCGACGAGCAGCCGTGCATTGTCGGCGGTGATGCCGCCGATCGCCACCACGGGCACGCCGAGTGCGCGTGCCTCGCCGAGCACGCCGGTCCGTGCACGCGGTGCCGCCGGCTTGGTCGGCGAGGGAAAGAAGGCGCCGAAGGCGAGGTAGTCGGCGCCTTCCGCGGCCCGTTGCCGGGCGCGCTCGATCGATCCGTAGCACGACACGCCGATGATCGCGTCGGCGCCGAGGCGTGCGCGGGCGTCGCCGATCGATGCATCGCCCGCGCCGAGGTGCACGCCGGCGGCGCCGGCCGAAGCGGCGAGTTCGATGTCGTCGTTGACGATCAGCGGTACCCGATGGCTGCGGCAAAGCGCGACGAGTTCGGCGGCCTCGCGCCGGCGTCGGTCGGTGTCCGTGCCCTTGTCGCGGTACTGCACGAGGCGTGCGCCGCCGGCGAGCGCTGCGCGCACGGCGGCAACGAGGTCGTCGCGGGGCCCGTCGGTGATGACGTAAACGCCGCGGCCGCAAAGTCTGCTCATGGAATTCCTGGGGGTGCTCTGAACCAGTCTGCGCATGCGTCACCGCACTGCCTGCGCGCAGATCAAGGTGGGGCGACGAAGGCCGACTGGCCGTCTGTCGAGTCGACCCGCCACAGAGCTGCGCGCAGGCAGTGCGGCCCCAACCGATTGAAATTCAATGACGGGGTGATGTCCACGAGGCCCTCCCGCCGGCGCGCGCGGCTTGCCCAGGCAACCCGCCTCAGCGGCGCCACGCACACCACCGGGAGAGCCTCGTGGACATCATGCCGCATGCGCAGACTGGTTCAGAGCATCCCTAGGTTTCGGGGTGGCAAGCTGCCAGAATGGCGCGTCATGCACTTCGATTCCATGCGATTGTTTCCGCGATGAGCCCGAGCGAAGCACCTTTCCGGTCATTCATGTGTGTGGTCTGCGGGCTCATCTACAACGAAGCCGATGGCTGGCCCGACGACGGCATCCTTCCCGGCACGCGCTGGGAAGACGTTCCCGACACCTGGACCTGCCCGGACTGCGGGGTTACCAAGTCCGATTTCGAGATGATCGAGATCTGAGCCCGCCGCGCCGCCGCTTGCCCGCGCTGCGCCCCATTTCACCCGCATTCGCCCCCGCCCGGCAGCATTTCCGGCCTCCGCCCTTGCTCGAATTCCACCCGGGTGATCCTGCCCGCTGCTGGAGGTGGAGCCATGCGTGTGTTCGTGCCGGTGGAAGATTCCTCGTTCGATGCGCGCGCCGGAGTGCTCGTGCCGTATCGCTGCGGCATTGCCTGCAAACACGGACTCCGCGATGAGCGGACGATGGGCGCAAGCTCGACCAGCGCCCGCTGGCGGGAGCCGCAGCCGGCACCGGTGACGGCGCACGATTCCGTCGCGGCCCGCCGACCCGACCGTCCGTCCGGCTGATTTCTCCCGCATGCCGCGGGCATGGGGCGACGCGACATCCTGCCGCGTGGTCCGCAGCCGTCGCGGTGCAACATCCATCTTCCAAAGCCCGGTGCGAGCCGCTAGGATTCGCGCCCCCTCGCAGGAGGGTCCGTACAGGAGGTGCGGGAGGGTGGGTCGACAGGGAATGGAAGGTGTTGACGGAGATGAAATTGGTTGTATGATGTCGGGCT
>CAKSZY010000016.1 GCA_934526015.1 uncultured Dokdonella sp.
AGCCCGACATCATACAACCAATTTCATCTCCGTCAACACCTTCCATTCCCTGTCGACCCACCCTCCCGCACCTCCTGCGCGGACCCTCCTGCGAGGGGGCGCGAATCCTAGCGGCTTCGGCGACGCCTGGGAAGAGGGACCGGCGCGCTTTTTCGCGAACCGCGGCAATCGTTCACCCCGCCGCGACCAGGCGGACGCGCGCAAAGCTGCGCTTGCCGACCTGGAGGACTCCCTCGAAGCCGCCGGGGATGACGCGCTGGGGGTCGTTGACCGTCTCGCCATCGATGCGCACGGCATTCTCCTTGAGCTTGCGCGTCGCCTCGGAATTGCTCGAGGCGAGGCCGGCGGCGGCCAGCAGCGCGTTGATGCGCAGCCCTTCGGCCGGAGCGGCAATCTCGGTCAGCGGCAGCATGGAGGTGTCGCCTTCGCCGCGAACGACGGCATTCCAGCCCTCGACCGCCTTCGCCGCCTCGGCCTGGCCCTGGAAGCGTGCCGCCAGCTCGCGCGCCAGACGCAGCTTGAGGTCGCGCGGATTCAAGGTGCCGGCTTCGATGTCGCGCCGCAGCGTCCGCGTTTCCGCGCTAGGGATGTCGAAGCTCAGCAGCTCGATCCAGCGCCACATGAGATCGTCGCCGATCTTCATCGTCTTGGTGACGATGTCGATGGCGGGTTCGTCGATGCCGATGTAGTTGCCGAGCGACTTCGACATCTTCTGCACGCCGTCGAGACCCTCGAGCAGCGGCATGGTGAGGACGACCTGCGGCGGCTGCCCATGGTGTTCCTGCAGGCCGCGTCCCATCAGCAGGTTGAACTTCTGGTCGGTGCCGCCGAGCTCGACGTCGGCCTTCAGCGCGACGGAGTCGTAGCCCTGCACGAGAGGATAGAGGAACTCGTGGATGGCGATCGACTGCTGCGCGGCGTAGCGTTTGGCGAAGTCGTCGCGTTCGAGCATGCGCGCAACGGTGTGCTGGGCGGCCAGCCTGATCATGTCGGCCGCGGACATCTGCCCGAACCACTCGCTGTTGAAGCGCAGTTCGGTGCGCTCGCGGTCGAGGACCTTGAACACCTGCTCGGCATAGGTGCGCGCATTGGCTTCCACGTCGGCGCGCGTCAGCGGCTTGCGGGTGACGTTCTTGCCGGTCGGGTCGCCGATCATTCCGGTGAAATCGCCGATCAGGAAGACGACCTGGTGACCGAGATCCTGGAACTGGCGCATCTTGTTGAGCAGGACCGTGTGGCCGAGATGCAGGTCCGGCGCGGTCGGGTCGAAACCGGCCTTGACGCGCAGCGGGCGACCGAGACGCAGACGCGCCTCGAGTTCCTCGCGCTTGATGATTTCCTCGGCGCCGCGGCCGATGAGGTCGAGCGCTGCGGTCAGGTCGGACATGGGGGCCTCATCGGGAATGCGTCAGAAAGGAGCCCGCGGACGCCCCACCCGGGGGCGTTCGGAGACATCACGGTTAATTATTCGTTAATCGAGAAAGTTTCTGCAAACCCGCGCCGGTATTGAGATTGACGCGTTTCGCAGCACGCCGTTATGGTACGTGGCCAGTTGCCGGAACGCGATCGTGACCGAGACGAGCCTGCCGCCATCCGAATCCCGACGCGTCGCCCGCCGGCTTGCCCTGCGCCGCCGCGCGCAACGCCAGCATTTCGATTTCTATCTGCGCAACCAGACCTGGACCTTCCTGCAGAACGTCGCCGCCGCGCCGGTGTCGTGGCGTCGCGAGCACTGGGTCCTTGGCGGCACGGCGATCCTGTTGACCATCCTGGTCGGCGCGATCATGCCGACCTTCGCCAGCGCCACCCGCAACGAAGCGGCCAGTGTCGCCTACACCACGCTTGCGCTCGACGTGCCGGCGCTGCCGGCCGGTGCCGAAGCCGAGGCCGCCATCCATGCGCTCGCGGCAGAGACGGAGTCCGAGCCCGACTGGCGCATCGCCACCGTGCGCAGCGGCCAGACCCTGTCCGACATCTTCCGCGAGTACGGACTCGGCCCGGCCGACCTGCAGCGCGCGCTCGACGCCCAAGCCGACGCCACCGCCCTGCGCCGCATCCGTCCCGGCAACGAATTCGCCTTCGACATCGACGAGGACGGCCGCCTGCGCGCGCTGCGCTTCGATCGCGACGATGCCACCCGCGTCGTCCTCCACTTCAGCCGCGACGGGGTCACCGAGTCGGTCACCGACCGCGCCATCGAACGTCGCGTCAAGGTCGCCCACGGCGTCATCCACAGTTCGCTGTTCGACGCCGGCGACCAGGCCGGCATGAGCGACCTGATGACGCTCAAGCTCGCCAACGCATTCGGCTACGACATCGACTTCGCCCAGGACCTGCGCGAAGGCGACCGCTTCAGCGTCATCTACGACGAGGTCTACCGCGAAGGCGAGCGCCTGCGTGCCGGCGACGTCGTCGCCGCGACCTTCATCAACCAGGGCCGTCGCTACACCGCCATCCGCTACACCGACAGCCGCGGCGAAACCCTGTTCTACACCGAAGACGGGCGACCCTTGCGCAAGGCCTTCCTGCGCACGCCGGTCGAGTTCACCCGCATCTCCTCCCGCTTCAGTGCCGGACGCATGCATCCGATCCTCGGCAAGATGCGCGCCCATCGCGGGGTCGACTACGCGGCGCCGACCGGCACGCCGATCCGCGCTGCCGGTGACGGCAAGATCACCTTCCGCGGCTGGCAGAACGGCTATGGCAATGTCGTCATCCTCCAGCACAACGGCAAGTACACGACCCTGTACGGGCACATGTCCAAATTCGCCGCGGCCAAGGTCGGCCAACGCGTCAGCCAGGGTCAGGTGATCGGCTACATCGGCATGACCGGCCTGGCCAGCGGACCCCACCTGCACTACGAGTTCCGCCTCGACGGCAAACACCGCGATCCGCTGACGGTCACCCTGCCGAAGGAAGAGCCGCTGCCGGCGAGTGAACTGGCACGCTTCCAGTCGCGCTCGCAACCGCTGCTCGCACGCCTCCAGCTGGTCGACCAGATCCGCCTCGCACGCGCCGACTGACCACGCCCGATGGGCAGCCTCGACGAGGGTCTCTTCCTCGGCCTGATTTCCGGCACCAGCGCCGACGGCGTCGACGCCGCGCTGCTGCGTTTCGAGCCGATCCCCACCGTCGTCGCGGCGACGACCTTGGCCTACCCGGCCTCGCTGCGCACGCGCCTGCTCGAACTCACCCGACCCGATGCGGCCGTGCCGCTGGATGTGCTCGGCGCGCTGGACGTCGAAGTCGGCCACGCCTTTGCCGATGCCGCGCTCGACCTGCTCGCCCGCACCGGCATCGGGGCGGCGGCGGTCGTCGCGATCGGCTCGCACGGGCAGACGATTCGCCATCGTCCGGACGGCATGCACCCGTTCTCCTGGCAGATCGGCGATGCCGCGGTGATCGCCGAGCGCACCGGCATCACCACCGTCGCCGACTTCCGCCGTGCCGACGTCGCCGCCGGCGGCCAGGGCGCGCCACTGGCGCCGGCGTTCCATGCAGCCGTGTTCGCCGCGCTCGCCCCCTGCGCACTGCTGAACCTCGGCGGCATCGCCAACCTGACCCTGCTCGGCGTCGACGGCGGCATCCGCGGCTTCGACACCGGCCCGGCCAACTGCCTGATGGATGCCTGGGCCGAACGCCACCTCGGCCAGGCGCGCGATGAAGGCGGTGCCTGGGCGCGTTCGGGACGTTGCGATTCCGGCCTGCTCGAACGCCTGCTCGACGATCCGTACTTCACCCGGCGCGGGGCGCGGAGTTCCGGCCGCGAACACTTCCATCTGGCCTGGCTCGATTCGCGGCTGATCGAGTCGACCCTGTCCGCCGCGGATGTCCAGGCCACCCTGCTTGCCCTGAGCGCGCGCACGATCGCCGACGCCCTGCGCGCCGAAGATCCGTCCGTCGCCGCGATCTACGCCTGCGGAGGCGGCGTACACAATCCGGCGCTGATGGCCGCGATCGCCGAAGCCGTTGCTCCGGCCGCGCTGCAGACCACCGCAGCCGCCGGCCTCGATCCCGATTTCGTCGAAGCCGCGCTGTTCGCCTGGCTCGCGCGGGAGCGTCTCGCCGGCCGTCCCGGCAATCGCGTCGACGTCACCGCGGCACGCGGCCCGCGCGTCCTCGGCGCGGTCCACGCGGCCGGCGGCTGACGCTCAACGCTTCTTCGGCGCCGGCTCGAAGGTCGGCCCCGAGTCGACGTCCTTGAAGGCTTCGAAGGCATCGCGGAAAGCCGCGTTCTCGCTCTGGTTCCACACGCCGCGCAAGGTGGCGATGTCCTGGCGGTCACGCGGAGAGAAGTCTTCACTGGACAGGCCGAATGCGAAACGCAGCGCACGCGCGGCGATGTCCCCGGGCGAACAGCCCTGTGCGAGCGCCGCGGCGTGGAGGCGATCCCAGGTCGCTTCGTCGAGCTGGTCGACGACCAGTCGGGGCACGGGCGCGGATTTCGGCATCGGCGGATTGTCGCAGCTTCACCGCGCCGATTGCAGCGCGTACCGCGCGGCGGCGCGTACCGGCCACGACCTTCCGATAGCATGCCGCCCATGACTCCAGCCACCTCCCCCGTCCGCAGCGGCCCCCTGGGCCTGCTCCGTCCCTACCTCGAACCGGCACCGCTCGGCGCCCTGCTGCTCGGCATGTCGTCGGGGTTTCCGTACGCGATGATCGGCGCCACGCTGACCACGCGACTCGCCCAGGCCGGCATCGACAAGAAGAGCGTCACCGCCTTCGCGCTCGCCTTCCTCGTCTACAACCTGAAGTTCCTGTGGGCGCCGCTGGTCGACCGCGTGCGCCTGCCGCTGCTCTCCCGCTTCGGTCACCGGCGTTCGTGGCTGTGGCTGTCGGCCGCCGGCGTGGTGGCAGCGGTGGCCTGGCTGGCCTTCGCCGATCCGCAAGCCAGCCTCGCCCGGGTGGCCGCGGCAGCGATCGCCGTCGGCGTCGCCGGCGCGACCTTCGACATCGTCATCGACGCCTACCGCATCGAACTGCTCGAACCACGCCAGCTCGGCGTCGGCTCGGGCATGTCGCAGTACGGCTGGCGCATCGGTTCGGTCTGCGCCGGTGCGCTGGCCCTGCTCGTCGCCGCGCCGCTCGGCTGGCAAACTGCCTACCTCGCCTGCACGGTGTTCGCCCTGCCGGCGATCTTCGCCGGCGTGTGGCTCGGCGAACCGGCGCGCCATCGCCCGCCCCTGCGCAGTCGCGGCCTCGGCGAGATGCTCGGCGCGGTGGTCGCGCCGCTCACCGAATTCTTCCGCCGCCGCGGCGCCTGGCTCGTGCTGCTGTTCATCCTGCTGCACAAGATCGGCGACACCCTGGCCAACCTGACCGTGCGGCTGCTGCTCGATGACCTCGCTTTCAGCAACGAGGAGATCGCCACCTTCGACGTCGGCTTCGGCTTCATCGCCTACCTGGTCGGCATTTTCGTCGGCGGCATCGTCTATGCGCGCCTAGGCTTGAAGCGCGCGATACTGGCCAGCCTCGTGCTGATGGGGGTGTCGAACCTGTCGTTCGCCGCGCTCGCCGCGATCGGCCACAGCAACGGCTTCCTCGCTTTCACCATGGGCTTCGAGAACTTCGCCAGCGGCATCGGCGGCGTGGTCGTGGTCGCCTACCTCTCCGCGCTGTGCAACCTGTCGTTCACGGCGACGCAGTTCGCGCTGTTTTCGGCCGCGGCCTCGGTGATCGGACGACTGGTGACCGGCACCACCGCCGGGCGCCTGATCGAGCAGCTCGGCTATGTCGATTTCTATCTGCTGACGACACTGGCGGCATTGCCGGGCATCCTGCTGTTCGCCTGGCTGGTGCGCAGCGGCCTGGTCGATGCGGCAATCGCCGAGGAAGACGTGCGCGCGGCTGCCGGCGGAGCGGCCGGCGCCGACGCTCAGAGTGCGTAGTCGACCGCGTAGGGAGCGTGGTCGGAGAAACGCGGCGCGGCAGTGATGCGGCAGTTGCGCAGGGCCGGCCGCAACGATGGCGTGACGATCTGGTAATCGATGCGCCAACCGACATTGTTCGCGCGCGCCGCGCCGCGATTCGACCACCACGTGTACTCGACCGCCTCGGGCCGCAACGCGCGAAACGTGTCGACCCAACCTTTGAGGGGGGCCGGCGTGCCGTCACCGCAGGCGTCGGCAAGCATGCCGTTGAGCCAGGCGCGTTCGCGCGGCAGGCAACCCGAGTTCTTCTGGTTCGAAGTCCAGTTGCGGATGTCGTTGCGCGCACGCACGATGTTCCAGTCGCCGCACAGCACGTAATCGCGCTTGCTCCGGAGCCACTTCGCGAAGATCGGCGCGAGGAAATCCATGCATTCGTACTTGAAGCCCTGGCGCTCGTCGCCCGACGACCCCGACGGGATGTAGAACGAGACCACGCTGAGGTTGCCGTAGCGCGCCTCGATGTAGCGGCCCTCGTCGTCGAACGGCGCCCAGCCGAGTTTCGTCAGCACCTCGTCGGGCTCGCGTTTCGAGTAGATCGCCACGCCGCTGTAACCCTTCTTGGTGATCGCGTCGCGATAGAAGCAATGGCGGCCGTCCGGGCGGAATACCGGATCGGCAAGCTGGTCCTCCTGCGCCTTGGTTTCCTGGATGCAGGTGACATCGGCATCCTGCTGGCGCAGCCAGTCGAAGAAGCCCTTGCTGGCCGCCGAGCGGATGCCGTTGGCGTTGAAACTGATGATGCGCATGCGAGGCCGTCCTGCCGCCGGAAAACCGCAGCCTAGGGATGCCGCGGCCGGTTCCGCAAGGGCGGCATCGATGGCGCTCCCGGGGTGAAGGCGCGATCCGCGCCGGGCGGCGCAAGCATTGTTTGCGATCGGCGGCCTGCATTCAGCGTTCCCTTATCCGGCGGATGCATCAATGCGCGCCGCGATTGCGCGAACTTCCGGGGCACCCTCCGTTGTCCATCCTGCGCCTGTACCTGCGCGTGCTCGGGCTGCTGGCGCCCGAGAAGAAGCTGGCGATCACCCTCGCCTTCGCCAACCTCGCCCTCGCCGGCGTGTTCTTCCTCGAACCGATGCTGTTCGGCCAGGTCGTCGACGCCCTGTCGAGCGAAGGCGGCGCCGGCGCGCCGCGCCTGATCGCGCTCTGAGCCGGTGTCGGCTTCGCCGGCATCGTCGCCGGCGTGTGGGTGTCGCTGCACGCCGATCGCCTCGCCCATCGCCGCCGCCTCGCCGCGATCGCCAGCTTCTTCGAACACGCCACCGCGCTCCCGCTCGCCTTCCACGGCGAACACCACACCGGCCGCCTCGGCCGCGTCATGAATGCCGGGGTGTCGAACCTGTTCGGGCTCTGGCTCGGCTTCTTCCGCCACCACCTCGCCACCCTGCTCGCGATCTTCGTGATGGTGCCGCTGGCGCTGTGGATGAACTGGAAGCTCGCCCTGCTGATGGTCACGCTGATGGTCTGCTTCGCGACCTTCAACGCGATCACCGTGCGCCGCACGCACAAGGCGCAGGCCGAAGTCGAAGAGCTCCACCACGGCATCGCCGCGCGCGCCGGCGACGTGTTCGGCAACGTCACCGTCGTGCAGAGCTTCACCCGCCTCGGCGAAGAGGTGCAGGCGCTCCGGCAGATGATGGCGCGCGTGCTCGACGCGCAGTATCCGGTGCTCAATGGCTGGGCCATCCTCTCGGTGCTCAACCGCACCGCCAGCACCCTGACCGTCGTCGCCATCTTCGCCCTCGGCGCCAGCCTGCACGCCAGGGGCGAGGTCAGCGTCGGCAACATCGTCAGCTTCGTCGGCTTCTCGCTGATGCTGATCGGCCGCCTCGAACAGTTCGCCGGCTTCATCTCCTCGCTGTTCTTCCAGACCCACTCCCTGCGCAACTTTTTCGCGGTGCTCGACGAGCGGCCGGCGATCGCCGAACGCGAGGGCGCGGTCGATCCGGGGCGCATGCGCGGCGAAGTCGTGTTCGAGGACGTCGGCTTCCGCTACGGCGAAGGCCGTGCCGCGGTCGAGGGCCTCGGCTTCAGCGTCCCCGCCGGCAGCACGGTGGCCCTGGTCGGCCCGACCGGTGCCGGCAAGACCACCGCGCTGTCGCTGCTCTATCGCGCCCATGACCCGCAACGGGGCTGCATCCGCATCGACGGCATCGACATCCGCGACATCCGCCTCGATGCACTTCGCCGCAACATCGGCGTGGTGTTTCAGGAACCCGGGCTGTTCTACCGCTCGATCCTCGACAATCTGCGCCTCGCCGATCCCGCAGCCGACGAGGCGGCGGTCGAAGCCGCCGCACGCGCAGCCGAAGCGCACGACTTCATCGTCGAGAAGGCGGAAGGCTACGCCACCCTGGTCGCCGAACGTGGCCGCTCGCTGTCGGGCGGCGAGCGCCAGCGCCTGTCGATCGCGCGTGCGTTGTTGAAGGATGCGCCGATCCTGATCCTCGACGAGGCCACCAGCGCGCTCGACAATGCCACCGAGGCGCGCATCCAGCGCGCCCTCGCCGACCTCGCCCGCGGGCGCACGACCTTCGTCATTGCCCACCGCCTGTCGACCGTGCGCAATGCCGACCGGATCCTCGTCCTCGATCGCGGCCACCTCGTGGAACAGGGCCGCTTCGACGAGCTCGTCGCGCGGGGCGGCCTGTTCGCCGAACTCGCCCGCGAGGGGCGCTTCGCCGGGGACGCAGAGGTGGTGCCAGCGGCCCTGCAGACCGCCCTGGCCGAAGTGGCCTGAGCGGATACCGGCGGAAACCGCCGGCGCAGGAACCGGCCGGCACCGCTAATATGCCGCCTCGACGATTGAAGTCCGACCGATGCACGACTACCAGCGACGCTTCCTCGACCTCGCCCTTGCCCGCAATGTGCTGCGCTTCGGCGAATTCACCCTGAAGTCCGGGCGGATCAGCCCGTACTTCTTCAACGCCGGGCTGTTCGACTCCGGCAGCGCGCTGGATGCACTCGGCACGGCCTATGCCGCGGCTGCGAACGCTTCCGGGATCGACTTCGACCTCGTGTTCGGCCCGGCCTACAAGGGCATTCCGCTCGCCGCCCTGACCGCCGCCGCACTTGCCCGCGAACACGGCCGTGAGGTCGGCTTCGCCTACAACCGCAAGGAGGCCAAGGACCACGGCGAAGGTGGCAGCCTGGTCGGCGCGCCGCTGGCCGGGCGCGTGCTGATCGTCGACGACGTCATCACCGCCGGCACCGCAATCCGCGAATCGCTCGCCCTCATCGCCGCCCACGGTGCGCACGCCGCCGGCGTGCTGATTGCCCTCGACCGCGAGGAGCGCGGCCTCGGCCCGCATTCGGCGGCGCAGGAGGTGGCCCTCGAATGCGGCGTCCCGGTGATCGCGATCGCCCACCTGACCGACCTGCTGGCCTATGCCGACGACCGTCCGGAGCTGCACCGGCACCGGCCGGCCCTGCTCGACTACCGCAGCCGCTACGGGGTGTGATCGCGGCCGCTGCGCGGGCTTCCTGCGCTCGCCTATACTCCGCCGCCAGGAGGCCTTCCCATGCGCAAGATCGTCGTTTCCCTCGCCGCCGCGCTGATCGCCGGCAGTCTCGGCATGCCGACCGCCGATGCCCAGGGCAACCGCTACAAGTGGCGCGATGCCGAGGGCAACCTGCACTACTCCGACGCCCTGCCGGCCAATGCCAACCAGTTCGGCTATGAAGTCGTCAACGCCCAGGGCATCGTCGTGCGCCGTGTCGAGCCGGCCAAGTCGGCAGAGGAGAAGGCCGCCGCCAAGGTGCAGGCCGACCGCGAACGTGCCGAGCGCGACGCGGCCGACGCCCGCCTGCGCCAGGACCAGCAGTTGCTGGCGGCCTATCCGAACGAAGCGGAGCTGCTGCGCGCACATGCGTCGCAACTCGAATTGCTGCAGCAGAACATCCGCAGCGCCGAGATCGGCCTGCAGAGCCAGGAACGCAGCCTGGCCGAACAGCTCGGCCAGGCCGCCGACATCGAGCGCGAGGGCAAACCGGTGCCGCAGCGCATCGCCGACCAGATCGGTGCCACGCGCAAGCAGATCGAGGCGCAGCACCGCGTGGTCGATCGCCGGCTTGCCGAACTCGAGAAGGCGAAAGCCGATTTCGCCGCCGAACTCGAGCACTACCGCAAGCTGACCTCGACGTCCGCGCACTAGAAGGCCGTGCGCCGGCGCGCGCCGGCGCGAGTCCTCAGAACGGCAGCGGCAGGGCCTTGTCGGTCGCGCGCAGCTGCTGGCGGAACACCTCCTGGATGCGCGCGAGGGCGGCCTCGTTGTCGGCGTCGAAACGCAGCACCAGCACCGGCGTCGTGTTGGAGGCCCGCACCAGACCCCAGCCGTCCGGCCAGTCGGCGCGCACGCCGTCGATCGTGGTCAGGCGGGCGCCATCGAAGCTGGCCTGTTTGCGGAACGCCTCGATGAAGCGGTAGTGCTCGCCCTCGTGCAGCGGGATCTTCAATTCCGGCGTCGACACGCCCTTCGGCAATCCGGCGAAGATGTCCTCCGGGCTGCGGCCGTCGAGGTCGCCGGCGAGGATCTCGAGCAGGCGTGCCGCCGAGTAGATCGCATCGTCGAAGCCGTACCAGCGTTCGCCGAAGAAGAAGTGGCCGCTCATCTCGCCGGCCAGTTGCGCATCGGTCTCGCGCATCTTCGCCTTGATCAGCGAATGGCCGGTGCGCCACATGACCGGGCTGCCGCCATGCTGCAGGATGATCGGCTGCAGGTGGCCGGTGCACTTGACGTCATAGATGATCGTGGCGCCGGGGTTTCGGCTCAGCACGTCGATCGCGAACAGCATCAGCAAGCGGTCCGGGTAGATCACCTCGCCGCTGCGCGTGACCACGCCGAGGCGGTCGCCGTCGCCGTCGAAGGCGAGGCCGAGGTCGGCACCGGTCTGCTTCACCGACAGGATGAGGTCCTGCAGGTTGTGCGGATCCGACGGATCCGGGTGGTGGTTCGGGAACTGGCCATCGACCTCGCAGTACAGCGGGATGACTTCGCAACCGATCGCTTCGAGCACGGTCGGCGCGATGCCGCCGGCGACGCCGTTGCCGCAATCGACGACCACCTTGAGCGGACGCTCGACCTGGATGTCGTCACTGATGCGGGCGACGTAATCGCCGCTGACATCCATGACCTGGACGCCGCCGGCGCCGCTGCTGAAGCGGCTTTCGGCGATGCGTGCGTAGAGGTTCTGGATCGCGTCCTCGGACAGGGTCTCGCCGCCGAGCACGATCTTGAAGCCGTTGTAGTCGGGCGGGTTGTGGCTGCCGGTCACCGACACGCAGGATCCGGTCTGCAGGTGGTAGGCGGCGAAATAGGTCAGCGGCGTCGGCGCGAGGCCGATGTCGATGACATCGCAGCCGGAGGCGCGCAGGCCGTCGATCAGCGCCGCCGACAGCTCCGGGCCGGACAGGCGGCCGTCGCGGCCGACGACGATCTCGCGCAGGCCGCGCTGCTGCGCCTCGCTGCCGATCGCGCGCCCGAGCAGACGGGCGACGCCGGTGGTCAGCGTCTGCCCGACCACGCCGCGGATGTCGTAGGCGCGGAAGATGCTGCGGTCGAGGGTGACCGGTGCTTCGGGGGGCTTCGCAGCCGGCGCCGCGGCAACCGGCACCGGCTTGGCGGCGGCACCGGCCTGGGCGCCGGCGGCGGCCGCGGCGGATTGTTGCTTCATCGCTTCACCCAACGTGATCTCTCCGGTCGTGGAACGGTTGCCTGGACGCAGGACTTCGATGGCGCGCTGCATGCCGACCTGGCGCAGCCACAAGGCGACGAACGCGGCCAGCAGGCACAGCGCCGTCAGCGGCACCAGCACCCAGAGGTTGCGGGTGACGAAAATCGGATCATCCGGGGTGACCAGGCCAAGGCGGAACTTCGAGCCCGGCACCGCCACGCCGAGGTCGGTCATCGACGAGCTCGTCGCGGAACCCTCGATGACGCTGTCTCCGCGCCCGTCGCCCTGACGCAGTTCGATGCGTCCGCTGCCGCTCGACAGGCGCCGGAACGTGTCCAGCAGCGGCGAGAACGGCAACTGCACATAGGCGAACGACAGCGTGGCGGAACCGTCGCGGACCGGCACGGCGAGCACGAGGCGCTTCTCGCTGCCTTCGACCCGCATCTGCGCCGGCGCCGGTTTTCCGGTCGACTGCGCCTGCATGAGCATCTGCGCGCGTGCGTAACCGAGTTGGCGCAGGTCCTCGCGCAGCACCTCGAGCAGTTTCGGCGTGTAGAACGAAATGTCGATCAGCTCCGGCCACAGGGCATGCGCAGCGGCAGCGGCCTCGGCGAGCGCGGCATCGTCTCCGACCGCGAGCGCCTGCAACACCGCCGGCGAACCGGTGACTTCGACCGACCGGGCAATCGCCTCGTCGATCTGGCGACCGAGCTCCTCGGCCTGACGTTCGCGCGCGCGTTCGGCGGCACCGAGGTCGCCGCTGGTCGACCACACCAGCGAGCACTGCCAGATCAGGAACAGCGCCAGCAGCATGAGGCAGGTCGCCGCCACCAGCGGCAGCAGCACGCGCAGGCCCGGAATCATGCGCACGAGCGCGCGCGACACCCGTGCCGGGCCCGCTGCCGCCCCGGCCTTTCCCGTCCCCGCCGGTTGTTGCGCTGCCATCACCGTCTCCGCTCGACGTCCACCCGGATCGCGCATCCGGCGCAGGGTAGCCGACCCGCGCGCCGCCTGCCGGGCAGGAGTGCCGGTTTCCCCGCTTGCGTCCGAAGTCTCAACGCCGTCCCGAACTGCCGAAACCGCCCTCGCCGCGGTCGCTCGGCGCGAACGCCTCGACAACGGCCAGCTCGGCATGGACGACCGGCAGGAACACCAGTTGCGCGATGCGATCCCCGGGGCTGATCGTAAAGGCCTCGGCGCTGCGGTTCCAGAGCGAAACCATCAGCGGTCCCTGGTAGTCGGCGTCGATCAGGCCGGTGCCGTTGCCGAGCACGATGCCGTGGCGGTGGCCGAGACCGGAGCGCGGCAGGACCACCGCGCAGACGCCGGCATCGCCGATGTGGATGGCGATGCCGGTCGGCACGAGTTCGCTGGCGCCGCCGGCCAGTTCGAGCGGCGCGTCGGTCATCGCGCGCAGGTCCATGCCGGCCGAGCCGGCGGTGGCGTGCGCGGGCAGCGGAAACTCGCTGCCGATGCGCGCATCGAGGATGCGCACCTCGACCGCGGCTTTCATGCGATTCATCCGCGTGTCTCCCGGTAGCGTGCAGCCACGCGCTCGAGCAGGGCGCGGGCGAGCACGCGCTTGTCCGCCCGCGCGAGTTCCTCGCGGCCGCCCGGCCAGAGCAGCAGCAGGGCGTTGTCCGCGCTCTCGAAGCCGAGCGCGCCGCCGACGTGGTTGGCGGCGATCAGGTCGAGGCCCTTGCGTTCGAGCTTGTCGCGCGCATGCCGCTCGAGGTCGTCGGTTTCCGCGGCGAACCCGACCAGCAGCGGGCGGGTGGCGAGCTGGCCGACGTCGGCGAGGATGTCGGGGTTCTGCGCGAGTTCCAGCACGAGCGCCGCACCGGACTTCTTGATCTTCGACGTCGCCATCGTCGCCGGGCGGAAATCGCCGACGGCCGCGGCAGAAACGAAGATGTCGCTGGAGGCGGCGGCGGCCAGCACGGCCGCGTGCATCTGGCGCGCGCTGCGCACGTCGTGACGGCGCACGCCGGCCGGCGTCGGCAGGGCCACCGGTCCGGCGACGAGATCGACCTCGGCGCCGCATGCCACGGCCGCCTCGGCGATGGCGAAGCCCATCCGCCCGGAACTGCGGTTGCCGATGAAGCGCACCGGGTCGATGTCCTCGCAGGTCGGGCCGGCGCTGACCAGCACGCGCAAGCCGGCCAGCAGGCGCGGACCGCGGGCGGCGGCCAGGTCCGCCACCAGCTGGGCCGGCTCCTGCAGGCGGCCCTCGCCGCTTTCGCCACACGCCTGGTCGCCGCTGGCCGGGCCGAACACGCGCACGCCGCGCGCGCACAACCGTTCGAGGTTGGCGCGGGTCGCCGGGTGCGCCCACATCTGGTGGTTCATCGCCGGCGCGACCGACAGCGGCGCCGCGCTGGCCAGCACGAGGGTGGTCAACAGGTCGTCGGCGTGGCCGTGGGCGAGCCGGGCGAGCACATCGGCGGAGGCCGGCGCCACGAGGATCTCGTCGGCCCAGCGGGCCAGCTCGATGTGTCCCATCGCCGCCTCGGCCGATTCGTCCCACAGGCTCGTGCGCACCGGATGGCCGGACAAGGCCTGGAACGTCAGCGCGGTCACGAAGCGCGCGGCGCCTTCGGTCAGGACCACGCGCACGTCGGCGCCGGCGTCGCCGAGGCGGCGCACGAGGTCGGCGGCCTTGTAGGCGGCGATGCCGCCACTGACGCCGAGCAGGACGCGCACACCGGCAAGCGGAGGAGAAACCATGCAGGAAATTTCTGACATGCGGAGGCGGCGCTAGCTTACCGAAATCCGCGCACCGCGCCGCTGTCCGCGGCCCGCTTCGAGCCCCAGGCTGACGACTTGCACACCGCAGGCAGGGAGCACGTCATGAGCAGCATCCTCGACTGGCCCGACCAGGAACGTCCACGCGAGAAACTGCGCGCCCGCGGCGCCGACGCCTTGTCCGATGCCGAACTGCTTGCCGTGTTCATCGGCTCGGGGCGGCGCGGACGCAACGCGGTCGACATCGGTCGCGATCTGCTCGCCCTGCATGGCGGCTTGCGGCCGCTGCTGCGCCTCGACGAAGCCGGTGCCCGGCTCGGCCCGGTGGCGTGGTGCCGGTTGCAGGCCGCGCTCGAACTCGGTCGCCGCCATCTCGACGCCGAACTGCGCGCCGGCGAAGGGCTGACCGATCCGGCGGCCAGCGCGCGCTTCCTCAAGGCGCAGCTCGGCGATTATCCCTACGAGGTCTTCGCCTGCCTGTTCCTCGACAACCGCCACCGCGTGCTCGCCTACGAGGAACTGTTCCGCGGTTCGATCGACGGTGCCAGCGTGCATCCGCGCGAGGTCGTGCGCCATTGCATGCGGCACAACGCCGCCGCGGTGATTTTCGCCCACAACCATCCGTCCGGAATTGCCGAACCGAGCGCGGCCGACCGGGCGATCACCCTGCGCCTGCGCGACGCCCTCGCCCTCGTCGACGTGCGCGTGCTCGACCACTTCGTCGTCGGCAGCGGCACACCGACCTCGCTGGCCCAGCGCGGCATGATCTGAGCGGCTGCGGCCGCAACGCGCGCGCCGCGGACGCATCGCGGCAACCGCCCGGACCACGGCGGACTGCCGTCGCGATGGCGAGATTCCCTATACTTGCGCGGTCCATCCTGCGGATCGTGCCCCGCGTGATCTTCGGTTTTCCGCAAACCTATCCTCCCGATGCGGTCGAGCGCGAACTGCCCGACGTCGCCGCCGCACGGGCCTTCGCCGGCGCCCGCATCGACCCGCTCGAGGCGGTACTGGCGCAGCGCCGCTGCCTGATCGCGCCGGTCGGCACCGACGCGCGCACGCAGGCTTTCCTCGACCGCTGCGACGACGTCATCCGCATAGCCTATGCCCGCCTCGCACGCCGGCATGGCAGCTGGGGCGACGACTTCCACGCCTATCACAACGAGGAACACATCCTCGACATCCTTGGTGACCGCATCGACCGCCTGATCGCCGCGCGCGGCGCTGCGGTGCTCGGCCTGCGCGACTGGTGCGCCCTCGGCGTGTTCGCCGCCACCCACGACCTGCGCCAGCGCGAAGCGCCGTGCTATGCCGCCGGCGTCGGCGCGAACGAACGTGCCAGCCTCGAGGAAACCTTCCGCCTGCTGGAAGCCGCGGGCTTCTCGCGCAGCGCGGACGGCGACCTCTACCACGCGCTCGACCTGATGATCGACGGCAGCACCTTCGATGCGCGGCCATCGGCGAACGGCGATCCGTTCAACGCCGCCGAGCTCGTGCAATCCGGCGGCGCCCTCGCCGCCAAGCTGGCCGCCAAGCTCGACAAGCATCGCCCGGGCTGGCGCGGCGAGCCGCTGCTCGTGCATGCCCACGAGCTGGCCCTCGTCGCCGCCGACATCGATACCGCCAACGTCGCCGAACCGTTCGCGCGTTTTGCCGCCAGCGCGGTCAACCTCTGCAGCGAACGCGAGATGCTGTGCGGGCGCAGCCTCGACAGCGGCGACAGTGCGCAGCCGGTGTTCGGCTTCCTCACCGACGGCCAGGATCGCTTCTTCTTCGACCTGCACCGGTTCAATTCCGAACTGGGTCGCGAAGCCTTCCAGCAGGCCAAGGCAGACAATGCCGAACCGTTGAAGTCCCTGGTCATGGGGGTGCGTGCACGCATTGCCGTGCGCGGACGGCCGGCCACCGGCCAGCAGGTGCTGGAAGCCTATCGGGACACGCTCGCCGGGATTGTCTGATCGCGGCGGGCTTGCAGCGCAACAACACGCGCATTTCTATACACATCCCGGGGCGTCCGGCGCGGCCGGTGGACGATCCTGCATTCACCCGACGGTCATGTTGATTTCTTCAGCAGAATCAATCGGTTGAGTTACGTCATCGCGGATTTTCCGGATCTGGCCCGGGGTTTCCAGCCGCGCACCGCGGCGGGCCGGACGATTTTCCCCACAGACTTATCCACAGACCGGCGAATCCGCACCGGCGGCTTTGCCGACAAGCAGTTGGCGTGTGTTTCTTGGCCCCGGCGAAGGATTTGCGCGCAACTGCGTGAGCCAGCGGCGCCTGCCGGTTCCGGAACGGCCGTCGCGCGGCCTACAATGCGCGGCTCCGTCGCACACCGAATCCCGCCGTGAAAGACACCCTGCGCGAGCTCATCCTCGCGGCGCTCGCCGAACTGCGTGCGCAGAGCACCCTCCCCGAGCTGCCCGCCACGAGCTTCGTCGTCGAACGCACGCGCAGCCGCGAGCATGGCGATTTCGCCAGCAACGTGGCAATGACCCTGGCCAAGGCGGCCGGCCGCAAGCCGCGCGAACTCGCCGAGCTGATCGTCGGCGTGCTGCGTGCCGACCCGCGCATCGCCCGCCTCGAGGTCGCCGGGCCCGGCTTCATCAACGTGTTCCTCGCCGATGCGGCGGTGCACGACGGGATCCGCCGCATTCCCGCGCTCGGCGCGCACTACGGCCGCCATCACGCCGGCGCCGGCCGCAAGCTGCAGATCGAGTTCGTCTCGGCCAACCCGACCGGCCCGCTGCACGTCGGCCACGGTCGCGGCGCCGCCGTCGGCGACAGTCTCGCGCGCATCCTCGAGGCGAACGGCTGGGCGGTGACCCGCGAGTTCTACTACAACGATGCCGGCGCGCAGATCCACAACCTCGCACTGTCCGTGCAGGCGCGCTGCAAGGGCATCGAACCCGAGCAGGAAGGCTGGCCGGCCGACGGCTATCGTGGCGAGTACATCCGCGACGTCGCCCGCGACTACCTCGCCGGCCTGACCGTCGAGGCCGACGGCCATGACGTCACCGCCGCCGGCGACGCCGACGACCTCGACGCGATCCGCCGTTTCGCCGTGGCCTGGCTGCGCCGCGAACAGGATCTCGACCTGCGCGCATTCGGCGTGGCCTTCGACGTGTATTTCCTCGAATCCTCGCTGTACAGCGAAGGCAAGGTCGAGGAGACCGTGGCCGCGCTGGTCGCCGCCGGCCATGCCTACGAGCAGGATGGCGCGCTGTGGCTGCGCACGACCGATTTCGGCGACGACAAGGACCGCGTCATGCGCAAGTCGGAAGGCGGCTACACCTATTTCGTGCCCGACGTCGCCTACCACCGCAACAAGTGGCAGCGCGGTTTCGAGCGCGTGATCAACGAACAGGGCGCCGACCACCATTCGACGGTCACGCGCGTGCGCGCCGGCCTGCAGGCGCTCGACGTCGGCATCCCCGAAGGCTGGCCGGAATACGTCCTGCACCAGATGGTGACGGTCATGCGCGGCGGCGAGGAAGTGAAGATCTCCAAGCGCACCGGCAACTACGTCACCGTGCGCGATCTCATCGACGAGGTCGGTCGCGATGCCACCCGCTACTTCCTCGTAGCACGCAAGACCGATTCGCAGCTGGTCTTCGACATCGACCTCGCGCGCGCGCAGACCAACGACAATCCGGTCTACTACATCCAGTACGCGCACGCGCGGGTCTGCAGCGTGAAGCGCCAGCTCGCCGAACGCGGCTTCGCGGCCGATCCCGATGCCGGCTTCGCCGCGCTCGGAAGCCTCGACAGCGAACACGAACGCGTGCTGATGGCCGAGCTCACCCGCTATCCCGAGATCGTCGAAGCCGCGGCCATCCAGCTCGATCCGCAACTCGTCGCCCAGTACCTGCGCGATCTCGCTGCGGCATTCCACGCCTGGTACAACGCCCACCAGTTCATCGTCGAGGACGGCACCCTGCGCAATGCGCGCATCGCCCTCGCCGACGCCGCACGCCAGGTGCTGGCGAATGGACTCGATCTGCTCGGCGTATCCGCCCCGGAGAGCATGTAATGGCCAATCGTTCCCGCAAGCAGGCAACCCGCGGCAGTTCGCGCCGGGCCTGGCCGGCCTGGATCTGGCTCGGCATCGGCGTCGTGCTCGGCCTCGCCGTGGCGGCGGTGTTCCTCGCCGGCAACTGGCTGCCGGTGCTGCGCGGCAAGCAGCTGCCGCAACCGAACCCCGAAGCGGTCGCCCCGCGGGTCAGCGAACCGCCGCTCGCCGAGAGCCGGGAGACGAAGAAGAAAGCCTACGACTTTTATTCGGTGCTGCCGGAGATGGAAGTGGTCATCCCCGACGCCGAACTGTCGGCCAAGGCGCGCGCCGAAGCGCAGGCACGTGCCGCGCGCGACAACACCACCACGCCTCCGGCGGCGCCGGCACCGGCGGTGCGCTACCTGCTGCAGGCCGGCTCGTACCCGGACGCCCGTGCGGCCGACGAGGCCAAGGCCCGGCTCGCCCTGGCAGGCTTCGTCGCCCGCGTCCATCCGGTGACGATCAACGGCAAGACCTGGAATCGCGTGCGCCTCGGCCCCTACGCCAGCGCCAGCGAACTCGAGGCCGCCAAGGCCGCGCTGGCGGAAAACGGCATCAACGCGATCGCGCTGAAGGAAGACGGCGCCCACTGAGGTTCGCCAGGCGGGCACTCCGTCCGCCGGGTGGACCTGGCGCATCCGCCGCGCGGATGCGTGACGCTCCACCGCCCGCGGCGCATCCGCCGCTCGCCGCTCGCTTCGCGGCAGACCGTCGCCCGCCATCGCGGTGTTGCCGCGGCCCGTCCCCGCGCCTCCGGCATTGCCGGCAGGCGCGGCCGGTGTCGCCCTGCGACCTCAGTCGAAGTCGTGGTCGAAGATGCGGTCCGAGCTGAAGCGCAGCACCGTGCCGTTCGAGGTGTGGGCGACGTACAGGTTGCCGGCTTCGTCTTCGCCGAAGCCCGAGTAGGTGCCGTAGCCGTTGGTGTCGTCGCGCCAGACCGAGGAAGTCCAGCCGCCGCTGCCGTTCGGCTTCGCCGCCCAGATCTCGCTCGTGCATGAATCGGAATAGAAATACATGCCGTTGAGCGACGCGATCGGGCCACGGAAGCGGAAGCCGCCGGTGACCGCGCAGCGGCTGTTCGCGTGCGTGTACTGCAGGACCGGCAGCACGTTGGCGGGCGGCGTCGCGCAGACGTTCGACGTGTTGTACGTCGAGTTCCCCTCGAAACAGCGCCAGCCGTAGAAGGTCGGCTCGGTCGAACCGGCGACGCGCAGGTCGATCTCCTCGACGCTGCCCTGGCCGACGTCGCCGATCCAGAAATCACCGGTGGCGCGGTCGAAACTCGTGCGCCAGGGATTGCGGAATCCGTGCAGCCAGGTCTCGTCGCAGGTGCTGCTGGTGCCGACGTGCGGATTGTCGGCGGGAATCGAGTACTGGGCCGGCGAGATGCCGGTCGACCCGCACATTTCCGACGTCACCGCACCGCCGCGCGTGTCGACGTCGACGCGCAGGATCTTGCCCATCAGGAAATAGGTCGGCGTGCCGCTGCCGCAGTTGCCGGGCGTGCTGTCGGCCGCCTTCTTCCACAGGCACATGGCGAAGCCGTGCGGATCGCCCTGGCTGCCGCCGTCGCCGGTCGACATGTAGAGATAGCCGTCCGGCCCGAAATGGATGTCGCCGCCATTGTGGTTGGAGGCGTTGTCCGACACGCGCAGGACCAGCGTGCCGGTCGGGTTGGCGACGTCGGAATCCAGCGCGGGCACGGTATAGCGCGCGAGCGCCACGTCGGGTGAGGAACCGAGCCTCGGATCGGCACTGGCGCGGTTGTAGGCGACGTAGAACTCGTCGTTGTGCGGCAGGCCGACCTTGCCGAAATTCGGGTGGAACGCGAGGCCGAGCAGGCCGCTTTCGCCGCCGAAGGCGACCGGCACGGACACGAACGGCGTCGCCAGCAGGCTGCCGTTCTTGACCACGCGGATCGTGCCGGCCTGGTTGACGATGAAAACGCGACCGCTGCCGTCATGCGGCGCGCGGATCGCCACCGGGGAACCGACGCCGGAGGCGAACGGCGCGAGGGTGAGGTCGGAAGGCAGCGTCTGCGCGCTGGCGGCGAACGGAATCATGGCCGCGATCGCGGCACCGAGCAGGGTCATGCGCATGGCGGTTGTCTCCAGGCCAGGGGCCGTTTGAAAGGGGCAGGAATGCGATTGTGCACGCGAACCGGCGGCGCGGATGCCACCGTGCTCACGGATTCGGCCGGCGCTTGAGCCGGATCAGCGCCGAAATGTCTTCCTCGCCGTGGCCCTCGGCGATCAGCACGGCGTAGTCGGCCAGCGCCTTCTCGATGATGCTGCGGTCGGTGCCGGCAGCGCGGGCAAGTTCGCGGACGATGGCGAGGTCCTTGTGCAGCAGGGCCAGCTTGAAACCGACCGCGAACTCGTCGCGCAGCAGGGTCGCTCCGCGTTTGTCGAGGAACCAGTTGCCGGCGGCACCCGCCTGCAGGGTCGGCAGCAGCCGTTGCGGATCGAGACCGAGGCGTTCGCCGAGCGCGAGCCCTTCGCAGACCGCCTCGGCGATGCCGGCGACGAGCACCTGGTTGACCGCCTTGGTGTCCTGGCCGGCACCGACGCCGCCCATGTGGCCGACCTTGGCCGCATAGCAATCGAGCACGCCGCGCACGCGGGCGAGGGTGTCGGCGTCGCCGCCGACCATCACCGACAGGCGACCCTGGATCGCCCCCTCGACGCCGCCGGAAACCGGCGCATCGATGAAGTCGCCGCCGATCGCCTGCATGCGCCGCTGCGCTTCGCGCGCCGTCGTCGACGACACCGTGGAATGGTCGATGACCACCGTGCCGGCGCGTGCGCCGCCGGCGGTCGCCTCGACATTGGCCAGCACGTCGGCATCGGCCGGAACGCACAGCACGACCACGTCGCACTGTCCGGCGAGTGCCTCGACCGAGGCCGCGGCGGTCACGCCGGCCTCGGCGGCGAACGCCTGCGCGTTGGCCGCGGTCCGGGTCCACACCGAGGCCAGCAGGCCGGCACGCGCGAGATGGCCGGCCATCGGCCGCCCCATCGCGCCGAGGCCGACGAAACCGGCACGCAATGACGGGCTCATGCGTCTTCCGCCAGATAGGTGTAACCGGTCAGGCCGGCCTCGAGTGCCGCGGCGAGTTCGTCGGCCGGCGCACCCTGGATGCCGGCCGCAGCGATCTTGGCGCGGTATTCGGCGCGCAGGGCGGCGAGATCGTAGCCGACGTAGTCGAGCATGAGGTCGGTGCCGTCGCCACGGCGCAGTGCGCCGAGCCGGTATCCGTCGCCGTCCACGCGCACGCTGATCGCGTCGGTATCGCCGAACAGGTTGTGGATGTCGCCGAGCGTCTCCTGGTAGGCGCCGACCATGAACAGGCCGAGCCGGTACGACTCGCCGTGTCCGACCGCGTGCAGGGGCAGGCTGACATCGACGCCGTCGGCATCGACATAGCGGTCGATGCGCCCGTCCGAGTCGCAGGTGAGGTCGGCGATGACGCCGCGCCGGGTCGGCTCGCGCTCGAGTCCGGCGATCGGCACGATCGGGAACACCTGGTCGATCGCCCAGATGTCGGGGACCGACTCGAACACCGAGAAATTGACGAAATACTTGTCGACCAGGGTCTCGTTGAGCTCGTCGAGGACCTGGCGGTGCGAACGCTCGTCGGGCTTGAGGCGGCCGCGCACGGCATGCACGATCGCGTAGTAGAGATCGTCGAGCTCGGCGCGTTCGGCCAGCGAGAGCTGGCCGAGCGCGTACAGCGACTGGCCCTCGGACAGGTGGTACTGGGCCTCGTGGTAGAGCTCGGTCGGCGGGCGCGCGTCGATCTCGGCGTGCACCTCGCGCAGGCGCCGCAGCACGGCCGCCTCGTCGTTGCGCTCCGGCGGCACCGCGCCGGCCGGCGCCTGCTCGACCTCGCTGACATTGACCACCAGCACGGCATGGTGGGCGGTCAGCGCTCGGCCCGACTCGGTGAGGATGCGCGGCTGGGCCAGGCCGTTCGCGGCGCAGGCCTCGGCGAGCGCGCCGACCACGCTCGAGGCGTACTGGTCGATGCCGTAGTTGATCGAGCAGTCCGAGCGCGAGCGCGTGCCCTCGTAGTCGACGCCGAGGCCGCCGCCGACATCCATGTAGCGGATCGGCAGGCCGAGCTGCGACAGCTCGACGAAGTAGCGCACCGCCTCGCGCATGCCGCGGGCGATGTCGCGCACGTTCGACATCTGCGAGCCCATGTGGAAATGCAGCAGCTTGAGCGTGTGCGCCAGCTTCGCCTGTTTCAGTTCCTCGATCAGGGTCAGCAGCTGGCGCGGGGTGAGGCCGAACTTGGCCTTGTCGCCGCCGGAGTTCTGCCATTTGCCGGCGCCGAGGCTCTTCAGGCGCATGCGCACGCCGAGCAGCGGCTCGACCCCGAGCGTGCGCGACTCCTCGATCACGTAGCGAAGCTCGGAGGGTTTCTCGATGACGATGAAGATGTCGAGGCCGAGCTTGCGCCCGATCAGGGCGAGGCGGATGTATTCGCGATCCTTGTAGCCGTTGCAGATGACCGTGCTGCCGACCCTGGCCAGGGCGAGCACCGCCATCAGCTCGGGCTTGGAACCGGCTTCGAGGCCGAAGCCCTCGCCGATGCCGGTGGCGAGTTCACCGGCGACGCTCTTCTGCTGGTTGACCTTGATCGGGTAGATGCCGGTGTAGCCGCCGGCGTAGTCCCACTCCTGCATCGCCTTGGCGAAGGCGCCCTGCAAGCGCTCGCGGCGGTCGTTGAGGATGTCGGCGAAGCGCACCAGCAGCGGCAGTCGCGCCCCCAGGCCGCGCGCCGCTTCGACCACGTCGGGCAGGTCGAGGGCCGGGCCCGCGGCACCGTGCGGGCGCACCAGCACGTGGCCGTTGCGGCCGACATCGAAATAGCCTTCGCTCCAGTGCGCCACGGAATAGAGGTCGCGGGCGTCGTCCGTGCTCCAGGATCGGCTCATGGGGGTCCTCCGGGATGGCAGCGACGTCGCAGCGGCGGGCCTGGACGGTTTCACCCGGACGGATCGGAAGCCTCGCACGCCGCGGGACCCGTCGGGGGGCGGCATTGTAACGAAGCACCATGAACGATTGTTCCAGCCGCGCCCACCCTCGTCGACGACGGTTGCGAACGGCTACAATCGCGCGCTTTTCCGCCCGCCGCCCCGCGCGTCGCGGATCCCGCAACCCAGGAAGCCGCCATGTCCCCGTCCGAGCAGAGCTGGTTCACCGAAGCGCACGAATCCTCCGGTTCCTCGATCGGATTCCGCGTCCGCGAGCGCCTGCATGCCGAGCAGACACCGTTCCAGCACATCGAGATCTACGACTCGACCGACTGGGGCAAGCTGATGGTCATCGACGGCTGCATGATGCTGACCACGCGCGACAACTTCTTCTACCACGAGATGATGGCGCACCCGGCGCTGTTCACCCATTCGCGTGCCAAGCGGGTCGTCATCATCGGCGGCGGCGACTGCGGCACCCTGCGCGAGGTGCTGCGCCACGACGAGGTCGAGCAGGTCGTCCAGGTCGACATCGACGAGCGCGTCACCCGCCTCGCCGAGCTCTATTTCCCCGAGCTGTGCGAGTCGAACGGCGACCCGCGCGCGGACCTGCGCTTCGACGACGGCATCAAGTACATGGCCGACTGCGACCCGGAATCGGTCGACATCGTCATCGTCGACTCGACCGACCCGGTCGGTCCGGCCGAGGGCCTGTTCAACGCGGCCTTCTATTCGAGCTGCTTCAAGGCGCTGCGCCCGGGCGGAATCTTCGTCCAGCAGAGCGAGTCGCCGCTGGCCCACATCCCGCTGATCAAGCAGATGCGCTCGGCGCTGCGCGTGGCCGGCTTCCAGGCCGTGCGCACGCTGACCTTCCCGCAGCCTTGCTATCCGACCGGCTGGTGGAGCGCGACGCTGGCACGCAAGGGCGCCGACCTGTCCGGCTTCCGCGAGCGCGGTGCGCAGACCAAGCAGTTCGCCACCCGCTACTACAACGCCGAGATCCACCGCGCGGCGCTGTCCCTGCCCGAGTTCGTGCGCGAGGAACTCGGCGAATAGTTCCGCCTTGCACTGTGGCACGGGTCACTGCAGACCCGTGCCGCTCGGGTTTCTGATGGCAGCTTTCCGCACGCAGGAGGCCCGCGATGAAACTCCGCCTTGCCCTGTCCGCCGTCACCGCCCTTTCCGCCACGGCCGGCGCGCAGACGTGGCCGAGCGCGAACTTCCGCCATACCCATGCGATCAGCGCCCGCCAGCTGCCGACCCAGGTCGCCTTCGCCCATGACGGGCGCGTGTTCGTCGCCGAGAAGGCCGGACGCATCTGGATGTACGCCAACCTGCTCGATGCGCAGCCGCAGCAGGTCGCCGACCTGTCGGCCGTGGTGCACGACTTCCAGGATCGCGGCCTGCTCGGGCTCGCGCTCGATCCGCATTTTCCCGAGCGGCCCTACCTCTACGTCGCCTACTCGTACAACGGCGGCCTGTTCTCCGACCTGCCGCCGCGCTGGCCGGCCACCGGCTGCCCGAACGCGAACGGCGACCATGCCGGCTGCGTCATCAGCGGCCGCCTGTCGCGGCTGACCCTGCACGGCACGCAGGCGGCAGACGAGCGCGTGCTGATCGAGGACTGGTACCAGCAGTACCCGAGTCATTCGATCGGCAGCGTGCGTTTCGGCGCCGACGGATACCTCTACGTCGGCGGCGGCGACGGCGCCAGCTACCTGTGGGCCGACTGGGGCCAGCGCGGCAATCCGGCCTGGCCCGACCAGCGCTCGCCACCCGACCAGGGCGGCGCCCTGCGTGCGCAGGGTCTCGAGGTGGAAGCCGCCTACACCGGCCAGGTCTGGCTGAATGGCAGCATCGCACGCATCGATCCGGCGACCGGCGCCGGTGCGCCGGACAACCCGCTGGCGGCGAACGCGGACGCAACGCCGAACGCGCGGCGCATCATTGCCCACGGCCTGCGCAATCCGTTCCGCTTCGCCATGCGCCCCGGGACCAGCGAGGTCTGGATCGGCGACGTCGGCTGGAATCTCGTCGAGGAGATCAACGTGATCCCCGCCGTCGACGGCAGCGGCAGCCTGCTCAACTTCGGCTGGCCCTGCTTCGAGGGCACGCTGCACACCAGCGGCTACCTCGCGCGGCCGCTCTGCGCGACGCTGTACGCCAACGGCGACACCGGCGGGCGCACCCCGGTCACGCCGCCGTTCCATGCCTATCGTCACGTCGGCGGCGCCTCCGTCTCCGCGCTGGCGTTCTACACCGGTGAGCGCTGGCCGGCCGAGTACCGCAACGCGCTGTTCTTCGCCGACATCATCCTCAACCGCATCTGGGTGCTGCGCGACACCGATGGCGACGGCCGGCCCGACCCTGCAGCGGAAGGAACGGCACCGGCATTCGGTCAGGGCGCATTGCCGGTGGTCGACCTCGTCGCCGGACCGGGCGGCGACCTCTTCTTCGTCAACATCTACAACGGCCGCATCTCGCGCATTTCCTGGGATGCCGACACCGCGAACCGCAACCTTGCGCCGTCGGCGGCAATTGCCCTGGCCAAGGGCTCGCTGGCCGATGGCCCGGAACGCACGGTGGCATTCACTGCCGCCAACAGCGTCGATCCCGACGACAGCGGCCTGGCCTGGGCATGGGATCTCGACGGCGACGGCGACTTCGACGACGCCAGTGGTGTCGACGCGAGCGCGGTCTACACCACCGACGGCGCCGCTCCGCAGGCGATCGTCGTCGGCGTGCGCACCACCGATCCGCGCGGCGCCGCCGACACCGCACGGATGACGATCACGGTGCGGCGCGATGCGCTGTTCGCCGACGGCTTCGAGGACGGCGACCCGCCGTCCCCTTGACCGCTGCCGGAACTCAACGTCGCGCCGGGCCGTGCTTCAGCTGCAACGACTGCAGCGCCGACAGCAAGCGGACCGGATCGATGTCGAGCGCGTTGAGCCAGACCACGCACGGCGAACCGTGCTGGGTGCGGGTCGCTTCCATCAGCGCGCCCATGCCGAGCCTTGCCTGGGCAATGGCCCGCTCGGGGTCGATCACGTCGATGGCGAGCACCTGGGGCTTGCGCGAACCGGCCGGCGACAGGCGAAAACCCTTGATCTCGTCCCAGCCGAAGCGCCGTGCCGGTGAAGTCACCCGGTCGTGCACGCCGGCGGCGTCAACCACCAGCAGCGGCCGGCGGTCCAGTGCCTTGAACAGGCCGATCGCCGCGATCGGCACGCTCGACAACAGCAGGGTCAGGCACACGATCCACCACAACTTGCCGAGTTGATCGACCCAGTCCAGTCCGAACCAACCCGCCACGGCCAGCACGATGGCGATGACGAAGAACGGAAGGACAATCACCGCACGACCTTTCACTTCCAGCATTTCCCTTGCTCCTTGTGTTCGGGATGGATGACCGTCACGCCTCGCGCGCCGGCCGTTACAGGCTGCTGAGCACCCCCGCGATCGTCGCCGTCATGAAGGTGGCGATCGAACCGCCGAGCACGGCGCGCAGGCCGAAGCGGGCGAGATCGGTGCGCCGCTCGGGGGCGAGGCCGCCGATGCCGCCGATCTGGATGGCGATCGAGGAGAAGTTGGCGAAGCCGCACAGCGCGTAGGTGGCGATCAGGCGACCCTGGTCGCTCAGCACGATGCCGGCGGTCTCGCCGTTGACGATCTTCGCCAGCTCGGCGTAGGCGACGAACTCGTTGATGACGACCTTCTGGCCGATCAGCGAACCGACCGCGCTCGCGTCCGCCCATGGCGTGCCGATCACCCAGGCGATCGGTGCGAGCAGGAAGCCGAAGATCGTCGACAGGCTGGTCGGCTTGCCGATCGCTTCCGCCAGCCCGCTCCATTCGCCGAACCAGGTCAGCGGCGCGTCGATCAGCGCGATCAGGGCGATGAAGGCGAGCAGCATCGCACCGATGTTGAGGGCCAGGCGCAGGCCGTCGCCGGCGCCGGCGGCGGCCGCGTCGATGACGTTGCTGGTGGTCTTCTCGACTTCCATCTTCACCGTGCCGCGGGTCAGCGGCTCACGCGTTTCCGGGATCAGGATCTTGGCGATGACGAGGGTCGCCGGCGCCGCCATGATCGAGGCGGCAAGCAGGTGCTTGGCATAGAAGGCCTGTTGTTCCGGATCGCTGCCGCCGAGCATGCCGACATAGGCGGCGAGCACGCCGCCGGCGATGTGCGCCATGCCGCCGATCATCATGGTGATGAGTTCGGACTCGGTCATGCGCGCGATGTACGGGCGCACGGTCAGCGGCGCCTCGGTCTGGCCGATGAACACGCTGGCGCAGACGCTGGTCGTCTCCGCGCCGGACACGCGCATGACCTTGGTGATCGCCCAGGCCATCACCCGCACGACCATCTGCATGACGCCGAGGTGGTAGAGCACGGCCATCAGCGAGGAGAAGAAGATGATCGTCGGCAACACCTGGAAGGCGAAGATGAAGCCCATCTTCGAGGTGTCCATCAGGCTGCCGAAAATGAAGTTGGAGCCTTCGTTGACGAAGTTCAGCACCCGGACGAAGGCGCGTCCGAGCCAGTCGAACACGTCGCGTCCGCCGGGCACCAGCAGCACCAGCGCGGCGAAGCCGATCTGCAGCACCACGCCGATCACGACCAGGCGCCAGTCGACCGCGCGCTTGTTGTTCGAGAACAGCCAGGCGAGGCCGATCAGCACGAAAAGGCCGAACAGGCCGAAGGCCACTTGGCCGAGCGCATCCAACATGTGTTTTCCCCGGGAAGCGATCGACGACCGCGCCGGCGAGCGTAGAGCAGCGGCGAAGCCGCACGCAAGGCGGGCACGGCCGGTCCGCCCGGGGCGACCTGATAGAATCGCGCCCTTTCCCAGCCGGCCCGCGTCCCGGGCAAAGTCGCCAGGCAACCATGTCCGCCCACGCCCTCGAAGCGCCCGCGATCGATCGCGAATACACCCTCGACCACAAGTACACGCGTGCCGAAGGCCGCATCTATCTTTCCGGCGTGCAGGCGCTGGTGCGCCTGCCGCTGATGCAGCAGATGCGCGACCGCGCCGAGGGCATCCGCACGGCCGGATTCATCTCCGGCTACCGTGGTTCGCCGCTCGGCGGCTTCGACCTCGAACTGTGGAAGGCGCGCAAGCACCTCAAGACCTCGAACATCGAGTTCACCCCGGGCCTCAACGAGGATCTCGGCGCGACCATGGTCTGGGGCACCCAGCAGACCAACCTGTTTCCCGGCGCGAAGTACGACGGCGTGTTCGCCATGTGGTACGGCAAGGGCCCCGGCGTCGACCGCTGCGGTGACGTGTTCAAGCACGGCAACGCCGCCGGCACCTCGAAATTCGGCGGCGTGCTGGCGCTTGCCGCCGACGACCACGCCTGCCGTTCCTCGACGCTGCCGCACGGCTCCGAGCTGGAGTTCGTCTCGGCGATGATGCCGATCCTCAACCCGGCCGGCGTGCAGGACATCCTCGACATGGGCCTGCTCGGCTGGGCGATGTCGCGCTTCACCGGGCGCTGGGTCGGCTTCAAGACGATCGCCGAGACGGTCGAGTCGAGCGCCAGCGTCAACGTCAACCCGCACCAGCTCGACATCGTCCTGCCCGGGGACTTCAGTGGTCCCGAGGGCGGCCTCAACATCCGCTGGCCGGATCCGCCGCTCAACCAGGAAATGCGCCTGCACCGGTACGCCGTCGAGGCCGCCTGCGCGTTCGCGCGCGCCAACGGCATCGACCGCGTCGTGCTCGATTCGCCGAAGGCGCGGCTCGGCATCGTCACCACCGGCAAGAGCTACCTCGACGTGCTGCAGGCGCTCGAATACCTCGGCATCAGCGAGCGCGACGCGCGCGAGATCGGCATCCGCGTGTACAAGATCGGCATGACCTGGCCGCTCGAACCGGTCGGCATCCGCGAGTTCGCCCGCGGCCTCGAGGACGTCATCGTCGTCGAGGAGAAGCGCTCGTTCATCGAATCGCAGATGAAGGAGTACATGTACAACTGGCCGACCCGCCCGAGCGTGGTCGGCAAGTACGACGAGGAAGACAACTGGGTGCTGCCGAGCACCGGCGAGCTGACCCCGGCGATGATCGCCCTGGTCATCGCCAAACGCCTCGCCCGCTTCTTCACCAGCGAGGCGATCCGCGCACGCGTCGCCTGGATCGAGGCCAAGGAGCAGGAACTGACCCTGCCACGGGCGAACTTCCCGCGCGCCGCGCACTACTGCTCGGGCTGTCCGCACAACACCTCGACCGCGGTGCCGGAAGGCTCGCGCGCGCACGGCGGCATCGGCTGCCACTACATGGTCACCTGGATGGACCGGCGCACCGACACCTTCTCGCACATGGGCGGCGAAGGCGTGACCTGGTGCGGGCAGGCCCCGTTCACCGAAACGCAGCACGTGTTCCAGAACCTCGGCGACGGCACCTACTTCCATTCCGGCTCGCTGGCGGTGCGCCAGGCGATCGCGGCCAAGGTCAACATCACCTACAAGATCCTCTACAACGACGCGGTGGCGATGACCGGCGGCCAGCCGGTCGACGGCACCCTGAGCGTCCCCGACATCGCCCACCAGATGCGCGCCGAAGGCGTGCAGACGATCGTCGTCGTCTCCGACGACATCGCCAAATGGTCGCGTCCGGAGATCTTTCCGAGCGGCGTCGAATTCGTCCACCGCGACGAACTCGATGCCGTGCAGAAACGCATGCGCGAGATCAAGGGCACCTCGATCCTGATCTACGACCAGACCTGCGCGACCGAGAAGCGGCGCCGGCGCAAGCGCGGCAAGCTCGAGGATCCGAAGAAGCGCGTGTTCATCAACTCGCTGGTCTGCGAGGGCTGCGGCGACTGCGGCGTGAAGTCGTTCTGCGTGTCGGTGTTGCCGAAGGAAACCGAGTACGGGCGCAAGCGCGAGATCGACCAGAGCGGCTGCAACAAGGACTTCTCCTGCGTGAAGGGCTTCTGCCCGAGCTTCGTCACCGTGCACGGCGGCGGCCTGAAGAAGAAGAAGGGCGTCGGCGCGATCGACTTCGACGCGCTGCCGATGCCGCGCTTCGCCAGCGATCTCGCGCGACCGTGGAACGTGCTGGTCACCGGCATCGGCGGCACCGGCGTGGTCACCATCGGCGCGCTGATCGGCATGGCCGCACACCTCGAGGGCAAGGGCAGCACCGTGCTCGACCAGACCGGCCTCGCCCAGAAGGGCGGCGCGGTCACCTGTCATCTGCGCATCGCGAAGTCGCCGGCCGACATCCACGCCGTGCGCATCGCCGCCGGCGAGGCCGACCTCGTGCTCGGCTGCGACATCGTCGTCGTCAACGACTACTGGGCGCTGTCGAAGATCCGCGCCGGTCGTTCGAACGTCGTGCTCAACACCTGGGAAGCGATGCCCGGCACATTCACGACGAAACCGGACATGCAGTTTCCGGCCCGGCAGATCATCGATTCGGTGAAGCTCGCGCTCGACGGCCAGTCACCCGAACTCGTCGACGCCACCGAACTCGCCACCGCCCTGCTCGGCGACACCATTGCGGCCAACCTGTTCATGCTCGGCTACGCCTGGCAGAAGGGCTGGGTGCCGGTCAGCCACGATGCGCTGATGCGCGCGATCGAACTCAACGGCGCGGCGATCGAGATGAACCAGTCCGCGTTCAACTGGGGCCGCCTCGCCGCCGAGGACATGCCGCGCGTGCGCGAAGCCGCCGGCGTGCGTCCGCACCTGCCGTCCGGCGCGATCCCGCTCGCCCTGCCGGTGCGCGCGAAGCCCGCCGCGGTGGCCGTGAGCGCGGACGCACTCGACGACGTCGCCCTCAGCGCGAGCCTCGACGAGCGCATCGCGCGTCGCGTCGACTTCCTCACCGGCTACCAGAACGCCGCCTACGCCGCGCGCTACCGCATCCTCGTCGACCAGGTGCGCGCCGCCGAGCAGCAGAAGACACCGGGCTTCACCAGCCTGGGCGAAGCCGTGGCGCGCTACGCGTTCAAGCTGATGGCCTACAAGGACGAATACGAAGTCGCGCGCCTCTACACCAGCGGCGATTTCGAGCAGCGCATCCGCGAGACCTTCGACGGCGACTACAAGCTGCATTTCCACCTCGCCCCGCCGCTGCTGGCGAAGAAGGACGCCGACGGCCACCTGCGCAAGGCCGAATACGGTCCGTGGGTGTTCAAGGCCTTCCGCATGCTGGCGAAGCTCAAGGGCCTGCGCGGCACCGCCTTCGACGTGTTCGGCCGCACCGCCGAACGCAGGATGGAGCGCCAGCTCATCGAGGACTACTTCCGCCAGGTCGACGAGCTGGTTGCCGGGCTCGACAACGGCAACCATGCGCTGGCCGTCGACATCGCCAGCCTGCCCGAGCACATCCGCGGCTACGGCCACGTCAAGGAACGCCACCTCGCCGAGGTGCTCAGGCGCCAGCACGACCTGCTCGCCGCATGGCGCAATCCGCGCGCGCCGCAGGCGGCAGCCTGACGACGTGGGGGACGCGCGTCTCGGCAGGGCCGGCGACCGCGCCGTCACGCGCGTGCTGTTCGTGTGCAGCCAGAACCGCCTGCGCAGCCCCACTGCGGAGCAGGTGTTCTCGACACGTGCCGACCTCGAGTGCTCATCGGCCGGACTGAACCACGACGCCGGGAACCCGCTTGGCACAGAGCTCGTGGAATGGGCGGACCTCATCTTCGTCATGGAGGACGCCCAGCGCAGGAAGCTCCGCGCACGATTCCGCGCGCAGCTCGGCCGGACGCGCGTGATCTGCCTCGGCATCCCCGACGACTACGACTACATGGACCCCGAACTCGTGCAACTGCTGGAACGCAGGGTCGGTCCGCACCTGCGCTGACGCGGCAACCCGCGTCAGTCGAGGAATTCCCTGCGCAGGTCGATCGTGCTGCGCACGCCGAGGTCGTCGTGGTGCGCGGCCAGCCACTGCGCGGCGCAGGCACGGCCGCGGTCGCGCAGGTCGATCAGGAAGCGCAGGTCGGTGCTGATCTTGGTCGCCGCGGCCAGCGTGCCCATGAAGCCGTCGGCACGGACCAGATGGACGAGCACGTGGCGCATGCGCCGCGCGTATTCGGGCTTGAGCCAGCCTTCCGCGAGCTGGCGCGTGACGAACTCGACCGCACGCATCTCGCGCATCAGCGAGGAGTTGAAGCTGATCTCGCTGACCCGGTCGGCGATCGCCGCCGAGGTGGTCGGCACCTCGTCGCGCCACATCTGGTTGATCATCACCACGACCAGGTCGCGGGTGGCGGTCTGGTAGAACAGCGGATACAGCACGGGATTGCCCATGTAGCCGCCGTCCCAGTAATGCTCGCCATCGATCTCGACGGCCTGGAACAGGTGCGGCAGGCAGGCCGAAGCCATCACCGCATCGAGCGACATCGAAGCGTTGTCGAAGATGCGCACCTTGCCGCTGCGCACGTTGGTCGCGCAGAGGAACAGCTTGACCGCCGGTTGCGCACGCAGGCGTTCGAAATCGACGCATTCCGCGAGCAGGCCGTGCAACGGATTGATGTTCAGCGGATTGAGCTGGTACGGCGAGAACGTGCGGGTCACCGATTCCATCATCCATTGCTGCACGGCCAGCAGCGGATTCGTGCCCGTCGCACCGCTGTCGATGAGGCAGGCGAGCGGATTGAGTACCGCGCCGATCGCCGCCACGCGCTGCCAGAAATCCGCCAGCGCGGCGCGCGCACCGTCGCGGCCGCCGCTGGACAGGCCATGCGCGAGCAGCGCCGCGTTCATCGCTCCCGCACTGGTGCCGCAGACGCCGTCAAAGCGGACACGGCCGTCCTCGAGCAGGCGGTCGAGCACGCCCCAGGTGAACGCGCCGTGCGATCCACCGCCTTGCAGGGCGAGGTTGACGGTGCGCCCGGCACCGGCACCATCCGCGGGAGCGTCGTTGGGAGACCGGCGTCGTCGGGCCACGGGATGTCCTGTGCGGGTCGACCGGAACGCGCGCGCCGCCTCGGTCCGTTGTTCGGAAGGTCAACGATACGCCTGCAGGAGCGCGACCGCGATGACGGGCGGACAGTGCGACCTGCCAGCGCGTAGACTGCGGCCGGGTCGCGTGCGACCCGTGCCCACGGGGCCCGATACCGTCGATCCCGATCGCCCCCGTCCGCCGCGGCCACTGCTGGAACCCCGATGCGATTGCGCCACGCCGTCCCCGTTGCGTTGCTTGCCGTACGCGCGGCGCATTGTCCGGCCGCGGATGACGCGCTCGCCGGCGGCGCGCGCGAAGCGGCCCTTCCGGCCATCGTCGTCACCGCCACGCGCAGCGAACAGCCGGCGCGCGACGTGCCGGCGGCGGTCGACGCCGTCGCGCTCGACAGCGCCGATCGCGATGGCCTCGGCATCAACGTCTCGGAGGTGCTCGCGCTCGTACCCGGCGTGCTCGCGCGCAACCGCCTCAACCATGCCCAGGACGAACAGATCTCGATCCGCGGTTTCGGCGCACGCGCGACCTTCGGCGTGCGCGGCGTGCGCCTCTACACCGACGGCATCCCGGCCTCGATGCCGGACGGCGCCGGCCAGGTTTCGCACTTCAATCTCGACTCGGCCGAACGCATCGAGGTATTGCGTGGGCCGTTCTCGGCCCTGTACGGCAATTCCTCGGGCGGCGTCATCCAGATTTTCACCGCCGACGGCAGCGATGCGCCAGGATGGCGCTCAGGCCTCGTCGGCGGTGAACACGGCACGCAGCGCGCGAGCGTGAACCTGCGCGGCGGCAGCGCGGAGGGCTTCGACTACAACCTCGATGTCACCCGTTTCGAGACCGACGGCTGGCGTGCCCACAGCGCCGCCGAACGCAATTCCGCGAATGCGAAGCTGAGCTGGGTGTTCGGCGAAGGCGCTCGCCTCAGCCTGCTCGCCAATCGCGTCGACATCCCGCATGCGCAGGATCCGCTCGGCCTCACCCGCGAACAGTTCGAGGACGATCCGCGCCAGGTCGCCGCCGTCGCCGAACAGTTCGACACGCGCAAGAGCGTCGACCAGCAGCAAGCCGGTGCGATCTGGGAACAGGCGTTCGCGGGCGGCCACTCCGTGCGCGTGCTCGCCTATTCCGGCCAGCGCGACGTCGAGCAGTTCCTCGCCATTCCGGTCGCCACGCAGAACAACCCGCTGCACGCGGGCGGCGTCATCGACCTGTCCGGCGACTACCGCGGCGGCGACGCGCGCTGGACGTGGACGAACGGTGCACTCGAGATCACCGCCGGCGCGAGCCACGAGAGCCAGGACCAGGATCGCCGCGGCTACACGAACTTCGTCGGCGACACGCTCGGCGTGCGCGGCGTCCTGCGTCGCGACGAAACCAATCGCGTGTCCGCTTTCGACCAGTATGCGCAGGCGAGCTGGCGTTTCGCCGACGCGTGGTCGCTGCTGGCCGGCGTGCGCCACAGCCGCATCCGCTTCCGTGCCGAAGATTCCTACGTCAGCGCAAACAATCCCGACGACAGCGGCGCACGCCGCTATTCGGCGACGACGCCGGTCGTCGGCCTGCTGTTCCGCGCCAATGCGGCGGTCAACTTCTACGCGACCTGGGGCAAGGGCTTCGAGACGCCGACCTTCGCCGAGCTCGGCTACCGCGCCGACGGCGGTGCCGGCCTCAACTTCGCCCTCGAACCGGCACGCTCGCGCAACGCCGAATTCGGCGCCAAGCTGCGCTTCGGCGACCGCATCGAATCGAACCTCGCTGCCTTCCGCGCCGACACCGATGACGAGATCGCCGTGGCGACCAATGCCGGCGGACGCACCAGCTACCGCAACGTCGGCAGCGCACGCCGGCAAGGAATCGAGGCCTCGCTGCTCGCGCGCTGGGCCGACGACTGGACCCTGCAACTCGCCGCAACACGGCTCGACGCCACGTTCCGCACGCCCTACCTCGCCTGCAGCGGCGTGCCATGCACGACGCCGAACGTGCCGGTCGGCGCCGGCACGCGCATCCCCGGCGTACCGGAAACGACCCTGCGCGCCGCGCTGACCCGCGGCGGCGACATCGGCTGGCGTGTCAGCGCGCGCGTCGACCACGTCGGCGACGTCAGCGTCAACGACACCGGCACGCAGTCGGCCCCGGCGTACACGATCCTCGGCCTCGACCTCGGCTACGGCTTTGCCCGCGAATCAGGCCAGTTGCGCGCCTTCCTCAACCTCGACAACGTCTTTGACCGCAGATACGCCGGCTCGGTCATCGTCAACGACGGCAACGGGCGTTTTTACGAACCGGGCATGGGGCGCAGCGTGGTGGTCGGGATGCAGTGGCGGTGGAAGGCGGATTGAGATTTTGCAGGGAGCCACCTATCGTGCCGCACGGATGCATTCGCCCTGGACCGCGATTCGGCGTGCGCGGGTGTCCTGCATTCGGGAGAAGGAACGATGGTCTGGCGCCGCGGATTGCTCGTATGCCGCGAGCAGGATGTCGAAGCCGTCGAAGCCGTCTTGGCCGCGGAGGTCCTCAGCTGCACGCTGACCTCTCGAGGCGGCGAAGTCGCCTTTGCCTTCGCCTCGGAAATGACCCCGGATCTCGAAGGCTTCGTGATGGACGGCGTCCCCCCCGACGCGGGGCTATGGCGGGAGCTGCGGCGTGCATGACCCGCATGGCGATCCTGGGCGATGAATCCGTCGCCGCACTAGGAATCTTGCCGGCGTCGACAGGAGGGTTCCCTGGAAATCGATTTCGCCACCGCAATTCCCCTGCTGATCCCGAAGGCGATCGCGTGGGCAGAGCAGCAGGAATCGGAGATCCTGCGCACGGGCATGGCGCTTGCCGGGCGCGAGCTCACGATGGCGCGTGGCCGGAGTCGGTGAACCACGCACGGTACGGATCGTGTGCGTGGACCGGATACCGGTGCCGATCGACCCGCTGCAGGGCGCGGCGGCACGGTAGACGGGCCTGCTCGACCCGACCGTGGCTGGCCTGGAATCGGGCCAGTCTCCCGGCCATACGCAAGACGGCTCGCGCGTGACGGGCGTTCCTGTGTGTGGCTGGCCAGAGGGTGTCGAAGTGGGTGGGCGCGCTTTTGCTTTCACAGGGCGATCTGAATCGCGGCTCCCACGGCCCCTCATCCGGCGCTGCCGCGCCACCTTCTCCCTGCTCCGCGGGGCGAAGGGAACGCAGACGTTTGCGCCAGCCTCCATGTGCAAAAACACCCGCACGTGGTGGGCGTTCTTGTATGTGGCTGGGAGACCAGGATGACTCGCGCCATCCATGGCGCTCGGCCCTGCGGGCCCGGCGCTGGGCGCCGTTCGCTTTCGGCAGTCCTGCCGAAAGCGTCGAACCGGAAGGTTCTGGAATCGGGCCAGTCTCCCGGCCATACGCAAGAAGGCCCGCACATGGCGGGCCTTCTTGTATGTGGCTGGGAGACCAGGATGACTCGCGCCATCCATGGCGCTCGGCCCTGCGGGCCCGGCGCTGCGCGCCGTTCGCTTTCGGCAGTCCTGCCGAAAGCGTCGAACCGGAAGGTTCTGGAATCGGGCCAGTCTCCCAGCCATACGCAAGAAGGCCCGCACATGGCGGGCCTTCTTGCGTATGGCTGGGAGACTAGGATTCGAACCTAGATAAACGGAGTCAGAGTCCGTTGTCCTACCGTTAGACGATCTCCCAATGAACCGGGATGCCGGGCCGGCGGATGGGCCGGCCAGGCGGAAGCGCTTCGATCAGCGCTTCGAGTACTGCGTGGCGCGGCGGGCCTTGCGCAGGCCGACCTTCTTGCGCTCGACCTCGCGGGCGTCGCGGGTCATGAAACCGGCCTTGCGCAGCGGAGCCTTGAGGTTCTCGTCGTATTCGACGAGCGCGCGGGCGATGCCGAGGCGGATCGCGCCGGCCTGGCCGGTGGTGCCGCCGCCCGCCACCGTGACGAGCACGTCGAACTTCTCGGTCGCTTCGATCAGCTGCAGCGGCTGGCGGACGATCATGCGTGCCGTTTCACGACCGAAGAAGGTGTCGAGCGGCTTGCCGTTGACGACGATCGCGCCGCTGCCCTTGCGCAGGAAGACGCGGGCTGCGGAGGACTTGCGACGGCCGGTGCCGTAGTTCTGCTGGATAGCCATGTTGTGCCTTTGTTGAAAAGTGCGGCCACGGATGGCCGCTTTCACGCGCAGGGGCAGCGCATCAGATCTCGAGGGGCAGCGGCTGCTGGGCCGCATGCGGATGATTCGGTCCGGCGTAGACCTTGAGCTTGCGGTACATCGCACGGCCGAGCGGGTTCTTCGGCAGCATGCCCTTGACCGCGATCTCGATGACGCGCTCCGGATGGCTGGCGAGCATGTCCTTCAGCGAGGTCGTCTTGAGGTTGCCGATGTAGCCGGTGAAGCGGTGGTAGTTCTTGTCGTCGAGCTTGTTGCCGGTCACCGCGACCTTCTCGGCGTTGACGACGACGATGAAATCGCCGGTATCGACGTGGGTGGTGAACACCGGCTTGTGCTTGCCGCGCAGGCGGTGGGCGATTTCCGTCGACAGACGGCCGAGCGTCTTGTCCGTGGCATCGACCACGAACCAGTCGCGCTTCACGGTTTCGGGCTTGGCGCTGATCGTCTTCATGTCAAAACCTTGGGGGCCCGCAGGCGGGCTGGATGCGGCGAAAGGCGCGGGAGAATAGCGGAACCCTCCCGGAGGCGCAAGCGACGGGCCGATCGAAGCCCGGCGTGGCGAACCGCGGATGATAGCATGACGGCCATGTCCGACCCAGCCGCGGCACCGGCCGACCCCGGCCTGCTTGCCCTCGCCGACCAGTGCGTGATGTGCGGCCTGTGCCTGCCGCATTGCCCGACCTACCGGCTCGGCGAGCACGAGGCCGAGTCGCCGCGCGGACGCATCGCCCTGATCCGCCGCCTTGCTGCCGGCGGCACGCCGTCACCCTCCGCCGTCGAACATCTCGATCGCTGCCTGTCGTGCCTGTCCTGCCAGAAGGTCTGTCCGTCACAGGTCCGCTACGGCGCCTTGATCGAGGGCGCGAGGGCGCGCCTGTGGCCGACCCGGAACGACCAGCCGGCGCGCCGCTTCGATCCGCGCCGGCTGGCCCGGCTGGCGCGGCTCGGTCGCTGGACGCGGGCCGGATCGTGGCTTCCGCAGCTGGCGCGCCTGTTTCCGGCCGGGTCGCGCCTGCGGCGCCTCGCCGCGGAAACGCCACGGATCCCTCCGGCCTGGCCGGGCCGCAAGGGCGTCGCGGTGAAGGCGGTCCGTGGCGAACTGACCCTGTTTCCCGGCTGCGTGGCGCGCGAACTCGAACGCGACACCCTGGCCGCCGCGCGCGTGCTGCTGGAGGCGCTCGGCTGGCGCGTGACGGTGCCGGTTGCCGCAGTCTGCTGCGGCGCGCTCGAACGCCATGCCGGGGACGCCGCGGCCGCCCGCCGCACCGAAGCGGCAACCCGCGATGCCCTCGGCACGTTGCCGGGGACGACCGTGCTGGTCACCGCATCGGGCTGCTTCGGTCCGTTGCGCGACCACGCCCTGGCCGAAAGCGCGTTGCGCGTCGACGAGGCGGCCGGCTTCATCGCGCGCGACGAACGCCTCGACACGCTGCGCTTCCGGCCGCTCGCGCAGCGCGCGGCCTGGCACCTCGCCTGCACCCACGCCAGCGTCGGCGATGGCGGAACCGCCGTGCGCGCCCTGCTCGCCCGCATTCCCGGCCTCGAACTCGTGCCGCTGCCGGACCAGCCGCGCTGCTGCGGCGCCGCCGGCACGGCCTTCATCGAACAGCCCGGGATCGCCGATCGCCTGCGCGAGGAGAAGCTCGACCAGACCGCGGCACTTGCGCCCGACGTGCTGCTGACCGGCAACATCGGCTGCCGCGTGTTCCTCGGCAACGGACTGCGACAACGCGACGCTGCGCTGCCGGTGCTGCATCCGCTTGCGCTGCTGGCACGCCAGCTCGACACTGCCTGAATGCCCGCGCGGCGAAGTCCGTGCGGGTGGCGGGATCCGTGGCATCGCGCAGGCCGTCGCCGCCGTCCGGCAACGGACCTTCACGCCGCGACGTTCCCGCCCCGACATCCACCCGGCACAGGCTCGCGCCCATGACCATCCGCCCGCTGTCGCGCCTCGACCGCATGATCGTCGAGATCGAACGTGCCCTCGGCACGATGTTCCAGCCGCAGCCGGTGGCGACACGACCCTCGCCGGCGGGCGACATCGAAGCCGCCGGACTCGACGAGGGCGAACGCCGCCATGCCGCCGGCCTGATGCGTGTCAACCATGTGGGCGAGGTCTGCGCGCAGGCGCTCTATTTCGGCCAGGCCGCGGTGGCCCGCGATGAAAGCGTGCGCCGGCAGCTGCTCGAAGCCGCCGCCGAGGAAACCGACCATCTCGCCTGGTGCGGCCAGCGCATCGCCGAACTCGGCGACCGCCCGAGCCTGCTCAACCCGCTCTGGTACGGCGGCGCCTGGACGATCGGCGCCGCCGCCGGCCTGATCGGCGACCGCGTCAGCCTCGGCTTCGTCGTCGAGACCGAACGCCAGGTCGAGGCGCATCTCGAAGGTCATCTCGACAAGCTGCCGGCCGGCGATCGGCGCAGCCGCGCGATCGTCGCGCAGATGAAGGAGGACGAAGCCCGCCACGCCGACCACGCCAAGGCCGCCGGCGGCATCGATCTGCCGCCACCGGTCAAGGCGGCGATGCGCTTCGCCGCCGACGTCATGCGCAAGGTGGCGTATCGGGTTTGAGGCGAGGGCGAGGGCGAGGGGCGAGGGCTCGACACTCGACGGGCGGAACAAGCTTGTGAAGGTGCTAAGGGGAAGGCGGCTGTACGGCGTACCCGCGCGTGTTGGGCCCGGTTGTCGAGCCCTCGCCCCTCGCCCTAGCCCCTAGCCCCTATCCCCTGCTGTCAGACCAGATTGCGGCCGTGGAACAGTTCCTCGATCTCGCGGCGGACCAGCTGTTCGATGCGCTGGCGTTCCTTGAACGAGAGGTCGTCGGCGTGGGCCTCGAACAGGTAGGTGTCGAGGTCGAAGTTCTTGATGTGCATCTTCGTGTGGAACATGTTTTCCTGGTACACGTTGACGTCGAACATCTCGTACTTCTGCCGGATGTGCTTGGCGAGGTATTCCTGCACCGAATTGATGCGGTGGTCCATGTAGTGCTTGCGGCCCTTCACGTCACGGGTGAAGCCGCGCACGCGGTAGTCGGCGATGACGATGTCCGACTCGAAGCTGTCGATGAGGAAGTTGAGCGCCTTCAGCGGCGAGATCACCCCGCAGGTCGCCACATCGATGTCGGCACGGAAGGTCGCGATGCCGTTGTGCGGATGCGTTTCCGGATAGGTGTGGACGGTGATGTGGCTCTTGTCGAGATGGGCGACGACGGCATCGGAGATGGTGTCGCGGCCGAGCTTCTCGACCACCGGCTCCTCGGAAATGAGGATCGTCACGCTGGCGCCCTGCGGATCGTAGTCCTGGCGTGCGACGTTGAGGATGTTGGCACCGATGATGTCGGCCACGTCGGTGAGGATCGTGGTCAGGCGTTCGGCGTTGTAGGCCTCGTCGATGTACTCGATGTAACGCCGGCGCTGGTCTTCCGACACCGCGTAGCAGATGTCGTAGATGTTGAAGCTCAGGGCCTTGGTGAGGTTGTTGAAGCCCTGCAGGCGCAGGCGGGGAATCGGCTTCACCATCGCATTCGTCTCCGGTCCGCACCCGCGGAAGGGCGCGCATTATGGGCCAATCCCCCGGCCTATGAAACCGCGGGGTTCGCTGCCTGCGGAGACCGCGCCGGCGCCTGGCCGGCCACGGGATGTCGCCTGCATCGCGACGCACGCCGCCGGCAGCCGGCGCCGGCGCGGTTCGCCCGCGAGCGCGAATTGCAATAAGATGGTGCCATGCTGCGCGCAGGGGCGCAGTCGATGGAAAATCTCGCGCATTTGTGCGTGCCCTCCGCGCCTCCTGGGAGACACCCGAGTGAAGATGGCCGATTTCCGCTACACCCTGCAACGCAACGTCTCCAAGGTGCAGGCACCGCCCTCGCTGCAGCCGGACCGCGCAGCGATGGAACGCTTCCTCGGCATGTGCCACCGCCGCCGCTATCCGAGCAAGACGGCGATCATCCGCCCGGGCGATTCGGCCAACATCCTCTACTACGTCATCGACGGTTCGCTGACCGTGTCCTCGGAAGACGAGGAAGGCCGCGAGCTGATCCTCGCCTACCTCAACCGCGGCGAGTTCATCGGCGAGATGGGCATCTTCGTCGAGACCCCGCGCCGCGAAGTCATGGTGCGCACGCGCACGCCGTGCGAACTGGCCGAGATCGGCTACGAGCGCATGTTCAACCTGTTCGAGGGGCCGCTGCGCGAGGAATGTCCGAAGATCCTGTTCGCGATCGGCTCGCAGCTGACCAACCGCTTGCTGCACACCAGCCGCAAGGTCAGCCGGCTGGCCTTCATGGACGTCACCGGCCGCGTCGCCAAGACGCTGATCGACCTCACCGACGAGCCGGATGCGATGTCGCACCCGGAAGGCACCCAGATCCGCATTTCGCGTCAGGAGATCAGCCGCATCGTCGGCTGCTCGCGCGAGATGGTCGGCCGCGTGCTGAAGCAGCTCGAGGAGCAGGGCATGATCACGGTGGCCGGCAAGACCATCGTCGTGCTCGGCCGGCGCTCGAGCGAGACCTGAGCGGCACCCGCGCTCACCACCATTCGACCCGACGCACGCTGCGCCCGAGGGCGCGCTCGAGCGCACGGCAGGCGCCCGGCGTGCCGTTGACGAGCACCGCATCCGCCGCCTCGCGCAGCATCGGCGCGTCGGCCGGAGAATCGGTGTAGGCGACCGCCCACGGCGGCGCGACCCCGCGGGCGGCCAGCTCGCGCGGCTTGCGCACGCCGAAGCAATGCACGGCGCTGCGCAGGCCGAACCAGCCGGGACGCAAGCGCGAGGCGACCAGCTCGAAGCGGTCCGCGCGCGGGCACCGCACCATCCCTTCCGGCGACTCCCGCGCCTCTTCGATTGCGCACGCCTCGAGTCCGATCGCCGCGAACAGGTCGCGGGCGAGGTGCTGTTCGCAGCCGGTGACGACGACGACGCGATCGCCGTCGGCGAGATGACGGCGCAGCGCGCGGATGCCCTCGCGCAGGAAACTGCGCGGCCGTTCGGCGTGTTCGCGGGCGAATGCGCGGACGTGTTCGCGGTAGCGCGCCTCGCCGACGCCGAGCAGGCTCACCTCGACCAGCCGGCGGACGATCCACCAGCGTCCACGCCCGCTGAGCGCAAGCGGGCCCGCCAGCACGACCAGCGGCACGGCGAACAGCAGCCGCCACGGGGCCCGGCGGTACCGTGCACGCACGAAGGCGGCGAACGAATCCCCGCGGATCAGCACGCCGTCGAAGTCGAACAGCACGGTGCGCGAAGCTGCTGCCGCATCGGTGGATGCGGCGATGGCGCCGGCGCCCTCGCTCACGCCGGAAAGAACAGTTCGGCGAGCGCTGCGCCGGGATCCGCGGCGCGCATGAAGCGTTCGCCGACGAGGAAGGCATCGATGCCGGCGGCGCGCAGGCGGGCGACATCGGCGGCCGTGGCGATCCCGCTCTCGGTGACGAACACGCGGCCGTCATCGACGCGTGCGCGCAGGCCGATCGAGGTGTCGAGCGAAACCTCGAACGTGCGCAGGTCGCGGTTGTTGACGCCGATCAGCGGCACCGGCAGGGCCAGCGCGCGTTCCAGTTCGTCGCCGTCATGCGCCTCGACGAGCACGTCGAGATCGAGTTCGGCAGCCAGCAGGGCCAGCTCGAGCAGGGCGTCGTCATCCAGCGCGGCGACGATCAGCAGGATCGCGTCGGCACCGATCAGACGCGCCTCGTGGACCTGCCAGGGATCAATGGTGAAGTCCTTGCGCAACACCGGCAGTGCACAGGCGCCGCGCGCCAGCGCGAGGTAGTCCTCGTGGCCATGGAAGAAGTCGGCATCGGTCAGCACCGACAGGCAGGTCGCGCCGCCAGCTTCGTAACTGCGGGCGATCGCGGCGGGGTCGAAACCGGCACGGATGATGCCCTGGCTCGGGCTCGCCTGCTTGACCTCGGCGATGACCGCCGGCCTGCCGGCCTCGATGGAGGACTCCATCGCCGCGGCGAAACCGCGCGTGTCGGACAGGTCGCGGCAGCGGGCCGCCAGCTCCGCGATCGGCAGGCGGGCCTGGCGGGCGGCGACTTCCTCGGCCTTGCGGGCGAGGATGCGGCTGAGGATGTCGGTGCTCATCGGGAATGGCGGCCATCGAGCCGATGCGCCGCGCGGCGCGGGCACGCATTGTCCCCGAAGGGATGCCGCATGGGGAATCTTCCTGGCGTCCGCCGCCGTGCGCGTGTGCCCGGTTCGGCTTCGCCGCGAGGTCGGCGCTAGAATCGGCGATTCGCCCCCGCGTGGAGTCCGTCCATGGTTCGTCTCGCCCTCGCCAGCGCCATCGCGCTCACCCTGACCGCCTGCGGCAAGCAGGAATCCGCCCCGGCCACGCCGGCGCCGCCGGTTGCCGAAGCCACCGCACCGACCCGACCCGATCCGGTCCAGCCCACCGCCGAAGGCCGTTTCGAAGCGGCGATCAAGGCCGAGGACTTCGCCGCCCGCCTCGAGCGCCTCGCCTCCGACCAGTTCGAGGGCCGCAAGCCCGGCACGATCGGCGAACGCGCCACGACCGCTTACATCAAGGACCAGTTCGAGCGCATCGGCCTGAAGCCCGGCAACCACGGCAGCTGGTTCCAGACCGTGCCGATGATCCAGACCACCCTCGTCGACGCGCCGTCGACGAAACTCGAGGTCACCGGCAGCAAGGGCAGCGAGACCTTTGCCTTCGCCACCGACATGGTCCTTGGCACGCTCGACGCCAGCACCGAGGTCACGCTCGCCGAGTCACCGATCGTGTTCGTCGGCTACGGCGTCGACGCGCCGGACTGGAACGACTTCGCCGGCCTCGACGTGAAGGGCAAGACGGTGATCGTCCTCGTCAACGATCCCGGCTGGGGCAACCAGGATCCCGATCTGTTCAAGGGCAAGGCACTGACCTACTACGGACGCTGGACCTACAAGTTCGAGGAAGCCGCGCGCAAGGGTGCGGCGGCCGCCTTCATCGTCCACGAGACCGCCGGCGCCGGCTATCCGTTCGACGTGGTCGAGAGCGGCTGGTCGGGACCGCGCCAGTCGCTGCCGCCGAGCGAGGAGCCGGGGCCGCGCCTGCAGACCGCCGGCTGGCTGACCGAGGACGCAGCGCGCCGCCTGTTCGCGGCCGCCGGCGCCGATTTCGACGCCCTCAAGAAGAGTGCCGACCTGCGCGGCTTCAAGGCGAGCGTGCTCGATGCGAAGCTCTCGGTGAGCTACCGCAGCACGATCGACAACGCCACTTCGGAGAACGTCATCGGCTACCTGCCCGGCAGCACGCGCCCGGACGAGACGATCGTCTATACCGCGCACTGGGACCATCTCGGCAAGGACGACAGCCTCCCCGGCGAGGACCACATCTACAACGGCGCGATCGACAACGCCACCGGCGTCGCCGGCATCATCGAGATCGCCGAGGCCTTCGCCAGCCAGCAGCCGCCGCCGCAGCGCTCGGTGGTGTTCAACGCGGTCACCCTGGAGGAATCCGGCCTGCTCGGCGCGGCCTACTACGTCGCCCATCCGGGCTTCCCGCTCGACAAGACCGTCGCCAACATCAATCTCGACGCACTGCCGGTCACCGGACCGACCCGCAACATGACCGTGATCGGTCTCGGCCAGTCCGAACTCGACGCCTACATCGAGGAAGCGGCGGCGGCCCAGGGGCGCGTGATCACGCCGGACGCATCCCCCGAAAAGGGCTACTTCTTCCGCTCCGACCACGTCAACTTCGCCCGCGCCGGCGTGCCGGCACTGTATGCCTCGGGCGGGCTCGACCTCGTCGACGGCGGCGAGGAAGCCGGCCGCAAGGCCGCCGACGACTACACGGCGAACCGCTACCACAAGCCCGGCGACAACCACGACCCGGCCTGGGACTACCGCGGCGTCGTCCAGGACCTCGAAGCGCTGTACGCGGTCGGCCGCAAGCTCGCCGACGAAACCACGTATCCGCAGTGGAAGCCAGGCGCGGATTTCGCCCGTCCGGCGAAGCCGTGATCGGCGATCCGCACGGCAGGCACTGAAAGGAATGGCGCCGACGGCCACACCGGCCGCCGGCGCCAGCAGACTCAGGTATCGAAGAACTCGACCAGCCCGCTCTCCAGCGAGTATTCGGCGCCGACCACCATCAGGCCCTCTTCGGCGATCAGCTGCTCGAGCACGGCCGAGCCGGTGCGCAGGTGGGCGACCGACATGCGGATGTTGGTGCGCACCGCGTGATGCACGAGCGCCTCGTGGTCGGTCAGGCCGGCATCCAGCAGCGACTGCACCGAAGGCTTGATGCGGTTGACGATCGAGCCGAGGTTGCGATGGCGATGGTCCGGCGCGCGGCCGAGCTCCTCGATCGTGGTGAGGATGGCGCCGCAGGTCGAATGGCCGAGCACGACCACCAGGCGGGTGCCGTAGCGCTCGGCGGCGAACTCGACGCTGCCGATCTGCGACGGCGCCACGATGTTGCCGGCGACGCGGATCACGAACAGCTCGCCGAGGCCCTGATCGAAAACGATCTCGGCCGGCACGCGCGAATCCGAGCAGCCGAGGATGATGGCGAACGGCGATTGCCCGGCGGCGACCGCGCGACGTCGCGTCGTCGACACCGCCGCCTCGCTGCCGGTCACGTCGCTGGCGAAACGGCGGTTGCCTTCGCGCAGGCGCTCGAGGGCCTCGCGCGCGCCGATCACCGGCATGGGCATCTCCCGTCGGCAGGATTCGATGGGCAAGGCGACGACGTGGAAAAGCGCATGCTCGACACCGCAGGACGGGAGCGCCCGATCATACGCGCATCCCCGTGCGAACTGAACGGCACCGGCGCGGGCCGTTCAGCCGCCGTGCGCGCGCCGGCCGGCACGCGCACGGCCATCGACGCGGATCATTCCTTGAGGTCGAGCACCTTGGCCACGCTGCTGCGCGTCAGCGGGTGATAGCCGTCGCGCGCCTTGTTGAACACGCCGATGGCGAACTGCCGGCCTTCCTCGCTCTTCGCCAGCGCCTCGTAGATCGGCACGATCAACTTGCGCCGGCCGATGCGCTCGATGAAGGCGGCGATCTGCGGACGCGCCTCGCTGTAACCGGCGCGCACGGTGGCGACATACCAGCGGAAGGCGACCTCGCCGTTGCCGGTACCGGTCAGCTTCCAGGCGCGATCGAGTGCCTTCATCTGCGCGGCATCGGGCTTTTCCGGCAGGGCGTTGAGGAAGCGCAGCCATTCGTAGGTGACCCAGCCCTTGGCCGGGATGTCCTTCGCCGCCAGGGTGCCGGCGAGGAAGTCGGCAGCGGCCCGGTCGACCGCATCGAAGCGTGTCGAGTGCGCGACCGGCGCACTCGCCGGCACGCCGGTGCCGTGCAGCCACTCGTCGAGTTCGCGCAGGCCGACCTTGCCGGGATGCCGACGTGCCAGCTCGGTGTCGTAGAAGGCCAGGAAGTCACCGGTGACCACGCTCTGGAATGCATGCCGGTCGAACCACGCCCGCAGGAACGGATCGAACGCGTCGCGTCCGTAGCGCGACTCGAGGAAGCGCAGGAACCAGCGTCCCTTGTCATACGGCACGCCGCTCAGGCCTTCGTCCGGATCGATGCCGGTGAGGTCGGTGACGAGGCGCTGTTCGTTCGGCGTCATGCCGGCGAGTTCGCTGCCGAGTTCCTGGTCATCGACGACCAGCTGCATGGTCGCCACGTCCTTGCCGTAGACCGCCTCGACGATGCGGTTCTCGACATAGGTCGTGAACCCTTCGTTGAGCCACATGTGCTGCGCATTGGCGTTGGTGACGAGGTTGCCCGACCAGGAATGGGCCAGCTCGTGGGCGATCAGGCCGACCAGGCTCTTGTCGCCGGCGAGGATGGTCGGCGTGGCGAAGGTCACGCGCGGATTCTCCATGCCGCCGAACGGGAAACTGGCCGGCAGCACGAGAATGTCGTAGCGGTCCCAGCGATAGCTGCCGTAGAGCTTTTCGGCGGCGACGATCATCGCCTCGGTGTCCTCGAACTCCTTCGCCGCCGCGGCGACCACCGAAGGTTCGGCGAACACCGCGGTGCGCGGGCCGGTCTCGCGCACGGCCAGCTCGCCGACCGCAAGCGCCAGCAAATAGGACGGGATCGGCTGGCGCATGGCGAAGCGGAAGTCGCCGTCGAGGGTGTGGTCGACCGCGTTGTCGGCACTCATGATGACGCGCAGCCCCTTCGGCGCGCTGATCGTGGCGGTGTAGACGAAGCGCACCGACGGCGTGTCCTGCAACGGCACCCAGCTGCGCGCATGGATCGCCTGCGACTGCGAGAACATGAATGGATGCTTGCGGCTGGCGGTCTGTTCCGGCGCCATCCACTGCAGGCCGGAAGCGATCGGCCGGGTGCGGTAGTGGATGCGCACGCCCGGCAGCGCGGCGGCGAGGTCGATGCGCAGGGCCGAGCCGAAGATCGCGTCGCGTTCGTCGAGGCGGAACGTCGCCGCGGAGGCCTTGCCTTCGGCATCGACGCCTTCGATGCGCTCGATCACCAGGTCGCGGGTGTCGAGCACGAGGGTGCGCGCCTCGGGGTCGTGCCAGTCAAGGGCGAGTTCGGCGCTGCCGGCGAGTTCGCGCTTGGCGAAGTCGACGTCGAGGTCGAGGGCGAGCGAGCGCACGCTGACGATTTCCGGTTGCGCGTAGCTGTGCGGGTCGGCCTCGGCACGCGCCTGGACGGCGGCGAGCACGAGGACGGATGCGGTGAGCCAGTGACGGGGCGACATGCGGACTCCGCGGAAACGGGGGACCGTCGAGTATGCCACCCCCGCCCTGCCGGCGAGTCCTGCGGGAAGTCGGCCAGTCGGCTGCAGCACCGGTCTTTCCGGTTGCCGCCTTGCCGCGCCCGTCGTCGGACTCAGACGCGGTAGCCGCGATGGATGGCGACGATGCCGCCGGAGAGGTTGCGCACGTCGACGCGGGCGAGGCCGGCGGCCTCCATCATCGCCGCCAGCGTGGCCTGGTCGGGATGCTTGCGGATCGACTCGGCGAGGTAGCGGTAGCTGGCTTCGTCGCCGGCGATCAGCGCACCGAGGCGCGGCAGCACGGTGAACGAATGGAGGTCGTACAGCGGCTTCAGCAGCGGCGCCTTGACCGCGGAAAACTCCAGCACGAGGGCGCGGCCGCCGATCTTCAGCACGCGCTGGATCTCCGCCAGCGCCCTGTCCTTGCGGGTGACGTTGCGCAGGCCGAAAGCCATCGTCACGCAGTCGAAACTGCGGTCGGGAAACGGCAGCGCCTCGGCGTCGAGGCGTACCCAGTCGAGGCCGCGCACGAGGCCGCGGTCGGTCAGGCGGTCGCGGCCGACCTTCAGCATCTCGCCGTTGATGTCGCCGACGACGATGCCGCCGCGCTCGCCGACGCGCCCGAGCAGGAGGGCGGCGATGTCGCCGGTGCCGCCGGCAAGGTCGAGCACGCGGTCGCCGGCGCGCACGCCGCTGGTGGCGACGAAATGGCGCTTCCACAGGCGGTGGATGCCGAACGACATGAGGTCGTTCATGAGGTCGTAGCGGCGCGCCACCGAGCTGAACACCTCGCCGACCAGGCGTGCCTTGTCGGCTTCGGGGACGTCGCGGTAGCCGAAATGGGTGGTGCCGGGCTCGGTCATGCCGGCATCCTACCCGATCCGCCCGCCGGCCCCCTGCCCCTCGGGGACGCCGAGCGGCTAGAATCCCGCCTTCGTGCCGCGCCGCCGGGCGCCGGCCACCCCTGATCCAGGATCCGCTTCATGAAGTGTGCACCCCTCGCCCTCGCCTGCGGCCTCGCCGCGTTCGCCAGCGCCGCCGGTGCGCAGACCCTCTACAGCAACGGCGCCTTCGTCACCCACCCGGGCGCCCATGTGTCGGGCGAGGACGTGAGCCTCGCCCAGGACGTGACCTACCCCGGCTACAGCTCGCTCGGCATCACTGCCGGCCCGGAATGGCGTCTGGCCGACGACTTCGTGGTGCCGAACGGCGAGATCTGGACGATCGACGCGGTCACCCTGTTCGCCTACCAGACCGGCTCCGCAGCCGCCTTCACCGACGCCCGCGTGATCATCTGGGCCGGCGACCCGGACTTCTTCGGCAGCGTGAGGATGTACGACGGCAATGACTCGAACGTGCTCGGCGACTCGCTGCCGGGTCCGTACCGCATCGCCCAGTCGGTGCAGCCGACGGCGCCGTTCACCGATACCGCACGCCGCGTGCAGGCACTGACGATCGAACTCGAGGAGCCGCTCGTGCTCGAGGGCGGCGTGTACTGGGTCGACTGGTCGCTGCTCGGGGCGCAGGCCGGCGAGGCCGTGTACACCCCGCCGGTGAGCATCCTCGGCCAGTCCTACACCTCGTTCGGCGGCGTTGCCCGCCAGAAGTGCCCGACCACCGTTCCGCAGCAGGATTGCACGCCGGGCATCTGGCGCCTGTTCCTCAACGGCAATTCGCAGAACCTCGTCGACCTGCCGTTCGTGCTGGCCGGCACCCGCTTCATCGACCGCATCTTCATCGACGGCTTCGACACCCTCGAGGACGAGGACGAAGATCCCTGATGCCGGCGGCGGGCGCGACGCCCGCCGAAGCGGTCACTCCCGGCCGAGCCGGCTGTGGCGGATGCCGTAGCCGAAATAGACGATCAGGCCGAGCAGCAGCCAGATGCCGAAGCGCTCGTAGGTGTGCAGCGGCAGGCCCGAGATCAGCCAGATCGAAAAGCCGATGCCGAGGATCGGCACCAGCGGCACCCACGGCGTGCGGAACGCGCGCGGCAGCTCCGGGCGGCGCACGCGCAGCATCAGCACCGACGCGCAGATCACGATGAACGCGGCGAGCACGCCGATGTTGACCATTTCGGCCAGCTCGCCGATCGGGAACGCGCCGGCAGCGAGGCCGGTCAGCACGCCGAGCAGCAGGGTCGGCCGGTACGGCGTGCCGTATTTCGGATGCGGCTTGGCGAACCAGGCCGGCAGCAGGCCGTCGCGTGCCAGCGCGTACCAGATGCGTGCGGCGCCGAGCATGAAGGCGAACACCACGCTGATGATGCCGGTCACCGCGGTCACCGAAATGGCGATGCTGACCCAGGTGAGACCGAGCGCGCTGAAGGCATTGGCCACCGGCGCATCGTTGCCGAGCGTCGAGTAGTGGGCGACGCCGGTCAGCACCAGCGAAATGGTCAGGTACAGCGCCATCGAGATGCCGAGCGACAGCAGGATCGCCCGCGGCAGGTCGCGCTGCGGGTTCTTCGCCTCTTCCGCCGCCGTGGTCAGGGTGTCGTAGCCGAACACGGCGAAGAACACCACCGCCGCTGCGGTGACCACGCCGTTGAAACCGAAATGACCCTTGCCGTCGGCATCGACAATGCGTTCGGGGATGAACGGCACCCAGTTGGCCGGATCGATGTAGAACACGCCGACGCCGATGATCAGGGCGACGCCGAGAATCTTGATGAAGACCACCACGGTGTTGATGCGCGCACCGAGTTCGGTGCGCATGGTCAGCAGCACCGCGATCGCCATCGCCACGATGGCCGCGATCACGTTGAAGCAGCGTCCCTCGCCGGTGCCGTACGCACCCTGCGCCCATACCGGCAGGCCGAGCCCGACCGCCTCGAGGATCTTCTGCAGGTATCCGGACCATCCGCTCGCCACCGCGGCGACGATCAGGGCGTACTCGAGCAGCAGGTCCCAGCCGATCAGCCAGGCGGCGAACTCGCCGAGCACCGCGTAGCCATAGGTGTAGGCGCTGCCGGTGACCGGGATCATCCCGGCGAACTCCGCATAGCAGAGCGCCGCGGCCGCACTGGCGACGCCGGCGATGATGAAGGCCAGCGCCACCGCCGGTCCGGCGTTGGCCGCCGCCTGCTGGCCAGCCAGCACGAAGATGCCGACGCCGATGATGCCGCCGAGGCCGATGCTGGTCAGCTGCCAGAGTCCCAGCACGCGGCGGAAATCGCGGCGCTGGCCGAGTTCGGCCTGCAGTTGTTCGATGCTCTTGTGCCGCGTCAGGCGCGCGATCAGGCTCATGCTTCTCTCCCCGGAAGTCGCGGGATCATACCCCGTCGTCTTGGCGGCGCCCCAATGCCGTCATGCTGTCCCGATACCGTCATGCCGGCGCAGGCGGGCATGCAGATCCTTGCCTTGTCTCTTCGCGCTCTCTTGGATGTCTTGAACCACGGGTTCCGCTCGCCTCGGCGGCCCCAACGCCGTCATGCCGGCGGAGGCAGGCATCCTGCTCCTGGCTTTGGTTCTTCGCTCTCTCTTGGGTGTGTTGAACCACGGGTTCCGCTCGCCTCGGCGGCCCAAACGCCGTCATGCCGGCGGAGGCAGGCATCCTGCTCCTGGCTTTGGTTCTTCGCTCTCTCTTGGGTGTGTTGAACCACGGGTTCCGCTCGCCTCGGCAACTCTCGCCGTCATCCTGGCGAAGGCCGGGATCCAGCTCCTTAGCCTTGGCTCTTCGCGCTCTCTTGGATGTGTTGAGCCAAGGGTTCCGCTCGCCTCGGCGGCGAGCGGGTCACTTTCTCTTGCTTGCCCAAGAGAAAGTAACCAAAGAGAAGGGCACCCCGGCAGTCGCGCCGGTCGGACTGCGTCCGCCCGGTCCCCTGCGGTGCTCGCCAGCCACCGGCCGGCGAACAAC
>CAKSZY010000017.1 GCA_934526015.1 uncultured Dokdonella sp.
GAGTTGTTCGCCGGCCGCTGGGCGGCGAGCACCGCAGGGTACCGATCGGGCAACGCCCGATCGGCGCGGATGCCGGGAACGCGTTTCTCTTGGTTACTTCTCTTTTCGCCAAAAGAGAAGTAACCCGCTCGCCGCCGAGGCGAGCGGAACCCGTGGTTCAAAGCACCCAAGAGAGAGCGAAGCGAAGGCCCCGTCCTCTCTGGAGCACGCTCGCCGCCGAGGCGAGCGGAACCCGTGATTCAACACACCCAAGAGAGAGCGAAGAACCAAGGTCAATGAGCTGGATGCCGGCCTCCGCCAGCATGACGGAATAGGAGCACCACCGAGGCAAAACCCGCTTGACTCGCAAACGCGAATCATTATCATTTGATCGGGTTCGACCCCACCCGGAGCCACCCATGCTGAACCCGTCCGCAAATGCCTCGCCGACTGGCCAGGAGTCCGTCCCGTTGGCGTCGATGCCCTCGGCACCGCTGCGTGCCGCGGTCGCGAAGCGCATCGACAGCCTGCGCCTGCTCGGCGGCGGTCGCGAGCTCGTCATCGAACATTCCGGCCAGGAGTACCGCCTGCGCCTGACCCGCAACGACAAGCTGATCCTCACCAAGTAAACCGGAGCGTCGCCGACGCCCGCCTGCCCCCCACGTCGCAGCCAGCCCCGGATCCCGTCCCGCCATCCACGGGATCCTCCTGCCAGCCAGCGCGCCTCTTTCCCTGCGCCCTGGACTTCCATGCCCATCTTCCGCACCTGCGTGCCGGCCTGTGCCGTCAGCCTGGTCCTGTCGCCGCTCGCGCGCGGCGAAGACGCCGCCTATCCACTCGAGATCATCCATGAACTCGACCGCATCGTCGTCAGCGCCACGCTCAACGAGCGCGCCGTGCGTGACGTCGCCAGCGACGTCAGCGTGATCGACGCCGTCGAGATCGACCGCCGCCAGGTGCAGGACATCGCCGGACTCGTGCGCTACGAGCCTGGTGTCTCGGTCACCGGCAGCGCCACGCGATTCGGCCTGGGCGGCTTCCGCATCCGCGGCCTCGGCGGCGACCGCGTGCACATCGAGGTCGACGGCATTCCGCTGCCGGAGGAGTTCGCCATCGGCAGTTTCTCCAACGCCGGGCGCGACCTCGTCGACGTCGATGCGCTCAAGCGCGTCGAGATCATCCGCGGCGCGGCCTCGTCGCTGTACGGTTCCGATGCACTCGGCGGCGTCGTCAGCTTCGTCACCAAGGACCCGGCCGACTACCTCGTGGACGGCGATTCCCTGCACGTGTCCGGCAAGGCGCAGTACGCGAGTGCCAACCGCCAGGCCTCCCTGACCGGCAGCTTCGCCGCCGGCGACGCCGCCAACGGCGTGGTCGTCGTCGCCACCCATCGCGCCGGTCACGCGCTGGCGAACCAGGGCGGCAACGACAGCGACAACGCCACCCGCACGCGGCCGAATCCGCAGCAGACGCAAGGCAATGCACTGCTCGCCAAGTATGTGCATGCGGCGGCCAGCGGACGCATCGACCGCCTCACCCTCGATGGCGAAAAGGCCTCGATCGACACCGACGCGCTGAGCTCGCGCACGCTCACCGCCAACGGCGCACGCACGACCTCGCTGATCGGCGCGGACGACCGCGAGCGCCAGCGCCTGTCGTTCGGGCAGGCCATCCCGTTCGCCTCCACCTGGCTCGACGCGCTCGACTGGAAGGCCTGGGTGCAGGAAAGCACGACCCGCCAGGACACCCTCGAGGACCGCGCCACGGCGACCGCCGGCGTGCTGTCGAATCCGCTGCAGCGATTCCGCCGCTTCGACTACGAGCAGCGCGTAGTCGGCGCCGAGCTGACCGCGCGCAAGGAATGGCGGGGCGCATCGGTCACCCATGCGCTGACCTGGGGCCTCGATCTCTCGCGCACCCGCACCGAGGAGCAGCGCGACGGTTACCAGCTCAACCTGACCACCGGCGCGAGCTCGCCGAATGTGCCGCCGGACGTGTTTCCGGTGCGCGATTTCCCGATCACCGAGACCACCACCGCCGCGTTCTTCGCGCAGGATGAAATGACCCTCGCCGGCGGGCGCCTCAGCCTGATCCCGGCGCTGCGCGTCGACTCCTACCGGCTCGACCCGGAAAACGACGCGATATTCGCCGCCGACAATCCCGGCATCGAGCCGGAAAGCCTCGACCACCTCGGCTGGTCGCCGAAGCTCGGCGTGATCTGGCGCTTCTCCGAACACTGGAATGCCTTCGCCCAGTACGCGCAGGGGTTCCGCGCACCGCCGTTCGACGACGTCAACATCGGCTTCACCAACATCAGCTTCGGCTACACGGCGATCCCCAATCCCGACCTGAAGCCGGAACGAAGCCGCGGACTCGAGCTCGGCCTGCGCGCCGGCACCGACATCGGCTGGTTCAGCGTGTCGGCCTACGCCAACCGCTATCGCGACTTCATCGATTCGCTGGCCTTCGTCGGCATGAACGACGACGGCCTGATGGTGTTCCAGTCGCGCAACCTCAGTCGGGTGAAGATCCGCGGCGCCGAAGCGCGCTACGGCATCCATCTCGGCGCCTTTTCCGATGCGCTCGCCGGCCTCGCCATCAAGGGCAGCTTTGCCACCGCGCGCGGCGACGACGAGACCGCCGGGGAACCGCTGGCCAGCATCGATCCGCGCAAGGCCGTACTCGGTCTTGCCTACGACCGCGAACGCTGGGGCGCGGAACTGGTCGGCAGCTTCGTCGATGCGCAGGATCGCCTTCCGGCCGGCGATCCCGCCAACGGCATACCGGAACCGTTTGCGCCGCACGGCTACGCGACGCTCGACCTCTACACCTGCTGGAAACCGCTCGAACGCCTCGAGCTGTTCGCTGCGGCGACCAACCTCACCGATCGCAAGTACTGGAACTGGGGCATGGCAGGCGGACTGTCCGCCAGCTCGAGCGTGCTCGACCGGTATACCGCCCCCGGACGCGCCGGCAGCATCGGCCTGCGCGCGACGTTCTGATTCCCCCGACGGCTCGACCCTGCGCGAGGTGCGACGATGAGCGACGGATATCCCGACTGGATCCCGGCGGGCAGCGCGGAAACGTTCGACGCCGCGCTGCCGCGTGAAGAGCACCGGCCCGCTGCGGGCAGCGGCGAGGCCGGACGGGTCCGCCTCGATCTCGCCGCGCTCGCCGACTGGCTGCCCCGGCTCGGCACCGTGCTGTGGCTCGAGCGGCGCGACAGTGCGCCCGCGGCACCGCTGCACGTCAGCAGCGGCCTGCGCCTGATGCGCCTCGATCACGCCGCTGCCGGCCTGCTGGCGCGCTGCACGAGCCTCGCCGCCTGGAGCCAGGTCACCCCGCAGGGACCGCGCGAATGGCTGTGCTTCCACGCCGACTCGGGCGAAACGATCGCCCGCCTGTACCTGCTGCCGGATTCCGATGTGCTGGCCTGGGACCAGATGTGCGCCGCCCACGGCCTCGTCGCCCGCGAGGCCGCATCTGCCGAGGCATCGATGCATGCCACCCTGCTGCGCCGTGCGCTTGCACGCTTCGCCAGCCGCTGGCAGGCGCGCCTGCTCGCCTTCGACCTTCGACCCCTTCCGTGGCTGCACACGCTCGACGCAAAGGCGCCGCTGCGGATTTCCCTGCTCGGCCTCGACCTCGCGCGCACGATCGTTCGCGACGAGAATGCCGAAGCGCTCTCCCCCCTCCACATCGGCTGACGCCATGAACCCACGCCCGCTTGCCCTGCCCGCCCTCCTCGTCCCCCTGCTCGCCCTCGCCGCCTGCGCCGGCGCACCGCGCACGAAGGCGCCCGCGCCGGCCAAGCCGCTGGCCGAAGCGGCGCACGCGCAGTACACGCCGCCGTGCCCGGTGCCGCCGACGACGGCCGAACAACGCTTCGAGTGCGATCGCCGCAGCATCCTCGCCATGGCCGGCGAGTTCCGCGTGCGCTTCATCTTCGACGAGACCGCCGCGCTGGCGCCGGGCTACACGCCGCATGCGGCGCAGCGCTCCGGCGCCACCGAACTGGTCGAGGTCATCGCCGACAGCGGTCGCCATATCGCCCTTCAGCACATCCTCGTGATGAAGATGGGCGAGGAGGTCCACGTCATCAAGCATTGGCGCCAGGACTGGCATCACGAACCGGCCGACCTGCTGCGCTACCGTGGCCGCGGCCGGTTCGAGCACGAGGCAGTCGACGTCGACTCCGCGCGCGGCGCCTGGGCGCAGGTCGTCTACGAAGTCGACGACGCGCCGCGCTACACCGGCCTCGGCCGCTGGACCCACGCCGACGGCGTCGACGCATGGACGTCCGACACCACCCTGCGCCCGCTGCCGCGCCGGGAATATTCCAAGCGCAGCGATTACCAGGCCATCGAGGCGATCAACCGCCACACGCTGACCCCGGGCGGCTGGGCCCACGAGCAGGACAACACCAAGATCGTCATCGATGCCGACGGCCGCCGCCATGCCATCGCCCGCGAGCGCGGCATCAACAGCTACACGCGCATCGACGACTTCGATTTCTCGCCGGGACGCGAGCACTGGGCGAAAACACGCGACTACTGGGCAAGCGTGCGCGATGCCTGGGCGCGCGGCATCGCCGCGAAAACCTCGTTCGTGCTGGAACCCGATCCCGACAGCGAACCGCGCATCAACGAACTGTTCGGCCAGGCCGGTCGGGCCGAGAAGGGGGAACGCGTGCCGCTGGCCGAGATCGAGGACGTGCTGATCCACTACGGTCTGCCGCTGACGCCACCGGCCACGGCCACCCTTCCCTGAGCCGCGGGTTCGCGTCAGGGAAGGCCCGGACAAGGGTCATCGCGGCGGAAGCCGGAAGCACCCCGGCGCGGAAAGCCCGGCTCCACAAAAACCCGCGCGCCTCGAGCCGGCTCCGCTCGCGGGGACGGCGGCCGACGGCCGCTGCTCACCCTTCGTCCGCAGTCGCTTCGCCCTGCCGCGTCGGCGCATCGCCGCCGAGTGCCTGGTACAGCGTGACCTGGGCATCGAGGCGGGCGAGCTGCATCTCGGCCAGCGCGATCTCCGCCGAGCGACGCCGCTCCTGCGCATCGAGCCAGTTGCGCAGCGGGACCGCACCGGCGCGATAACGCACTTCGTTCAGCCGTTCCGACGTGCGTGCCGCCTCGAACGCCTGCTGCAGCAGCACGGCACGCGCGGCGAGTGCCTCGCGCGCGGCCAGGGCGTTGGCGGTGTCGGCCAGCGCCCGGTACAGCGTCTGGCGAAAGTTGACCACCGCTTCCTCGTACTGCGCTTGCGACACCGCGATGTCGAGCCGACGCTGCTTCACGTTGAGGAACGGCAGCGAGAGTCCCGCGCCGAGCGTGCCGACCGGGTTCTTCAGCACGTCGGCGAGCGAGGTGCTCGACGAGCCGATGCCGGCGGTGAGGCTGATCGACGGGTACCAACTCGCCCGCGTCGCATCGACGCCGGCCAGGCTCGCGCGCAGGCGCAGTTCGGCCGCGCGCAGGTCGGGGCGGCGACCGAGCAGGTCGGCCGGGAGGCCCGCGGCCACGGCCGGCGGCTCGCGCGTGTCGAGCGCGTGCGGATGTGCCGGCACGGCAGCGTCGGGCGCTGCATCGAACAGGATCGCCCAGGCGTTGCGCGTTTCCTCGCGCTGCTGGGCGAGCTGGACATGCGCGGCCTGCTGGTTGACCACGCCCTGCTCGGCGTCGCTGAGTTCGAGGCCCGACACCGCGCCGGCGGCGAACTGCGTGCGCACCAGCGCGAGCGTGCGTTCGGCGTAGGCGATGCTCGCCTCGCTGGCGGCGATGCGTTCCTCGAGGAAGGCGAGCTGCCAGTACAGTCCGGCCGTCGTGCCGATCAGGGCGAGGCGCGTGCTGGCGAGATCTTCTTCGCTGGCGCGCGCCTCCCACACGGCGGCGTCGCGCTGGCTGCCGAGCCGGCCCCAGAGGTCGAGCACGTAGCTCGCGCCGAGCGAGGCCGAGTTCGAGCGCGCGGTCGGGCCGCCACCATCGAGGTCGCGGCTGGCGTTGCTGTTGAGCCCGGCGCTGAAGGTCGGCGCCAGCGCGGTGGCGGCAACGCCGGCCTGCAACTGCGCGCGGCGCACGCGGATCGTCGCCGCGGCAAGATCGTTGTTGCGCGCAAGCGCCTCGTCGATGGCGCGGTCGAGCCCGGCGTCGTCGAAGCGCGTCCACCAGCGGCCGTCGTCGACCGCCGGCACCTCGGCGCTGACGACATTCCATTGCGCGGGAGTGACCAGCACGGGGCGTTCGTACGGCGTGCGCACGACGGCGGAGCAGCCGGCGAGGGCGGTGGCAACGGCGGCCACCAGCAGGGGGATCGTCTTGTTCATCGGATTCATTCGCGGGCCAGTGCCTCGACAGGGTCGAGCCGGGCGGCATTGCGCGCCGGCAGGAAACCGAACGCCACGCCGATCAGCGTCGAGCAGGCGAAGGCGACGACCATCGAGGTGACCGAATAGACCATCTGGAAATTGCCGCCGACGCGCGCGAACACGCCACCGAGGGCGACCGCCAGCAGCACGCCGAGCAGGCCGCCGAGCAGGCAGACCAGCACCGCCTCGATGAGGAACTGCTGCAGGATGTCGCCTTGGCGCGCACCGACCGCCATGCGCACGCCGATCTCGCGGGTGCGCTCGGTGACCGAAACCAGCATGATGTTCATGACGCCGATGCCGCCGACCACCAGCGAGATCAGCGCGATCGAGGACACCAGCAGGGTCATCGTGCGGGTGGTCTGCTCGACCGTCTGGCGCACGCTGTCGATGTTGGAGACGAAGAAGTCCTGGCGGCCGTGGCGCTGGCTCAGCAGCTGCGTGATCGCCTGCTCGGCCGCCGCCATCGACACCTCGTCGCTGACCCGCACGGTGATGTTGCGCAGGTACGACTGGCCGAGCAGGCGGCTCATCGCGGTCGTGTACGGCACGAACACGTTGAGGTTCTCGTTGCTGCCGAACGCCGAGTCCTTCTTCTTCGTCACGCCGATGATCCGGCATGGCACGTTGCCGAGCAGGATCACTTCGCCGATCGCCGCGCCGCCGTCGGGAAACAGCTTGGCGCGCGTGTTGCTGTCGATGACCACGTCCTGCGACTGCCGGCGCACGGCACCGGCGTCGAAGGCGACGCCCTCCGCGATGTCGACGCCGCGCACCCGGAAGTACTGCTCGCCGACGCCGGACACCTGGGCGTTCACCGAGACGTTGCCGTAGCGCATCGCCACGCTGCTCGACACGCCGGGTGTGGCGCTGTCGACGTAGTCCTGCTGCGCCAGCACTTCGGCATCGGCCGGCACCAGCGTGCGCACGCGCGCCGAGCGCATGTCGCCGAAGCCCGCGCCGGGATAGATGTCGATGATGTTGGTGCCGATCGAGCTGATGTCGGTGAGGATGCGCTGGCGCGAACCTTCGCCGAGCGCGACCACCGACACCACCGAGGCGATGCCGATGATGATGCCGAGCATGGTCAGGAAGGTGCGCAGGCGGTGCGCGGTCATCGCCAGCACGGCCATGCGGAAGGCCTCGGCGAAGCGGCCCCAGCCGGCGCGCCAGCCCTTGTCGCCGGCTTTCGGCGCGCGCCGCGGCGTGCCTGCGGACGCGGCGCCGCTGCGGCGGTCGGCGACGATCGCGCCGTCGCGGATTTCGATCACGCGTCCGGCATGCGCGGCGACACCGGCATCGTGGGTGACGAGGATGATCGTGTGGCCCTCGCCATGCAGTTCCTTCAGCAGGGCCAGCATTTCCGCGCCGCTGGCACTGTCGAGCGCACCGGTCGGCTCGTCGGCGAGGATGACTTCTCCGCCGTTCATCAGCGCACGCGCGATCGACACGCGCTGCTGCTGGCCGCCGGAGAGCTGGCCGGGACGATGGCCGAGACGGTCGGCGAGACCGAGCCGGGTCAGCAGGGCGCGCGCGCGTTCGCGGCGCGTGGCGGCATCCTTGCCGGCATAGATCGCCGGCGTCTCGACGTTGCCGAGCGCGGTGAGGTCGGCCAGCAGGTGGTAGCGCTGGAACACGAAGCCGAAATGCTCGCGGCGCAGTTCGGCGAGTTCGTCGGCGTCGAGGCGGCCGGTTTCGCGGCCGGCCAGCCGATAACTGCCGGCGGTCGGACGGTCGAGGCAGCCGAGGATGTTCATCAGCGTCGACTTGCCCGAGCCCGAGGCGCCGACGATGGCGACGAACTCGCCGGCGGCGATGTCGAGGTCGACGTCGCGCAGCACGACCAGCGGCTGGTCGCCGGCCGGGTACTCGCGGCGCAGGCCGCGCAGCTGGATCAGCGGGGTGGTCACCCTCAGAAGCCCATCGGCGGACGCATGCGCACGCCCGGCTGGCGACCCGTCGCCGACGCGGCCGTGCCGGCCGTGCCGGTGACGACGCGCTCGCCTTCCCTGACGCCTTCGAGGATCTGCGCGGACACGTTGTTGTTGATGCCGACGCGGACGTTGCGCACTTCCACGCTGCCGTCGGCGTCGAGCACCTGCACGCTGCGCAGGCCGCCCTCGATGCCGGCGCCTTCGCCGCGCGGGCGCCGCTCGCCGTCGCCGCGGCGTTGGCGTGGCGGACCGTCGGCAGCCGGCCGCGCGCCCGCCGCCGGCGCCGCTTCGGCACGCTGCGGGGCGCCGAGCGCAGAGGACGGCACCACCAGCGCATCCTTCGCCTCGGCCAGGACGATGTTGACCTGCGCGGTCATGGCGATGCGCAGGCGGCCTTCGGGATTCGGCACGTCGAACAGGCCGTTGTAGTAGATCGCCGTCGACGAGGCATTCGTCGACGACGAACTGCCCGACTCGCTGGCGATCGATTCCGGCGCCGGATCGACCGCGCGAAGTTCGGCGTGGTAGCGCCGGTCCGGCTCGCCGAGGATGGTGAACCAGACCTTCTGCCCGGCCTTGACCTTCGGCACGTCGGCCTCGGAGATCTGCGCCTTGACGGTCAGCGTGTCGAGCTGGGCGAGCTTGACGATGGTCGGCGCCGACTGGTTGGCGTTGACGGTCTGGCCTTCCCTGGTGACGACGGCGACGATGGTGCCGTCGATCGGCGCGGTGATCTTCGTGTAACCGAGATTGAGGCGCGCCGTGTCGACCTGGATCTTGCCCTGCGCGAGTTGCGCGTCGAGCGCGGCGATGTCCGCGCGCGTCGTCGCCAGCGCCGCCTCGGCGGCCTCGTACTCGGCCCGCGAGGTGGCCTCTTCGGCGATCATGTCGCGTTGGCGCTGGAACGCGAGTTCGGCCTGGCGCAAGGCGGCGACCCTGGCCAGACGCTGCGCCTGCGTCGTCTGCAGCGCGGCCTCGGCATTGCGCAGGGTGTTCTGCTGCGGCAGCGAGTCGATCTCGGCGATCAGCTGGCCGGCGCTGACGGTGTCGCCGACGTCGACCTTCAGCGAAACCACGCGTCCCGACACCTGCGCACCGATGCTGACGAGGTTGCGCGCCTCGAGCTCGCCGGTGGCGATCACGGTGTCCTCGATGTCGGTGACCGTCACCGGCGCGGTGACATGGCTCGCCTCGGCCGCGGCGGGGAACAGCCAGAGCTTGAGGCCGATCGCGACGGCGATCGCGACGGCGACGAGGATGACGGTGCGGACGAGGCGTTGCGTGTGTTTCTGCATGATCGACCCTGGATTCCTGCGGGCTGGAACGTCTGCTGCGTGCCCGGCTTCGCGAAAGCCCGGCTTCGTGAAGCGGAGCTTGCTCCGCTGCCTTGGCTCTTTCGCAAGCCCCGGCCGGGCTTGCCCGGCTCCACCGCGGCCATCGAGGCGAAGCAGGCCACGCCAGTGTGCCGCGTCGCGGCATCAAGACGTTCAGGCAGGATGCAAGGAAAACGCAAAGGCGCGTGCACAATCGCCTTGAAATGCGCAGGCCGTGGGTGCATCAATGCAGCATCCCCGCCTGCAGGACCTTCCGATGAACCTCGTCTGCGACCTTCCCGGCGCCAATCTCGCGATCGCGCGCGGCGACTTTCCGAATCCCGAGCGCGACATCGACCCGGCCTCGTCCACCGGCGAACAGGTCGCCGTGCTGGCCGGCGGCTGCTTCTGGTGCGTCGAGGCCGTGTTCCGCGAACTCGACGGCGTGCTCGAGGTGCTGCCGGGCTACAGCGGCGACGGCGCCGACACCGCCGACTACAAGACCGTCTGCAGCGGCGCGACCAACCACGCCGAGGTCGTCTCGGTCCGCTTCGATCCGCGGCGCATCCGCTTCGGCCAGTTGCTCAAGGTGTACTTCTCGGTCGCCCACGACCCGACCCAGAAGGATCGCCAGGGCGAGGACCGCGGCCGCCAGTACCGCTCGGCGGTGTTCTACGCCGATGCCGCGCAGAAGGACGTCACCGAGGCCTACATCCGCCAGCTCGACGCGGCCGGCGTGTTCAATGCGCCGATCGTCACCGAGGTCGTCCCGCTCGAGGCCTTCCATGTCGCCGAGGACTACCACCACAACTACGCCGAACGGCATCCCGAGCAGGGCTACATCGCCGCGGTGGCGCTGCCGAAGGTCGCCAAGCTGCGGCAGAAGTACGCCGACCGGCTGAAGGGGTCGGTCAAGTGACGCGCTCCGCATCCGGCCACGACATCGCCCCGCTCGCCGCCGCCGAGGTCGAGCGCCTCGCCGCCGCGCTGACGCCCGAGGAGCGTCGCGTCATCCTCGACCACGGCACCGAGCGGCCGTTCTGCGGCGGCCTGCTCGACAACCACCGCGACGGCACCTACGTCTGCCGCCTGTGCGCGCTGCCGCTGTTCCGCTCCGACGCCAAGTTCGATTCCGGCACCGGCTGGCCGAGCTTCTTCCGGCCGTTCGATCCGCAGCACGTGCGCGAGATCCGCGACGACAGCCACGGCATGCTCCGCACCGAGATCCGCTGCGCGCGCTGCGACGGCCATCTCGGCCACGTCTTTCCCGACGGCCCGCCGCCGACCGGCCTGCGCTATTGCCTCAACTCGGTGGCGATGGGGTTTGCGGAGCAGGGATCAGGGCATCCCTAGGGATGCTCTGAACGAGTCTGCGGACAACTCCACGCACGCTTTCGATTCCGCAATGTGGCGTTCCTCGCACGGCGCCCGCGCGCTTTCGCGCAGGGTGCGGGCTTCGTCGGCCTGCGCGAACCGCTGCGGACGCGTTCGCACCGCTCAGTGCGCCCGCGGCGACGGCAGCGCGGCCATCGCGTCGCCGCAATCGCCCGTGCTGCCGCGCAGTTCGGCGACCGCGCTACAGGCGTTGATGATTGCGCCCGTGCCGCGCGAGCGCATCAGCAATGCGTCGATGGCGGCGCCGTCGAGGCGCGGGCGCAGGCCGCGCAGCAGGGCGACCACCCCGCTGACCTGGGCGGTGGCGAGCGAACTGCCCGAGCGGTAGTCGAAACCGCCACCCGGCTGCGCGGCGAGGATGTCGCGGCCCGGTGCGGCCAGCCGTGCCGCGGACGGGTTCGCATCCTCCGCGGCAGCGACGGCAAGCACGCCATCCACCGCCAGCGGAAAGCCGTCGAGCGAGCCGGACGGCGGAACCGCGCCGACCACGACGATGCCGCGGGCGAGCGCTTCGGCGAGGAGTTGCTCGAGCAGGGCGTCACGCGGGCCGCCGAGGCTGAGATTGATGATCTCGGCCTTTGCCGCAATCGCCGCGCCGAGGGCAAGGGCGAGGGTGAACGAATTGCAGTGCGCGCGCTCGGCGTCGCCGTGCAGGCTCCAGCAGGCACGATAGGCGGACACGCGCGCGGCGGGAGCGATGCCGACGATGCCGACGCCATTGCCGGCGATCGCCGCGATCGTGCCGGCGACGCCGGTGCCATGGCGTTCGGGCGGGAACGTCGCCGCTTCGGCGGCGACGAAATCGCGGTGCGTGTCGATGCGCCCGGCGAGATCGGGGTGGCCGAGGTCGACGCCGGTGTCGATGACGGCGACGCGCACGCCCTCGCCGCGCGTCCAGCGCTGTGCGCCGGCGCCGTCGATCGCACGGAAGTTGTGCTGCAGGCGCAGGTAGGGATCGTCGTAGGCGACCGCCGCGGCACTCGGTGTGGCCAGTGTCTCGAAGGTCTGCAACGGCTGGGCGATGCGTACGCGGCGATCGGCAGCGAGCCGGGCGAGGACCGCTTCGCGGTCGCCGCCCGCCGGTATCGCGTAGACCGCGCAGCGCAGGCGCAGGCTTTCGATCGACCACGCGGCCAGCTCGCGCAGCCCGTGTTCGCGCGCCACCCGCGCGGCCCGTGCGGCGCCGCGCTCGCTGCCGGCGTAGGCCGGCATGCCGCCGTAGCCGCGCGGCGTCGCGCCGACGGCGAACGCCGGATCGGGCTGCTCGGCGACGGCGACGATGATGTGGCCGGCATCCGCCGGTGCCGTGCTCCAGTCGCGCGGCTGGGCGAGCGCCGCGCCGGCGGCCAGCAGGGCGAGCGCGGCGAATCCCGCGCGGGCGATGCCGGCGAGAGACCGCTCAGTGGCGTGCATCGACCGCTCCGAGGATCGGCTCGGCCAGCAGCACGTCGCCGCGCGCGCGCAGGCGGGCGAGCGTCTCGCCGACGTCGATCGGCCGCGTCGGCGCCAGCGCGAAGATCGCGCGTTCGGCATGGCCGTCGACGATGCGCAGGCCGTTCTCGACCAGCAGCGCCTGCAGCTCCTCGACGCCGAGCGCCGGCGCCGGCACCAGCCGGATCACCGCCGTCGGTGCGGGACTCTCGCCGTTGCCGAGCGTGCGGTACGGCGCAGGCGGATGCTGGACGATCCAGCCGACGAGGACGACCAGGCCGATCGCCTGCACGACGACGGCCGCGGCCAGCGCCTGCAGCCAGCCGGTGCCGCGGCCACGACGCAGCGGCACCGGCGCTTCCCGGTCCGGCGCCGGCGCCTCGTCGAGGCGCGCGGCCAGCCGCGCGAAAGCCGCCCGCGCCGCATCCCCGCTGCCGCAACCGGCGGCCTCGAAGCCGTCGCGGATGCGTTCCTGCAGCGCGTACTCGTCGCGACAATCGGCGCAGCCGGCGAGATGCGTCTCGGCCTGCCGGCGTTCCTCCTCGGCCGCCGTGCCGTTGACGAGCCAGGGAATCCGCTGCCAGGTCTCGCGATGGGCCTCGGCAGGATCGGTGTGGTGGTGGTCGTCGTTCATGACCCGCTCCGCCTCGACTCGCCGGCCAGTCCCGGCAACGCATTGCGCAGGCGCACGCGCGCGTGGAACAGGCGCGCCTTCACCGTGCCGACCGGGCATTCCATGATCGCGGCGATCTCCTCGCAGGACTGGCCGAGGAAATAGGCCAGCTCGATCGTGGTGCGCTGGTCGGCCGGCAGCGTCGACAGGCCCGCCTGCAGCCAGTCGCACAGGTCGCGGCGGGCGTCGTCGCCTTCGTCATCCCGCGGCTCGAACGCGCCGTCGCGCAGGTCGGCGATGCCGGTCGCGACCGGGCGACGCACGGCCTTCATCATGCAACGCCAGGCGATGCCGATGATCCATGTGGCCGGCTTGGAATCGCCGCGGAAGCGCGCGGCGTTGCTCCAGACGATCCAGAACGCCTCGTTGACGATCTCCTCGACCAGCTCGCGGCGCCCGGTCTGGCGCGCGACGAAGCGCGACAGGCGCGGATGATGGTGCAGGTAGAGCCGCTCGAAGGCGATGCGATCGCCGCGGGCGATGGCCGCCAGCCAGGCCGCGTCGCGCGCATCCGCGTCGGCGGCCGCGGCGGCGGCCGGCAACGGCGCGGATTCGATCGGCTCGGGGGTGGTCATAGGCGGTTGCCCGGGATGCGCATGCAGCTCAGTGCCGCCAGCGGGCGAAAAGGTTGCTTTCACGCCCGATTCGCCCGAAGGTGCGGCGCCGAAGATACGCCGATGGCGGCGGAGGAGCATCGATGCACGGGCGCGCCACGACGGATCGGCCTCACCGCGCGCGCGCCTTCCTGCGGCTTGCCATGCCGGCGTCGATCCTGCTCGCGGCGATCCCGCAAGCGGCGCCGGCCGGCTGGGACGGCCGCATCGGCTGGGGCAGCGACAGCCTGCTGCACGGCCGCAGCCTCACCGGCGGTGAGCCGGCCTGGTTCGGCCACCTGCGGCACGACCGCGACCGCTGGACGATCGGCATCGGCGCGGTCGGCGAGCATCCGGACGGGCAATCGCGCGGGGCCCAGCTCGACCTCTACCTCGACCATCGCTGGCATCTCGACGAGGACTGGCAGCTGCGCGCCGGCCTGGTCCACTACGAATCCCCCTGGAACCGCTGGAACGACGAGCTGCGCTACGACGAACTCGGCCTCGGCCTCGGCTGGCGTGGCCGCTGGTCGCTCGTGCTCGGCCATGCGCCCGACCTGCCGTACCTGCAGCAAGCCCCGGATCGGTACGCGCGCGGGCGCGCCAGCTGGATCGAGACCGGCTGGCACCAGCCGCTCGGCGGCGGCTTCTCGCTCGATCTCGGCATCGGCCATGCCGACATCCGCGGCATCCGCTATCCGCGCACGCCGCGGGTCGGGCTCGCCGACTACGCCTATGCCAGCGCCGGCCTGGGCCTGGCACTCGGCCGCCTGCATCTGCATGCGGTGCTTGCCCACGCCAATCGGCGCGGTGCCGACTACAGCGGCCGCGGCGCACCGCGGACGCGCGTGGCGGTGACGGCGAGCTGGGGGTTCTGAGACGGGGCCCGCCCGGCGGGCAGCGCGGCGCCCCGGGATCGGGACGGCGGCAGGGCCGGCCACGTGCCTGCGCGGCGGCGGCCCCGCGACGCGGGGGAGGCAGCCTGACATCCCGCAGCGGCGTTCAAGTCGTGTAAAATGCCGCGCGCCGAACGCGGCGGAACCTGAACGAGTACCGGGATCGGCGCCCGGTACGGCTGGCACGGTCCGCATCCGGCTCTCCCGTGACGCCCACTGCCGCTGCGCAGCAGCGTGATGCGGTGCGCGCGCCGAACGACAACACCACGACCTCGTACGCAGGGCGGCGGCTGTACCGGCTGCCCTGTGAAAAAAGATTCACCTACGCTGAGAGAAGTCACCATGGCCAGGCAGAAAGAGCTCAAGCTCTATCGCAACATCGGCATCATTGCCCACATCGACGCGGGCAAGACGACCACGACCGAGCGCATCCTGTACTACACCGGCAAGAAGCATCAGGTCGTCGACACGCATGCCACCAAGGACGGCAAGGGCTCGACCACGACCGACTACATGGAGCAGGAGCGCAAGCGCGGCATCACGATCCAGTCCGCCGCCGTCTCCGCCGAGTGGAAGGGCCATCAGATCAACGTCATCGACACCCCGGGACACGTCGACTTCACGATCGAGGTGAACCGCTCGCTGCGCGTGCTCGACGGCGCGGTGGTGGTGTTCGACGGCGTTGCCGGCGTGGAGCCGCAGACCGAGACGAACTGGCGCCTGGCCGACCAGTACAACGTGCCGCGCATGTGCTACATCAACAAGATGGACCGCATCGGCGCGAACTTCAAGAACGCCGTCGATGGCATCCGCAACCGCCTCGGCGCGAACGCGGTGATCTGCGAAGTGCCGCTCGGCAGCCACGAGGACTTCATCGGCCTCGCCGACCTCATCGCCAACTGCGGCTACATCTGGCTCGGCGACGACAAGGACAGCAAGTGGGAGACGATCCCGCTCGACCAGGTGGCCAACCACCCGCGCGTGCAGAAGTTCACCACCGCCGCCGACAAGGAATGGGTCGCCAACCTGCTCAGCCTGCGTGAAGCCTCGATCGAGGCGGCCGTGGAGATGGACGACGACGCGATGGAAGCCTACCTGTCGACCGGCGAGGCGCCGTCACTGGAAACGCTCAAGGCCTGCATCCGCAAGGGTTGCGTGGCCGGCAAGCTGGTGCCGATCTTCTGCGGTTCCTCGTATCGCAACCGCGGCGTGCAGCACCTGCTCGACGGCGTCGTCGACTACATGCCGTATCCCGGCGAGAACGGCGGCATCTCGATGGTCGACGAGGACGGCAATGTCGTCGGCGTGCAGGAAGTGACCGACGACGCACCGGCGCGTGCGCTCGCGTTCAAGGTCATCAACGACCAGTTCGGCACCCTGACCTTCACCCGCATCTACTCCGGCGTGATCAAGAAGGGCGACACCCTGCAGAACGTCACCCGCGGCAAGAAGGAACGCATCGGCCGCATCGTCGAGGTGCAGGCCAATGCGACCAAGGAAATCGACGAGGTGCGCGCCGGTGACATCTGCGCGTTCGTCTCGCTGAAGGAAACCGAGACAGGCGACACCCTGACCGATCCGAATTCGCCGGTGCTGCTCGAGCGCATGCGCTTCCCCGACCCGGTCATCAGCGTCTCGGTCGAGCCGAAGTCGCGCAACGACATCGACAAGATGTCGACCGCGCTCTACAAGATGGTCAAGGCCGATCCGTCGCTGAAGCTCGAGGTCGACAAGGAAACCGGTGAAACCGTGCTCAAGGGCATGGGCGAGCTGCACCTCGAAATCACCATCGACCGCATGCGCACCGAACTCGGCGTGGAAGCCAACATGGGCAAGCCCAAGGTCAGCTTCCGCGAGGCCTTCGGCGGCCGCGTCGAACACACCTACACGCACAAGAAGCAGTCCGGCGGCTCGGGCCAGTTCGCCGAAGTGAAGATGGTGTTCGAGCCGGGCGAGCCGGGTTCGGGCGTCGTGTTCGCCGACGAGGTCGTCGGTGGCCGCGTGCCGCGCGAGTACATCCCGGCGGTCGAGCACGCGATCGAGGTCGAGGCGCGCGAGGGCCAGATCGCCGGCTATGAAGTCGTCGACTTCAAGGCCAGCCTGGTCGACGGCAAGTACCACGACGTCGACTCCTCCGCGCTGGCCTTCGAGATCGCCGGCCGCGCCTGCTTCCGCGAGGCGCAGAAGCTGTCGAAGCCGAAGCTGCTCGAACCGATCATGAGCCTCGAGGTGGTGACCGAGGCCGACTACCTCGGCGACGTCATCGGCGACATGAACCGTCGTCGCGGCTCGGTCAGCGAGCAGGGCCAGCGCGGTCCGCAGTCGTTCGTGAAGGGGTTCGTGCCGCTTGCCGAGATGTTCGGCTACATCAACTTCCTGCGCTCGGCGACGAGCGGTCGCGGCACGTTCTCGATGTCGTTCGACCACTACGAGGAAGTGCCGGCCAACCTGGTCGACAAGCTGATGGAGAAGGAGGCGAAGTAAGCCTCCCTGCTTCGGCAACCCCGGAAACGGCCGCGCAAGCGGCCGTTTCCGTTTGCGCCGCAGGGCAATGCACGACGGGGCACGGCGGACTGCGCGCTGCCGTCGCGTCCGCCGCCCTGCGCCCGCCGGCGCATGCAACCGCAGGCCGCCCTGACGACACCCACGGTTCCACACGATGGCAGGTTCCGTCGTGTCCCTGCATCCGACTTCCGGAGGAACCCGCTCGTGTCGAAACCCGCATCCCCCGTCCATGCCGCCATCCGGCGCAGCGTTCTCGCGCTCGGCATCCTCTGCGCCGGCTTCGCCCACGCCGGCGGCGCGGACGTCACCTACTCCGTCGCCAGCAACGGCTTCGGCGCCTGGTCGATCGACGGCGTCGACAACCCACCGCTGACCCTCGCCCGCGGCAAGACTTATGCGTTCGCCCTGCAGGACGTCAGCGTGGCGCATCCGTTCAACATCAACACGATCAACACCACCGGTTCACTCAACCTCTACAACGACGGGGTCAGCAACAACGGGGCGAGCGGATCGACGGTGATCACCTTCGTCGTTCCCGAGGATGCGCCCGACAGCCTGCACTACAACTGCGGCAACCACGACGCCATGAACGGTCCGATCACGATCATTTCCGACACGCTGTTCGTCGACGGCTTCGACGGCTGACGGCGGACCGGGCATCCGCGCGGCAACGAAAAGGGCCGCTTGCGCGGCCCTCCCGTTGCACCCGGAAGCGCCAGGGATGGCGCGTGCGGGAATCCTCAGCGACTGCTGCGCCGACGCAGGCGCGGCACCGCGACGAGCGCCAGCAGGGCGGCCAGCGCCACCAGCGCGAAGCGGCTGTCGACCGGCACGGCGAACGCCGCGCCGACTCCGACCGGAACGGTCGCATTGCACGGCGGCGGCGTGCCGGCCGGCGCGCACAGCACGTCCGTCTGCGGCGTCACCGTCACCGCGTTGACAATGGTGGTCGGCGCGGTGAAGGAGACGATCGCCTGGATCGTGTAGACCACCTGCGCGCCACTCGGAAACAGCGGGATCGTCTCCGCGATCGCGCCGGTGCCGCTCGCCGCCGGACAGGCCACGCCGGTGCCGACGCAGGTCCACGCGAACGAGTCGATGCCGGTCGGGAGCGGATCGCTGATGGTGACGTTCTGGATGTCGGTCGAGCCGTCGTTGCGCACGCTGATCGTGTAGGTGACGTAGCTGCCGTAGGTCGCCGTCGGCGCATTGACCGTCTTGGTGACGACGAGCTGGCCGGCGCCGGCGATCGCCACGGCCGAGGCGCCGGTGCCCCAGACCCGTCCGCCGACCGCCGGCAGGCCGGTGGCTTCTGCCAGGTTGAGTGCTTCGCCGGCCGCCGCTTCGGCAGCGGTGACGGTGTGCTGCGCACGACAGCGCAGGACATCCTGGCTGGCCAGGGTGCCGCTGCCGAGGCCGGCGAAGGCCTGGCCGCCGAGGGTCGTCCCCTCGCAGGTGATCGCGCCGTCGATCAGGCTCGGGTCGGGCTCGACCAGGTCGACCGAAGACAGGACCTGCGCATTGCTGTTCTTCACCAGGAAGGTGTAGCCGAGCACGTCGCCTTCGCTGGCATACCCGCTGGCATCGACATCGTCGAGCAGCAGCGGGCTCTTGAACACGCGGATGCCGGCGCTGCCGGCGAGATCGAGCGTGAGGATCACGTCGGCCGCCTGCACGGCCTGGCCGCTTGCGGCGGTGCCGGTCAGGTCGACCGTGTCGAGCACGTAGCCGTTACCGGCATCGCCGGCGCTGACCACGTAGCTGCTCGTGCAGGTCATCCACGCATCGACCGCCAGGGTCGTCGCCGGGCAGGCCACCGCGCCGGTGAGATCGGTCAGCATCAGGCCGGACAGCGGCTCGGTGCCGGCGTTGACCACGGTGTAGTCGTAGGCGATCGATTCGCCGGCATCGAGGCGGCCATCGAAGTCGGCATCGGCATGCACCGCACCACCGACGACCACCGCCACGCCCTGCACCGGGGTGACCGTGCCGGCCGGACTCATGCCGGCATGACGCAGGCTGACCGTGCCGTCCGCGCCGCGCGCGGACACCACCACGGCGACGCTGCGCTTGCGCGCCGCTTGCGCATTCAGCGGCCACATCGTGCAGTCGGCGCGGTCGCCGGCCTGCAACGAGCCGTCGACGGCGAAGCCGCGCCCGGCGCTGGTCTGCGCCGCGCAGTGCACGCGGTAGCCCGAAGCCGGATACCAGCGCAGCGCCTCGAGGGCCTGGCTGCCGTCGTTGGCGATCGTGAAAGTGAACGCGCCGCTGCTGCCGGAAGCGGCGGTTGCTTCCACGCCGAGGCCGTCCGCAGCCAGCGCGGGCGTCGCCACCACCGCCAGTGCGAGGGCGAGTAAACGCGTAGTCATCGTCTTCGTCTGCATGCCGGTGTCCTCAGCGGATGTTCGTGTAGATGGCCGTGCTCGTCGACATCACCACCTGCCCGTCCGTACCGGCACCGTGCGTGGTGGCGCTGTTGACGACGCGCCGGTTCAGCACGTCCTGCGCGGTGATCGTGTAGGTCGCACTGCAGGTGATCGAGTCGCCCGGGACCAGCGAGCCGCCGAGCAGTTCCTCGAAGACGCCGATGAACAGTTCGTCGCCACGCAGGACGCGCATGGGCTCGCCGTAGGCGGTCGTCGCGTCGCACTGCAGATCGGTCACGCGCGGATCGATCAGGTCGATCGCGCTCAGCGTGACCGTGCCCGGGTTGCTGATCGCGAAGGTGTAGTGCAGCACGTCGCCGACGTTGCCGTAGTGGTCGCCGTTGGCATCGACACCGAGGCGCACGCTCTTGACCAGGCGGATCAACGGCTGCTCGCCCGAGACCGGGGCGCAGGTGCTGCTGTCCCGAGCGAACGAGCCGGTCACCGAGGCGCGGTTGTACAGGCCATTGCCCGGCGCGCCCGTGCAGACCGCGTTGCCGAGACTGCCCGCCGACACCGCGATCGGGATGCGCACGGTATAGCTGTGCGTGGCGCCCGCCGCCAGGGTCACGCCGGCAGCCGAGATCTGCACGGCCGTACCGTTGGCGACGGCAAAGGCGCCGCCCGGCAGTGCCGGATTCAGCGTGCCGCTGGTCGTCGCGGCGAGGCCGTTGCCGGTCACCGTGACACCCATCGGCGTGAAGTCAGGCGTGTCGGTCAGCGTGTAGGTGACCGGGCTGCCGCCGGTATTGGCCAGATCGATGCGGTAGGCGACCCAGTACGTGCCCGGACCGGTCGCGGTGACCGACTCGACGCTCTTGACCAGGTTCAGGTTGATCGTCGGCGTGATCACGCAGGCCGGGTGGGTCGGATTGACCGCGCAGTTGGGCGGCGTGCCATCGTCGATGGTCACCGCGTTGGCGATCTGCGTCACTCCGGCCGGCAGCGGGTCGACCACCTGCACGGTGAAGGTCAGCGTCGTCACGCCCGGACTGCCGCCGGCATCCGCGGCCGGCACGTTGACCACCGAGTCGCAGGCCGTGCCGGCCGGCGAACCGGCGGCGCAGCTCCAGCCCGGCGTGCCCGAGACGAAGGTCGTGTGCAGCGGCACCGTCTCGTTGACGATCACGTTGCTCGCCACCGTGCCGCCATGGTTGCGCAGGGTGATCGTGTAGGTCAGCTGCTCGCCCGGCTCGGCGATGCCGTCGGCGGTGATGCTCTCGCCGCTGAGCGACTTGGCCACCGTCACGTTCGCCGCGGTCGGGATCGACGCGCAGTTCGCCGGGGTCGGCGTCGCCGAACAATCGGGCGGCGTGCCGCCGGTCTCGTGGACGAGGTTGGCGATGAAGCGCACGCCGTCCGGGATCGGCGTATTGACCGTGGTCACCACGGTCAGCACCAGCGTGCCCGGCGTCGCGCCGACCTGCGGCGGAACGGTCAGGCCGGTCCACGTCACCACGCCGGCTGCGTGCGAACCGCCGTTCGTCGCACTGACGAACGTCGTGTTCGCATCGAGCGGATCGGTCAGGCCGTAGCCGCTGACGGCGCTGCCGCCGTCGTTCGTCAGCGTGATCGTCCAGGTCAGCGTTTCGCCCGGCTCGGCGATGCCGTTGCCGTTGGCGTCGGCCACCGTCTTGGCGATCGCGACGCGGCCTTCGGTCGGCGTCGTCGTCGAGCAGACGTTCGGACTCGGGCAGTCCGGCGGCGTGTCGCCGCCGTTGACGAGGTTGACGATCGACGTCACGCCGGCCGGGATCGGGTTGGCGACCGTGAACACGATGGTGACGGTGGTCGAACCGCTTGCGGGCACGCTGGCCACGGTCACGGCGCAGGTACCGGCGCCGACCACCGGCGTCGCGCAGGCGGTCACGCCGGCGCCCGTCACGCTGGTCAGGGTCGCGCCGTTCGGCACGTTCTCGGTGAAGTCGTAATCCGTGAAGGCGACGCCACCGCTGTTGCTCAGCGTGATCGTCCAGGTCAGCGTTTCGCCCGGTTCGGCGATGCCCGGCCGCGTGCCGCCGCTCTCGACCGGCCCTGCCTTCACGAGGGTCACGTTCGCGGCGAGCGGATGCGAGGTCTGGCAACCGCCCGGCGTCGTGCAGACCGGCTGCGGATTGTCCGGATCGCCCGGATCGTTGCCGCCTGTCGCCGTCACGCTGTTGTTCACGCTCGTCGTCGCAGTCGCCGCCACCGTCGCCGTGTAGACCAGCGTATAGGTGCCCGGCGCCGTGCCCGTCGGCAGCGTGCAGGTCAGCGCGCCCGTGCAGCCGGTGAATCCGGTCGAGCTCGTCACCGAACCGAAGGTCAGGCCGGGGTCCAGTACGTCGGTCACCACCACGTTGCTCAGCAGCGCGGCGTTGGCGACCACGACGTTCACGGTGTAGGTGATCGTCTCGCCCAGCGCCACGATCGAGCCGCTGGCGGGATTGGCGCTCTTGTTCAGCGTCACCGACGGCTTGAGCGGATGCGAGGTCTCGCACGCGCCCGGTGCCGAACAGCTCGGACCGCCCGGCGTGCCGCCTGTCGGCACCACGTTGTTGCCGACCGTACCGGTCGCATTCGCGTTCACCGTCGCGGTGTATTCCACCGTGTACGTGCCCGGCGCCGTGCCCGTCGGCAGCGTGCACTGCACGGTGCCCGTGCAACTGAAGCTGCCCGGGTTCGTCACCGTGCCGAAGGTCTGGTTCGCGCTCAGCGTATCGGTCAGCACCAGCGGGCTGGTCAGCGCCGCGTTGCTCACCACCGCCGTCAGCGTGTAGGTGATCGTCTGGCCCGCGCTCACCGCCGTACCGCTGGCCGGGTTCGAGGCCTTCGACACCGTCACTGCCGGATTCAGCGGATGCGTGGTCTGGCAACCGCCCGGCGTCGTGCAGACCGGATCCGGGTCGCCGCCCGGCGGATTCGTCGCCGCCACGTTGTTGCCGACCGGGCCGGTCGCATTGGTATTCACCGTCGCCGTGTAGACCAGCGTGTAGGTGCCTGGCGCCGTACCCGCCGGCAACGTGCAGGTCAGGCTGCCGCCGCAGGTGAATGCGGGGTGGGTGCTGCCCGTATCCACAGTGCCGAAGGTCTGGTTCCCGCTCAGCGTATCGGCCAGCGTCAGCACTTCATTCGTCGTCGCGTTCGCCACCACCACCGTCACCGTGTAGGTGATCGTCTGGCCGGCAACCACCGCCGTACCGCTGGCCGGGTTCGAGGCCTTCGACACGGTCACGGCCGGGTTCAGCGGATGCGAGGTCTCACAGGCGCCCGGCGCCGTGCAGGTCGGACCGCCCGGTGTGCCACCCGTCGGCACCACGTTGTTGCCGACCGTGCCGGTCGCATTCGCGTTCACCGTCGCGGTGTATTCCACCGTGTACGTGCCCGGCGCCGTGCCCGTCGGCAGCGTGCACTGCACGGTGCCCGTGCAACTGAAGCTGCCCGGGTTCGTCACCGAGCCGAAGGTCTGGTTCGCGCTCAGCGTGTCGGTCAGCACCAGCGGGCTGGTCAGCGCCGCGTTGCTCACCACCGCCGTCACCGTGTAGGTGATCGTCTGGCCCGCACTCACGGCCACACCACTGGCCGGGTTCGAGGCCTTCGACACCGTCACCACCGGAGTCAGTGGATGCGAGGTTTCACAGGCGCCCGGCGCCGTGCAGGTCGGACCGCCCGGCGTGCCACCCGTCGGCACCACGTTGTTGCCGACCGTGCCGGTCGCATCGGCGTTCACCGTCGCGGTGTACTCCACCGTGTACGTGCCCGGCGCCGTGCCTGTCGGCAGCGTGCACTGCACGGTGCCCGTGCAACTGAAGCTGCCCGGGTTCGTCACCGAGCCGAAGCTCTGGTTCGCGCTCAGCGTGTCGGTCAGCACCAGCGGGCTGGTCAGCGCCGCGTTGCTCACCACCGCCGTCACCGTGTAGGTGATCGTCTGGCCCGCGCTCACCGCCACACCGCTGGCCGGGTTCGAGGCCTTCGACACCGTCACCGCCGGAGTCAGCGGATGCGAGGTTTCACAGGCGCCCGGCGCCGTACAGGTCGGGCCACCCGGCGTGCCGCCCGTCGGCACCACGTTGTTGCCGACCGTGCCGGTCGCATCGGCGTTCACCGTCGCGGTGTATTCCACCGTGTACGTGCCCGGCGCCGTGCCCGTCGGCAACGTGCACTGCACGGTGCCCGTGCAACTGAAGCTGCCCGGGTTCGTCACCGACCCGAAGGTCTGGTTCGCGCTCAGCGTGTCGGTCAGCACCAGCGGGCTGGTCAGCGCCGCGTTGCTCACCACCGCCGTCACCGTGTAGGTGATCGTCTGGCCCGCGCTCACCGCCACACCGCTGGCCGGGTTCGAGGCCTTCGACACCGTCACCACCGGATTCAGCGGATGCGTGGTCTGGCAACCGCCCGGCGTCGTGCAGACCGGCTGCGGATTGCCCGGATCGCCCGGATCGTTGCCGCCTGTCGCCGTCACGCTGTTGTTCACGCTCGTCGTCGCAGTCGCCGCCACCGTCGCCGTGTAGACCAGCGTATAGGTGCCCGGCGCCGTGCCCGTCGGCAGCGTGCAGGTCAGCGCGCCCGTGCAGCCGGTGAATCCGGTCGAGCTCGTCACCGAACCGAAGGTCAGGCCGGGGTCCAGTACGTCGGTCACCACCACGTTGCTCAGCAGCGCGGCGTTGGCGACCACGACGTTCACGGTGTAGGTGATCGTCTCGCCCAGCGCCACGATCGAGCCGCTGGCGGGATTGGCGCTCTTGTTCAGCGTCACCGACGGCTTGAGCGGATGCGAGGTTTCGCAGGCGCCCGGCGCCGTGCAGGTCGGACCGCCCGGCGTGCCGCCTGTCGGCACCACGTTGTTGCCGACCGTGCCGGTCGCATTCGCGTTCACCGTCGCGGTGTATTCCACCGTGTAGGTGCCCGGCGCCGTGCCCGTCGGCAACGTGCACTGCACGGTGCCCGTGCAACTGAAGCTGCCCGGGTTCGTCACCGTGCCGAAGGTCTGGTTTCCGCTCAGCGTGTCGGTCAGCACCAGCGGGCTGGTCAGCGCCGCATTGCTCACCACCGCCGTCACCGTGTAGGTGATCGTCTGGCCTGCGCTCACGGCCACGCCGCTGGCCGGGTTCGAGGCCTTCGACACGGTCACCGCCGGAGTCAGTGGATGCGTCGTCGTGCAGGTCGTGCAGGTCGGCGGGTTGTCGCCGCCGCCACCCGTCGCGGTGACGTTGTTGGCGACGCTGCCGACCGCCGTGTTGTTGACCGTGGCGGTGTAGGTGACGGTGTAGGTGCCGATCGCGGTGCCGATGGGCAGGGTGCAGGTCAGGCTGCCGGTGCAGGTGAAGCTCGGATGGCTGCTGCTGACGCCGCCGTAGGTCAGGCCGGGGCCGAGCGTGTCGGTCAGCGTCAGCACGGCGGTCAGCGGTGCGTTCGCGATGGTGGCGCTCAGCGTGTAGGTGATCGTGTCGCCGATGTCGACGAGCGTTCCGGGAACCGGCGAGGAATTCTTGACGACGCTGATGACCGGTCTGGCGACAACGGTCTGCGCATTGGCGGTGTTCGGCGCGCAGCCGACACCCGTGCAGGTTTCATTGCCTGCGCCGATGGTCGTCGTGACCGGGATCGGCCCGGGATTGCTCGGCACCACGACATAGTTGAAGTTGAAGATCAGCGACTGGCCCGGCGCCAGCGTGGTGGGCATGCCGGCGAACGTCACCGTGCACAGCGGCGCGGGATTCCAGGTCGCGGTGACGCCGGGCGGCAGCAGGGTGAAGTTGACCGCCGCCGGGCACGTGACGGGATTGAGCGGATTGCCGATCGTGACGCCGTAGGTCACGCCGGTGGCCGTGACATCGCCCGCATTGGTGAACACGAAGTTGCCGTAGGCGGTATCGCCGGGCAGCACGTTCGAGGTCACGCTGACCTGGGTGCCGACGTCAACGCCGGTGGTCAGCGGAATGATGACGATCGGGAGTACCTCTGGCACCGAACGTTCCAGCGCCCACAGATCCAGACCCTTGGCCGTCGCGAAATACTGGTTCGCGCCACCCGTGGTCGAGCAGTCCGTGTTGGCGTCGTTCGATCCGCCCCAGACGCGGTAGTAGTTGCCCGACCCGCCGAAGTTGGCGTCGTTGGAGTTCGCGCCGACCAGCGAATGGTCGGGCGAAGGCGGCACGATCAGACTGGCGGCGCCGCACAGGTGCCCGTTGAGAACGCCGACCAGCGTGTTGTTGTTCGTGCGATAGCCGCGATCGTCGTAGTAGACGGTGTAGCGATCCGCGGGCTGGAAGCCGTTGAGCTTGTCCAGCGTGGGACCGCCCTGGTTGTTGCCTTCCACGTCGAGCATCGGGAAATGGATTTCACCGTTGCGCCCGTAGATGCGGAAGTCGTAGGTGCCGGCCGGGAACGGATTGCCGTTGTTGTCGAGACCGTCCCACAGCACCGTATGGCTGCCGGTGAGCGCGGTTCCGGTGAGCACGCGGTTGCAGACGTTGGCCGGGTTGAAATCGTTCGGGATGCAGCCGGGGGCGCCGCTGATCACGATTTCATAGGTGAGGGTGTTCTGCGTGTCGAAGGTGAACACGCCGCCGGCCGAGACGGTGGAGGTGTTGCCGCCGACATTGCCGTTGAAGCTCGGATTCACCAGCATCGGCTGTGACGGGGCGTGCGGAATCGCCAGCGCGGTAAGCACGCGGTTGACTTCCGTGGCATTGGCGCCGCCCGGCATCACGTCACTGAAGAAGATCGGGTATTCGGGGGCCTGCGCGGTGATGCCCGCGGTGACGTAGTTGCCGGAATTGACGTTCTGGTTGGCGCCGCGAATGTCGCGGTACAGCGGGGCACCCGCGTCGACGAAGCCTCGCGAGTTGGCATAGAAGGTCGCGCGATTCGGATCGAGGTTGCGGAAGGTCTGCTTGTAGCGGAAACCGTCGCTGGAGACGTAGTAGAGCGCGTTGCGCAGGAAGCGGCTGTTGGACTGCAGGTAGACCGTCCAGGCGTACGTGAACACGCGGCCGTTGAGGTCGGCGAGCGAGTTCTGGCTGCCGCGAACCGTGACGTCCCAGGCCGCGACGCGGTCGGCGTTCAGGATCGTCGGCGTGGCGATCGCGGCGGTATTGTTGTTGCAGCCGTCGGCGTTGCTGCAGGTGGCCGCGGTGAAGCGCACGCCATAGATGCCGGTCGACGGTGCGGCATACCAGCAGGGATTGAAACCGTTGGTGACGGTGGCCGAGAGATCGGCGCTGTTCGGTCCGGCGAGTTCCTCGGCGCGGCTGGCGATGGTGCCGCGGCCGCTCTGGCTGCTGCAGGTGAAGTCGGCCGTGCCGGGAATCGTTTCGTTGCCCTTGGCGCCGAACGACTGCGGGTTGTAGACGAAGATGTCGCCGCCGTCGCTGCGGTTGCGCGAACCGAGCAGGATGACTTCGCCGGCCTCGGCATACACGTAGAGGAACTGCCGTGTGCGTACGACGTTGGCGTTGACCGTGTTGCTGACGTCCATCACGCCGCGGTTGCCGGTCGAGCCGTCGCCCGCGGCCGGATGCAGGGTGCGCGTGCCTTCCGCCGCGAGATGCGGAGAAAATGCGGCCAGTCCGGCCGCCGCGAGCGCCACTCGTGCAACCGAGGCCCATCGGCCACGCGTGAATGCGGAAAGTCGTTCGAACATACATCCCCCAAGAGTTGCGCAAACGCCCGCAATGATCCGCATGGACCGGAATCGCGGGTGATTCATGCCGGTTGTATCGAATCGAATCGTGTCGTGTCTGGACCAGACAAGGACAGGCGGCCCGACTTTGAAGCCCTCCCCCCAACGGAGAAGCCGAAGCCACGACGGACGGGCTTCGCTCCCTTGAAGCCTAGAAAAATCGCCCAAGCCAAATCACTCACCCCGGCTTGCGTCCGCTCACGATTTCTCACCCGATCGTACGGCAAGTGCGCTGTTTCACGAAATTTGCCGCCGTGGCGGGGCTGTGAACAATTGTAACGCCCTTGGTACTACGGGCCCTCCGCCACGGCAACGTAGCCGCAGCCGCGCACCGAACGCACGGGCAGGCTGGCGTCCATCGCTTCGAGGACGCGCCGGCGCAGGCGGTGGAGCAGCATGTCGAGCCGATGCGGATCGAACTCCTCCGGCGCCGACGAAATGCATGCAATCAACTGTTCGCGGGCGACCGGTTCGCCGACACGTGCGAACAAGTGCGACAGCAGCAGCTTCTCGGGGAGGTTCAAGGCCAGCGTGCGCCCGTCCGGAGCGACCAATTGCCATCCGGCGGCGTCGACGCGCCAACCGCCCCTGGCCGTCGGCTCCGATGCGGCAGGCGCGGGCGGGCGCAGGCGTCTTCCCACGCTGACCAGGGTCGCGGCCAGCACGTCGATGTCGACCGGCTTGCCGAGCCAGGCGTCCGCCGGCTCGCGCAAGGCGAGCACCCGCTCGTGCGGGATGCCGCGTCCGGTCAACATGACGATGCCGATCGACGAACCGGCACGCAGGCGCCGCGCGACGTCGATGCCGCTTTCACCGGCCAGGCCGACGTCCAGCACGACCAGATCGAACGTCGCCGTCCGCAGGCGTCGCTCGAGTTCGGCCGACGTGCCGAAGCCCTCGGCCGTGAAGCCCAGCGCCCCGAGTTCCGGCACGAGGATCGCTTCCCTGAACTCGGCGTCGTCCTCGAGCACGGCTACCGTGAAATTCATGCGTGTTCGCTCCCGACTGAGGGAGTATTCGGCGCCACCCGCGCGAAGGATGCCCGGAACGGCGGCGCAATTCAAAATGGGGCTTCGGGAGGTCGTGTGGCTGTAGGAGCGCACCCTGTGCGCGATCGCTCTTCTTTCAACCTTCTTACAACGCCTCGGTCGCGCACAGGGTGCGCTCCTACAGCTTCGTGCACGAACGAAGGTGGCGCGCTGGCCGAAGCCTCTCCTTTGCCGCGAAGGGGCTTTCGCGCGTGGAAACAAGCGAAGCCTGGCGCTGTAGGAGCGCACCCTGTGCGCGACCTTGAGGCGCCACGCAAGAGCGATCGCGCACAGGGTGCGCTCCTACAGCCTCTTCAAGGCGCACGCGGGAGCTCGATGTGGAATGTGGCGCCATGATCCGGCCGGCTGCGCACGTCGATGCGTCCGCCGGCCGCCGCGATCAGGTCGGCCACCACCGCGAGGCCGAGCCCGGTCCCCTGCCCGGCCGGCTTGGTCGTGAAGAACGGCTCGAAGATGCGCTGGCGGACCTCGTCGCTCATGCCCCGCCCGCTGTCGGTGAACGCGATCGCGACGGTGTCGGTGGCGCTCGCATCGACGGCGATGCGGAACGTTCCGCCTTGCGGCATCGCCTGATGCGCGTTGGTGGCGATGTTGAGCACGAGCAGCGCGAACTGGTTGCGGTCGAAGCGGATGGCGGCCGGCGCGGAGGACGGCTCGAAGTCCACCTGCACGCCGGCCTCGAACAACTGCGCGAGCATGGGGCGCATCTCGGCCAGCACCTCGTTCACGTCGAACACCTCGATGCGGGTCGCGTCGCGGCGGGCGAAGTTCAGCAGCGTCTGCGCCACCGCCGTGGCGCGCCGCGTCGCCGCGTCGATGCCGGTCAGCGCATTCCTCGCTTCGTCGAGCGCCTCGCTGCGCAGGCCGCGGCGCACATGGCCGGCGATCAGCCCGAGCAGATGGTTGAAGTCGTGGGTCACGCCGCTGGCGAGATGACCCACCACCTCGACCTTGCGCGCATGGATGAGCTGCTCGGTGACGCGCTCGCGCTCGGCGATTTCCTCGCTCAGCCGCGCATTGCTGCGCGCCAGCTCGTCGCCGCGCCGGTTGGCGTCGCGCAGGGCGGTGCGCAACGCCGCCACGCTGCGGTCGATCACGATCGCGATGAGCAGGAACAGCACGCCGCCGATCACGCCGGCGCCGATACGATCGCCCGTCGACAGGCGCGACGGCGACGGCGAGTGGACGTCCACCCACACCCCGGCCGCGAAGGCCACGAGGTACACCGCATACATCGCCCACAGCGCCTTGCGCCCGACGACGAGACCGGCGAGCACGAGCCAGACCACCTGGATCGGCTGCTCGTAGCCCTGCCTGTCGAAGCCGGTCTGCACGTAGGCGGCGACCACGAACACGGCCACGACCGCGAGCAACTGCCGGGTCGCCCACTGGAAGCGGCCGCGCCGGATCAGCGCGAAGCTCGCCATGGCGACGGCGCTGATGAACAGGCTCATGGCGAGACTCGCCGTCTCGCCCGCGCGCCACGCGAGACCGCTGAACACGATGCGGTAGAACCACAGCAGCGGCGGCGCGATGCCGACGACGAGCAGCACGATCTGCAGCATCGGCGCGTTGCGCCGATCGACGGCATCGGCGATCGGCACGTCGGCGAGCCAGCGGCGGGCGGCCCGCAGCAGGCGGACCGGCGGGCTCCTTCCGTTCATTCGTGCGGGTGCGTTCATCGCCGCCTCTTGGAAAATCCCGGCCCGCTTCACGAAAGCGCCGGTCGCTTGCAGCCGCTGCGCATCTTATCCGTTCCTTCGCCTTCGACTCCCTTCTTCGCTTGCCAACGGCCAGGAGTCTGCGTGGCCGAAGCAATCGGCGTGAAGGTACCCGAGCCGAGCAAGCTCGGCTCTACGACGGCCCGGTGAGGCATTGCTTTCGTAGAGCGGAGCTTGCTCCGCTGCTTCGGCTTTTCCCACTCCACCGGCGCGTCTCACGCGGTGAGAGCGCGGCAGGTGTAGGCTCGACCGATGTCCGCCGCCGTCGATTTCCATCCCGCCGTCAGCGCGTGGTTCGCGCGCACGTTTGCCGCACCGACGCCGGCCCAGCTCGAGGCCTGGCCGGCGATCCAGGCCGGCCGGCACGCGCTGGTCGCCGCGCCGACCGGGTCCGGCAAGACGCTCGCGGCCTTCCTTGCCGCGATCGACGGGCTCGTCCGCGAAGGACTCGTGTTCGGCCTGCCCGAGCAGACCTTCGTCGTCTACGTGTCGCCGCTGAAGGCGCTGTCGAACGACATCGCGGTGAACCTCGAAGCGCCGCTGGCCGGCATCCGCACCGAACTCGAACAGCGCGGGCATCTCGACATCGACATCCGCACCGCCGTGCGCACCGGCGACACGCCGGCGGCCGAGCGCCAGCGCATGCTCAAGAACCCGCCGCACATCCTCGTGACCACGCCGGAGTCGCTGTACGTGCTGCTCGGTTCCGAATCGGGCCGGCTCATGCTCGGCGGCGTGCGCACGGTCATCGTCGACGAGATCCACGCGCTGGTCGGCAACAAGCGCGGCAGCCATCTTGCGCTGAGCCTCGAACGCCTCGAGGCGCTGTGCGGGCGCCGGCTCGTGCGCGTCGGCCTGTCGGCGACGCAGGAACCGATCGACGAGGTCGCGCGCTTCCTCGTCGGCGCCAGCCACGTCGACCGCGACGGCGTGCCCGACTGCACGATCGTCGACAGCGGCCACGTGCGCGCGCGCGATCTCGCCCTCGACATGCCGCCGGTGCCGCTCGAAGCGGTCATGTCGGGCGCGGCCTGGGAACTGGTCCACGACCGTCTCGCCGCGCTCGTCGAGGCGCATCGCACGACCCTCGTCTTCGCCAACACGCGGCGCATGACCGAACGCATCGCCCGTCATCTCGGCGAGCGGCTCGGCAAGGAGCACGTCGGCGCGCACCACGGCTCGCTGGCGAAGGAGCTGCGCCTCGACGCCGAGCAACGCCTCAAGCGCGGCGAGCTCAAGGTGCTGGTCGCCACCGCCTCGCTCGAACTCGGCATCGACATCGGCGACGTCGACCTCGTCTGCCAGCTCGGATCACCGCACGCGATCTCGGCGTTCCTGCAGCGCGTCGGTCGTTCGGGCCACGCGGTCGGCGCCACGCCGAAGGGACGCCTGTTCCCGCTCTCGCGCGACGACCTCGTCGAGTGCACGGCCCTGCTCGATGGCGTGCGCCGCGGCGAGCTCGATCGGTTGAAGGTCCCGGCGGCACCGCTCGACGTGCTCGCCCAGCAGATCGTCGCCGAGACCGGCGCCGACGAATGGCGCGAAGACGCCCTGTTCGACAGCGTCCGCCGCGCATGGCCATACCGCGACCTGCCGCGCGCGACGTTCGATGCGGTCGTGCGCATGCTCGCCGAGGGTTTCACGACACGTCGCGGCGCGCGCGCCGGCTATGTCCACCGCGATGCCGTGCACGGTCGCATCAAGGGCCGTCGCAACGCGCGCCTGACCGCGCTGACCTCGGGCGGCACGATCCCGGACACGGCCGACTATGCCGTCGTGCTCGAACCGCAGGGCCAGCCGGTCGGCAGCGTGCACGAGGACTTCGCGATCGAGAGCATGACCGGCGACGTGTTCCAGCTCGGCAACACCTCGTACCGGATCCTGCGCGTGGAGCGCGGCAAGCTCAGCGTCGAGGATGCGCACGGGCAGCCGCCGAGCATCCCGTTCTGGGTGGCCGAGGCGCCTGGACGCAGCGATGCTCTGTCGGCCGCGGTGTCACGCCTGCGCGAAACGATCGAGGCCTTGTTGACGGAGGGCGAGGGGCGAGGGGCGAGGGCTCTCGAACGCAACGGCGTGGAGACGACCGCACGTGCGCAGAGCCCTCGCCCCTCGCCCCTCTCCCTCGCAATGCGCTGGCTGATCGACGAAGCCGGTCTCGGCGAAGCCGCCGCGCAGCAGCTGGTCGACTACCTAGCGCGCGCGCGCAACGCGCTCGGCACGCTGCCGACCCGGCGACGCATCGTGCTCGAGCGCTTCTTCGACGAGTCCGGCGGCACCCAGCTCGTCGTCCACTCGCCGTTCGGCAGCCGCATCAACAAGGCCTGGGGCCTCGCCCTGCGCAAACGCTTCTGTCGCACCTTCAACTTCGAGTTGCAGGCCGCGGCCACCGAGGACGCGATCATCCTCTCGCTGTCGACCAGCCACAGCTTTCCGCTGATCGAGGTGTCGCGCTACCTGCATTCGGCGACCGCGAAGGACGTGCTCGTGCAGGCCCTGCTCGATGCGCCGCTGTTCGGCGTGCGCTGGCGCTGGGCGGCGACCACCGCACTCGCCCTGCCGCGCTTCAGTGGCGGCCGCAGGACGGCGCCGCAGTTGCAGCGCATGAAAGCCGAGGACCTGCTGGCCACGGTGTTTCCCGACCAGGTCGCCTGCCTCGAGAACATCGTCGGCGACCGCCAGATCCCCGATCATCCGCTGGTCGAACAGACCCTGCGTGACTGCCTGACCGAAGCGATGGACGTCGACGGCTGGCTCGACCTGCTGCGCGGCATCGAGGCCGGCACGATCGAGGTGGTCGCGCGCGACCTGCCGGAGCCCTCGCCGCTCGCCGCCGAGATCCTCGGCGCACGACCGTATGCCTTCCTCGATGATGCACCGCTGGAGGAACGCCGCACGCAAGCCGTGCAGATGCGTCGCTGGAGCGACCCCGAATCGGCCGACGATCTCGGTGCACTCGATGCGGCCGCGATCGACGCCGTGCGCGAGGAAGCCTGGCCCGATGCCCGCGACGCCGACGAAATGCACGAGGTGCTGACCGGCCTCGGCTTCGTCACCGCCGCGGAGGCGGACGCACAGGCCGGATGGTTGCCGTGGTTGCGGCAACTCGCGCGCGCCGCGCGCGCCACCCGCGTCGAAATCGCCACGCCGACGCAGGGCGCGCATGCCTTCTGGTGCGCGGCCGAACGCCTGCCGGTGTTGCGCGCGGTCCATGCCGATGCGCACATCGCCCCGTCGATCACCGCGCCGGCCGAACATGCCGCGGTGGCGTGGACGCGCGCGGACGCCCTGGTCGAGTTGACGCGCGCGCGCCTCGGTGCGCTCGGCCCGGTGACGGCCGCCACGCTGGCCGACACGCTTGGCGTCGACAGCGGCGACATCGGCCTCGCCCTGGTCGTGCTGGAACGCGAAGGGTCGGCGATGCGCGGTCGCTTCACGCCGGCCACACCGCACGAGGAATGGTGCGAGCGTCACCTGCTCGCACGCATCCACCGCTACACGCTCAAGCGCCTGCGTCGCGAGATCGAACCGGTCGAGCCGCGTGACTTCATGCGCTTCCTGTTCGCCTGGCAGCATGTCGACGAGGCCACGCGCATGCGCGGGCCGGAGGCGTTGCAGGCGGTTCTTGGCCAGTTGGAGGGGTATGAGGCGGCGGCTGGCGCATGGGAGAACGAGATCTTCGCGGAACGCATCAGCGACTACAGTTTCGAGTGGCTCGACGATCTCTGCCGCAGCGGACGCACGGTGTGGACGCGCATCGCCGACGCCGCCGTGGCGGCCCGCGAGCGCGCGGCCGGGCCGGTGCGGGCGACGCCGATCGTGCTGCTGCCGCGACGCACGGCCGGCGCATGGACCGCGCGCGCGCATCGGTCCGACTCCGTGCAGGTTTCCTCGCGCGCACGCGCGGTGCTTGATCACCTGCAACGGCACGGCGCCTCGTTCTTCGACGAGATTGCCGCGGCCACGCGCCTGCTCGATACCGAGCTCGAGGATGCGCTCGGCGAACTGGTCGCCCGCGGGCTGGCGAATTCGGACGGCTTCGCCGGCCTGCGCGCGCTGCTGATGCCGGCCTCGCGCCGCTCGGCCCCGCGCGGACGCCGCCTGCGCCGCGCCAATCTGCTCGGCGTCGGCGATGCCGGCCGCTGGGCGGCGAGCGCGGCGGCGTCCGCTCCCGGCGCGCCCGATGCCGACGACGAAGCCCGCGAGACGATCGCGCGCGCCCTGCTGCGCCGCCACGGCGTCGTCAGCTGGCGCCTGCTCGCGCGCGAGGCCGACTGGCTGCCGCCGTGGCGCGAACTCGTGCGCGTCTATCGTCGCCTCGAAGCACGCGGCGAAATCCGCGGCGGACGTTTCGTGCACAACCTCGCCGGCGAACAGTTCGCCCTGCCGGAAGCGATTCCGTTGCTGCGCAAGGCGCGCGCCGAACCCCGCGAGGGCCGCCTGGTCGTCGTCGCCGCCACCGATCCGCTGAACCTGGTCGGCATCGTCACCGCCGGCGCGCGCATCCCCGCGCAGATCGGCACGCGCATCCTGTACGAAGACGGTGTGCCGGTGGCCACCCTGGTCGGCGGCAAGATCAGCGCAATCGGCGACGAAGCGCGTGCGCTGCCGGCGCATTGGTCGCAGCGGCTGCAGCGGCGCGCGGTCGAAGCACCTCTCGCGTCCGCATAGCCGCAGCAGCGGAGCAAGCTCCCGGAAAACACTGGATCGTGCGGGCTCGTTGCGGAACCGAGCTTGCTCGGCCCTGCAGGGAACCTGCGTGCCTCGACGTCTTCGCAGAGCGGGCCAGCCCTGAGAGACGACCTCAGGAGCGGCTCCCCGGCACCGCCCTCATGCCTGCTCGCCGGTCAATACGACGTCGGCGCGACGACGTGCAAACAGGCCGACGGTGACGATGCCGGTGATCTGGTTGAGCTCGCTTTCCAGCGTGACCGGGTCGCTGATGCGCAGATGGTGCACGTCGAGGATCCAGTTGCCGTTGTCGGTCACCACGCCATCGCGCCAGACCGGCTGGCCGCCGAGTTCGACGAGCGCGCGCGCGACATGACTGCGGGCCATCGGGATCACCTCGATCGGCAGCGGGAAGCGGCCGAGCACGTCGACCTTCTTGCCGGGATCGATGATGCAGACGAAGCGCTTCGAGGCCGCGGCGATGATCTTCTCGCGGGTCAGCGCGGCGCCACCGCCCTTGATCAGGCAGCCGTTCGGGTCACACTCGTCGGCGCCGTCGACGTAGAGCTCGAGCGGGCCGGTGGCATTGAGGTCGAGTACCGGGATGCCGTGATCCTTCAACAGTCGGGTCGACTGCTCCGAGCTCGACACCGTGCCTTCGATGTCGCGCTTGCGCTCGGCCAGCGCGTCGATGAAGTGGCGCACCGTCGATCCGGTGCCGACGCCGACGATCATGCCGGTCTCGACGTATCGCATTGCCGCGCGCGCGGCGCGGCGCTTGCCTTCCTCGTTGCTCATGCGGCGCTCCGCTTTTCCAGGGAAAGGATGAAATCCCACTGCGCCGGCGTCACCGGCAGCACCGACAGGCGGTTGCCGCGCTGGATGAGGGCGAAGTCCTCGAGTTGCGCACTTGCCTTCAGCTCGGCCAGGGTGATCGTGCGTGCGAGCTTGCGCCGGAAGCGCACGTCGACGAGCAGCCAGCGCGGGCCTTCGCGCGTGCTTTTCGGATCGTGGTAGTCGCTGCGCGCGTCGAACTGGGTCGGATCCGGGTATGCCTCGCTGGCCACCTCGGCGATGCCGACGACCCCGGGCTCGTCGCAATTGGAGTGGTAGAACAGCACGCCGTCGCCGACCTGCATGCCATCGCGCATGAAGTTGCGCGCCTGGTAGTTGCGCACGCCGCTCCACGGCTCGACGCCGACCTTCTTCAGGGTGTCGATGGAGAACTCCTCAGGCTCACTCTTCATCAACCAGCAGCGCCTGCTCATGCGGCAGCTCCAGCGGTTGGCTCACTCTTCATCAACCAGCAGCGCCTGCTCATGCGGCAGCTCCAGAGGTTGGCTCGCTTTTCATCAACCAGCAGCGCCTGCTCATGGATGTCTCCAGCGGTTGGTTCGCGTTTCCTTCCTCCGTGGCAGCGCGCGGTGTTCATGCCGGCGCGGCGCCGCAAGGATCGTCCTGTGCGGGCCAGCAGTCGATCAGTCCGCTTTCGGTGGCGACGTAGTCGAGACGCAGGTCCCAGGCGGCCGGCTCGATGCGTTCGAGTTCCTGGGCGGCATATCCGATGCCGACGAGGACCGGAGTCGTCATCGCCGTGCGGCCGCGCAGACCGGCAAAGGTCGCGTCGTAGTAGCCGCCGCCATAGCCGAGGCGCCCGCCGTGGCGGTCGAATCCGAGCAGCGGCACGAGCACGACGTCGATGTCGCCGGCATCGGCATGCACGACGTCGGCACCGGCCGGTTCGGGAATGCCGTAGCGGTTCGGTTCGAGGTGAATGCCGGGACGCCACAGGGCGAAGCGCAACTGGCGCGGACCGGTGATGCAGGGCAGGAAGAACTGCTGGTCGCGCGAACGCAGGCTGGTGACGACGTTGTGCAGCGGCAGTTCGCCGTCGATCGCCCAGTATCCGGCGACGCGCGTGTCGGTCAGGAACTCGGGCAGCTGCTCGAGCGAACGCAGCACGCCGGCCGCGGCGGCCATGCGCTCGCCCGCATCGAGGCGGCGGCGGCGCTCGCGCAGTTCGCTGCGCAGGGTCTTGCGCTCGTCATCCACTCTTCAGCGCCGCGGGAAAAGGAAGGGGTGGCGTCCTCCGCCGTGCCGATGCGCACCTAACGACCTTGAACCATCGGTTCAGGTGGGAGTGCCAACACGCGATCATCAGGCTTTCCGCCGAAGCGGACTTGCACACCGACCGGCGCGTGGCGGTCCCGGGGTCGCTACAGGAACAAGGCAATATGTTGGAATGCGCTGTCGCACACCGCCGAGGACACCGGGGGCTATTCTAGGGATGCTCCGACGCATCCCGCAACGACGCTCGCCACGCGTGCGGAAGCGCGACTTCACGCCGCAACGCAGACACGGGTGCGGCGCCACGCGTGCCGCCGCCCGGGCGGGCCGCGTCCATCCGGGAACGTCCGCCACGCGCCGCTGGCGCGCGACCGCATGCGGCGATCGGTCCGCCGGCGGCGACGTTCAGGGAGGGCAGCGGCGCGAGGTCGGGCGGCGACGCTCACGGCGCCGGCGGCAATCCGGCATCCAGCTTCGACTTCAGGCGGTCGATCTGCCGCGCCAGTGCATTCGAGCCGGTCTCGGTGCGGCTGCGCAGGTCGAGCAGTTCGTGGGCGAGGTTGAGCGCGGCCAGCACGGCAATGCGGTCGAGCCCGCCGCCGCGGTTGGTGCCGGCGTTGCGCAGTTCGCGCAGCTTGTCGTCGAGCAGGGCGGCGGCGCGCATCAGGCCGGGGCGCTCTTCCTGCGTGCAGGCGATCAGGTAGTCGCGATCGAGGATGCGGACGGAAACGGGCTCGCTCATCCCTGGTTCTGCTCCAGCGATTTCAGCCGCCCGATCATCGCCTCGACGCGCGTGCGCGCCTGCTCGTTGCGCGCGATCAGGGTGGCGCGCTCGTTGGCCAGTTGTTCCTGGCTGTGGCGCAGGCTGCGGTTCTCCTCGCCGAGCCGCCGGCACAGCTCGACCAGCCGGTCGACGCGTTCGTCGATTTCGGCCAGTGCGGGCAGGTTGGGGTCGGGCGTCGACATGGCGGCAATATACTAAGCCGGGCAGGCACAAGCCACATTCCGCGCCGCGCCGCCACCGGCGGGCTTGCGGGGCATGCGGCCGGCCCCTGCCGCGACCCGGCGCATGCGGGTTCTGCTCAGGAAAGGATGCCGCGCTGTTCGCGCGAGCGCTCGCGCAGGAAGGCGAAGCAGGCCGGCGCGGCCAGCGGACGCGCCAGCCAGTGTCCCTGGATCTCGTCGCAACCCTGCTCGCGCAGGTACTCGACCTGTTCGCCGATCTCGACGCCCTCGGCGATGACGTTGAGGCCGAGCGAATGGGCCATGTTGATGATCGTCGCGGTGATCGCCTCGTCATCCGGATCGGTGGTGATGTCGCCGACGAATTCCTTGTCGATCTTCAGGGTGTCGATCGGCAGCCGCTTGAGGTAGGCCAGCGACGAGTAGCCGGTACCGAAATCGTCGATGGCGAGGGTCACCCCGACCGCCTTCAGCTGGCGCAGGGTGGTGATCGACTGTTCGGCATTGGCCATGACCATGCTCTCGGTCAGCTCGAGTTCGAGCTGGCTCGGCGCGAGGTCGTTTTCGGCCAGGATGTCGCACAGGCGCTGGGTGAGCTGGCCGCGCAGCAGCTGCGGCACGGCGACGTTGACCGACATCGAGATGTCGCGCAGGCCGGCACGATGCCAGGCGGCGAGCTGGGCGCAGGCCTGCACGAGCACCCAGTCGCCGATCTCGATGATCATGCCGGTTTCCTCGGCGATCGGAATGAACGTCGACGGCGGAACCTGGCCGAGATCCTCGCTCTTCCAGCGCAGCAGCGCCTCGACACCGGTGATGCGGCCATCGAGCAGCGACAGCTTGGGCTGGAACACCAGGCTGAACTCCTGGCGTTCGAGCGCGCGGCGCAGCGCGCCGACCATCGTCGCGCGCAGGCGCGCGGCGGCGTCCATCGATTCGGTGTAGACCATCCAGGTCTTGCGACCGCGTTCCTTGGCCTGGTACATCGCGGTGTCGGCGTACTTGAGCAGGTCGGTCGGCGTCTGTCCGTGGTCCGGATACAGGCTGATGCCGATCGACGGCGAGATCGTCACGTCCTGGCCATCGTCGAGTTCGAGCGGCCGCTCGAATGCGCCGATCAGCTTGAGGGCGACGCGCTCGGCCTCGGCCGCATCGACGAGGTCCTCGAGCACGACGGTGAACTCGTCGCCGCCGATCCGCGCCACCGTGTCGCCATCGCGCACGTTGTCGCGCAGGCGGCTGCCGGCCGCCTTGAGCATGCGATCGCCGGCAGCGTGGCCCATCGAATCGTTGACGTGCTTGAAACGGTCGAGGTCGAGGAACAGCACCGCGACCTTGCGCCCGCCGCGGCGCGCGCGCACGACCGCGTGGCCGAGGCGTTCGGCCAGCAGGGTGCGGTTCGGCAGGCCGGTCAGGGTGTCGTAGTTGGCCAGGTAGCGCAGCTCCTGCTCGTTGCGCTTGCGCTCGGTGATGTCGGTCAGCACCTGCACGAAGTGCGTGCGCTGGCCCTGCGCATCGCGCACCTCGGTGGTCTGCAGCCAGGTCAGGAATTCCTCGCCGTCCTTGCGTCGCTGCCAGATCTCGCCGCGCCAGTGGCCCTCGCGCAGGATGGCGTCACGCAGCGCCTGGTAGTGCTCGGGTGGATGCTGCGAGCAGTTGAGCAAGGCCGCCGAACGGCCGAGCACTTCCGCTTCGGTCCATCCGGTCATCGCGGTGAACGCCGGATTGACCGAGCTGAAGTTGAAATCGAGGTCGGTGACGGTCACCGCCTCGCCGATGCTGCGGATGACTTCCTGGGCGATGCGGCGCTCGCGCTCGGCCTCGCGGGTGGAGGTGATGTTGCGCACCGTGCCGCAAATGCGCAGCGGGCGGCCGCTGTCGGAGCGATCGACGATCTTGCCGCGCACCAGCATCCAGATCCATTCGCCGTCGCCGACCCGCACGCGCTGCTCCGACTCGAACAGCGACGTGCGCCCGGTGATGTGGTCGTCGAGGCGCTGCGCCATCGCGCGCTGGTCGTCGACATGCACGTTGGAGCGCAGCCAGTCGTAGATCGACAGCGATTGTTCGCGCTGCATGCCCTGGGAACGGTCGGCACTGACCAGCAGCAGCGCGCCGCTGTCCATGTCGAGGTCCCAGAAGCGTTCGCCCGATCCCCACAGGGCAAGGCGCAGGCGGTCCTCGCGTTCCTTGATCTCCTGGTGGTGGTGCTGCGCCTCGGCACGGCGCCGGCGCAACGCCGCCCAGCCGATCAGGCCGGCCAGCACGATCGCCGCGGCGTACACCGCCTTCATCGCCGGGCTCAACCAGAACGGCGGCGCGACGACCACCGCCACCGCCGTGCCTTCCTCGTTCCAGTAACCGTCGCTGTTGCTCGCCTGCACGCGGAACAGGTAGCGGCCGGCATCGAGATTGGTATAGGTCGCATCGTGGCGCGTGCCGGCCTCGATCCACTGGCTGTCGAAGCCTTCGAGCCGGTAGCGGAAACGGTTGCGCTGCGGTGCGGCGAAGTCGAAGGCGGCGAACTCGAACTGCACGACGCGGTCGTCCGCACCCAGCGAGACGATGCCGTCCGCGTCGGGGCCGGTCTTGCCGGCATGGCCGATGCGCACCTCGGTGATCGCCACCGGCGGCAGGTAGCGGCTGGCGGCGACGGCGCCCGGCAGCAGCAGGTTGACGCCGTCGAGGCCGCCGAAGGCCAGCTCGCCGCCGCGCAGTGCGTGCACCGACCCGCCGTTGAACTCGAGTCCCTGCAGGCCGTCCTCGACGGAGAAGGCGTGGAAGCTGCCGGTGGACGGATCGAACGAGGAAATGCCGCGGTTCGAGCTCAGCCACAGCCGCCCCATCGGATCCTCGAGGATGCCGTAGACGGTGGCGTCGGGCAGGCCGTCCGCGGGCAGGTAGCGGGTGAAGCGCGCGCGCCCCTCCTCGAGCACGTCGAGGCGATTGAGGCCGCTGTGGGTGCCGATCCAGATCGTGCCGTCGACCGACTGGTGGACCGAACGCACGGTGTCGCTGCTCAGCGAATGCGGGTCGGCACTGTCGTGGCGCAGCACCTGGACCGTGCCGGTGGCGGGATCGATCAGGTTGACGCCATCGATGCTGCCCGCCCAGATGCGGCCCTGGCGATCCTCGAACAGCGAGAGCACGTGGTCGTGGCTGAGGCTCGCCGGGTCGCCGTCGCGGTGGCGCCAGTACGTCGGCGCGCGGCTGCCGGCGGCGAAGCGGATGACGCCGAAACCGTTGGTGGCCAGCCACAGGCTGCCGTCGCGGGCGAGCAGGAGCGCGCGGCGCGGCCGGCGCAGTCCGCCGGATTCGTCGGCGATGCCATCCGCCAGCACTTCGATCGTGCCCCGCGCCGGATCGAGCAGACCGATGCCCATGCCGCCGGCGAACCAGATGCGGCCGTCGGGGGCGGCCGCCAGCGCTTCGATCGACACCGGCTGGCCGGGATCGAGGGCGAACGTGCGCGCGATCGCCGCGCGCCACGAGGTGAACGTCCGCGTGCGGCGGTCGTGGCGCTTGAGGCCGTCGCCGTCGGTGCCGAGCCAGAGGTCGCCATTGGCGTCCTCGGTGATCGCACGGACATTGTTGGTGGTCAGCGGGTCGAGCGCCGGATTGCGGTCGAGGAGTATGCCGAAGGTGGTTCCGGACGGTTCGACGCGACTGACCCCGAGCGCTTCGCTGCCGACCCAGAGCAAACCCGAGGCATCGATGAACAGCACCGAGATCTCGGCCTGCTGCAGGCTGCCGCGCAGGTCGCGCTGGGGACGGATCCATTGTTCATGCGGGCGCTGCGGATCGAGGATGGCGAGGCCATTGCCGAGCGTGCCGACCCAGACGCGTGCGCCGCGGTCCTCGGCCAGCGCGGTGATCGCGCTGCGGCCGGTAGTCGTCCAGATGCGCTGCGCCGCACCGCCGTTGTCGATGCGATGCACCTCGTCGGCGGTCGCCGCATAGAAGTGGCGGTCGCGCGCGGCGATCATCGCCGTCACCGGACCTGACAGTCCGCTGCCGGTGCGCTCGGCACGATGACTGCCGCGCGGCAGCTGCCACACGCCGTCGCTGCTGCCGATCCACAGGCTGCCGTCGTCGGCGCGCACGAGCTGGCGCACGACCACGCCCTCGGCCAGTGCCACCCGCTCGCGCCGTCCGCTCAGCGGATCGAGCAGTTCGAGTCCGCCGGCGCTGCCGACCCACAGTCCGCGCGCGCGATCGAACAGCAGCACCTCGATCGCTTCGCGCTCGTTGCGTGCCGGCTCGCCGGCGGCGAGGCGGAACGACTCGAAACGGCCGCTGCGCGGATCGAGGCGGGCGATGCCGGCCGCATAGGTACCGATCCACAGGCGCCCCGCATCGTCTTCCGCAATTGCCCCGACCACGCTGTCGGGCAGGCTGTCGGGGCGGTCGGCATCGTGCTCGAAGCGCCGGAAGCGATAGCCGTCGAAGCGGTGCAGCGCGCCCTGGGTGGCGATCCACAGGTAGCCGGTGCGGTCCTGGTAGATCGAGCGGATCGAGTTCTGCAACAGGCCCGACTCGTCGTCGAGGCGGTCGAAATAGTGGGTGCGCTCGTAGGCGGCCAGCGGCAGGCCGCAGCAGGCGAGCAGCAGGCAGGCAAGCAGGAGCATCCGGCGTGCCGGCCCGTGCCATCGCCCCCACGACGCTCCCCTGGCGATCATGTCGTTGCGCGCACCCGCGATTCCCTTTGGCGCGATTGCGCCGTCGTCGAGTGTAGGCAATCAGGTCGACCGGCGCCAAGGCGAGCCGCGGACGGATCGCAGCCGACCCGGCGCGCGGTCTAGAATCCGGCCCATTCCGGCCGCGTGACAGGACATGAGCGAACCACTGACCCACGCCGAACTCGGCGAGATCCTCGTGCGCCTGCGCATCGGCGTCGGCGCCAGCGAACTGCATGGCTCGCTGGCCGGCTATTTGTGCGCGGGCGGGCGCGCCGGCGCCGATGCCTGGCCGCAGGCACTCGAACTCGATGCCGAAGGCGAGGGCTGGTCCGGCGACGCCTTCACCCGACGCCTCTACGGACTCTGCCGGGCCCAGCTCGACGACGAGGAACTCGGTTTCGAGCCGCTGCTGCCCGACGAGGCCTGCCCGCTGGCCGAGCGCGGCGACGCCCTCGTCGAATGGTGCCGCGGCTTCCTCGGCGGCGTCGGACTCGCCGGCATGACGGCGCAGGCCGCGCCGGGCGGCAATGCCGACGAGATCCTGCGCGACTTCGCCACCATCGCCTCGTCCCGTTTCGATTACGACAACGACGAAGGCGACGAGGCGGCGCTGGTGGAAGTGCTCGAGTTCGTGCGCGTCGGCGTGCTCCTGCTGCATGCCGAACTGCACAAGCCGCGAGCGGCCGAGCCGGCGGCCGGCAGCCGGCGCCTGCATTGACCCGCGGCGCTGCGCGCGACACCGCGATGCCGATAGAATGCCCGCGGCACGCCTGCCCCGCCCCGCCATCGAGCCGATGATCCAGGCCAAGGAATTCACCCGCCGTCGCCGGCAGCTCATGCGCATGGCCGGGCGCGACGCCATCGTCATCGTGCCGGCCGCTCCCGAACGCGTGCGCAACAACGACGCGCATTACCGCTATCGCCAGGACAGCGACTTCCACTACCTGTGCGGCTTTCCCGAGGCCGAAGCGGTCCTCGCCCTGATCCCCGGCCGCAGCCAGGGCGAGACGATCCTGTTCTGCCGCGAACGCGACGCCGAACGCGAACGCTGGGACGGCGTGCGCGCCGGTCCGGAAGGTGCGATCGGCCAGTACGGCTTCGACGACGCCTTTCCGATCGACGACATCGACGACATCCTGCCGGGCATGATCGAGGGGCGCACGCGCGTCTACTACCACTTCGGTCGCGACAGCGACTTCGATCTCAAGCTGATCGGCTGGGTCAACCGCGTGCGCGCAATGGTGCGCCAGGGTGCGAAACCGCCGCACGAGTTCGTCGCCCTGTCGCATCTGCTGCACGACCTGCGCCTGTACAAGTCACCGGCCGAACTGCGCGTCATGCGCCGCTCGGCGAAGATCGCCGCCGAGGCGCACGTGCGCGCCATGCAGGCGACCCGGCCCGGCATCAGCGAGCACGCCGTCGAGGCCGAACTGCTGCACACGTTCCGCCGGCACGGCGCCGTGCCGAGCTACGAGCCGATCGTCGGCGGCGGCGCCAACGCCTGCGTCCTGCACTACCGCGCCAACGACGCCGAACTGAAGGACGGCGACCTGCTGCTGGTCGACGCCGGCGCCGAGTACGCCTGCTATGCCTCCGACATCACGCGCACCTGGCCGGTCAACGGCCGCTTCTCGCGCGAGCAGCGCGCGCTGTACGACATCGTCTTCGCCGCGCAGGCGGCGGCGATCGACGAGGTTCGACCCGGCCGTCCGTTCGACGCGTACCACGAAGCCGCGGTGCGCGTCATCAGCGCCGGCCTGATCGAACTCGGCCTGCTCAAGGGACCGCTCGACAAGGTCCTGCGCGAACACCTCTACCGGCGCTTCTACATGCACAAGACCGGGCACTGGCTCGGCCTCGACGTGCACGATGTCGGCGACTACCGCATCGACGGCGAGTTCCGCGTGCTCGAACCCGGCATGGTCGTCACCGTCGAACCCGGCATCTACATCGGCACCGACCTCAAGGGCGTGCCGGCACGCTGGCGCGGCATCGGCATCCGCATCGAGGACGACGTCGTCGTCACTGCCGGAGATCCGGAAGTACTGACCAGCGATGTGCCGAGTGATCCGGACGCGATCGAGCGGCTGGTCGGGAAGCAGGGGATAGGGGCTAGGGGCTAGGGGCTAGGGGCTAGGGGCTAGGGGCTAGGGGCTAGGGGCTAGGGGCTAGGGGCTAGGGGC
>CAKSZY010000018.1 GCA_934526015.1 uncultured Dokdonella sp.
TGACGTTCCCCCCCTCAGTCGCGCCGAGGAGCGCAGTCAGACACCGGGGAAAGGCGAACTGTTTGAGGCCAGGGATGGCCGAGTTGTTCGCCGGCCGGTGGCTGGCGAGCACCGCAGGGAACCGGGCGGACGCAGTCCGTCCGGCGCGACTGCCGGGGTGCCCTTTCCTTTGCCTACTTTCCTTTGGGCAAGCAAAGGAAAGTAGGGCGCTCGCCGCCGAGGCGAGCGGAACCCTTGGTTCAACACATCCAGGAGAGCGCGAAGAGCCAAGGCAAAGGAGCTGGATCCCGGCCTTCGCCGGGATGACGGCGAGAGTTGCCGAGGTGAGCGGAACCAAAGTTCAGCCCACCCAAGAGAGCGCGAAGTGCCAAGGCAAGGCGGGAGCGAGCTCCGCTCTACGAAGGCGGTGAAGCCGCAAGTGGGGCCGAGCATCTCGGCTCTGCAGGCGCGAGGCCGGCGCGGGGCGGCGCTTGGATATACTGGCCCGCCCTGCCGCGCCGCCATCCATGCCGAAACCGATCGTCAGCGAGCTGATCGACCTGCTCGGGCTCGAGCGTCTCGAGGACAACCTGTTCCGCGGCCAGAGCCGCGACATCGGCACCCGCTACGTGTTCGGTGGCCAGGTGCTCGGCCAGGCGCTTTCGGCCGCCCAGCAGACCGTCGACGAAGCGCGTCACGCGCATTCGCTGCATGCCTATTTCCTGCGTGCCGGCGACGTCGAGGCGCCGATCGTCTACAGCGTCGAGCGCACGCGCGACGGCGGCAGCTTTTCGGCACGCCGGGTGATCGCCGTCCAGCACGGCCAGACCATCCTCAACATGACCGCCTCGTTCCAGTTGCCCGAGCCCGGCGCCCAGCACCAGTTCCCGATGCCGCTGGTGCCGATGCCGGAGGACCTGCCGGACCACGTGGCGGTGCCGGCCGCGGATCTCGACAAGGTGCCGGCCATGCGCCGGCGCTGGCTCAGCAGCGAGGGACCGTTCGAGTTCCGCCACGTGCACCCGCGCAACGAGGTCAATCCGACCAAGCAGCCGCCCTACCAGAACGTCTGGTTCCGCCTTGCCGACCGTGCCCCCGACAGCGAGGTGCTGCATCGCTCGCTGCTCGCCTACGCTTCGGACTTCCACCTGATCGGCACGACCACCTTCGCCCACGCGATCTCCTACCTGCAGCCGAACGTGCAGATGGCCAGCCTCGACCACGCGCTGTGGTTCCACCGTCCGTTCCGCGCCGACGACTGGCTGCTGTACGCCTGCGACAGCCCGAGCGCGCAGGGTTCGCGCGGCCTCGCCCGCGGCATGGTATTCAGTCGCGACGGCAGGCTGGTCGCCTCGACCGCCCAGGAAGGGCTGATCCGCGTCGTCGAACCGAAATCCTAGGAACGCCATGCGCCAGATCTACACCTCGCCCCGCCAGGACAACGTGGAGCGCGTGGTCGCCCTGCTCGACGAAGCCGGCATCGCCACCACGATCCGCAACCGCCGCGACTGGCAGGGTGGCCAGTGGAAGCGCTTCAGCTACTCCGAGCGCGGCGAAAGCGAAAGCTGGCCGCAGGTCTGGGTGACCGATTCCAGCCACCTCACGCGTGCCCGCGAGCTGCTGCGCACGGCCGGCCTGGAGCCGTCCACGCGCTTCGCCGACGAACTCGCTGCCGCCCGCTCGCTCGGCGATCCGCGCCGGCATCGCCAGCAATCCATGCGACTGCGCATGGTCCTGCTCGGCCTGATCGGCGGGGTGGTCCTGCTGATTGCCTGGGCCTACGTCACACGCTGACCGCGTGCCGCTGCGGCAGAATCCGCCTCCATGCGCTCCGACGTCGTCCGCCTGTTCCAGACCCTGCCGCACGCCTGCGGCTATTTCCCCGAGCGCATCGCCCAGAACCTCGTCATCGATCCGGCCGAGACCCGCCTCGCCACGCTCTACGACAGCGCGCTTGCGCGCGGCTACCGCCGCGCCGGCGGCCATGTCTACCTGCCGCACTGCATGGCCTGCCGCGCCTGCGTCGCCTCGCGCATCCCGGTCGCCGACTTCCTCCCCGACCGCAGCCAGCGCCGCTGCGCGAAGCGCAATGCCGACCTCGCCATCGACGTCGTCCCCGCGGCCTTCAGCGAGGAGCGTCATGCCCTCTACGAACGCTACCTGCGTTCACGCCATGCCGGCGGCGGCATGGACGAGGCCACGCCCGACGATTTCGAGCGCTTCCTGTTCACGCCGTGGAGCCCGACCTCGTTCATCGAGTTCCGCGCCGACGGCCGCCTCGTCGCCGTGGCCGTCACCGACGTCTGCAGCGACGCCGTGTCGGCCGTCTACACCTTCTTCGATCCGGACGAGGCCGCACGCAGCCTCGGCACCTTCGCCATCCTCAGCCAGATCGAACTCGCGCGTGCGCGCGGGCTTGCCCATGTCTACCTCGGCTTCTGGATCCCCGGCCATCCGAAGATGGACTACAAGCAGCGCTTCCGCCCGCTCGAACTGCTCGACGGCGGGCGCTGGATCCCGCACGTGCCGGACGACGACCTCGGCCGGGCCTGACCCGGATCACGGCCAAGCAACCGCCTGCAACACCAAGGGCACGAAGCACACGAAGGAAGAACGGAGATTGTCAAAGCGCTTTTCTCCGTGTGCTCCGTGTGCTCCGTGTTTCAATCTTCCGCTTTCGATGGAAGCCGGGGCAGAAGCCTGAAACACGGAGCACACGGAGCACACGGAGGAGAAGCCCATCGTTGAAGAGCGTTCCTTCGTGTGCGTCGTGCCCTTCGTGTTGCAGTCTTTCCGCGGCGGGCCGGCCCTCAGCTCACGTCGACGCGCAGGCAGGCTGCGGCGGCGCGGGCGTTCGCGCGGGCGGCGTCGATGTCGTCACCGCGGGCGAGGGTGACCGCCATGCGGCGGTGGCCGCGCACTTCGGGCTTGCCGAAGATGCGCAGGGCGGTGTCCGGCCGTGCCAGCGCCTCGGCGACGCCTTCGAAGAGGATGCGCCGCCCATGGCCCTCGACGAGCACGGCGCACGATGCCGACGGCCCGTGCTGGCGGATGACCGGCACCGGCAGGCCGAGGATCGCCCGCGCATGCAAGGCAAACTCCGACAGCTCCTGCGAGATCAGGGTGACCAGGCCGGTGTCGTGCGGACGCGGGCTGACCTCGGAGAAGATCACCGCGTCGCCACGCACGAAGAACTCGACGCCGAACACGCCACGCCCGCCGAGGGCCGCGGTCACCGCCTCGGCCTGACGGCGCGCTTCGGCAAGGGCCGCCGCCGACATCGGATGCGGCTGCCACGATTCGCGGTAGTCGCCGGCCTCCTGCAGATGGCCGATCGGATCGCAGAAGCTCGTGCCGCCGACGTGGCGCACGGTCAGCAGGGTGATCTCGTAGTCGAACTCGACGAAGCCCTCGACGATGCAGCGCCCCTGCCCGGCCCTGCCGCCGGCCTGCGCGCAATCCCAGGCCGCTTCCAGCGCGGCCGCATCGCGCACCAGGCTCTGGCCCTTGCCGGAGGAACTCATCACCGGCTTGATGACCACCGGGAAGCCGAGCGCCGCCGCTGCCTCGCGGCACTCGTCGAAGCGGTCGACAAAGCAGTACGTCGAAGTCGGCAGGCCGAGTTCCTCGGCGGCGAGGCGGCGGATGCCTTCGCGGTCCATGGTCAGCCAGGCCGCACGGGCGGTGGGAATGACCGTCACGCCTTCGCCTTCGAGTTCAACCAGGGTCGACGTGGCGATCGCCTCGATCTCCGGCACGATCAGGTCCGGCTTCTCGAGGTCGACCAGGCGGCGGATCTGCGCGCCATCGAGCATGTCGACCACATGGCTGCGATGGGCCACCTGCATCGCCGGCGCGCCGGCGTAGCGGTCGACCGCGATCACCTCGACGGCGTAGCGCTGCAACTCGATGGCGACTTCCTTGCCGAGCTCGCCCGAGCCGAGCAGCATGACGCGGATGGCGGTATCGGTACCGGGCGTTCCAAACGGCTTCATGCAGACGGCTCCCGTGGAGGCGCGCAATTGTAGCGGCTGCGGCACAATGGCCGCCCGTTTCGATGGCGCTCCTCATGCTGCGCGCGATCCTCGTCCTCCTCTTCCTCATGCCGGGCCTCGCCGGTGCGCGCGATCCGGCCGCAACGGACGTCCGCTGGTACACGGTGCTGCTCGACGGCCGCAAGATCGGCCAGTTCGAAAATCGTCGCGAGGTGCACGGCGAGCGCGTGCTTACCCGCCAGGCGATGCGCATCGAACTCGACCGTGCCGGCACGCGGGTGGCGATGTCGAGCGAGGAATCGAGCGAAGAAACGCTTGACGGCCGGCCGCTCGCGTTCGCCAACGAGACGCGCATGAGCGGCAGCGAGACGAGCATTGCCGGCAGCGTCGACGGTTCACGCATGCGCGTGCGGATCGGCACGGCCGGCGGATTCAGCGAACGCGAACTGGACTGGCCGCCGGGCGCCCTGCTCGCCGAAGGCCTGCGCCTGGCCCTGCTCGACGTCGCCCTCGACGAAGGCGCGGTGTTCCGCACCCTGGCCTTCCAGCCCTCGACCTTCGAGGCGATCGAAGTGACCAGCACGGTCGGTCGCAGCGAGATGACCGGCTTGCCGGATGGCCGCCTGCGCCTGACCCGCATCGAGCAGAGCTCCGCGTTTCCCGGTGCCACCTTGCGCAGCACGGCCTGGATCGACGACCGCCGCGAGGTGCGCAAACTCGCGGTGCCGGCGCTCGGCGTCGAGCTGACCATGCTCGCCTGTGACCAGGCCTGCGCGACCGCGCCGAACCAGCCGGCTGACGTCTTCACGCGCACGCTGCTGCGCTCGCCGCGACCGCTGCGTGAAGCCGAACTTGCCGGCGGCCTGCGCTACCGCTTCGCGCCGCTCGCGCGCGGCGAGCGCATCCATCTGCCCGCCAGCGGCGACCAGCAGGTGCGTGGCGACGGACGCAGGCTGGTGGTGGAAGTGAGACCGGGAGCCGGCAGCGATGCGACGCCCCCGGAAGCGGCCGACTTCGCCGCCAACGCCTGGCTGCAGAGCACGGCGCCGGAAATCGTCGCCCTGGCGCAGCGTGGCGTCGGCGCCGCACGCAATGACGGCGAGCGCATGCGCAACCTCGAGACCTTCGTGCGCGGCTTCATCAGCCGCAAGACGCTCGGCGTCGGCTATGCCTCGGCGCTCGAGGTCGCACGCCGCCCGGAAGGCGACTGCACCGAACATGCGGTGCTGCTCGCCGCGCTCGGCCGCGCCCTCGGCATTGCCACCCGCGTCGTCGACGGGCTGGCCTATGCACCCGGATTCGCCGGCGCCGAGCAGGTATTCGTGCCGCACGCCTGGGTGCAGGCCTGGGTGGACGGACGCTGGCAGGGCTTCGATGCCGCGCTGGCCGGTTTCGACGCCGGCCACATCACCTTCTCCACCGGCGATGGCGATCCCTGGCGTTTCTATCAGGCCCTCGACCTGCTCGGCCGCCTGAAGCTCGTGCGCATCGAGGCGCTCGACGCCGGCAGCGGGCGGTGAACGCGGCGGCCTGGCTGGGGCTGGTCGCGCTCGGCAGTGCCGCGGGCGCGGAGTTCCCCGCCGCGCCGTACCGGCCGGCGACCCTCGAGTCCCTGATCACCGATCCGGAACTCGATGAAATCAGCGGCCTGGCCGCCTCGCGGCGCACGCCCGGCGTGTACTGGGTGCACAACGATGCGCCCCGCCCGGCCCGGCTGGTCGCCCTCGATGGCGGCGGCAAGCGTCGCGGCAGTCTGCGCATCGACGGCGTGCGTGCGGTCGACTGGGAAGACATCAGCGCCTATGCGCTCGACGGCAAGGCCTGGCTGCTGGTTGCCGACAGCGGCGACAACGGCAAGGTGCGCAAGGACTGCGAACTGATCGCCATCGTCGAACCGGAACTGGCCGCCGACGGCCGCGAACAGACCGTGCAGCCGGCCTGGCGGCTGCGCTTCCGCTACGCCGACGGCGCCCATGACGTCGAAGCGATGGCCGTCGACGTCGATGCGGGCGAGGTGCTGTTGCTGGCCAAGCACGCGCCGGCGCCGGTCCTGTATGCCTTGCCGCTCGGGCCCGGCGATGGCGGGGTGGCGGTGGCCGAACGCCGCCTCGCGCTGACCTCTATCCCGGCGCCGACCGCGCCGGAGCGCAGCGCACGCTACCCGGCCGCGCGCCTCGGCGGATCGCCGACCGCCATGGACATCGATGCAAGCGGCCGCCGCGCCCTCGTCATGACCTATCGCGACCTCTGGCTCTTCCGGCGCAACCCGCGGGAAAACTGGATGCGGGCATTCACCCGCCAGCCCGTGCGCCTGCCACTGCCGCCGCTGGCGCAAGCCGAGGCCGCCGGCTTCGAGTTTCCCGGCACGGCCGTGCGCGTCAGCGGGGAGCGCCTGCCCGCACCATGGATCCGTTTCGAGAAAGATCCGGCAAGCGATTGATGTGAATGGCTATCCGTGTCCGAACCTGAGCAGCCGCAAGAGCTTCATGTGAGGCTTCCAAAGTTGATATCGTTTTGATATCTTTCGTTCATGCCGTGCTGATGGCATTCGCGCCAACCCTGTCGCGACCACGCTGATCCGGAGCTCCGCCATGAACGAACGCCAGGCCTTTTCACTGCCGGGGATCCCGGCCTTTCTCGTCCTGCTTGCCGCTTTCGGCGGCGCCCTTGCCTGGCTCATCGACATCCTCAGGGGAACCGCCCAGCCGACACCGTCGCAGGTGATCCCGGCTGCCCTGCTGATCGCCTTCATCGCCTTCCTGTTCAAGGGCCTGTTCGCGGTGCAGCCGAATGTCGGTCGGGTCATGCAGCTGTTCGGCCGCTACCAGGGCACGGTGCGCGACCAGGGTCTGCGCTGGGCCAACCCGCTCTACTCGCACCAGCCGGTGTCGCTGCGCGTGCGCAACTTCGAATCGGGCAAGCTCAAGGTCAACGACAGCGACGGCAACCCGATCGAGATCGGCGCGATCGTGGTCTGGCAGGTCATCGACACCGCCGAAGCGGTGTTCATGGTCGACGACTACGAGAACTTCGTGCACATCCAGGCCGAGGCCGCGCTGCGGCAGATGGCGACCAGCTATCCCTACGACGCCCACGACGGCAAGGATGTCGCCCTGCGCAGCCACGGCAAGGAAGTCAACGCGCACCTGCGCGACGAGATCCAGGAACGCCTGGCCAAGGCCGGCGTCGAGGTCATCGAGGCGCGCATCAGCCACCTCGCCTACGCGCAGGAAATCGCCCAGGCCATGCTGCAGCGCCAGCAGGCCGGCGCGATCGTCGCCGCCCGCGAGCGCATCGTCGAAGGTGCGGTCAGCATGGTCGAGATGGCGCTCGGCGAACTCGGCAAGCGCGGCGTGGTGGAACTCGACAACGAGCGCCGCGCGGCGATGGTCAGCAACCTGCTCGTCGTGCTCTGCGGCGACCGCTCGACGCAGCCGGTGGTCAACACCGGTTCGCTGTACTGAGGCACGGCCGTGGGCGCGCCCCTCGTCACCCGTGGCATGCGGCTGCCGTGAGCGGGAAGAAAGCCTATCCGCTGCGCATCAACGCAGCCGTCCTCGAGGCCATGCAGAAATGGTCCGACGACGAGCTGCGCTCGCTCAACGCGCAGATCGAATACGTGCTGCGCGACGCGCTGCGCAAATCGGGCCGGTTGCGCGCTTCCCCGCCGGCAACCACCCACGACGATCAGGAAACCGGAGAACCCTGAAATGAGCACGTCCACACGTTGGGAATACAAGACCCTGCAGATCAGCCCCAGGCTTCTCGGCGGCTTCAACGCCGAAGCGATCGACGAACAGATCGGCCGGCTCGGCGCGCAGGGCTGGGAACTCACCAGCTCGGTCTTCGCCGCGCTTTCGCTGCTGCTGTTCTTCAAGCGTCCGCGCTGAACGGAGCCCCCATGAGAAAGGTCTTCATCGTCATTGCCCTGATCACCCTCGCCATCGGCACGGGCGGCTGGTGGCTGTACACGAAAATCATGCCGCCGCCCGCCGAGGCGGCGGAAGCGGACCCGCGCCACGCGCAACTTGCCGGTCAATTCCTCGACCTCCTCGACGCCGGACGCTACGCCGACGCGCTGGCGATGGCCGACGACAAGATGCGCGAGGTGCTCGACGTGAAGACGCTCGGCGAAACCTGGGAGACGTTGCCGAAGCAGCTCGGCGCGCGCACTTCGCGCAGCGCGGTGCGCGGCGAACGCGTCGGCGGAATGCCGGCGCTGACCTCGACCCTGGTGTTTCCGATGATGCCGCTCGATGCGCGCGTCTTCTTCGACGAGGCCGACCGCATCAGCGGTTTCCGCCTGGTGCCGGCGCAGGCCGCAACCGCAGTCGCGCCCGCGAAACTCGAACAAGGCGCGAACTGGCGCGAGATCGAGCTCGCCGCGGGAGCGGGCCAGGATGCCCTGCCCGGCACGCTGACCCTGCCGCAGGGCAACGGGCCATTTCCCGCGGTCGTGCTCGTGCATGGTTCCGGCGCCCACGACCGCGACGAGACGATCGGCCCGAACAAGCCGTTCCGCGACCTCGCCCATGGCCTCGCCGGACACGGCATCGCCGTGCTGCGCTACGAGAAGCGCACGCGGGTGCATCCGGAGCGTTTCCGCGAACAGGCGTTCACCGTCGACGACGAAGTGACCTTCGATGCCATCGCCGCCGTGGCCGCGCTGCGCGCGCGCGCCGACATCGACGCCACGCGCGTGTTCGTCGCCGGCCACAGCCTCGGCGCGATGATGGCGCCACGCATCGCCGCACGCGATGCGCAACTGGCCGGAATCGTCCTGCTGGCCGCGCCGGCACGCGCGCTCGAGGACATGGTGCCGCAACAGCTGCGCCACATCGCCACGCTCGAAGGCAAGTCGGCTGCCGAGATCGAAGCCGCGCTCGCGCCGGTCGAGCAGCAGCGGGCGGTGGTGAAGGCGCTCGATGCCGGCGTCGCCGACGCCACTCCGCTGATGCTCGGCCTGCCGGCGTCGTACTGGCGCAGCCTCGCCGGCCACGATCCGGTCGCTGCGTCGCGCTCGCTCGCGCTACCGCTGCTGGTGCTGCAGGGCGGCCGTGACTACCAGGTCACGCCAGCCGACGACTTCGTCCGCTGGCGCGAGGCCTTCGCCGACGACCCGCGGGCGACGCTGCGCGAGTACCCGCTGCTCGGCCACCTGTTCATGCCGGGCGGCGACCCGCCGGGACCGCAGGACTATCTCGCCGAGGGCCACGTCGATGCCGGCGTGATCGACGACATCGCGGCGTGGATCAAGGCGCACTGATCGGTACCCCCGCGGTCCCGGCGCAGGCGATCGACTATGCTTGGGCGATGGATCCAGCCGCCGCCGAACCACCGCCGCGCTGCGACAGCGCGACGCGCCGTCGGATCATCGAGACCGCGTGCGCGCTCGGCGTGCCGCGCGACTACGGGCGCAGTCGCGGCCTGCAGCCGGTACGCGAACCGGCGCGGCTGACCGCGATCGGCGTCGACGTGCACGGCCGCATGCAATGGCTTGTCCCGCGTGCGGCGGCGGCATGGAAACGCATGCACGCCGCCGCGCTCGGCGAGGGCATCGAGCTCGAGGTCGTCTCGGCGTTCCGCTCGGCCGAGTACCAGCTCGGCATCCTGCAGCGCAAGCTCGAACGCGGCCTGACGATCGAGGGGATCCTGCGTGTCAGTGCCGCGCCCGGTTACAGCGAGCACCATTCCGGGCGCGTGCTCGACCTCACCACGCCCGGCAGCGAACCGCTCGAGGAATCCTTCGAACAGACCCCGGCGTTCGCCTGGCTGCAACGCAATGCCGGGCGATTCGGCTTCCACCTGTCGTATCCGCGCGGCAATCCGCACGGCATCGCCTACGAGCCGTGGCACTGGTGCTGGCACCACCGCCCGCGCAATCAGTGACCGTAGAGTCCGGCCGCCTTCGCATGGTCGGCCACCTGTGCTTCGCTCAGCGCCTGGCCGTAGTAGAAAGCGACGTGACCGAGCGTGGCGGTGGGAAACGGGCGATCCTCGCCCGGAACCGAAGCCACGTGGACTTTCGGGTCGACCAGGGTGAACGGATAACCGAACATCGACTGCACCTGCAGCAGGCGGCCATTGACGTAGAAGCGGACCTGGCTGGCGACCGCGTCGACGACCGCGGCGATATGGTACGTCGCGCCGGCGGTCAGGCCTGCCAGGTCGACACGCTCGCCGGCACCGACCTGCAGGCGCGGCTGCAGGTTGATCACGCCGAACGACACGAACGGCAAGGCCGGCGGCTCGTCGCCGATGTGCAGGATCGGCTGGAAGCCGGAACCGTTGGTCTGCGGACTGTAGATCGCCTCGACGCTCAACGAGCCATTCGGCGTTGCCGTTCCGACCGGATTGCCGACCGCTGCGGCCTTGCCGTTGCCTTCCTGCGTGCGCAGGTAGGCGGCATCGCTGGTCGGGAACAGGCGGCTGTAGCCGGGACTGAAGGTCACCGTGCTGCCGCTCAGGCTCACGTCGAGGTCGGCTGAGCCGATGTCGTCGAAGCCGGTCGTGGCCGGACCTTCGTCGAGCTTGTAATAGAGCGTCGGCGCATCGGCAAGGATCGCCGCCTGCAGCGACGGCAGGCCGCTGCTCGGATCGATCTCGATCCAGCTGCCGTTGCGGCGCGCGTAGGTGCGCCCATCGTTCGGTGCATCGGCAAAGGCCGGACCGGCCGGGCCTTGCGGGCCGATCGGACCCTGCGCACCGGTGGCACCTGCCGGACCGGCCGGACCCTGCGCACCGGTGGCGCCTGCCGGACCGGCCGGACCCTGCGCACCGGTGGCACCTGCCGGACCGGCCGGTCCCTGCGCGCCGGTGGCACCTGCCGGACCTGCCGGACCCTGCGCACCGGTGGCACCCGCCGGACCTGCCGGTCCCTGTGCACCGGTCGCACCTGGCTCACCTGCCGGACCTGCCGGACCTTGCGCACCGGTCGCACCCGGCTCACCTGCCGGACCCTGCGCACCGGTGGCGCCCGCCGGACCTGCCGGACCCTGCGCACCGGTCGCGCCGGTGGCACCTGCCGGACCCGCCGGACCCTGCGCGCCGGTCGCGCCGGTCGCGCCGGTGGCACCTGCCGGACCCGCCGGACCCTGCGCGCCGGCCGGGCCGGGATTGCCGTCGAGCGCGAACTGGGCGACCGGAGTCGTCGAGACTGCCTGTCGCGGCAGCAGCGGCTGGCCGTTGACGGTCACCTGCAGCCAGCGCTGCTGGCCGTTGAAGGCACCGGGAAAGGCCAGCGAGACCGTGAACAGGCCATCGACGACCGGGAACTGCGGCTCGCTGATCGGCGTGCCGACGACATTGCCGGCGGTGGCCGCGTCGTGCAGCGTGAAGACGAGGTCGAAGGCACCGGTGGCCGGCTGGCCGTTCTGCTGCAAGCGCCCCTGATAGGTGAAATCGGGGAGCTGTTGCGTCTGTGCATGGACGGCACCCGCCATCGGCAGGCAGCACGCGAGGAGCAGCGCGCGCGGGAATCGGATCATGGCTGACAGTCCTCGAAACTGGAGCGGAAGATGGAATCGCGCGCCGCGGCCTCGCCGAGGAATCCGGCGACGAGCACGAAGTCGCCACCGGCGGAGCGGCCGGCTACCGGTTCGGCAATCGTTGCGGCGAGATCGAAGCAGGCGCTACGGGCGTGGCTCTCGCCACCACCGGCAATCACGCGCTGGCTGACCAGGAAGGGAGGATTGCCCTCGACCGCGGCGCCGGAATCAGCGACCGCCGGAACCGCCAAGGTGGCAAACACGAACAGCAGACTGCACGGCCGCGCGAACGGCGGCCGGAAACCGGATGGCGACATGCTGGACTTCCCCTGGATGCATTCCCCGCATCCCCACGCAGCCTACCATTCTCCGCGGCGGAATGTGAAATGCATCACAGCCCGTGGCGGGCGCGATCAGCGCGCCGGCTTGCGCCAGGCCCAGGCGAGCGCGATCCAGCCGATGAGGAATGCCACGCCGCCGAACGGGGTGACCATGCCGAGCCCGCGCGGCGCACCGAGCGCGAGCGCATAGAGGCTGCCGCAGAAGAGCACGCAGCCGGTCACGAAGGCGAGCGCGGCGACGCGGGCGGGCATGCCGCCCTCGCCCATGCGCAAGGCGGCCACGGCGAGCGCGAGCGCATGCCAGAACTGGTAATCCACCGCGGTGCGCCAGGTCGCCAGCGCATCGGCACCGAGCTGCGCACGCAGCGCGTGCGCGGCGAAGGCGCCGCAGGCCACGGCGAGCGCGCCGAGCACGGCCGCCGTGATCCCCGCGGCACGCGCCGCCCGCGTGGTCACGGCTTCGGCCGGCTCGTCGATTTCGCCTCGACCGGCGCCAGCAGGTCGTCGAGCGACTTGTCGATGTTGGCGTACTTGTAGGCGGGAAGGACGATGCTCCAGCCGGCGAACGCGCGATTCAGTTCCTCCACTTCGGCCTCGAGTGCCGCCAGCCGTCCGCTGCGGTCGGCCGCCGGATCGCGCACCGCGAGTGGAGCCTCGGGCGTCCCGGCATCGGCGGATGCGCCCGTTTCCGCGTCGGCCGGCTTCGCCGTGCTGGCGAGCGCCGCGGCGTGCTCCGTTGCGGCGTCCTCCTGCGCCTGGTCGATGTGGCGGGCGGCAGCCTCGGCATCCAGCCGGGCCGCGAACGTCGCATGCGCGCGCTCGCCGACCTTCCACGCCTGCACGTCGACGACGATGCCGTCGAACGTCGTGTAGCGTGCCTGCACGGCCGACTGCGGTGGCGGCACTTCGGCCGCCGGCGCCACGTCGTCGAGGCGCAGCTCGGCGAGCACCGAACCGAGGCCGTTGGCGACATACCCGGAACTCGGCTGGCGTCCCTTCGGGATGTCGGCGATGACCAGTTGCGTGTCGCCAGGCGCCTTGCGCTCGACGCGCACGCTGCGGCCGTCGGCGTGACGGATTTCGACGCGGGCGACGCGTTCGGCGGCGATCCCGGGAAGATCCTTCGCCAGCCAGGCCGCCGGATCCTTGTCGGGAGTCAGCGTGCCCTTGGCCAGCCAGCTTTGCGCCTCGTCGGCGCGACGCACGAAGGTGCCGTTGCCGCCCTGGCCGTCGAACGTGCCGACGATCACCCGCAGTGGCGCCGGCAGGCCGTCGAGGTCGACCAGCACGCCCTTGGCGTCCGCCGCGGTGATGTCCTCGACGCCGAGATCGGGGTAACGGTCCTTGTTGGCGGTCTTCTGCTCGAGCAGGATCGCGTCGGCGAAGCGCAGCAGGTACTCGCGCAGCTTGCCGAGATCGGCCGGATAGCCGCCGCGCTGGCTGACCGTCCAGCCACGCTCGCCACGCACGAGGGTGACTGCCGGCTGGTTGCCGGCCGACGTGAAGGTGATCTTCGTCACCTCGTTGACGTGGTCACGCAGTCCCGGCGCGAGCATGCCGGCCTTCTCCGCGACGTTGCTTTGCGGCGTGCGCGAATGATCGACGAACAGCGCGGCGCCGACCGCGAGCGCGGTGGCGACGCCGAGCACGATGAGGGTCTTGCGGTTCATGCGGTCTGTCTCCCGGATCAGCGTGCGCGCCGGCGGCGTGACTGCCACACGGCGAAGCCGACCGCGACCAGGGTGACCAGCAGCGGCATCAGCACGATGTTGAGGAACTTGAGGCGGGTGCCGAGCGATTCGATGTCGGCATCGAGTGAACGGCGCACGTCGCGCAGTTCCTTGCGCACCTCGGTCTTGCGGGCGAGGAAGCTGTCGAGCTCGGCCTTCTGCTCCGGCGAGAGGATCATCGCCTGGTCCTGCGACTTCGCGCTCTGCAGTTCGACCAGCTTGCGTTCGGTATCGGCGAGCTCGCGCTGCAGTTCCTGCTCCTTGGCGCGGAAGCGGTCGTCGGCGTTGCGGCGGATCGCCTCCACGGTGGTGAACGGACGTTGCGAAGTCGCACGGCCACGGATCGAGATCAGCGACGAGGAACCGGTGAGGTTGTCGACCGCGTTGAGGGCGAGGTCACCGTTGTTGGCGAACGCGTTCATCAGGCGCTGGCCGAGGAAGTTCTGCACCTGCACCCACAGGCGGTCGGCGAGCAGGTCGGTATCGGCGATGACGACGATCTGCCCGGGCTGCTTCGCTTCGTCGAGATGCCCCTCGCCGCCGCGTCCGGGGAAGGCGGACTTGAACGTGCCCTCGATGCGTCCGCCGATCACGTGACGCTCGGCATCGGAGGTGAAGCCGACCAGCAGGCTGGACGGATCGGGCAGCATGCGCAGGCGCTCGACCGGCGCGATCATCGCGTCGCCGGAACTCTGCATCAGCGGCACCAGCGTATTGCCGGAATCCTTCGCCAGCGCGATCGAACCCGCACTCGACACGTTGACCGTGGCAAGGTTGGCGGTGACCACGTCATCCGGATTCAGCTCGGCGGCGGTCAGGCCGATGATGCCGGCGTGGCGCACCGGCGCGCGTCCCTGACCGACGCTGACCGCGACCGCGCGCATGCGGTCGAGCACGACCGACCTGGCGTCGTACTCGATGCCCCAGGCATCGAACAGTCTCGGCAGGTCGGAGGAGCGGTCGGCCATCATCGCCGCCTGCGGATTTTCCGGATCCGCCGCCGAGGCATCGAGTTCGGCGTCGGGATCGACGAACACCAGCAGGCGACCGCCGCGCAGGACGAACTGGTCGATGGCGTACTCGGTGTCCTCGGACAGCTGCTTCGGATGCACGAGCACGAGCACGCCGATCTCGTCCGGGATCGCGGTGAGGCCGGCGGCGTTGAGATCGCGCACCTCGAACAGCTGCGACAGCTGCTCCTGCACCGCCCACGGCTGGCGCATCTGCCGCGTGGCCGGATCGAAGCCCGGCCCCATCGGCAGCGCCGACACGAGACCGACCACCGGCTTGTCCGGCGTGGCCAGCTCGTGGACCAGCTTGGCGATGTCGTACTCGAGGAAGTTCTCCTTGTCGGGCTGGAAGAACGGGATCGAGGCACGGCCATTGGTCGAATTGGAACCGGCGAGTCCGAAGAAGATCGTTTCGCCGCTGGCACCGACCGGAACCGCCTGCAGGCCGTAGCCGGAAGCGCGGTCCTCGTCCTCGGAGAACGGCAGCGGATCGACCACCTCGAGTTCGAGCTTTCCGCCGGCGCGGGCGGCCATTTCCTCGAGCATCTCGCGCACGCGCGTCGCGTAGGTGCGCAACTGCGGCAGGTTCTGGCTGCCCTTGTCGGAGTAGAACAGGGTCAGCCTGACCGGCTCGTCGAGGGAGGCGAGGATTTCCTTCGTTCCGGGCGAGAGCGTGTAGAGATCGTTCTCGGTGAGGTCGACGCGCGCACCGCGGAACAGCACGTTGATCACCAGCATGACGGCGACGAACAGCACGATCAGGATCACCAGCGCGCCGCCGGACAGGGTCTTGCGATTGAACGTCATGGCGTCGGCTCCCTCAATCGGCTTTCTTGAGATCGATCACGATCGCGCTGGCATACAGCCAGAAGGCGATCATCAGCACGAAGTACAGCAGGTCGCGCAGGTCGATCACGCCCTTGCTGATCGAGGCGAAGTGGGTCAGGAACGACAGGCTGGCGACCGCGTCGACGAGACCCTGCGGCGCCCACGCGCCGAAGGCATCGAGCACGAGCGGGAAGCCGGCCATGACCAGCACGAAGCAGACGACGACGGTGAGGATGAAGGCAACCACCTGGTTGCGCGTCGCCGCCGAGATGCACGAACCGATGGCGAGGAAGGCGCCGGCCATCAGCAGCGAACCGAGGTAGCCGGCGAAGATCACGCCGTTGTCGGGGTCGCCGAGGTAATTGACCGTGATCCACAACGGGAAGGTCAGCAGCAGGGCGATGGCGACGAAGGCCCAGGCGGCGAGGAACTTGCCGAACACGGCCTGCCACATCGTCACCGGCAGGGTCAGCAGCAGTTCGATGGTGCCGGTCTTGCGTTCCTCCGACCACAGGCGCATCGACACCGCCGGCACGAGGAACAGGTACAGCCACGGATGGAAGCTGAAGAACGGCATGAGGTCGGCCTGGCCACGCTCGTAGAGGTTGCCGAGGTAGAAGGTGAACGCGCTCGAGAGGACGAGGAAGATCACGATGAACACGTAGGCGACCGGAGTGGCGAAATAGCTGCGCAACTCGCGCCGGAACACGGTGAAGGTCGGATTCATGCGTGCGCCTCCCGGTTGCCGCCCTCGGTGATGGTGCGGAACACCTCGTCGAGGCGGCCGCCTTCGAGGGCCAGTTCGCGCACGGTGATGTCCTTCGCCTTCAGCGCCTCGTTGACCGCGGCGAAGATCTGCTTGCCGGGCTTGGGGAAGGCGGTGATGCGATGGTCCTGGGCATCGACCTCGATGGAGGCGACGTCGGCGACGGTGGCCAGCGCCTGGCGTGCCGCCTCGACGTTGGCCGCGGTCAGCGAGACCGCCTGGTGGTAGCGCGAGCGCGCCTCCAGTTCCGCCGGAGTGGCGTCGGCGAGGATCTTTCCGCGGGCGATGATGATCGCGCGGTTGCACACCGCATGGACTTCCTCGAGGACATGGGTGGAGACGATGATCGTCTTGTCGCGCGACATCGCGTTGATCAGCGTGCGCACTTCGTGCTTCTGGTTGGGGTCGAGGCCGTCGGTGGGCTCGTCGAGGATCAGCACCTTCGGATCGTGGACGATCGCCTGGGCGAGACCGACGCGGCGGCGGAAGCCCTTCGACAGCGTCTCGATCGGCTGTTCGAGCACGCCCTCGAGATTGAGCCGGCCAATCGCGTCATCGAGGCGGCGGCTGCGCACACCGGCATCGACGCCACGCATGTCGGCGACGAAATCGAGGAACTGGCGCACGCTCATCTCGCCGTAGCTCGGCGCACCCTCGGGCAGGTAGCCGACCACGCGCTTGGCCTGGAGCGGCTGCTGCTCGACGTCGAAACCGCAGACCTTCGCGCTGCCGGAGGTCGGCGCGAGGAAGCCCGCGATCATCTTCATCGTGGTCGACTTGCCGGCGCCGTTGGGGCCGAGGAAGCCGAGCACCTGGCCCGGTTCGACCTTGAAGGTGATGCCGTCGACGGCGGTGAACTCGCCGTAGCGTTTCCCGAGTGCATGGGTTTCTATCATCGTCTGCTCACCCTGGTTGACGAATCCATGGCGCGGCGGCAACGGCCGCCCCGCGCGACGTGCAGGCAAACTCGCGGCATGCGGCGCCCGCCGGGGAAACAGACCGGGACGGGCGATGCCGGGATTGCGAGCGGCTGCGGAATGTACCGCAAAGAAGGCCGGAAAGTTCCCGCCCGGGTGGCGGTTTCAATGCCAGGGCGGATAGCGGCGGCCGGGACGCAGGGGCTGGAAGCACGGCGCAGCGGCGATGAATGCCGCGTCCTGGCGGGCGGCATGCCAACCGGGGATGCCGGACAGCGGCAGCGGGCGCAGCTGCTGCGGATCGGCCAGCGCCGGCGTGCCGCGCACGATCGCCGCGACGCGGGCATCGAGGACGGCGCGCGCGTCTGCCGCGCCGCCGGCCAGCGCGCGCACCTCGGCCGGCGTCGATTGCAGCACCAGCGCCTTGCCGACCAGCAGGCGGGCCGGCAGCAGCGCATGTTCGAGCAAGGCATGGCCGAACACGAGGGCGACGATGCGCTCGCCCCAGGCCGCCGCATGGTCGACGAACAACGCCTGCCAGGCATGCACGTCCCACGCCGCCAGCAGATCCGCGTCGGCACAGGCAACGATGACACCGGCCTCGTCGAAATGCGTCAATGCGCACTGTGCGCGCGTGCGCCCGCCGTGGCCGATCTCGACGATGCCGGCGCACTGGCCTTCATTGAGGGCGTGCTTGATGCGCGGCCAGCGCAACCAGGCCATCGCGTTGAACAGGTCGTGCCAGTTGCCGAGGCGGGTGGCGAGGCGACCGCCGGCGACGCGTTCCTCGTAGTGCAGGCCGTCCTCGAGCAGGGCGCGGTCCTGGACCACGAAACACGGACGCGCGATGCCGTCGGCGACCTGCGCGGCGTGGCGGGCGGCCTCGAACGCCGCGATCCTCGGCCATGCCGGCGACGGCACGAGGGCCGGCCAGGCCGCAACCCAGTCGGCCAGCGGCATGCGCATGAACGCATCCGCACCGACCTCGCCCGGCTCCGGCGCGACGAAGCGCTGGCGCGCGGCCATCAGGACGTCGTGGCGACGATCGGCGGCAGGCGCTTCGACGGCTTCGGCACGAGGCGCGCGAACAGGTCATGGGTGTCGGCGTTGACGATCTCGACGTCGACGAACTGGCCGGGCTTCAGCTTGCCGCCGTCCTCGATGTGGACGACGCCGTCGATTTCCGGCGCGTCGGCCGCGGAGCGGGCAATCGCCAGGTCGTCCTCGACGGCGTCGACCAGCACGCGCCGGGTCGTGCCGATGCGGCGGCCGAGGCGCAGTGCCGAGATTTCGGCCTGCACTTCCATGAAGCGCTCGAGGCGTTCCTCCTTGAGTTCCTCCGGCACCGGATCCGGCAGTTCGTTGGCCCTGGCGCCGTCCACCGGCGAATAGGCGAAAGCGCCGACGCGATCGAGTTCCGCCTCGCGCAGGAAGTCGAGCAGTTCCTCGAACTCGGCCTCGGTCTCGCCGGGAAAGCCGACGATGAAGGTGCTGCGGAGGGTCAGGTCCGGGCAGGCCTTGCGCCAGGCGCGCACGCGCGCCAGCACCTTGTCGACCGCGCCGGGCCGCTTCATCAGGCGCAGGATGCGCGGGCTGGCGTGCTGGAACGGGATATCGAGATACGGCAGCAGGCGCCCTTCGGCCATCAGCGGGATGACTTCGTCGACGTGCGGATACGGATAGACGTAGTGCAGCCGCGTCCACACGTCGAGTTCGGCCAGACCCTCGCACAGCGCGGTCATGCGCGTGGCGTAGCGGCGCCCGCGCCATTCGCGTTCGGCGTAACGCAGGTCGACGCCGTAGGCGCTGGTGTCCTGCGAGATCACCAGCAGTTCCTTGACGCCGCCGCGCACGAGGCGTTCGGCTTCGGCGAGCACCTCGTCGACCGGCCGCGAGACGAGATCGCCGCGCATCGACGGGATGATGCAGAACGTGCAGCGATGATTGCAGCCCTCGGAAATCTTCAGGTAGGCGTAGTGCTTCGGGGTCAGCTTGAGGCCGGTCGGCGGCACCAGATCGAGGAACGGTTCGTGCTTCGGCGGCAGCACCTCGTGCACGGCGCCGAGCACGCTCGCGTAGTCCTGCGGGCCGGTGATCGCCAGCACGTCCGGATGCGCCTCGCGGATGAGGTCGGCGCGCTTGCCGAGGCAGCCGGTGACGATGACGCGACCGTTCTCCGCCATCGCCTCGCCGATCGCCTCCAGCGATTCCTCGACCGCCGCCTCGATGAAGCCGCACGTGTTGACCACGACCACATCGGCCTCGTGGTGGTGCGGCACGATGGCATAGCCCTCGACCCGCAACTGGGTCAGGATGCGCTCGGAATCGACCAGCGCCTTGGGGCAGCCGAGGCTGACGAAACCGATCTTCGGGGAACGACGCGACATGCGGGCCTGCCGGAACTGTCAAAAAAGCGCCGCAGTGTAGCCTTGACCGGCCCGACCGGGTACCGTGGGCGGATTGGCAGGACCCCGGGCGGGGAACCGGAACGCATGGCCGAACGCCGCAGCGAACAATTGCGAGCCCGCGCGGGTCCGCTGGCACGGCTGGCGTTGCTGATCCTGGCCTGTGCGCCGCTTGCCCGCGCCGAGGTGACGATCGACGTCGATCCGGTACGCCACCCGCGTGCCGCCGCCACCCTCGGCGCGCAACGCGTCGCCACCGCGCTTTCCGCGCGTCTCGACCTGGTGCGCCTGCTGGCCGAGTCCATCGGCGGCGCGCGCGCCTCGGCCGGGCTGGCGCGCGTGCAGGCCCATCTGCTGACCGCGGTCGGTGCCGGGCGCCTGGCCACCCCGGCCTGGCGACGGGTCGAGGCCGCCGCCACCCGGCTTGGCGATCACGCCCTGCATCTGCAGGCACTCAACCAACTCGCCAACAACGCCATGCTGGTCGGCGACTATCCGGCCGCGCAGCGACACGCCCAGGCCATGCTCGACGACCTCGACGCCGCCGGCGCCGAGGACGATCCGATGCGCGGCGTCGCCTACGGCTACCTCGGCACGCTGGCCCGCCGGCAGGGCAACTTCGACGACGCCCTGGCCTGGCACCGGCGCGCGGTGGAACTGCTGCGCGAACACGGCGACGAGGTCTATCTGGCGCGGGCGCTGTCGAGCCTCGGCACGGTGTTGCGCGACCGCGGCGACTTCGCCGAAGCCCTCGATGCGCACATGCAGGCACTCGAACTCCGTGAGCGCACCGGCGACCAGCTGGAGACGAGTTACCGCAACATCGCCCTGCTCTACCGCGAGACCGAGGACGAGCAGAACGCGCGCGACTACTTCCTGCGCGCCATCGAGGCTGCCGCCCGGCGCGGCGATCCGGAAGTCCATGCCTCGGTCATCGGCAGCTACTCGAGCCTGCTGAACGACGTCGGCGACCATGCCGATGCGCTCGCCCTCGCCGAGGAAGGCCTGCTGATCGACATCGCCGTCGGCGCCCGATCGCACGAGGGCCTGCAGAACCTCGAAGTCGGCCGCGCCCTGCTCGGCCTCGGCCGGCTGGAAGCGGCCGGCCAGCACCTCGAGGCGGCCCTCGAGATCGGCCGCGAGATCCGCCAGAGCGAAATCACCTCGCGCGCGCTGCTGCACCTGGCCGAACTGGCCTTGCGCAGCCACGACGGCCTGCGCGCGCGCGGCCTCGTCGACGAGGCGATCGCGCAACTCGAGTCGATCCGCCTGCGCCCGCAGCTTGCGCTCGGCTACTCGATCCGCGAACGCATCGCCATCGCCCAGCACGACATCGCCGCGGCGCTGCGCTACGCGCACCTGTATGCCGAGCAGCGCGAACTGCTGCTCGGCACGCAGGCAAGCCGGCAGCTGGCCACGCTGCAGACGCGCCATGCACGCAGCGAGGCCGGCCAGAAGCTCGTCCTGCTGCAGAAGGACAACGAACTGCAGGCCGCCAAGCTGCGCGAGCGCGAGTTGCAGCAGCACCTCAGCCTGGTCGCCCTGGCCAGCCTCGCCCTGCTGTTCGCCCTGGTGGTCTGGCGCTTCGCCGGCGTGCGCCGGCTGAATGCCGCGCTCGGCGCGCGCAATGCCGAAATCGACAGCCAGCGCAAGGCGCTGGCCGAGGCCAATGCGCAACTCAGCGAGCGTGCCGACGCGCTCTACCAGGCTGCGATCCGCGACCCGCTGACCGGTGTCTGGAACCGCGCCCACCTGCACGAGCAACTCGACAGGCGCCTCGCCGCCTGCCTCGCCGAAGGCCGCGAGTTCGCCGTGCTGGTGCTCGATTTCGACCACTTCAAGAGCGTCAATGACGCCTATGGCCACCTGCGCGGCGACGACGTGCTGGTCGCCGGCATCGCCGCCATCCGCAGCTGCCTGCGCGCCGAGGACATGCTCGGCCGTTTCGGCGGTGAGGAGTTCGTGGTCGGTCTCGAGGACCATTCGGCCGCGGTGGCGGAGGACGTCGCCGAGCGCCTGCGCCGGGAAGTCGAGGCACGCCTCGCCACACTTCCGCTCGGCGCGATCCGCATCACCGTCAGCATCGGCTTCGCCTCGGCCGGCCAGCTGGCGCAACCGACCGTCGACGCCCTGCTCGATGCCGCCGACCGCGCGATGTACGCAGCCAAGGCCGCCGGCCGCAACCGCGTCGTGCGCTACGCCACCCCGGCTTGAGCACGCGTCGCCGGTTCGCTGGCGGCAGAAACCCTGAAGACCGAGACACGAAGGACACGAAGCACGCGAAGAAAGGCTCTCCAACGAATGGCTTCTCCTCCGTGTGCTCCGTGTGCTCCGTGTTTCAGGCTTTTGCTCCGATCCCGATCGAAGGCGTAAAGATTGAAACACGGAGCACACGGAGCACACGGAGAAAAGCATTTTGACGATCTTCGCTCTTCCTTCGTGTGCTTCGTGTGCTTCGTGTGCTTCGTGTCCTTCGTGTTTCGGTCTCGTCCCGTGTTTCAATCGCCCGATGGCGGCCCATGCAGGGCTCTACTCGCGGAGGTATCACGATGAATGGCGGTGAGCGCCTGCAGATCGCGACGTCGGGAATGCATTGCATCGGTTCGTGGATCGCGCGACCGGCGGGCACGCCGAAGGGCGGCGTGGTCGTCGCCCAGGAAATCTTCGGCGTCAACGCGCACATCCGCAGCGTGGTCGAGCGCTTCGCCGAAGCCGGCTATGTCGCCATCGCGCCGGCATTCTTCGATCGCCTCGAACAGGACGTGGAACTCGACTACGACGCGGCCGGCATCGCCCGCGGACGCGCCCTCATCGACGAACTCGGCCTCGACCGCGCGGTCGCCGACAGCGTCGCCGCCGCCGAGGCGATCCGCTCGGCCGGACGCATCGGCGTGGTCGGCTTCTGCTGGGGCGGCACCGTGGCCCTGCTGGCGGCGCTGCGCCACGGCCTGCCCGCGGTGAGCTACTACGGCGCACGCAACGTCGCCCATCTGGCGGCGACGCCGGTGCCGTTGCAGTTCCACTTCGGCGAGCGCGACGCCTCGATTCCCGCCGAGGCCGTGCAGCGCCACCGCGAGCAGCTGCCGCACGCCGAGGTCCACGTCTATCCGGCCGGCCACGGCTTCCACTGCGACCAGCGCGCCGACTTCGATGCCGCCAGCGCTGCGCTCGCCTGGCGGCGCACGCTGGACTTCCTCGATCGCCATCTGGCCAACGCGGCATGAACACGCCATTTGCCCTCGATCCGCGCCTGGCCGGAGACACCCATGCGGTCTGCGATCTCGCCCTGTCGCGGGTGCTGCTGATGGACGATGCGCGCTGGCCGTGGCTGATCCTCGTGCCTCGTCGCGCCGGCCTGCGCGAACTCCTCGACCTGGATCCCGACGCGCAACAGGTGCTGCTCGACGAGATCAATCGCGTCGCCCGCCTGCTGCAGGCACGACATGCCGCCGACAAGCTCAACATCGCCGCGCTCGGCAACGTGGTCGCGCAGCTGCACGTGCACGTGATCGCGCGCCAAGTCGGCGACCCGGCATGGCCGGCGCCGGTGTGGGGGCGTGGCGAGCGCGTTCCCTATGTCGCCGACGTCGCGCGCGACCTCGCCGGCACGCTGGCCACCGCCCTGTCGGCCTGAGCGCGTGGAATTCGAGCCGCTCGGCGAATCGATGCTGCTTGTGCGCTTCGGCGAGCGCATCGATGCCGCGCTCAACCTGCGGGTGCACGCCGCCGCGGCGATCCTCGCGGCCAGCGCCATGCCCGGCATCCGCGACCTCGTGCCGGCCTTCGCCTCGCTCGCCATCGACTTCGATGCCAGCGCATGGGATCTCCCCGGCGCATTGCCATGGCAACACCTCGCCGCGCGCGTCGAACCGCTGCTCGCCGCCGGCATCGACGCGCCGCCGCGCCCGGGCGCCTGCGTCGACATCCCGGTCTGCTACGGCGGCGTGCACGGCCCCGACCTGGCCGCGGTGGCCGCCCATGCCGGAATCGGCCTCGACGAAGTGGTCGCCCGTCACTGCGGTGTCGAATACCGCGTCGCCATGCTCGGATTCGCGCCGGGCTTTGCCTACCTGCTCGGACTCGACCCCGCCTTGCAGATGCCACGACGCGCCGAGCCGCGCCTGCGTGTCGCGCCGGGTTCGGTCGCCATCGGCGGTGCCCAGACCGGCATCTATCCGCGCGCGTTGCCGGGTGGCTGGCAACTGCTCGGGCGCACGCCGCTCGCCCTGTTCGACGCCGCAGCAGCGCGCCCCGCCGTGCTTGCGCCGGGCGACCGCGTGCGCTTCGTCGCCATCGATGCGGCGGCCTTCGACGCCTGGCCCGATGCGGGTGCGGTCGCATGAGCCTGCTCGTGCTGAAGCCGGGCCTGCTCTGCAGCGTGCAGGACCGTGGCCGGCATGGCCACGCCGCGCTCGGTGTCGGCCATGCCGGGGCGATCGATTGGCCGGCACTGGCGATCGCCAACACCCTGGTCGGCAACGTCACCACGGCGCCCGCACTCGAGATGACCCTGGTCGGCGCCGTGCTGAGGTTCGAGCACGCCACCAGCATCGCCCTGTGCGGCGCCGAGGTCGCCGCCCGCCTCGACGGCGAGGCCGTGGCCGGCTGGTGCCGGATCGATGTCGCCGCCGGCCAGACCCTCGATTGCTCGCGCTTCCTGCGCGGCGCGCGGGCCTGCCTGGCCGTGCGCGGCGGCCTGGCCGTGTCGCCCGTGCTCGGCAGTGCCAGCGCCGATCTCAATGCCGGCCTCGGCCCGCGCGCGCTCGCCAGCGGCGACCGATTCGGCTTCGGCACCGCCACGCCCGCCGTCACCGCCTCGCCGACGATCCGTTTCAGCGTCGATCCACGCCCGTGGTTCGACGCCGACGACGAGCGGCCGCTGCGCCTCGTCCGCGGCCGTCATTTCGCCGCGCTCGACGGCCCATCGCGCGCGGCCCTGTTCGGCGCACGCTTCGTCATCGGCCGCGATTCCAACCGCGTCGGCATTCGCCTCGAAGGCGTGCCGTTGCGACTCGAGCGACCGTTCGAAGCGGTTTCCGAAGCGGTTGCCGACGGCAGCCTGCAGTTGCCTCCCTCCGGCCAGCCGATCATGCTGATGGCGGAACGGCCGACCACCGGCGGCTATCCACGGATCGGCCAGCTTGCCGGCGCCGACCTCGCCCGGCTCGGCCAGCGTCGCCCCGGCGATGGCGTGCGCTTCGTCGAGAGCACGCTCGACGAAGCGGTCGCCGCCGCCCGCCGGCAGCGCCACGAACTCGACCGTTTGCTGACTGCCCTGCGCGAGCGCCTGCGATGACGAGGATCGACCTCAACAGCGACATCGGCGAAGCCTGCGACCACCTGCCGGTCGACTCCGACGACGCCGTGCTCGAGCACGTGACCTCGGCGAACATCGCCTGCGGCTTTCATGCCGGCGATCCGACGACGATGCAGCGCACGGTCGCTGCCGCGCTGCGCCACGGCGTCGCCATCGGCGCGCATCCCTCGCTGGCAGACCGTGCCGGCTTCGGCCGCCGCGAGACGGACATCAGCCCGCATGACGCGTATGCCCTCGTCGTCTACCAGGTCGGCGCGCTGGCCGCGCTTGCGCACGCGGCCGGCGCACGCCTGGCCCACGTCAAGCCGCACGGCGCGCTCTACAACATGGCCGCCCGCGATCCCGTGCTGGCCGCGGCGATCGCGCAGGCGGTCACCGACGTCGACGCCTCGCTGGTGCTGGTCGGACTCGCCGGCAGCGCACTGCCGGCAGCCGGCGCACGACTCGGCCTGCGCGTCGCCCACGAGGCCTTCGCCGATCGTGCCTACGAAGCCGACGGTCGCCTGTCACCGCGCGGCGAAACCGGTGCCGTCATCGACGACATCGAGCGCGCGGTGGTCCAGGCCGTCGCCATCGCCACCCGCGGCGAGGCCGTCGCACGCAGCGGCGAAACCGTGCGCATCCGCGCCGACACGCTGTGCGTGCACGGCGACCGCGCCGACGCCGGCGAATTCGCCCGCCGCCTGCGCGCGGGACTGTTCGATGCCGGCGTCGACGTGCGCGCACCACGGCAAGCGGGCGCTACTGCAGGCTGACCTTCCTGCGGTTGTCCTGCGACACGCGGTCGATCAGCTTGTTGTACGGATCGAAACCGGCATCGGTCGGCACGCCGTCGACTTCGACGGTGATCTCGGGATCTTCCGTCGTGATGTGATGGCGCTCGAGGTAGAGCACCGTTTCGTCCCGCTCCTTGCCGGAGGCGCCGGCGGCGAACACGCCGACCTCGATCCAGTCGTCGAGCGTCCCCGCAGTCTCCTTGCCGGTGCCGTCGGCGTGACGCTTGGCGGCATGCAGCTTGAGGGTGACCGCATGGCGGCCGTTCTCGAGCTTGCGTGCGCTGGCCGACTCGACACGGTTGTCGTAGAAGCTGATCTTCTCGAACAGGTCGGTGATGAGGCCCTGCTGTTCGGGCGTGGCCTCGGCGCGGATGAAGTCGAGCAGCTCGAGCGAGGTCGTGAACGGCGCCTGCTGGTAGGCCTTGGCGGCGATGAACTTCGCCAACGCGCGGTTCAGCGCCTCCTCGCCGATCTCCTCGCGCAGGCGGTAGAACACCAGCGAACCCTTGCGGTAGTGGATGTAGGCCTGGTTCTCGTTGCGGTAGAGCGGCAACTCCTCGACGATCTCGCCGCCGCGACCACCGAGGTAGCGGTCGAGTTCGTACTTGAGGAACTGGCGCATGTGCGTGCGTCCGTATTCCTTCTCCATCACCATCAATGCCGAATATTGCGCCAGCGACTCCGAAAGCATCGTCGCGCCCTGCACGTTGGCGCCGATGACCTGATGCGCCCACCACTGGTGGGCGACTTCGTGGGCGGTGACATAGAACACGTAGTCGATCGCTTCCTCGTCGCGCAGATCGGCGATGAAGCCGATCGATTCCGAGTACGGCACCGTGTTGGCGAACGCCTGGGCAAAGGCCGCATAGCGCGGGAACTCGATGATGCGCAGCTGCTTGTGCTGGTACGGCGAGAAGTTCGCCTCGAAGTACGCCAGCGATTTCTGCGACGCCTCGATCATGCGCTCGACGTTGAACGGGTGCTTCGGATCGAAATAAATCTCGATCGGCACCTCGCCGTAGCTGCCCTTGCGCACGTCCCAGCGCGCCGACAGGAAGGCATAGAAGGCCAGCATCGGCCGGTCCATGCGGTACTCGAAACAGCGCCGTCCGTCCCGCTCGAACTCGCGCTGCAGGTAACCGGGCGCCAGCGCGGTCTGGTCCGGCGCCGTGCACACGGTGGCCGCGAAGTCGATCCAGTCGGCATCGTCGCCGAGGTAGGTGTTGGCGCGGGCCGCCTCGTCCTCGAGCTTCGGCATGCGCCGCGGCTCGCCGAGATCGCGCTTGCGGCGCTCGTTGCGATCGTCGATCTCGAAGCGCGCTTCGTAGCCGAAGCCCGGGAACAGGCTGCTGTTGAAAAAGCTGCCGTTGTCCACGAAGGTCGTCTGCGCCTGACCGTTGCTGATGCCGTTCGAGTGGTAGTCGACGCGGAAGCGGAACCCGCGCTGCTCGCCCGGCGCGAGCGGACGCTCGAGGCGATAGGTCCGCCAGCCGGCGTCCTCGTCGTGATGGCCGAGCGCGGCGCCGCCGAGATCGACCTCGACGAGGGCCTTGTCGTCGACCATGGCGACGAACACCTCGTCGATCGCCTCGGCGTGCACGTTCTTCACCGTGTAGTGCACGTCCGCCGTCATCGACTGGCGCTGCGGACGCAGATCGACATCGACCTCGACGGCAACGATGCGCGGCTGCGGCGTGTTCTCGTACTGGCGGTACTCGCGCTCGTAGCGCGCGCGCAGGTCGAGCTCGTCATCGGGCGAGCGGAACGTGTTCAGCACGTGGGTGTTCCAGTACAGGTAGCCGCCGACCGCGAGGAACGCGACCACAACCGACGCGACCGCCGCGCCGAGCGGTCCGCGCAGGCGCTGCTGCAACCTGCCGAGGCGCTGGCGGCGCCCGTTGTCGACCCCCCTCACCCACAACCCCGCGCAGATCAGCAGCAGGGCCAGCAGCAACAGGCCCCAGTAACCCTGGAACCAGAGCTGGCCGCCGAGGAAGTGGCCGTAGCCGTTCATGTCCGAGTACGGCGCGTTCGGCCAGTTGCCGAACACGAGCAGGTTGTTGGTGATGTCGAGCATGCCGAGCACGAACTGGCCGATCAGCAGCAGCACCAGCAGGGCGTAACCGGCAAACTTGTTGTTGGTCAGCACCTGCAGCACCAGCGCCATGCCGCCCATGAGGATGATCGGGATCGCGCTCAGCACGATCGTCTTCACGTACAGCAGCGGCTCCACCGCGCTGTAACCCCTCGCCAGCTGGATCAGGATCGCGAACACGGCGCCGACGGCGAAGTAGGTGAAGATGACGGTGACCAGGGTCGCCAGCTTGGCCACCAGCGGCACCCAGTCCGGCACCGGCATGGCGTCCGTGACCTCGGCGATGCGCGCGGAGCGTTCCTTCCACACCAGTTCGCCGGCGTAGAACAGGGCGACGATGACGAGGAAGAGGCTCGACGTGTTCTGCAGCGTCTCGAGCATCTGCGAGGTGACCGGCCACACCCGCGTGCCGTACATCGATTCGACGAACAGTGCGGCAGGAACGAAGTTCGTCATGCCGAACGCGAGCATGACGAGGAACGGCACGCTGCGGAAAACACCGGCCGTGTCGAACCGCCACTGGCGCAGGAACTGGCGCCATGTCGTGCCGCCAGCGAACTCCGCCGACACCCGCGGCGGCGGCGCGGGGCGCGCCGAGGTGGCAGCCGGTGCCTCGGCACCGGCGCGCCTGCCGGCCCGGGCCTTGCCGGTACCCGCGCGCTGCGTGCGGAACAGGGCGAACGCCGCCGCCAGCATCGCCAGCGACACCGCCACCCACAGCGCGCGGTTGGCGATGATGTAGCCGCCGATCGCCGGCAGCCCGGTGTTGCGTTCCTCGGCCGACCAGTAGCGCACGGTACGCCCCATCGCGCGGATGCCGAGCGGCTCGATCAGGGTGGCGATCCAGACGTTGTCGATGTCGCGCAGCAGGGTCGCGCTGACGAAGTACAGCACGAAGAAGGCGAGCACGCCGATGTAGACCCAGAGGATCGATCGCGTCGTCACCGCCAGCACGGCAAGCAGGGCGGTGGTGAACAGCAGGTTCGGCAACACCATCACCGCGAACGACCACAGGTAGGGCGTCAGCGACACCGGGCCGAGACGCTGCGGCTCGATCCACGGCATGAACTGGGCGATGAACAGGCCGAACGCAATGACGATGAAGGCAACCACACTCGCGAGCAGGGCTGCCGCCAGCCGGCCGAGCAGGTAGTCGCGCTTGCGCACCGGGCTGGCGAAGATCAGTTCGGCGGTCCCGAGCTCGAAGTCGCGCAGCAGTGCGCCGCTGATGAACACCGGCACGATCAGCATGCCGAGCATGGTGAACACGCTGAGGAACTGCGCGATCACGATCGGCGCATTGCGGTGCACGTTGCCGATGCCGCCGCCGATCTGCACGGCATCGCTGGCGGCGGCGCCGAACCCGAGCAGGGCGAACAGGCCGGCCAGCAGCCACAGCAGCGGCGAACGCAACTGCTCGCGCAGTTCGAAGCGGAAGAATTCGAAGGTCATCACCAGGCCCTCAGGCGGCGCTGGCGTTCTGGCGCTGCATGCGCAGGCGCTGGAAATAGACGTCCTCGAGGTCGGGCGCGATGCGCTCGAAACCCTCCTCCGGCTGCCCGGCACTGAACACGTGGATCACCGGATGGCCGGCGACGAGGCGCGTCGACAGCACCGCATGGTTCGCCTCGTAGTCTGCCAGGGCGGCCTTGGCGACCTGCTTGCGCCAGACGTGGTCGGCGAGGCCGGCGATCGCATCGGCCGGGCGGCCGCCCAGCAGCACCTGGCCCTTGTTCATGATCGCCATCGTCTGGCAGAGGTCGGTGACGTCCTCGACGATGTGGGTGGACAGGATCACCACCACCGACTCGCCGATCTCGGCGAGCAGGTTGAGGAAGCGGTTGCGCTCCTCCGGATCGAGGCCTGCGGTCGGTTCGTCGACGATGACCAGACGCGGATTGCCGAGCAGGGCCTGGGCAATGCCGAAGCGCTGGCGCATGCCGCCGGAAAACGTGCCGAGCTTGCGCTTGCGCACATCCCACAGGTTGACCTGGTTGAGCAGCCCGTCGACGATCTCGCGGCGCTGCGCGCGCCCGGTCAGGCCCTTCAGCACGGCGAAATGCTCGAGCAGGTCGAGCGCGCTGACCTTCGGGTAGACGCCGAAGTCCTGCGGCAGGTAACCGAGCTGGCGACGCACGGCTTCCTTGTCCTTCAGCACGTCGAGGGGGCCGTCCGGCGTCTCCAGGGTCACGCTGCCGGAATCGGCTTCCTGCAGGGTCGCCAGGGTGCGCATCAGCGACGACTTGCCGGCGCCGTTCGGACCGAGCAGGCCGAACATGCCGCGCGGCACGTCGAGCGATACCTGGTTGAGCGCCCGCACCCCGTTCGGATAGGTCTTGTCGAGATTCCTCACCGCCAGCATCGCCGCCTCCTCCATTCATACCGGTCGTACAGGCCCCGATTCTCGCCGCGCACGCACCCGCGGCCGCATGTGCCGATGGGCAGGATGACTATCGGCGCGACGTCGCGCGGGAGTCCGGGGAAGCAACCAGCATGACACAGGCACGTGGCTGCCATTACGATGCCCCGCCCCGCCGCGGAAGCCGCCGATGCCCGACGCGATCAACTACTGGCCGCTGATCGGCGTCGCCGTCGTCGTTGCCGGTTTCGCCCTGCGCCGCAACCCCGTGCTGGTCGTGGTCGTCGCCGGCCTGGCCAGCGGCATCGCCGCCGGCATGGACGCGCCGACCCTGCTCGCCACGCTCGGCAAGGCCTTCGTCGACAACCGCATGCTGCTCGTGTTCGTGCTGACCCTGCCGGTGATCGGCGTGCTCGAGCGCCACGGCCTGCGCGAACGTGCGCGCGCCTGGATCGGCAACCTGCGCAGCCTGACCTTCGCCCGCTTCCTGACCAGCTATCTCGCCCTGCGCCAGCTGCTCAGCATGTTCGGCCTGACCCACGTCGCCGGCCATGCGCAGACCGTGCGTCCGCTGGTCGCGCCGATGGCCGAGGCGGCCGCCGAACGCGAACTCGGCACGCTCGACGACGACCAGCGCGAACGCGTGCGTGCGCAGGCGGCCGCGACCGACAACGTCGGCCTGTTCTTCGGCGAGGACGTGTTCATCGCCTTCGGCGCGGTGCTGCTGATCCAGGGCTTCTACGCCGGCCACGGCATCGAGCTCGAACCGCTGTCGATCGCGCTGTGGGCGCTGCCGACCGCGATCGCCGCCTTCCTCATCCATGCCGTGCGCATCCGCCTCGCCCGGCGCGTCCTGACCCGTCGCCGCAGCGGAGTTCCCGATGTTCCGGCTTGAGCACCTGTACTGGCTGGTCGCCGCCTTCCTGCTCGCCAGCGCCTTCCTCAACCTGCGCGCTCGACGCTGGTCGATGGCGGCGTTCTGGCTGGTACTCGCCGCACCGTTCGTGTTCGGCGAGGCAATCCTCGCCGCACACGCGGCCGGGCGCGGCTGGCCGGCCCAGCTGATGGGGCTCGGCGTCATCGTCCTCGGCCTGCTGGCCACGCTGAATCCGCTGAAGGCGCCGGTCGACGAAGCCGCGGCCGCGCAGCGGCGCGAAGCCGACGCCCGCCGCTTCGGCGCACGCCTGTTCGTGCCGGCGCTGGCGATTCCGCTGCTGACCGCCCTGCTCTACTTCGCCAGCCGTGCCTTCGCCTCCCACGGCATGCACCTGTTCGAGAGCCGCGCACAGAGCCTGATCGCGCTCGGCCTGGCCAGCGTGCTGGCGCTCGCCGCGGCGATGCGGGTGACCCGCGCCGGAGTCGGCGCCGCCGTCCACGAAGGCCGCCGCCTGCTCGATTCGCTCGGCTGGGCGATCCTGCTGCCGATGCTGCTGGCCACCCTCGGCGGCGTGTTCGCGGCAAGCGGCGTCGGCAGCGCGATCGCCCCGCTGATCGACGCACTGATCCCGGTCGACAACCGCCTCGCCTGCGTGATCGCCTTCGCCGCCGGCATGGTCGTGTTCACGATGATCATGGGCAACGCCTTCGCCGCGTTCCCGGTGATGATGGCCGCCATCGGCCTGCCGCTGCTGGTCGCTGGCCACGGCGCCGATCCGGCCTCGCTCGGCGCAATCGGCATGCTGACCGGCTACTGCGGCACCCTGCTGACGCCGATGGCGGCGAACTTCAACATCGTGCCGGCCGTGCTGCTCGAACTGCGCGATCCCTACGGGGTGATCCGCGCCCAGGTGCTCACCGCGCTCGCCCTGATGGCGGTCAACATCGTCCTGCTGGCCACCGTGGTGTTCCGCTGATGGCCTGCGTGCTGCTGACCGGCTTCGAACCGTTCGCCGGCCAGGCACTCAATCCCTCGGCCGAAATCGCACGCCTGCTCGATGGCACGCGCATCGCCGGCCATGACCTGGTCGGTGCGGTGCTGCCGGTCGTCTTTGCCGATGCCCCCGCGGCCCTCGCCGACCTCGTCGAACGCCACCAGCCGGTGCTCGTGCTCGCCACCGGCCAGGCCGGCGGCCGCGCCGCACTGACCCTCGAGCGCGTGGCCCTCAACCTCGCCGATACCCGCATCGCCGACAATGCCGGCGTGCAGCCGGTCGATGCCGCCGTCGTGGCCGGCGCGCCGGATGCCTATTTCAGCGACCTTCCGCTGAAGGCGATGCGCGAGGCGATGCGTGCCGCGGGCGCCCCGGCCGAGCTGTCACTGAGCGCCGGCAGCTTCGTCTGCAACCAGGTGTTCTATGCCTTGTGCCATCTGCGCGAAAGCCGCGGGCGGACGTTCCGGGCCGGTTTCCTGCATCTGCCGTGGCTGCCGGCACAGGTGCTCGACCAGTCCATGCAGGCCAGCATGGACCTCGCCACGATGACCGCCGGCGTGCAGGCCGCGATCGCCTGCGCGCTGGCGACCTCGCGCGATCTGGCGATCGGCGCCGGCCCGACCCACTGAGCCCGCGCCGCAGGCATTCAGCAGCCGGTGTCGGGCTCGTCCTGCACGACCAGTTCGAGGATCAGTTCGCCGGTTTCGGCATACGGCAGGCGCACCTTCACCGCTTCGGTCGAATAGTGGAAGTTGCCGCGCGTCGGCGCCTTGACCTTGTCGCGCGCCTTCGACTCGTAACTCTTGCCGATCGCCGCCGGCGTCGTCGCCACGGCGAAACGCTGCACGTCCTCGAGCAGGACGCAGCTCAGCAGACGGGTCGGCTTGAACGGACGGATGTCGAGGTGGAGCGGATCGGCCGGCCGGCTGTCGCGCACGCTGCCGTCCTCGTTGAGCAGGTAGAACACCGGCTTGTAGACGGTATTGCCGCGCCGCTCGTCACTGCCGCGGGCGATTACCTGCACGCGCACGGCAACATGCTCGAACTCGCGCGCCAGTTCGACCTCGCGATAGCGGCTGCGGCCGAGCGGGAAATCCCGCTCCGGCGCACGACGGTCGATGTGCAGCCGTTCCGGACGCTCGACGCCGAGCACGACGACGCCTTCTTCGGGCGCATCGCGCACGTCCGGCTTGCCGCTGCGCGAACCGAACAGGCGATCCTTCCACTCGACGAACGGATTCGCCGCGGACACCGACAGCGGCAGGGCGAGGCAGGCGACGATCAGGGAAAAGCGGATTCTTCGTGAAGTCATCGGTCAGGCAGGGGATCCGCGCAGGCGCCGCACGCGGGCGGCGCGCGAACCGCCTATGGCTGGTGGACGATCGGCACGAGGTCCTTGCCTTCCTGCAGGAACGATTCGAGCTGCAGCGTGTTGGCGATGCTGCCGATGGCGCGCTTCTGCTCGTCGCTCGCCTCCGGCTTGCCCTTCTTCACGTGCAGCACGATGCCGGTGATCTTCCTCGTTTCCTTGAGGTCGCTGATGTAGCCGAAAAGTTCCGCCTTGCCGAAGGTGACGCCGTCGATCGAATAGCGATCCTCGGCGGCCGGCACGACGATCGCGCGACCCTTCCGGATGTCGGCCGCGGACGCCGCAGCGGCCATCAGCACCCCTGCCAGCAGGGCGAGAACCTGGAACTTCGTGCCGCGGAAAAGGCTGTTCATGGTGGTCTCCGTCATTCGCCCTTGGTGGTGGTGCGGATCTCGCTGATGTCACCCTTCTCCTCGACCCAGGCGCGGAAGCCGAGGTCGACCGAGATGCGCGCCACCGCAACGACATGCGCGTCCTTGACCGACTGCTTCTCGCTGCGCTTGAGCAGCAGGGTCGCCATCGGCTCGCCGACTTCCTTGCGGTAGTTCAGCGCGCTGCGCAGATCCTGGTAGGTCAGCGGAGCCTCGTTGTAGTCGAACTGGCCGTCCTTCTGCGCGTACACGACGACATCGAACGACATCGGCACGTCAGTCGCATTCGCCACATCGGGCCTGGCCTTGCCGCCGCCGCAGGCCGCGAGGAACAGCAGCAACGAGGGCACGAGCAGGCGCAGGCAGGCGCGTACGAGGTTCGGGTGCATCGACGGGGGCTCCGCGGGTTGATCAGGCCGGCAAGCCTACCACCTCAGGTGCGCGGCAGGGTCACGCCCTGCTGGCCCATGTACTTGCCGCCACGGTCCTTGTAGCTGGTCGCGCATTCCTCGTCGGATTCGAAGAACAGCATCTGGGCGACGCCCTCGTTGGCATAGATGCGGGCCGGCAGCGGGGTGGTGTTGGAGAACTCGAGGGTGACGTGGCCTTCCCATTCCGGTTCGAGCGGGGTCACGTTGACGATGATGCCGCAGCGCGCATAGGTCGACTTGCCGAGGCACACCGTCAGCACCGTGCGCGGGATGCGGAAGTATTCGACGGTGCGCGCCAGCGCAAAGGAGTTCGGCGGGATGATGCAGACGTCGCCGCGGAAATCGACGAAATTGCCGGATTCGAAGTGCTTCGGATCGACGATCGTCGAGTTGATGTTGGTGAAGATCTTGAACTCGTCCGCACAGCGCACGTCGTAGCCGTAGCTCGAGGTGCCGTAGGAAATCAGGCGAGCACCGGCGGCGTCGAGCTTGACCTGGCCGGGCTCGAACGGCTCGATCATGCGCTGCTGCTCGGCCATGCGGCGGATCCAGTGGTCGGACTTGATGCTCATGCGGCGGGGGCTCGGCGGAAAGTGGACGGAAGGCTAAGAGGCCGGACGACGGAAGACAACCGCAGGGCAAGGCGCGCCGCGGCATCGGCGCGCGACCGCGCGGTCATGGCGATGGCAGCGGCCGCTCGCGGCCAGCGGCGGCGTCGACCGCTGCGGGCCCGGGAAAATACCGGAAGTGGCCGACCGGAGGCCAGCGCAACAGCACGTCCTCGACGCGGGTGCCGGCGCCGACGTTGTGGACGACGAGCGGACGCAGGCCGTCGCTGCTGCGGCGGTCGGAGACGATGCCGATGTGCGGCTCGCCGCGCTCGAGGCGCCAGCTGACCAGGTCGCCGGGCCGGTAGGCGGCCGGATCGGAGCCGGCGGCGATCACGCGGGCGTGGCGGCGCAGGAAGGTCTCGAGGTTCGGCACGCGCCGGTGGTCGATGTTCGGATCCGGCCGGCGGAGGCCCCAGTTGCGCGGATAGGCGGCGAAGTGTGCGCGCATGTCGCGGTTGACCTCGTGCTGCAGGTCGATGCCGATCGCGCGCCAGGCGCGCACGACGACGTCGGCGCAGACACCGCGTTCGGCCGGCACGTCGCCGCCGGGGAAGGCGAGGCGCTGGTACGAGGGATCGTAGATCAGGGTCGTGCCGATCTGGGCGTGGGCGGCCGCGAGCACCTCGGCAACGCCTGCGTCGGCGAGCGCGGGCGCGGCCAGCAGCGCGACGACCAGGCCGGCCGCCAGGCGGAAGCGCTGGAACCGCTTTCTCACGTGTTCTGGATGACGATCTTGGGGAACTGGATCGACTTGTTGCGCGCGCGCACCGACAGCCTCCCGGCCGCGTTGCGGGCGATCTCGCGGTAGCGCGCGGCGAGGTCGGAATCCGGCATCGCCGCCACCGTCGGCGTGCCGCCGTCGGCCTGCTCGCGGATGCGGATGTCGAGCGGCAGGCTGCCGAGCAGGGGCACGCCATACTGCTCCGCCATGCGCGCGCCGCCACCGTCACCGAACACCGCTTCCTCGTGGCCGCAGTTCGTGCACACGTGGGTCGCCATGTTCTCGACGATGCCGAGCACCGGCACGTTGACCTTCTCGAACATCTTCAGCGCCTTGCGCGCATCCAGCAGGGCGATGTCCTGCGGCGTGGTGACGATCACCGCGCCGGCCACCGGCACGCGCTGGCACAGGGTCAGCTGGATGTCGCCGGTGCCGGGCGGCAGGTCGATGACGAGGTAGTCGAGGTCGTTCCAGGCGGTGTCGCCGAGCAGCTGCTGCAGTGCCTGGGTGACCATCGGCCCGCGCCAGATCATCGGCGTGTCCTCCTCGATCAGGAAGCCGATCGACATCGCCTGCACGCCATGGTTGACCTTCGGCTCGATGCGCCGGCCGTCGCTGCTGTCGGGCTTGCCGGACAGGCCGAGCATGCGCGGCTGGCTCGGCCCGTAGATGTCGGCATCGAGCACGCCGACGCTGGCGCCTTCCGCGCGCAGGGCGAGCGCAAGATTGGCACTGAGCGTCGACTTGCCGACACCGCCCTTGCCGGAAGCGACCACGATGATGTTGCGCACGCCGTCCAGCGGCGCAAGCCCTTCCTGCACGCGATGCGCGCCGACCCGGCAGGAAACGCTGACCGCGGCATGCCCGATGTCCGCATCGGCCTCGAGCGCCTGCTTGACCATGCCGGCCAGCGTGCCCTGCCACGACAGCGCCGGATAGCCGAGCTGGATGTCGACGGACACGTCGCGTCCGGCGACACCGACGCCGCGCAGCGCCCCCGAATCGACCAGGTTGCGCCCGGCATGCGGATCTTCGATCGTGGCAAGGATCGCGCGTGCGCGTGCTTCGGTGATATCGGTCATTGCGGAGTCGTCGACGGGAATGGACTTTGCGTAGTATGCCTTGGAGCCGGGAACGGGGCGTCGTTGGCCTGCTTGACCCGCTCCCGATTCCCGATTCTCGCTCGACCAGGAACCTGCCGCCCATGCTGCGGTCCAACGCCGCAGCTCCGCTCCGGACAACCCAAGGATCAGCCCATGCGCGTTTGCCGCCTCCTCCTGCCGCTGCTTGCCGCGGTCGTCGTTGCCGCCTGCAGTCGCGAGCAGCCTTCGGGCCTGCCGTCGGCCGGGACGCCTGCCGCCACGCCAACCGCGACGCCGGCCGCGCCACCTCCGCCGCCACCCGCGACCACGGTCAGCGAAGCGCCGGTCGTGGCCGATGCCAATGCCGTGCCGCCACCACTCGACGAGCAGTTGCCGCCGTTCGAGGCGACCGGGTACACCGCCTGCGACGACTACCTCGAAAAGGCGCGCCAGTGCATCAACACGCGCATGGGGCCCGACGACCGCCTCGCCATCGGCGGCCAGCTGAAGGAATCGGTCCGCCTCATCACCGCCTCGATCAAGGACGGCGGCAATGAAAGCCGCATCGAGCAGAGCTGCAAGCGCGTGCGTGCGCTCGGCATGAAGACGCTCGCCAAATACGGCTGCACCGACTTCTGAAGTCCGCTTCCGGGCATGCACGCACCGGTGGTGCCGGCGCGTGCATGCCATAATCCGCGGCACCCTGCTGCGGATCGCCGGACATCATGAGTTCCCCGAGGAAACTCCTCGTCACCACGGCCCTGCCCTATGCCAACGGGCCGCTCCACATCGGCCATCTGGTCGGTTACATCCAGGGCGACATCTGGGTGCGCGCGCGCCGCATGGCCGGCGATGTCGTGCATTTCGTCTGTGCCGACGATGCCCACGGCACCCCGATCATGCTTGCCGCGGAAAAGGCCGGGCTCACGCCGGAGGCCTTCATCGCCCCGGTGCAGGCTTCGCACGAGCGCGACTTCGCCGATTTCGGCGTCGCCTTCGACCACTACCACTCGACCCACTCGGCGGAGAACCGCGAACTGGCCGAGCGTGTCTACCTCGCCCTGCGCGATGCCGGCGCCATCGCCACGCGGTCGATCCGGCAGCTGTACGACCCGGCCCGGCAGATGTTCCTGCCGGACCGCTACATCAAGGGCGAGTGCCCGAAATGCGGCACGCCGGAACAGTACGGCGACAACTGCGAGAACTGCGGCGCGACCTATGCACCGACCGAGCTGAAGAACCCGCGCTCGGTCGTCTCGGGCGCCGTCCCGGAACTGCGCGACTCCGAGCACCACTTCTTCCAGGTCGGAAAATACGAGAGCCTGCTGCGCGATTGGTTCGCCGGCACCCTCACCGGTGGCCGCGCGGTCGCCCATTCCGGCGTCATCGCCAAGCTGCGCGAATGGCTCGACGCCGAAGGCGGCCTGCGCGACTGGGACATCTCGCGCGACGCGCCGTACTTCGGCTTCGCCATTCCCGATGCGCCCGGCAAGTATTTCTACGTCTGGCTCGACGCACCGCTCGGCTATCTGGCGAGCTTCAAGGCGCTGTGCGCGCGCGAAGACCTGTCGTTCGATGAATTCCTCGGCGCCGGCAGCAGCGCCGAGATGCACCACTTCATCGGCAAGGACATCGTCAATTTCCACGGCCTGTTCTGGCCGGCCATGCTGCACGGCGCCGGCCTGCGCGTGCCGACCGCCCTGCACGTCAACGGTTATCTGACGGTGAACGGCGAGAAGATGTCGAAGTCGCGCGGCACCTTCATCCAGGCGCGCACCTATCTCGACGCCGGCCTCGACCCCGACCATCTGCGCTACTTCTTCGCGACGAAATCCTCGGGCGGCGTGGTCGACCTCGACCTCAACCTCGCCGACTTCGCCCAGCGCGTGAATTCCGACCTCGTCGGCAAGTTCGTCAACATCGCCAGCCGCTGCGCGAAGCTGCTCGAGACGCATTTCGACAACCGTCTGGCCGCATCCTCCGCGCAGGCGTCGGTGGCACCCGCGGCGGAAGTGCTCGCCGCGGCCACCCGCGACCTGACCACCGCGGTCGGGCACTACGCCAGCGACGACTTCAACAAGGCGACCAGCGCGATCATGGCCGTGGCCGACCGCGCCAACGCCTTCATTGCCGAAGCCGCACCGTGGGCCATGGCGAAAGACCCCGCGCGCCGCGCTGAACTGCACGTCGTCCTGAGCACCGGCATCAACCTGTTCCGCGCGCTCGCCTGCGCGCTCAAGCCGATCCTGCCGGCGACGGTGGCCAGAGCCGAACACTTCCTCGCCCTCGATGGCGGATTCCGCAGCTTCGACGACATCAGCAAGCATCTCAGCGACCGTGACGTGCGTCCCTACGCGGCACTCACCACGCGCGTCGATCCGAAGCAGCTCGCGGCGATGGTCGAAGCCTCGAAGGAATCGCTCGGCAACGAGGCCGGCAAGTGCGCGCCGGCCACCGCTTCCGTCACCGCACCCGTGTCTGCGAAGCCGACACCGCCTGCTGCCTCCGACGCAGCTGCAGCCACGACCATCTCGATCGACGACTTCACCCGCCTCGACCTGCGCATCGGCAAGGTGCTCGAATGTGCCTTCGTCGACGGCTCGGACAAGCTGCTGCGTTTCCGCCTCGACGCCGGCGAACTCGGCGAGCGGCAGATCTTCTCCGGCATCCGCGCGGCCTATGCCGAGCCGGACAAGCTCGTCGGTCGCCACGTCGTCTTCATCGCCAACCTCGCCCCGCGCAAGATGCGCTTCGGCCTCTCCGAAGGCATGATCCTTTCGGCCGGCAACGGCGGCGACGATCTCCGCCTGCTCGATGTCGACGAAGGCGCGGTGCCGGGCGCGACGGTGCGATAGGAAGCCATCCGTCCAACGCGGGCAGGCAATCCGGACAGGAGCACGTCATGCGGACACGATCGGCCACGACGAACTTCCTCGGCCAATCGCTGACGACGACGCTCGTGCTCGCCTTCGCCGGAGCGCCCGCCATCGCACAACCCGCGTTCGAACTCGAGCTGTTGACCCCCACCCGACTGCTCGTGGCACCCGGGCAGTCCATCGCCCACGCACTGCGGATCCGCAACATCGGCGATGCAACCGGTGCCGCCAGCCTGACCGGCTACTGGCACCTGCTCAACCACCTGGGCGACTGGCCCTACACCCTCGGCCCCGCATCCGATGTTCGTTGCGGCGATCTGACCCCGGGGGTTTCCGGAACGATCCAATCCGTCACGGCCATGCTCGATCCGGCGGAAACACTCGATTGCGAATGGCACATCCACCGCCCTGCGGAATCGGTCAACGACACGCACCTCATCTGGACAGCAGGCGCCACTCCGTCCAACTGGTCCGGATTGACCTTGATCGGAACGCTGACGGACATCTCGGTGCAAACGCGCACCCTGACCTTCCACATCGATGAACAGGGAATCGGCCGGGCAAGGTTCGAACTGACGATCGAGAATCACGGACCGGTCGCGGTCCGTCCCTGGGGTGTCGGCGCCTGCTACTACGGCGATGTGCCCGTCCTCGTCGAAGAGAGCACCCATCCAGGTGGATGTGGCGGATATCCGCCTGTCTGGGCGCCCGTCTGTGCTACTGGAGGCGAGTATGCGTTCGGCACTCCCGCACTCGCGCCAGGGCAGCGCCATCAGTGCACCTTCGACGCCCGCACGCGCGAGCCCTACCAGACACCGGTCGGCATGGACGTCCAGGCGCCTGATAGCCAGAGTTCGCTGGCAGGCGGAACCCTGCTCGACAGCGATACCGGCAACAATCAATCGTGGTTCATCGTGGGTCCCACCGGATCGCCGGTCGTGCCGGTCCCTCTCGATTCACTCGGTCGCGGAACGCCGCCCTTGCTGGCCCTGTTGCTCGGAATGATTGCAACCTTGTCGCTCGCGCGCCGGCGACGACGCGCGCAAGAGGCCGGTTCCGAATGACGACCGGAACGGTTTCCGCCGACCGCCTCGACGCCCTGCTGCCGCAGACGCAATGCACGCGTTGCGGCTATGCGGCGTGCCGGCCGTATGCCGAGGCGATGGCGAACGGCGAAGCGGACATCGACCGTTGCCCGCCGGGTGGCGATGCCGGCGCGGCGGCGCTCGCCGCCTTGCTCGAACGTGCGCCGAAGCCGGTCGACCCGACCTGCGGCGTCGAGGCGCCGCCGGCGATCGCGGTGATCGACGAAGCCGCCTGCATCGGCTGCACGAAGTGCATCCAGGCCTGTCCGGTCGATGCGATCCTCGGCGCGTCGAAGCGCATGCATTCGATCATCGCCGCCGAATGCACGGGCTGCGAACTGTGCATCGCGCCGTGTCCGGTCGACTGCATCACGATGGCCGCGACCGCTGCGGTGCCGCTGGCGCGGGCGAGTGTGCTGGCGAGAGCCGGCCACGCGCGCAGCCGCTACGAGGCGCGCGGCCAGCGCCTGGCCCGCGATGCCGCCGAACGCGAGGCGCGCCGTGCCGGTGCACGCGCGGATGAAGCGGTGGTGCAGCCGCCGATCACGCGCAGCGCCGTGCTGGAGGCGATCGCGCGCGGCAAGGCGAAACGCGCGGCGGGCGGCGGCAACGGGGCCGCCGGCGCATGAAGCGCGAAAACGTCGTCGAGCTGTTCACCCGCCTGCGCGAACTCGACCCGCATCCGACCACCGAGCTCGAGTACACCACGCCGTTCGAGCTGCTGGTGGCGGTGATCCTGTCGGCGCAGGCCACCGACGTCGGCGTCAACAAGGCGACCCGGCGGCTGTTTCCGCTCGCCAACACGCCGCAGGCGATCCTCGGCCTCGGCGAGGAAGGCCTGAAGCGCCACATCGCGACGATCGGCCTGTTCAATGCCAAGGCGAAGAACGTCATCGCCGCCTGCCGCATCCTCGTCGATGAACATGAGGGCGAGGTGCCGCGCGAGCGCGCCGCGCTCGAAGCCCTGCCCGGCGTCGGCCGCAAGACTGCCAACGTCGTCCTCAACACGGTGTTCGGTGAACCGGTGATCGCGGTCGACACGCACATCTTTCGCGTTGCCAACCGCACCGGCCTCGCCGCCGGCAAGACCGTGCGCGCGGTCGAGGACAAGCTGCTCAAGGCGGTGCCACCCGAGTTCCGCCTGCATGCCCACCACTGGCTGATCCTGCACGGGCGCTACACCTGCAAGGCACGCAAACCGGACTGCCCGCGCTGCGTGATCCGCGACCTGTGCGCATGGCGCCACAAGACGCCGGACGCGCAGGAAGCGGGAAAGACGGACGGGAAACGCAACCTCACCCCGAATGCAGCGGAGCAAGCTCCGCTCCACAAGAAGCGCTGAAGCGTGCGGGCTTCCGTAGAGCCGAGCTTGCCCGGCTGAGGCGTTGAACGGAGTCGCAACGGCAGCCGAGCAATGGTGCACGGCAGGGCGGATGAGGAGCGCGTTTCCGCTTCACCGGCTGGACCGATGATGCGCCGCTCGCGCACGGCTGCAACGTCGATCGCACCCCACCTCCCACGGCCCCTCATCCGCGGCTGCCGCCGCACCTTCTCCCCGCTGGCGCGGGGCGAAGGGAGGCAGGTTTCGTCGCAGGAATGCAGGCTGCACTTTGATGAAAGCGCATGCCTGTCCCTTCTCCCCGTTGCGACGGGGAGAAAGGTCGAAGCCGCCGTCGGGCGGCTGAGGGGCACGGCGGATGAGGGGCGCTTGCTGCTTCCCCGGCAAGACCGGATCGTGTCCCAAGGCGTGGTGTAACAGTCGGTCATCGCGACGCGCTTGGGCGTCGGGATTGGTCAGCGCGCCACG
>CAKSZY010000019.1 GCA_934526015.1 uncultured Dokdonella sp.
GCCACCAACGGATGAGGCCAAGCGATTGATCTCACTGGATCATTCGTGGGGAAACCTCAGGACCAGCATGCGTTTTCACTGAAATGCAGCTTGCGTTCTTGCGACAGCACATGCCTGTCCCTTCGCCCCGCGCAGCGGGGAGAAGGTGGTGCGGCAGCGCCGGATGAGGGGCCGTGGGAGGTCGGATGCGATCGACGCTGCAGCAATGCAGAAGTGCGCCCCATCCGACATTGCCGCGATCGCCTAGAATGCGCGCATGCAGATCGGCCCTTACCGCATCGATCCGCCCGTCGTGCTCGCGCCGATGGCCGGGGTCACCGACAAACCGTTCCGCCAGCTGTGCAAGCGGCTGGGTGCGGGGCTTGCCGTGTCGGAGATGACCGCGTCCGATCCGCGTCTCTGGCACACGCGCAAGTCGCGGCAGCGCACCGACCATGACGGCGAGCCGGCCCCGGTCTCCGTGCAGATCGCCGGCCACGATCCGCGCATGCTGGCCGAGGCGGCGCGCTGGAACGTCGATCACGGCGCGCAGATCGTCGACATCAACATGGGCTGCCCGGCGAAGAAGGTCTGCAACGTCTGGGCCGGCTCCGCCCTGCTGCAGGACGAACACCTCGTCGCGCGCATCCTCGAGGCCGTCGTCGCCGCGGTCGAGGTGCCGGTGACGCTGAAGATCCGCACCGGCTGGAACCCCGACAACCGCAACGGCGTGCGCATCGCGCGCATCGCCGAGGACACCGGCATCGCCGCCCTGGCCGTGCACGGCCGCACCCGCGCCGACCTCTACAACGGCGAGGCCGAGTACGCGACGATCGCCGCGATCAAGCGCGCGGTGCGCATCCCGGTCATCGCCAACGGCGACATCGATTCACCGCGCAAGGCGCGCGCCGTGCTCGAGGCGACCTCCGCCGACGCCGTCATGGTCGGACGCGCCGCGCAGGGCCGGCCATGGATCTTCGGCGAGATCGCGCGCTTTCTTGCCGACGGCCACGAGCCGGCGCCACCGTCGGCGGCCGAAGTCGGCGCGATCCTGCTCGGCCATCTCGAAGCCCTGCACGACTTCCACGGCGAGCTGCAGGGCGTGCGCATCGCCCGCAAGCATCTCGGCTGGTATGCGAAAGACCGTCCGGAAAACGCGGCGTTCCGCCAGGTCGTCAATGCGGCGGAGACCGCCCGCCTGCAGCTGCGCCTGACCCGCGACTACTTCGCCCGCCTCGCCGACGCACCGGCACGCGCGGCCTGATCCTGCCCGCTCTGCGAATCCTGCCGGCCGGTCATGGCAGCACCTGGAACGGGCAGAGATTGGTCCAGATCTGCTCCAGCTGGACGCTTGCATAGGTGTGTCCGCCGGGAAACGGCGTGAACCAGAGGTTGACGCCTTCCTGCCAGCCGGCGGCGAGGAAGCGTTCGCTGTCGGCGAGGGTCTGGGCGAACAGCGGGTCCGAGGTGCCGACATGGAAATCGACCGGGATGCGCCGTGACGCGGCCGCCACGAGCGCGTCGCATTGCGCGCCCGACATGCCGCTGCAGGCGAGACCGGCCAGCGCGCCGGCGCTGACCGCATGGGCGGCGAAATGGTCGATCGTCACCTGCGTGCTGTAGTGGTTGAGCACGAGGTCGTGGATGACATGTCCGCCGGCCGAGAAACCCCAGCCGATCCGTCGCGAGCGATCGATGTTCCAGGCCGCCTCGGCGTCGGCGATCGCGGTGGCGAAAGTGGAGTAGTCGCTCGGCTGGTCCGGAACATCCGGCACGATCCAGCTGCCGCCGGCACCGGACGCGACCGGGGCGATGACGATGAAACCCCGCGTTGCGGCGACCGCCGCCCAGGCATTGCGCACGGCCTGCGCCTGGGCGTCGGCCGCGGCCGGACTGCCGGCCTGGCCATGCAACGCCAGCACGAGCGGCATCGGCTGCGTCGGTGAATGGTCCGGCGGGACGTAGGCGTGGACGGTGCGCGTGCCCCATGCCGGCACCGTCAGCGTGCGCGTGACGTTGCCGAGCGCGCCGCCACTGCCGCCGGAAGGCAGGCGCACGACTGCGTTGCCGCCCTCGAAGCCGTCGATGAACAGCGCGTCCGGTCGCGCGCAGACCCATGCCGGCAGGCGCACCGTGGTGGCCGCCTGTGCGGTCAGGGTCGTTGCGGCCAGCAACAGCAGGCATTGCCTGGACAGCATGCTCATCGATCGGGTGCCGCGCGCGCCGGCGGTGCAGCGATGGTGCCACGAACCGCGGCGCATCCGGCCTCGCACTCAGGTCCTTGCGGCCTTCTTCTCCGCCTTGGCGCGGCGTTCGGCCGCCACTTCCCGCAAGGCGGCCTGCACGCGTGGCGGATCGACCGTGGCGACCGCATCCATTCCCGCGAGATCCGCTTCGAGCGCGCCGGCAAATGCGTCGGCCGGGCGGCTTTCGGCAGCGGCGACCAGCGCATCGATCGCATCCCGCACGGCCACCGGCGACGCGCCGCCGCCACGACTGTGCACGAGCACCTCGCCCTCGCCATCGACCAACTTGAAATGGAAGCGGCCGTCGGCCTCGCGATACTGGCGAACCTGCGCAAGCGCCGCCGCGCGCGCGGGCCGCAGCGTCGACGCCGCGCGCGGCACGCCGGCGCCGAGCCCGACCGTGGCGCGCAACGCGGCGAGGAACGGCGCACTGCGTTCGCGCGCCTTGCGCGCGCCCTCCAGCAGGCGCTGCTCGATGACATCGGGCGCGGCCATCAGCGCCTCGTAGCGCGCGCGCGGTTCCGCCAGCTCGGCGTCGAGGCGCTCGAACAACTTCTGCTTGGCCTCGCCCCAGCCGATGCCGTCGGCGAAGGCCGCGCGCATCGCCGCGGTCTCGTCGGCGCCGGCGAAGGCCTGGTAGATCGCGAACAGGTTCGAGGTGTCGGGATCCTTCGCCTCGCCCGGCGCGCGCGAGTCGGTGACGATGCCGAGGATCGCCTTGCGCAACGCCTCGCGCGGCAGCCACAGCGGGATCGTGTTGTCGTAACTCTTCGACATCTTGCGGCCGTCGAGGCCCGGCAGGGTCGCGACGTTGTCCTCGACCGCCGCCTCGGGCAGCACGAACGGTTCGTCGCCGGTGCCGGTGACCGCGCGGTAGGCGTCGCCGTACAGATGATTGAAGCGCTGGGCGATGTCGCGCGCCATCTCGATGTGCTGCACCTGGTCGCGGCCGACCGGCACCGACTGCGCATTGAACACGAGGATGTCGGCGGCCATCAGCACCGGATACATGAACAGGCCGGCGCTGATGCCGGCATCGGCATCGGCGCTTTCGGCGACGTTGCGGTCGACCGCGGCCTTGTAGGCATGCGCGCGATTGAGCAGGCCCTTGCCGGTGACGCAGGTCAGCAGCCAGGTCAGCTCGGGGATCTCGATGATGTCGGACTGGCGATAGAAGTACGCGCGGTCGGTGTCGAGGCCGAGGGCCAGCCAGGTCGCGGCGATCTCGAGGCGCGAACGCGCGACGCGCGCCGGGTCCTCGCATTTCACCAGGGCGTGGTAGTCGGCGAGGAAGTAGAACGACTCGACGTCGTCGCGCCGGCTCGCGGCGATCGCCGGGCGGATCGCGCCGACATAGTTGCCGAGGTGCGGGGTGCCGGTGGTGGTGATGCCGGTCAGGGTGCGGATCTTCGGGGACATGGCGGATCGGGCGAGCGGGGCGCGCAGTCTAGCAAGCCGGCCCGCGGACGGACCCGCGGACGCGGCCGGAACACCCGCGGCACCCTGCCCGGCGAGCGACCCGCAAGCCCGACGCGAACCCCGCCCAACCCCGCCGCGCCGCCACGCGCGTTGCATGGTCTACCCAACCCGGAGGTGTCCCATGCGTGCCCTGATCCGTGCTGCCGCCCTCACCCTCGCCCTCGCCGCGCCGTTGCCGGCGCTGGCCGGCCGCCTCGTCGATGTCGAGATCGTCGACCGCGACACCGGCGCGACCCTGCCGACCGTGCGTCACGACGGCCGCTATTACATCGCCGGCAAGCCGGGCCACCGCTACGCCGTGCGCCTGGTCAACCGCAGCGGCGGGCGCGTGCTGACCGTGCTCTCGGTCGACGGCGTCAATGCCGTCACCGGCGAGACCGCCTCGCCGATGCAGAACGGCTACGTGCTCGACCCGTGGGAATCGACCGAGATCAACGGCTGGCGCAAGAGCCTCGACGAGATCGCCCAGTTCAACTTCACCGCGCTCTCCGACAGCTATGCGGCGCGCAGCGGCCGCCCGGCCAACGTCGGCGTGATCGGCGTCGCCGTGTTCGAGGAACGCGTCGTGCGCCGCCCGCCGCCGCCGCGCCATCCGCCGATCGCCCAGCGCACCCCGGCGCCGGCCTCGGCCGAGCGCGAAGCGGCCGCCGACAGCGCCGCCCGGCCGGCGCCGATGGAAGAGTCGCGCGCGGCCGGCGCCACCGCCCCGTCGGCACGCGCCGAAGCCAAGCGCGAGCGCCTCGGCACCGGCCACGGCGAACGCGAATGGTCGCGCGTGGCGACCACCACCTTCGTGCGCGCCAGCCTGCACCCGGCCGAGACGATCGCCATCGAATATGACAGCCGCGCCAACCTCGTCGCCCGCGGCATCCTCCCGCAGCGGCCGCTCGTCCAGCGCAGCCCGGATCCGTTCCCGAACGGCTTCGTCCCCGACCCGCCGCACCGGCGCTGAGCGGCGCATCGCGCCAGCCGCGCGTGCAGGGATGGACGCGCGGCAGTGCCGCCGACCAGCGACCGTCGTCGCGTCGATGCTGCAGTGCGCAATGCGCTGCGTGCTGGCCTGCAAGCGCATCGTGTGCGACGCTGGACGACGGCGTGCGGGGATGTCGCGCCGAACACTCTTTGTCTCGCGGTCGCCAAAGCGAAGGATTGCGCGACCTCATGAACCCTTGGGGGCTCCATGCATTCTCGTAAATCCTGGACGGCGACGCTCGCCGTACTCCTGCTGTTCCTGCTGTGTGCAGGCACCACCGTCCATGCCGCTTCGGTCACCCGCGACTACTGGCAGGATCTGCCGGCACGCGCGCTGCCGGCCGGCGTGGCCGCACCGAGCGCCTACCGTCTGCTCGATCTCGACGTGCAGGGCGTCAAGGCCCGCATCGCGCAGGGAGAAACGACCCTGGCGCTGCCGCAGCCGGATGGCGGCTTCCTCGAAGTCAGCCTCGAGGATTCCGGCACCATGCCGGCCGAACTGGCTGCGCGCTATCCCGAAATCCGCAGCTTCCGCGGCCAGGACAGCCACGGCACGCGCGTGCGCGTCGACATTTCGCCGCTCGGCGTGAATGCCATGGTGTTCGCCAAGGCCGGCATCTGGATGGTGCGTCCGGTGCGCTTCGGCGACAGCCGCGAGTACATCAGCTTCAAGCGTGCCGACATCGCCTCGCAGCGCGATCCGTTCGAATGCGACGTGCACGAGTTCGATGCCGCGCAGCCGTACCGTCCCGAGCAGATCGAGACGACCACCGGCACCACCATGCGCACCTACCGCACCGCGGTGGCCGCGAACCACTTCTACGTGCAGGCGATCGCCGGTTCCAATCCGCCGACCGTGGCGCTCGGCCTCGCCGCCGTCGTTGCCACCATGAACCGCGTCAACGAGGTCTACGAGAACGACCTGTCGATCCACCTCAGCCTGGTGCCGAACAACGATCTCGTCATCTACCCGGTCGCCGAAGGCGATCCGTATTCGAACGGCACCGGCGCGCTCGGCCAGAACACCGGCAACCTCAACACGGTGATCGGCTCGGCCAACTACGACATCGGCCACGTCTTCACCACCGGCAGCGGCGGCGTCGCCGGTCTCGGCGTGGTTTGCGTCACCAGCAGCAAGGGACGCGGCACGACCGGACTCAGCGATCCGGCCGAGCTCGTCAGCGACGTCTTCTACATCGACTACGTCGCCCACGAGATGGGCCACCAGTTCGGCGGCAACCACACCTTCAACAACAGCTGCGGCGGCAACCGTGCCGGCAGCGCGGCCAACGAGCCCGGCAGCGGCTCGACGATCATGGCTTATGCCGGCATCTGCTCGCCGAACCTGCAGGCCAACTCCGACGCCTATTTCCATGCCCGCAGCCTGCAGGAAATCGGCAACTTCACCACCAGCGGCTCGGGCAGCAGCTGCTCGGCCAACGCCGCCAACCACGCCGCGCCGGTGGTCGCCGCGCTGACGCCGTACACGATCCCGGCGAGCACGCCGTTCGTGCTGACCGGCGCGGCAACCAGCGCCGCGCCGAACGCGGCACTGACCTACGGCTGGGAGCAGTACGACCTCGGCCCGGCCACGGTCAACATCAATGTCGATCCCGGCACCGGCCCGATCATCCGTTCGTTCACGCCGACCGCAAGCCCGGTGCGCACGGTTCCGCGCTTCTCGAACCTGCTCGCCGGCACCTCGAACGTCGGCGAGATCCTGCCGACGACGAACCGCACGCTGACGTTCCGCCTGACCGCGCGCGACAACACGGCCGGCGGCGGCACTTCGGAGAGCCGCGACGTCGCCCTGACCGTCAACAACGCGGCCGGCCCGTTCCAGGTCACCAGCCAGCCGGCCGGCACGATCTGGAATCACGCCGGCGGCACCGGCACCGCCACCGTGACCTGGAACGTCGCCAACACCGACGCCCCGCCGGTTTCCTGCGCCAGCGTCGACATCGACGTGTACAGCGGCGGCGACTTCACCAGCAGTGCGGCCATGCTGGCCAGCGCCGTGCCGAACAACGGCAGCGCCGTCGTCAACGTTCCGAACATCGACACGACCAGCGCCCGCGTGCGCGTGCGCTGCTCGAACAACATCTTCTTCGCGATGAGCGCGAACAACTTCAGCATCGTCGGCAACGACGTGCTGTTCGCCGACGGCTTCGAGACCGCGGGCGGGCCGGCGGCGCCGTCGCTGATCAAGGTGTTCGGACCGTCCGCGGTGGTGATCGACACCCCGAGCACGCTGACCATCACGCTGGTCAACACCAACGCGAATGCCGCCACCCTCACCGCTCCGCTGACCGACACCTTCCCGGCCGGCCTCGTCGTCGCCGCCACGCCGAATGCGGCGACCACCTGCAGTGCCGGCTCGGTGACCGCGGTGGCCGGCTCGGGTTCGGTGGCGCTGTCCACCGGCGCGCAGATCCCGGCTGCCGGCAACTGCACGGTCACCGTCGACGTCAGCGCGGCCACCCCGGGCACCTACAGCAACACGATCGCCGCCGGTGCGCTGCAGACCAGCGAGGGCAGCAACGCCTCTCCCGCCAGTGCCCAGCTGGCCGTGACCATCCCGCAGCCGCCGATCGTCTGTTCGGCTCCGCTCAACCACGTGGTCAACAACACCACCGATGGCACCTCGATCAACTGGATCAGCGGCGCGATCATCAACGACGACCCGCAAACCGGCTTCGACATGAACCTGTACGGCACCAGCCTCAGCATGTGGTGGAGCTTCGCACCGGTCATCAGTGCCGGCGTGGCACCGTCGACGAGCAGCTCCGACTACAGCGTGCTCGGCAACAATGTCGTGATCGGTCCGGCCTCGACCTGGTCGAGCACGAACGGAGCCATGACCGCGTGGCGTGCCGGTGCCAGCGGGTTCCTCGGCTTCCGCTTCGACTGCTCGTCGATCGGCGGCAGCACCTGCTACGGCTACCTGCGCATGACCACGACCGCGCCCAACGGACATCCGGCGACCCTGGTCAACTACTGCTATGACCGCACCGGTGCGGCGATCACGACCCCGAACGGCTGATCGCGGCAAGGCATGCTGGAAGCATCCGAGGGGCGGGAGGATTCTCCCGCCCCTTTTTCATGCCCGCATCGCGGGATCGCGTGGGCGGAACTCGTCCGTCACCGGACTCGATCCGGGGTGGTGCGGCAGCACCGGATGAGGGGCGGTGGGAGGTGGGGTGCGATCGACGCTGAAGTGCGCACACGCAACTTCATCGGCGGTTGCAGAAGAAGCACGAAAGCGCCCCTCATCCGCGGCTGCCGCCGCACCTTCTCCCCGTCGCCACGGGGAGAAGGGACCAGCATGCGCCATCACCAGCGTGCAGATTGCAGTCTTGCGACAGCGCCAGCCTTCCCTTCGCCCCCGCAGCGGGGAGAAGGGCCAGCAGGCGCCATCACCAGCGTGCAGCTTGCAATCTTGCGAAAGCGCCAGCCTTCCCTTCGCCCCGCGCAGCGGGGAGAAGGTGGTGCGGCAGCACCGGATGAGGGGCCGTGGGAGCTGGGGTGCGATCGACGTGGCAGCCGTGCGCAAGCGCGGATTCATCGGCGGCCATAGAAGAAGAAGCACGAAAGCGCCCCTCATCCGCGGCTGCCGCCGCACCTTCTCCCCGTCGCCACGGGGAGAAGGGACCAGCATGTGCTTTCACCAGTGTGCAGCCTTGCATGCTTGCGACAGCGCCAGCCTTCCCTTCGCCCCGCGCAGCGGCGAGAAGGCACAGGCATGCGCCAACTCCTGCTTGCACTGCTGCGACCGCCTGGACCGGATCAGCGAAGCGCGGCTCCAGCCCGGGCCCGCTCAGGGCTCCTCGACCTGCGGGCGGCGGCTGCGGTCGAAGTCGACGCGGACGCGCTGGCCGCCGGCGGCGGTCGCTTCGAGGCGCGCGGCGCGGCGGTCGGCCTGGCAGACCCACAGGCGCACCTCGCCATCCGCATCGGCGCCCGGCAGCGATCCGCTTGCGCGGAACCGGTAGGCGCGGGCCGGACAGGCCGCGAGCCGGACCACGCCCTCGTCGACGACATCGCGGATGCCGGCGATCGCCTTGCGCATCGCCGGCGGATCGAACGCGCTGACCGGCAGCAGGTCGCGGCTCGTCGGCGTCCAGTAGCCGAACGCGGCGATCCAGGCACCGCCATCGGTGACGAGGAACTCGAGGCCGTCGCCGCGCACATGGGCACGGTCCGGAAAGATCACGTCGACCTCGCCCGCCACCGGCGCGATGTCGGGCCCGAACACGTGACCCTGCACGCGCGCGTGGAAACCGCCGTCATCGACGATGCGGGTCAGCGCAGCCTGCACGTCGCTGCGGGCGTCGGCGCAGGCATCGGCGGCAACGAACAGCAGGGCCGGCAGGAGGATTCGCCATCTCATCGACAGGTTCCGTGGACAAAGCCGCAGCTTGCCGGACGCGGGCTGAACGCGAACGGCGTGTGCACCCGCCCCGGCAAGCTGCCCGGGTCACGCGCCGGCCGCGCTCCTGCGCGAACGGGCCGGAAGCGGCCACCGCGTACGCATGCGCGCTGACCGACGCGGGGCGGCGCATCAAGAACTGCACGAGAGCATCGAGCAGCCGGCCCGCGTGCGCGCCCAGTCGGGGCGCCGCGCCGCAAGATGTTCGCGGCCGGGCTGGTCGTCGTACGGACGGCGCAGCAGGTCGAGGAGTTCGTGGATCATCGACTCGTCACCCTGTTCGGCACGGTCGATGGCCTGCTGGGCGAGGTAGTTGCGCAGCACGTAGCGCGGGTTGACCCGGCGCATGCGTTCGCGGCGCAGTCCCTGCGGCTGCGGGTCGACGGCAAGACGTTGCGCGTAGAGCGCGAGCCAGGCTTCGAACGCCGCCGCGTTCGCCTCGCGGCGCGCCTCGTCGTAGAACGCGGCGGCGAACAGGTCCGCTCGGGGCTGCGCGGGATCGAGGTCGGCGAGGGCGCGGAAGAACAGCGTCATGTCGACTTCGGCCGCGCGCATCCAGGCATGCAGGTCGGCCACGAGGGCCTCGTCTTCGCGCCGCCATTCGTCGAGGCCGAGCTTGGCGGCGAAGTCGGCGCGTTCGGCGGCGGCGAAGGTTTCGGCATGGCGGTCGAGGCCAGCCTGCAGCGCCTCGACCGAGGCGAACAGCGGCGCCAGCGCCTGGGCGAGGCAGGCGAGGTTCCAGTGGGCGATGCGCGCCTGCTGGCCGAAGCGGTAGCGGCGCGTCTGGCGGTCGGTCGTGTTCGGGGTCCAGTCGGGATCGTGGTCGTCGATCCAGCCGTACGGGCCGTAGTCGATCGTCAGGCCGAGGATCGACATGTTGTCGGTGTTCATCACCCCGTGCACGAAGCCGACCCGCATCCATGCCGCGACCATGCCTGCGGTGCGCGCGCAGACCTCGCCGAACCAGTCGCCGAGGCGCGTTTCGCCGTCACCGCCGATGTGCGGATAGTGGTGGCGGAGGGTGAAGTCGACGAAGGCGCGCAGCAGGTCGAGATCGCCACGCGCGGCCGCCAGTTCGAAGTGGCCGAAGCGCAGGAAGCTCGGGGCGACGCGACAGACGACCGCACCGGGTTCGTCGCGCGGATGGCCGTCGTAGAACATGTCGCGTTCGACCGCCTCGCCGGTGGCGACGAGGCTCAACGCGCGCGTCGTCGGCACGCCGAGATGGTGCATGGCCTCGCTGCAGAGGAACTCGCGGATCGACGAACGCAGCACGGCGCGGCCGTCGGCACGGCGCGAGAACGGCGTCGGCCCGGCGCCCTTGAGCTGCAGCTCCCAGCGCTGGCCGGTCCGGTTGACGACCTCGCCGAGTCCGATCGCGCGGCCGTCGCCGAGATGGCCGGCCCAGTGGCCGAACTGGTGGCCGCCGTAGGCGCTCGCGTAGGTCTGCATGCCGGGCAGGCTCGCATTGCCGGCGAACACGGCGGCGAAGCGCGGGTCGGCGATGTCGGCTTCGTCGAGGTCGAGCAGGGCCGCGACCTCGTGCGCATGTGCGATCAGCCGCGGCGCCGCCACCGGCGTCGGCGCGACGGCCGCCCACGCGGCACGCACCTCGCGCAGGCGCGGGCCCTGTTCGGCATCGCCGGGCAGTTCGGCAAGGAAGCGGTTGTCGAAGTTCATGGAGCGACCTGATTAGCCTCAATCCGCATGCGAAACAAGCGCCCTTCGCTTGCGGGGCCGGCCGGGCGGACCGCGGACGCCGGGCCTGCGGACGGGATCGGGGGCCGCAGCGGTTCTCCCGCAAGGCCGAGTGAAACGCCCGTCCCGATTTCGCATCGAACCGCACGACACCGGCCCGCGATGCGGGTTCCCGGACGGCCCGCCCACGCGATGCAAAGGCGCTGGCAATCGCGCACCGGGTATGCCTATGATCGGGAGCCCCCGTGCCTGGCGCGGGGGCGCCAGCTGCGGGCCAAGGGGAGCCTCGCAGTCAGCCAAGCACGACCTCGGCAGCCCTGCCGGCCATGTGCGCGCACCCGCTCCCCTTTGCAGGTCGCCGTCTCGGGGGAGGTTGGCCAGTCCATGTTCCGCGCCGAACTCCATCGCGCATGTCCCGCGACCCGCAGGTTCAGCCTGTCCGCAGCGGCGTCCATCGCCGCACATCCGTTCCAGGGGAAAGTCCATACCCGTGCCATCACCGTGCGTGAGGAAGGTGCGTGGACGTCACCGTCATCCAGCAAAGGGGTCACCGAATGAAGACATCGCTCAAGGCCGTGTTCGGCCTGGCCATGGCCTGTGCACTCGGCGCAAACAGCGCCTGGGCCCAGGACGTGGCCGTTGCCGAGGCCATCAAGAAGGGCGGCGCGCTGCCCGAAGTGGCGGCCAAGTCCGTCGACGCGCAGCCCATGGCGCAGCCGGAAGCACCGGCCGCTGCGGCGGCGGCCTTGCCCGATGCGCCATCGGTGGCGTCGAACTACGTGTTCACCACGACGACCAGCGGTTCGCTGACCGACATGAGCACCGGCACCACCCAGCTGCTCGGGGCAGACCTCGATGACAACGTCTCGGCGGTGACCAATATCGGCTTCTCCTTCGTGTTCCAGGGGACGCCGTACACGCAGTTCAGCCTCAACGCGAATGGCGGCATCCGCCTCGGAGCGACGGCGATCGCCAGCAACGCCTATCAGCCGCTGGCCCGCGCCGGCGAAGCCATCCTCACCGCCTGGGGCGCCGACCAGAGCACCTCGGGAACCGGCAAGGTGCATTACCGCCTCGACGGCACTGCGCCGAATCGCGTGCTGGTGATCGAGTTCCTCAACATGTACACGCACTGGAACACGCCGCGTACCGCGGACGCGACCTATCAGGTCCGTCTGTTCGAAGGCACCGGCACGATCGAGTACGTCTACGGCTCGGTGGCGATGAGCACGGCCGGCGCAGGCTACGCCGACTCCCAGGACCCGCAGTTCGGTTTCTCGTCCGGCAATACGGCCGGCAACGTCGGTTCGGTGACGGCCGCGCAGAGCGGCACACCCACCCCGACCTTCAACGGCGCCTTGGCGACGCCGGTCAACAATCTCTACACCGCCGGCGTCATCCCGGTGCTCGATTCGGCAGCGGATGGTTCGCGCCGCACGTTCACCTTCACCCCGCCGGGGGTGACGGCACCGACCGCGCTGAACTTCACCGCGATCACCGCCAGCGGCATGACCCTCAACTGGACCGATTCGCCGGACGAGATCCGCTACGAGGTCCTGCGCTCGACCGACGGCACCACGTTCACTTCGGTCGGCACGCTCGCGCAGGACGTCAACACCTTCGCGGCGACGGACCTCAGCCCGAGCACGAACTATTTCTGGCAGGTCGTCGCCTACTCGGAAGGCAGCGCGAGCACGCCGCTGGCCGGCTCGCAGGCAACCGGCGCCCCCGGCAACATCGCCTCGACCGCCGCCGGCGGCAACTGGAGCGATCCGGCGACCTGGGTCGGCGGAGCCGTGCCGACCGCCGGCGACAACGCCACGATCGCCAATGGCGCGACTGTCACCATCGACAGCGCCACCACCGCGATTTCCATCACGGTCGGCACCGGCGGTTCGCCGACGGCGCTGCTGCAGTGGGATTCGGCCGCGGCGCGCACGCTGACCGTCGGCACCCACGTGACGATCGCCTCGAACGGCCGCTTCGCCACCCAGGAAACCGGCACCGTCACCACGCACTCGCTGTCGCTGGGCGGAAACCTGGTCAACGACGGCCAGCTCGATTTCAGCACCAACGGTGACACCGCCGGTGCCGGCATCACGTTCACCGGTGCCAATGCCGCCAGCTTCGGCGGTACCGGCAGCACGACCGACGTGCGCGCCATCACGGTCAACAAGGGCGCGATCGCCAATGTCCTGACCTTGGCCCCCGCCAGCTTCACCGTGCGCGGCGTCGACACCGACGCGGCCGGCTTCCTGACCCTGACCAGCGGCACCCTGCGCATCGGCGGAACCTTCACCGCAACCAACCGCGTGTTCACCACGGCGACGTACACGATCCCGGCGGCCGGCGGTCTGTGGCTCGACAACCCGAACTTCACCGTGGCGGCCACGGCGTCCGGCACGGCGACCAACAACAACGGTCTGCTGCGCATCAGCCAGGGCACCTACAACATCGGCATCACCGGCGCCCACGGCATGGGCGGCGGCACCGGCGCCCAGTTCCTCATCGAGGGCGGCACGATCAATGCGACCCGCATCGATCCGCAGAATGCGGTCACCTGGACCCAGTCCGGCGGCACCGTCAACATCGGCGTGGTCGCCAACACGCGATCGAGCTGGGGCGCATTCGAGCTGTTCAGCACGGCCTCCACCTTCACCATGAGCGGCGGCACGATCAACCTTGTCCAGGCATCAACAGGGGCAACGCCGATCGACATGCAGGTGCGCTCGAACGCGTTCACCGTGACCGGCGGCGTCGTCAACGTCGGCACCGCGGCCACCGCGACGAACTTCAACTTCCGCCTGCGCGCAAACCTGCCGAACATCGTCATCGACGACACGACGAACCCGAAGACCGCCACGGCCACTGCACAGATCAACCTGCGGGGCACGACCACGATCAATCCGGGCGGCACCCTGGTCATCAATGGCCAGGTCTGCCTCGTGATCGGCCCGTCGTTCGTCAACAACGGCACCCTGACCGGCACCGCGGCATCGACGCGCTTCTACTTCCTCGGCGGCTCCGGAGCCACGACCTATTCCGGCAGCGGCCAGGTCACCGCACCGCTGACGGCGTTCGAGGTCGACAACGTCGACGGCGTGACGATCGATCCCGCGGTCAACCAGATCGTCGCCACGCGCTTCAACAATTTCAGCGGTGGCGTCACCGGCGCCGGCAAGCTGACCTTCGGCAACGGCGGCGCGACCAACGCCGTGATCCAGCTCGGCGTCACCGGTGCCACGGAGCCCGTTTTCGGCTTCGACGTGGCGCCGACGTTCAATCCCGGCACTGGCGGTGTCATCAACATCTACGCCGCCGAGCTGACCGCGCGCACGACCGGCGTCGAACTGCCGCCGTCGCGCACGCTGACCACGCTGTCGGTGGCGAACACCCATGGCGTGACGATTGCCGGTGGTGACCTCACCATCAACGGCACCACCGCGGGCGCCATCACCCTGACCGACTCGCCGGTCACCACGGGCGCCAACACGCTGCACCTCGCCACCACCGCCGGCGGCGTCACCCGCACGCTCGGCGGCCGCGTCATCGGCAACCTCAAGAAGGACTACGCCGCCGCCGGCAGCAAGATCTTCGAAGTCGGCACCGCCAACGGCTACTCGCCGGTGGTCGTCAACGCCACCGACGGCACGTTCCCGACCGACGTCACCGTCAGCGCGGTCCAGGCCGCGGCGCCGACGATCTTCCCGGCGGAAGACGCCATCACCCGCCATTGGATCGTCACCGCCGATGATGTCGATGAAGCCGACCTGACCTTCAGCTACCTCGACCCGGACGATCTCGGCAGCGTGGTCGAAGCCGACCTGCTGGTCTATCGTCGTGACGGCGCCGCCTTCACCGACCTCGCCGGCACGGTCAACACCACCGCCAACACCGGTTCGGCGACCGCGGTCGACACCTTCGGCGTGTTCACCCTCGCCGAAGCCGGGGTGACCTCGGTCGACCAGGCCGACCTGCAGATCACCAAGACCAACGGCACCACATCGGTCACCGCCGGCGGCTCGACCACGTACACGATCGTCGCCGGCAACCCGGACGGTCCGCAGGACATGCTCGGGGCGACCGTGGCCGACACCCTGCCGTCGTCGCTGACCTGCACCTGGGCCTGCACGGGCACGGGTGGCGGCACCTGCTCCGCCTCCGGCACCGGCAACATCAACGACATGGTGAACCTGCCGGTCGGTGCCGAGGTGACCTATGTGGCGACCTGCGCGATCGACATCCTCGCCAGCGGCTCCCTGGTCAACACGGCCAGCGTGGCGCTGCCGGCCGGCGCATTCGATCCGGATACCGCCAACAACTCGGCAACCGATACCGACACGATCCTGGCGCCGGAAGCCGACCTGTCGATCACCAAGAACGACGGCGTCAGCGCGGTCGCACCGGGGACGAGCACGACCTACACGATCGTCGCCGGCAATGCCGGCCCGGCGGACGTGACCGGCGCGACGGTGACCGACACCTTCCCGGCCACCCTGACCGCCTGCACCTGGACCTGCTCCGGCAGCAACGGCGGCAGCTGCGCGAACCCGTCCGGCACCGGCAACATCAGCGAACTGGTCGACCTGCCCAACGGTGGTTCGGCGACCTTCCTCGCCTCCTGCACGGTGTCGCCGGCCGCCAGTGGCACGCTGGCCAACACGGCGACGATCGCGGCCCCGACCGGCGTGACCGACCCGACCGCCGGCAACAACAGCGCGACCGACACCAACAGCGTGCAGCAGGTGGCGAACGTCGAGCTGCTGATCCTCAACGACATCGGCTACGTGCAGGCCAACGAGAACGTGACCCTGACCGTGGTCGTGCAGAACGCCGGACCGAGCCCGGCCCCGTCGGTCAGCGTGGCCGGCACGGTTCCGCCGGAGCTCGACTTCTTCAACTGGACCTGCGTCGGCCTCGGTGGCGGCAGCTGTGCGGCGGCAAGCGGCAGCGGCAACTTCGCCACCTCCGCCAGCCTGGCCTCGGGTGGCACGGTGATCTACACGGTGACCGCCCAGGTTTCCGGCGAGGATGCCAATGGCGGCGTCGGCTTCTCGGCGACTGCCACGGTCGGCGGCGGCGTGGCCGATCCCGACACCGGCAACAACACCGACAGCTGGAATGCCGCGGTGGTGCTGTTCCGCAACGGCTTCGATTGCTCGGTCGGTCGTGACAGCGGCTGCGGTCCGGTGGCGACTCCCCCGGACTACCTGACCGGCTTCGAGCCGCCCGAGTACTCGGTCGGCGACGTCAACGGCCAGCAGTCCTGGTTCGCCCAGTTCAGCAACTGGATGGTGTCGACGGCCAACCCGCTGGACGGCACGCAGTCGGTGCGCGGCCTTTCGGATGGCTTCGGCTCGAGCACCACGATTTCGCCGACGCTGCCGGCCGGCACCGAGGCCTATTCGTATGCGGCTGCGCGCATCTCGATCGCCAACACCGGCAGCGGCGCAACCTGGCGGTTCGCGCCGCAGGACACCGGCGCCGGCCTGGTGATCACCCGCCTGCATTTCGTGCCGGGCGGCGCGATCCAGGTCCTGCAGGGCAATCCGGCGGCCTACGTGACGATCCCGTCGGTCACCTGGCCGAGCGCCACGTCGTTCGACATCAAGGTGATCACGCGTCGTGCCGACGGCGATATGGAGGTCTGCATGGACGGCGCCTCGATCTTCACCGGCACGGCGATCAGCACCACGGTCGATGCCCGCGACACGCGCAACATCGCGATCGGCAGCCTGATGGAGTCCGGCTCGGCCGGCAGCACGGTGGACTTCGACAACGTGGCGATCGACAACACCGACACCGGCGGCTGCGGTGCCGGCCGTCCGGCGCCGCGCCTGTCGCTGGTTGGCGAAACGCTGGGCTCGGTGCAGGCCGATTCGGCGGCCGCTCCGTCCGCACGCCAGTAAACGCGGAAGACATGCCGGCGGGGACTCGCGTCTCCGCCGGCCACCATGCGAAGGCCGGGGCAACCCGGCCTTCGTCGTTTCCGCATCGGCCCGCGGCGGCCGTCCCTGCGGCGTCGGCATTGCGGCGTCATGCCGCGGGTTGACCCGTTGCCACCGCATGGCGGCACAATCGTTCGACCCTGCCGCGAAGGAGCCGAACCATGCATGCATTCCTGCGGATCCTCGCCCTGGCCGTGGCGCTGGCGGCGACGCCGACGGCGGCCGCCGACCTCAGCCTGCTGAACGTCTCCTACGATCCGACCCGCGAGCTCTACCGCGAGGTCAATGCCGCGTTCGCCGCGCAGTGGAAGCAGGCGCATGGCGACACCCTGACGATCCGCCAGTCGCACGGCGGCTCCGGCAAGCAGGCGCGCAGCGTCATCGACGGCCTGCAGGCCGATGTCGTCACCCTGGCGCTCTCCTACGACATCGACGGCCTGCACGAGAACGGCAACCTGGTTCCCGCCGACTGGCAGCAACGGCTGCCCGACAACAGCGCGCCGTACACCTCGACGATCGTGTTCCTCGTGCGCAAGGGCAATCCGAAGCAGCTGAAGGACTGGGACGACCTCGTGCGCGAGGACGTCCGCGTGATCACGCCGAACCCGAAGACCAGCGGCGGCGCGCGCTGGAACTACCTGGCCGCCTGGGGCCAGGCGAAACGCAAGTCCGGCAGCGACGAGGCCGCGCGCGAGTTCGTCAGCCGGCTGTACCGCAACGTGCCGGTGCTCGACACCGGCGCACGCGGCGCCACCACCACCTTCGTCGAACGCGGCCAGGGCGACGTCCTGCTGGCCTGGGAGAACGAGGCCCTGCTCGCCCTGCACAGCATCGGCAGGGGCAACTTCGAGATCGTCGTGCCATCGGTCAGCATCCTCGCGGAACCGACGGTCAGCATCGTCGACCAGGTCGTCGACCGCCGCGGCACGCGCGCCGTGGCCGAGGCCTACCTGCGTTTCCTCTACACCCGCCAGGGCCAGGAGATCGCCGCGCGCCACCACTACCGGCCCCGCGATGCCGAGGTGGCGGCCCGGCACGCCGCCGATTTCCCCGCCCTGGAACTTTTCACGGTGGACGCGGCCTTCGGCGGATGGCACCGTGCGCACCAGGACCACTTCGCCGACGGCGCCTCGTTCGACCGCATCTACGTGCCCGCCAGGTAACGCAACCGAAGAGCTTCCCGCATGCGCCTTTTCCGACGGCAGGCCCTGCCCGGTTTCGGCCTGACGCTCGGCCTCGTGCTGAGCTGGCTGACCCTGATCGTGCTGCTGCCGATGGCCGCGCTGGTGCTGAAGTCGGCCAGCATCGGTCCGCAGGAGTTCTGGGCCGCAGCGACCTCGCCACGCGCGCTCGCCGCCTACCGGGTGACGTTCGGTTCGGCGGCGCTGGCCGGCCTGGTCAACCTGGTGTTCGGCACCCTGCTGGCCTGGGTGCTGGTGCGCTACCGCTTTCCCGGCCGCGCCGTGGTCGATGCGCTGGTCGACCTGCCGTTCGCCCTGCCGACCGCGGTCGCCGGCATCACCCTGACCGCGCTGTATGCCGGCAACGGCCCGCTCGGGCGCTGGATCGAGGCGGCCGGCTGGAAGGTCGCCTACACGCCGAGCGGCATCGTCGTCGCCCTGATCTTCGTCAGCCTGCCGTTCATCGTGCGCAGCGTGCAACCGGTGCTGGAGGCGCTCGAAGCCGACATCGAGGAAGCCGCGGCCACCCTCGGCGCCGGCCGCCTGACGGTGCTGCGCAAGGTGATCCTGCCGGCGCTGTGGCCGGCGATCCTGGCCGGCTTCGCGCTGGCCTTCGCGCGGGCGATCGGCGAATACGGCTCGGTCATCTTCATCGCCGGCAACATGCCGATGGTCTCGGAGATCGCGCCGCTGCTGATCGTCGCCAAGCTCGACCAGCGCGACTACGGCGGCGCCTCGGCGATCGCGGTGGTCATGCTGGTGGCCTCGTTCACCGCCCTGCTGGCGATCAACCTCGTGCAGTTGTGGCTGGTGCGCCGGCGCTCGGCCAAGGCGGGCCGGTGAGACCCGCCGCACGCGCTCCCGCCTTGCGTGACCCGTGGTGGCTGGCCGCGCCGCTGGTGGTGGTCGCGCTGGCCTTCGTCGCCCTGTTCCTGCTGCTGCCGCTGGTGGCGGTGTTCGGCTACGCCTTCGAAAAGGGCTGGGACGTGTTCGTCGCCGCGATCACCGAGCCCGATGCGCAGGCGGCGATCCGCCTGACCCTGCTGGTGGCCGCGATCAGCGTGCCGGCCAACCTCGTCTTCGGCGTCGCCGCGGCCTGGCTGGTCACCCGTTTCGAGTTCCGCGGCAAGGGGCTGCTGGTGTCGCTGATCGACCTGCCGTTCGCGGTGTCGCCGGTCATCGCCGGGCTCGTCTACGTGCTGCTGTTCGGCCTGCATGGCTGGCTCGGCGGATGGCTGGCCGAACACGACATCCGCATCATCTTCGCCGTGCCCGGCATCGTGCTGGCGACCGTGTTCGTGACCTTCCCGATGGTCGCGCGCGAACTGATTCCGCTGATGCAGGCACAGGGCGACGAGGAGGAACAGGCCGCGCGCACGCTCGGCGCCTCGGGCTTCAGCATGTTCTGGCGGGTGACCCTGCCGAAAATCGGCTGGGGCCTGCTCTACGGCGTGATCCTCTGCAATGCCCGCGCGATGGGCGAGTTCGGCGCGGTTTCGGTGGTCTCCGGCCATATCCGCGGGCTGACCAACACGATGCCGCTGCACGTCGAGATCCTCTACAACGAATACCAGTCGACCGCCGCGTTCGCGGTCGCCGCCCTGCTCGCCCTGCTGGCCCTGTTCACGCTCCTGCTGAAACGGCTGATCGGCTGGCGCATCGAGCGCACGGTGCCGGCGAACGCGCCATCCGGGGAACCCACATGAGCATCGAGGCACTCGACATCGCCCACCGCTACGCCGGCATGGTCGCCCTCGACGGCGTCAGCCTCAGCGTCGAATCCGGCGAACTGCTGGCCCTGCTGGGACCGTCCGGCTGCGGCAAGACCACCCTGCTGCGGGTGATCGCCGGCCTCGAGTTCCCCGACGCCGGGCGCGTGCGCTTCGAGGGGCGCGACGTCAGCCGGCTCGGCGCACGCGAACGTCACGTCGGCTTCATGTTCCAGCACTACGCCCTGTTCCGCCACCTGACCGTGTTCGAGAACGTCGCCTTCGGCCTGCGCGTGATGCCGTTCTGGCGGCGGCCGAAACGGGCCGCCATCGCGCAGAAGGTCAACGAGCTGCTCGAACTCGTCCAGCTCGGCGAACTGGCCGGACGCTATCCGGCCCAGCTGTCCGGCGGACAGCGCCAGCGCGTCGCCCTGGCCCGCGCGCTGGCCGTGCAGCCGCAGATCCTGCTCCTCGACGAACCGTTCGGCGCGCTCGACGCGCGCGTGCGCGGCGAACTGCGACGCTGGCTGCGCGGGATGCACGACCGCATCCACGTCACCAGCGTGTTCGTCACCCACGACCAGGAGGAAGCCTTCGAGCTGGCCGACCGCATCGCGGTGATGAACGCCGGCCGCATCGAGCAGCTCGCCGACCCGGAAACGCTCTACACGAAACCGGCCAGTCCGTTCGTCTGCCGCTTTCTCGGCGAGGTCAACGAACTGCCGTCGTCGCTGCATGCGGCCTGGAGCGGCGTGTCCGATCCGCAGACGGTGGCATTCGTGCGCCCGCACGATCTCGCCTTCACCCGCACGCAAGGGAATTCGGCGCTGCGCATCGAGTGCGTGCGCGATCTCGGTCCGACCCTGCGCATCGAGGCGCGCCATCCCGATCTCGAGCGTCCCCTCGTTTCCAGCAGCACCCGCGAACGCCATGCGGCCGCACCGGTCTGGGCCGGCGATGTCGTCGAACCCGCGCCGCGGCACTGGCTGCTGTTCCGCGACGGCGAGCGCCTGTAATCGGCATTCGCCGGACGGTCGCGGCACGCCGCGGAGCGCGCGCGGACGCGGGCTGAACGAAGACGTTGGCGAATCCCCGAACGGGCGGACGGGGCCGCCGGACGGCGCGGTGCAGGCGCCGAATCGTGAGACCCTGCACAACCCGTCGGCGCCATATCGCCGAATCTGGCGGGCATTCACCCGGAGTCAAATCATGAAGCGATGGTCCGTTCCGCTGTTGTGCGCGCTGCTGGCGCTAGAAGCCCACGCCGCGCCCGGCACCGTCACGCTCGATGCCGACGAACTCTCCCGGCTCACGCGCGCAGCGGTCGGCGCGACCGTCGAACTGGAAGAGTTTCCGGTCGGACCCGGCGTGCTCGCCGCGGTGCGCTTCGAACGCATCGACGTCTATGCGGCGGATGCACGCATCGTCGAGATGACCGCGACCGGCGAACGCGAACTCCCGCGCAGCCGGCACGTGCACCTCATCGGCACCAGCACCGACGGCAGCGCGCGCATCGGCCTCAGCCTCGACCCCGCCAGCGGTGCGCTGTTCGAGGGCGCCGGCAACAGCGCAACCAGCGGAGCCTTCGCCGTGCGCGCGAACGGCAGCGCAGCCGGCTACACATTCGAGGCGATCGACGCCAGGACCGCATTGCCGCCCGGCGTCGTCCTCGAATATGCCGACAACGTCGACAGCATCGACATTGCCGATTCCGCGGCGGGCTTGCTCGATCATCTGGCCACGCCGCCGGTCACCGCCGCCAGCACGCCGGCCACGCTCGCCGTCGTCGCCATCGACACCGACAACGAGTTCCTGCAGAAGCGCTTTTCGGACAACACGACGCAGGCCGTCGCCTGGATCGCGACGCTGTTCGTCCAGCTCAACGTCTTCTACCGCAACGACCTCGACATCGTCCTTTTGCAGGGCACGACCGTGCTGCGTCCGTCCTCCACCGCCGATCCGTACTCGAACACGGACACGCCGGCGAGCAATGCGCAGCTCGTCGAGTTCGGCAGCTGGTGGGCAGGCAACCAGGGCGCCGTGTCGCGCGCGTTCGCGATGCTGCTGTCGGGCAAGTCGAGCAGCGGCAATTCGGCCTCCGGCATCGCCTGGGTCGATCGCTACTGCGTGAACAGCATCGGCAACGGCGGCAGCTACAGCGTCAACCAGGTGTTCTGGAACCCGGGCATCACCGCGGCCCAGAATGCCTTCCTCGTCGGCCACGAGCTCGGCCACAATTTCGGTGCGCGCCATACGCATTGCGCGAACGCGACGACCGGTGGCGGTCCGACCGGCACGAACACGATCGACCAGTGCTATGCGGGCGAAGCGAGCCTGGGCTGCTATGCCGGTGCGGTCAGTTGCCCCGTGTCGGGTCCCGGTGCGCCGAAAGGCACGCTGATGAGCTACTGCCACGTCTCCTCGGCGAATTGCGGGCAGAACGTCCTGCAATTCCACCCGACCCACGTCACCCAGGTGCGCAACCGCATCGCCGCCAACACGCCGAGCTGCCTCAAGCCCGAGCTGATCTTCGCCAACGGCTTCCAGTAGCCGGAGGCCTGCGCACCCGCCACCGTGGAGCGGCGGGTGCTGCAGTCAATCAATCGCGCATCAGCGTGCTCTTGCCGAACAGGCTCTCGACCAGGTCGACGGCGAGGATGGCGGTGCGGTTGTGGTCGTCGAAGGCCGGATTGAGTTCCATGATGTCGAGCGAGCCGATGCGGCCGCGGTCGGCGATCATTTCCATGCACAACTGCGCCTCGCGGTAGTTCGGCCCGCCGGGGATGGTCGTGCCGACGCCCGGGGCAATGCCGGGGTCGAGGAAGTCGACGTCGAAGCTCACGTGCACGTGGGTGTCGCCGTCGATGCCGGCGAGCGCTTCCTCCATCACCCGCTTCATGCCGATCTCGTCGATGTAGCGCATGTCGAAGATGTCGAGGCCGTGGTCGCGCACGAGGCGCTTTTCCTCGGCATCGACCGAACGGATGCCGATCTGGCGGATGCTGTCGGGGCTCATCGCCGGCGTGGTGCCGCCGAGCCCGGTCAGTTCGGGCGGACCGAGCCCGCACAGGCAGGCGACCGGCATGCCGTGGATGTTGCCCGACGGGGTGATCGTGCTGGTGTTGAAATCGGCATGCGCGTCGAGCCAGAGCACGCGCAGGCGCTTGCCGACCTTGCGGCAATGGCGGGCGACGGCGGTGATCGAACCGATCGCCAGGCAATGGTCGCCACCGAGCAGCACCGGCAGGCGTCCCTCGTCGAGCTCGCGACCGACCGCCTGCATGACCTGGCGGTTCCAGGCCTCGACCTCGGCGAGATGACGATAGCCGGCATCCGGTGCGGTCCATGGGTTCAGCGGTCCGGCCAGGTTGCCGCGGTCGACGACCTCGAGGCCGCGCTGGCGCAGGGCCGTTTCGAGGCCGGCGACACGCAGGGCCTCCGGCCCCATCGAGGCGCCCCGATGGCCGGCGCCGATGTCGGTCGGCGCACCGATCAGCGAAATCGCGGGATGGGGCTGCATGGCGCCTCCGTAGCTGCGAAAGGCGCCGAGGATAACGCGAGCGGTGGCCGGATGGCCCGTCGCTCAGTCTGGCCGCGGCATGCCGGCCTGCTCGCGCAGCCGCTGCAGCAGCCATTGCGGCGGCACCTGCCGTGCGAAGCAGGCATCCAGGCCGCGTCGGCGCAGATCCTGCGTGGTCGTCGTGGTGTCGGTGTCGACGAGGCAGGCGATGCGGATGCGGGCGAAGGTCGGCTCGCCGCGCACGAGTCCGACCAGTTCGCGCACCGTCGCCGCACCGATGCGGTCGTCGAGGACCACCGCATCGCAGGGCCAGGTCGTCGCCACCTGCCAGAACGCGTGCGGCTGGGCGACATGGAGGACTTCGCAGCCGAGTTCGCGAAGACCGGTCGCGAGCTCGCCGGCATGTCCGTGGCCGTCGTCGACGAGAAGGATGCGCAGCGCATTTCCGCCCCCGGCGTCGTGCGCTTCACCGATCACGCCGGCGAATGCCGCGGCCACCGCGTCCATGCACGGAGCCAGCGCGGCGACGAGGTCATCCGCGGCCGGCGCCTCGGCCGCGCCGCGATGGCCGAGTCGATCGGCGGCGGCGGCGGCAACGCCGAGCGCGTCGTAGCCGTAGGAGGGCGCCGAGCCGGCGAGCCGGTGCAACAGCATGTGCAGGCGTGCGCGCGCGTCGGCATCGTCGGGGCGTGCGGCGACGGCGCCCCATGCCTCGTTGAGCATGTCGCGCTTGTCCGGCAGCGATGCGCGATAGCGCTCGCGCAGCATGGAAAGTCGCTGGTCGAAGTCCATCATCGGCCCGGCAGGTGCAGCAGCTGCGTCCAGCCTAGCGCGCGCGGACGCCGTATCCATCTCCTGTGACGAAGTTTGGCAGTGTGCGCAAATTTCACATGCCGCGATCACGCGCGACGCGTGCGCGTGCTAGCGTAATCGCCCCCTTCAGGAGTGCGGTGCCATGAACGATCTCAGCGGCCGTGTTTTCCAGCAGCTCGACCATTCGCACATCGAGGCGATCGCCGGCCAGCTCGGCGTCGATCCGGGCCAGGCCAGCGACGCCATCCAGCAGGCGCTGCCGCTGCTGCTCGGCGGACTGGCGCGCAACAGCGCGACGCCGCAGGGCGCCGAGTCGCTGTACGGCGCACTCGAACGCAACCACGCCGGCGTCGATGTCGGCAACCTGCTCGGCTCGATCTTCGGCGGCGCAACGCGCGGCGGAGCGTCCGGCGGCGGCATCGGCGACGTCCTCGGTGCCGTGCTCGGCGGCGGCGGCGGACGCCCGTCGAGTGGCGGCGGCATGGGCGACATCCTCGGCGCCGTGCTCGGCGGTGGCGGCTCGCCGGCCAGCAATGGCGCCGGCATCCTCGGCCACATCTTCGGCGGTCGCCGCGGCCAGGCCGAACAGGGCCTCGGCAAGACCACCGGTCTCGGCAGCGCCGGGGCCGGCCAGCTGATGGCGATGCTGGCACCGCTGGTGATGGCCGTGCTCGGCAACATGACCCGCAAGCAGGGCCTCGACGCCAATGGCCTCAGCGGCGTGCTCGGCCAGGAACGCAACCGCCTGCAGCAGGGCGGCATCGGCGGACTGCTGGCCGGTGTGCTCGATCGCGACGGCGACGGCGAGATCGGCCTCGACGAGATGCTGCAGGCCGGTGCCGGCCTGCTCGGCTCGCTCGGCAAGCGCTGATCCCGTGGCGTGGCGCGCAGCGATGCGCGCCACGCCCGGCGCTTCCCGGTAGGTGCGGTCGCGCGCAGGCATCGGCGAAACCACGCATGGCGTCGCTGTCCCGCCGCAACGCCATGTTCAGGCCGCGCGCGCATACTGCCGGCACGATGATCGCAAATCCGCCCGACGTCTGGACGATCGGACATTCGACGCGCTCCGCGGACGAGTTCCTCGCCCTGCTCACGGCGAACGGCATCGAGGCCGTCGCCGACGTCCGCCGGCACGCCGGCTCGCGCAGGTACCCGCAGTTCAATCCGCCGGCACTGGCCGCCGCGCTCGCGCGCCACGGCATCGACTACGTGCCGATGCCCGCACTCGGCGGGCGCCGCAAGCCGCGCGCGGACTCCCGCAACACGGCCTGGCGCAGCGAATCGTTCCGCGGCTATGCCGACTACATGGAAACGCCGGCGTTCCATGCCGCGATTGGCGCGCTGTGCGAACTGGCAGGCCGCCGGCGCAGCGCCATCCTCTGCGCCGAAGCGGTGTGGTGGCGCTGCCACCGTTCGCTGATCGCCGATTTCCTCAAGGCGGCCGGGATCGACGTCGTCCACATACTCGGCCCCGGCAGGACCGAGGTGCATCCTTACACGCCGGCCGCGCAACTCGTCGACGGCCGCCTGTCCTACGCACCGCGCATGGAGCGGCTGCTCTAGGGATGCTCTGAACCCGTCTGCACATGCGTCACCGCACTGCCTGCGCGCAGATCGAGGTGGGGCGACGAAGGCAGACTGGCAGTCTGTCGAGTCGACCCGCCACGGAGCTGCGCGCAGGCAGTGCGGCCCCGACCGCTTGAGTCCAATGACGGGGTGATGTCCACGAGGCCTCCCGCCGGCGCGCGCGGCTTGCCCAGGCAATCCGCCTCAGCGGCGCCACGCACACCACCGGGCGAGCCTCGTGGACATCATGCCGCATGCGCAGACGGGTTCAGAGCATCCCCAGGGCTCACTCCTCGCGCGTCACCCGCAGCACTTCTTCGGCCGAGGTGATCCCGGCGAGGCATTTGCGCCAGCCGTCCTCGAGGATGCCGGGCGAGCGGCTGCGCGCGTGGCGTTCGAGTTCGGCTTCCGCTGCGCCCTCGTGGACGAGGCGACGCATGACGTCGTCGACGGCGACGAGTTCGTAGATGCCGGTGCGTCCCTTGTAGCCGCCATGGCGGCCGAGGTCGGCGCGCGGCCGGTACAGGGTGGCGACGGTGTCGGCCGGCTGGCCGAAGGCGGCGAGTTCGGCCGCGGTCGCCGGATACGCTTCGCGGGTGGCCGGATCGAGCGCGCGCACGAGGCGCTGGGCGAGCACGCCGACCAGGCTCGACGACAGCAGGAACGGCTCCACGCCCATGTCGCGCAGGCGGGTGACCGCGCCGACCGCCGAATTCGTGTGCAGGGTCGACAGCACGAGATGGCCGGTGAGGCTGGCCTGCACGGCGATCTCGGCGGTCTCGAGGTCGCGGATCTCGCCGACCATGACGACATCGGGGTCCTGGCGCAGGATCGCGCGCAGGCCGCGCGCGAAGGTCATGTCGACGCGCGCGTTGACCTGGGTCTGGCCGATGCCGTCGATGTAGTACTCGATCGGATCCTCGACGGTCATGATGTTGCGCGAGGAATCGTTGAGCTTCAGCAGCGCGCCGTAGAGCGTGGTGGTCTTGCCGGAACCGGTCGGGCCGGTGACGAGGAGGATGCCGTGCGGCCGCTCGATCATGCCTTCGAGGCGTTCGCGCGTGGCCGCATCCATGCCGAGCTGGCCGAGGTCGAGGCGTCCGGCCTGCTTGTCGAGCAGGCGCAGGACGACGCGCTCGCCGTGGCCGGCCGGGATCGTCGACACGCGCACGTCGACCGGTCGGCCGGCGATGCGCAGGCCGATGCGGCCGTCCTGCGGCAAGCGCTTCTCGGCGATGTCGAGCTTGGCCATCACCTTGATGCGGCTGACCACCGCATTGGCGATGCCCTTCTGCGGACTCAGCACCTCGCGCAGCACTCCGTCGATGCGGAAACGCACGACCAGGCGGTTCTCGAACGGCTCGACGTGGATGTCGGAGGCGCCTTCCTTGACCGCTTCGGTCAGCAGGGCGTTGAGCAGGCGGATGATCGGCGCATCGTCGTCGCTCTCGAGCAGGTCCTCGGGCTCGGGCAGTTCGTCGGCGAGCGCCTTCAGATCCATGCGCTCGTCGAGATCGGAAACCATCGCGCGCGCGTCGTCGCCCTGCTCGTAGAGATCGCGCAGCAGGCGCTCGAACGCGGCCGGTTCGTGGCGCGTCAGCTTGAGGTCGACGCCGTAGTGGCGACGCAGTTCGGCGAGGATCGCCGGGCGCACGCCGGGCCGGCAGGCGATGTCGACGCCGTCCTCGCGCCAGCCGGTCACGGTGACGCCGTGGCGACGCGCATAGCCGAAGCCCGGACGCGCCGGGTGCGGGGCCGGCGCCGCGGCCGTGCTCACGGCTTGCCGCCGCGCTGGGCCGGGGTGTGGTTCTCCAGCGACGGGCTGCGCAGGAAGTCGTGGGTCTCCGGCAGCAGCGGGCGCTGCGAGCGCGGCGTCAGCGGCGCCGGATCCTGGCGCATGCGCAGCTGTTCGGTGCGCATGTAGTTGTACTTCTCGCTCGACACCGCCGCCTCGGTGGCGGCATCGCGCAGGATCTGCGGACGCAGGAAGATCATCAGGTCGCGCTTCTCGTTCTTGTTCGAGCGGTAGCGGAACAGGTTGCCGATGACCGGGATGCTGCCGAGGCCCGGCACCTTCGAGTTGCTGTCCGACACGCTGGTGTCGATCAGGCCGCCGAGCACGAGCAGGGAGTTGTCGGCGACCAGCACGCTGGTCGAGAGCTCGCGCTTGTTGGTGACGAGGTCGACCGCACCCGACACCGGCGGCGCCAGCGAGGAGACTTCCTGATGGATCTCCATGCGCACGGCATCGCCTTCGTTGACGTGCGGGGTGACCTTCAGCACGAGGCCGACGTCCTTGCGCTCGATGGTCTGGAACGGATTGGTGACCGCACCGTTCTGGCCGGTGCTGGCGGTGTTCGTGTACGAACCGGTCAGGAACGGCACTTCCTGGGCGACCTTGATCTCGGCTTCCTGGTTGTCGAGGGTGAGGATCGACGGCGTCGACAGGATGTTGGTCTTGCCGTCGCCGCGCAGCGCGCGCACGAGCGCGCCGAGGTTGAGGATTTCCTTGTCGGTGCCGGGGATGCGGATGGTGCCGTCGATGTAGCCGAGCGAGAGGCCGCCGAGTCCGGCCAGCGAGAGCGGATTCGCGGCCAGCGCGGAAAGGCTGGCATTGCCGTTCGGTCCGGCGAAATTGGTGCCGCCGATGACGCCCTGGCCGAGCGAGCCGTCGTCGCGCTGCGGCGCGGTGAACCACTGCACGCCGATCTCGCTGGCGGTGCTGTCGGCCACTTCGGCGATGACCGCCTCGATCAGCACCTGGGCGCGGCGCACGTCGAGCTGGCGCACCACCGCGGCGAGCGAACGGAACACCGCCGGCGGCGCGCTGATGACCAGCGCATTGGTCTGCTCGTGCGCCTGGATCGTCGCCGGCGAGGCGCCGGCCGTGGCCGTCGTGCCCTCGCCGCCGGCGGCGGTCGGCGGGGCGATGCCGGTCAGCGTCGCGGCGACGCCCTGCAGGATGCCGACCAGGTCCTTGGCACTGGCGTTGCGCAGGTAGATCACCTGGGTATCGCCGCCGCTTTCCAGCGGCGTGTCGAGATGGGCGATCAGCGCACGCAGCTTGAGGCGCGCGTTCTTGGCGCCGGCGACCAGCACCGAATTCGTGCGCGCGTCGGCGAACACGCGCGGCACCTCCGCCGGCGGCGCGCTCTTGTCTTCGGCGAGCACGGTCAGCGTGCGTGCCAGCTCGGCGGCATTGGCGTGGGCGAGCGGGATCACCTCGACCTCGGCATCGGAGGCGGTGTCGATGCGGCGGACGATCGACACCAGGCGCTCGACGTTGCCCGAGCGGTCGGACACGACCAGCGAGTTCGAACTGCCGTGGGCGATCAACTGGCTGCCCTGCGGCATCAGCGGCCGCAGGATCTGGATCATTTCCGTGGCCGAGACATGGCGCACCGGCACGATGCGGGTGACCAGTTCGTCCGGCGCGTGCGCGCGCTGGCCGTTGAGGCCGGCGGAACCGTCCTGCTGCGCCATCGCCTCCGGCACGACCTTGATCATGCTGCCCTGGGGGATGGCCGCGTAGCCATGCACGCGCAACACCGACAGGAACACGTCGTAGATCTCGTCCGGCAGCATCGGCTTGGCCGAGATGACGGTGACCTTGCCCTGCACGTTCGGCCCGAGGATGAAGTTGCGCCCGGTGATCTCCGACACCGTGGCGATCAGCGCCTGGATGTCGGCGTCCTTGAGGTTGAGCGTGTGACGGCCATCGTCACCGGCCGCAGGCGCCTGGGCGTGGGCGGCCCCGACTGCGCAAGCCAGGGCGAGGAGGACGCAGCGGATCGGAGCGGCACGCATCATCGGAGACTCGACTCGAAGGCAGGCGACGCGCAAGGGTAGCAAAGAGGCCGGGATTGGGGATCGGGGATGGCACCGGCGGTGCGGCTTCATTCGCCGCCGGCTTTCCCCCATCCCGGTCCCGGGTCCCGACTACCTCAGCTTGACGCTCAGCACCGTCGGCACGCCTTCGCGCATGACGGTGACGCGGGCCTCGCCGGCATTGCCGAGGCTTTCGAGGATCTGCTGGCCGCGGGCGGGGGAATCGACCGGGACGCCGTTGACGGCAGTGACGACATCGTCGGGGCGCAGGCCGAGGCGGCCGAGCAGGGCGGTGTCGGCGCCGGTGGATACGCGCACGCCGGCCATGCGGCCGTCTTCGATGACCGGCGTGACCTGGACGTTCTTCGCCAGCGCGGCCATGTCGCCGGCGCCGGCACGGTCCATGGTCTGCTGCCAGTTGCCGGCGGCGCCGTGGGCGATGTTCGGCGGGGTGAACGTGAGCGGCGCGGTGCCGACATGGGCCGGCGACCCGGGCGCGGTGTTGCGCAGCGGCGCGGTGCCGGTGACGGGGCCCGACGCGGGTGCGGACTTCGGCAGTTCGTCACGGGCAAGGGCGAGCACTTCCTGCACGCCATCGTGGCGCAAAACGACGCGGTCGGCATGCACTTCCTCGAGGATCACGCCGGGCGCGATCTCGTCGCCGGCACGCCAGGCGCGTTCGCTGCCGTCACCGGCCGCGATCACGGCGAGCCCACGCGTCGGGTCGTGGTCGGCCAGCGTGCCGCGCAGGCTCAATGCGAGCGTGGTCGCCGGCGTGCCGGGGCCGGCGGCGAGGCGTTGCGGCGGCGCGCCGAAGAGGTGCCAGCGCGACACGGCGACGGCCGGCGTGGCCGCTGCGGCCGTGGTCGCGCGCACCGGTGCATCCAGGCTGGCATCGTCGGCCGGCAGCAACTGCCAGCCGAGCCGGGCGAGCTGGCCGGCGACGACCACCGCCAGCAGCACGCAGGCCAGCATTGCCAGCCGCTCCGAACTGCGTCCCGCCAGGGTCAGGTTCATGCCCGCACCGCCCGTGCCATGTCGTCGCCTTCCGCCGCGCCGGATGCGCGGACCGCCACGGAATGTACCAAATCGGCCCGTCGCACCCGCGCAGGTCCGCGGGTCACGGGAATCGAGGAAGGCTGTGCGAAGAACCGGCGGGTCGCGCCGGTGCGCTTGCGAGTGGGAGGGCGAGGGGCGAGGGCGCGAAACCCGGGAACCGGGACAGGCCACCGACAGAGCGACAGGGAATGCCGTATGGCGAACACGCGCACGTCGGGGCCCGATGGTCGCGCCCTCGCCCCTCGCCCTCAACCAACCCCTCAGCGTCCGCCGAAGAAGCGGGCGATGCGGTGGAAGAAACCGGGTTTCTTGTGCGCGGCGGGCGGGGCGGAGTCGGCAACCGGTGTGGTCGCTTCGCCGCGCGCGCGTTCGCGGCGCGGCTTGCGTTCGCCGGCCTCGGGCGTGCCGCTGCCGTTGCTGACGACGGCGGCGGCGACCTCGCCACCTTCGCGCTTGCGACGACCACGGCCACCGCGACGGCGGCGCTTCTTCGCGGGGTCAGCGGTCATGGCGTCCGTGGCCGGCGGTGCGGCGGGGGTCGGCGTTGCGGCCACCGCCTGCGCGTCGCCGGTTGCGGGTGCAGCCGGACGCGGCGGACGCGGGCCGTCGCGACGTTCGCCCTCGCGGCGCGGCCCGCGGCGTCCGTCGCCGCGACTTCCGCTGCGCGAGGGCGGACCGCCGCTGCGTCCGCGCGGCCCGCCGCTCTTCGGCGGCGGTCCGGCGGTGTTGCGTGCATCGTCGGCGGCATCCTCGGCCTCGTCGTACGCGGACACCGAGCCGTCGGCGCGCGGCTTCGGTTCCGGCACGACCAGCAGGTCGGCGGTGACCGGCGCGGTCGGGATCTTCTGCTCGATGTAGGCCTCGATGTCGGGCAGGCCCATCGCGTAGCGGTCGCAGGCGAAGCTGATCGCGTCGCCCTCGGCGCCGAGACGCGCGGTGCGGCCGATGCGGTGGACGTAGTCCTCGGCATCCTGCGGCAGGTCGAAATTGAACACGTGCGAGACCGCCGGGATGTGCAGTCCGCGCGCGGCCACGTCGGTGGCCACCAGCAGTTCGATCTCGCCGCGCTGGAACTTGGCCAACAGGCGCTCGCGCTTGGCCTGCGGGACGTCGCCCGAGAGGGTGGCGACGCGATGGCCCTGGCGTTCGAGCGCGCGGGTGACGCGCTCGGCCATCACCTTGGTGTTGATGAAGACGATGCTGCGGTGATCGTCGAGCTTGCCGAGCAGGTTCAGCAGCAGCGGCACCTTCTCCTCGTTGGCCGGGAAGTACACCACCTGGCGCACGCGCGAGGCGGTCACCGATTCGGTCTCGGCGGTGACCTTCTGCGGGCTGTTCATGTGCTCGTAGGCGAGCTCGAGCACGCGCAGGCTCAGCGTCGCCGAGAACAGCATGCCCTGGCGCAGTTCGCGCGGCGGCATGCGCCGCAGCAGGAAGCGGATGTCGGCGATGAAGCCGAGGTCGAACATGCGGTCGGCCTCGTCGAGGACGACGGCGTCGACGCCGCGGAACGAGACCACGTGCTGCTTGAGGTAGTCGATCAGGCGGCCCGGCGTGGCGATGACGATGTCGACGCCGGCCTTCAGCATGTCGCGCTGCTTGTCGTAGTCGACGCCGCCGTAGATCAGCGCCGAGGTCAGGCCGGTGTGGCGGCCGATGTTGCGGAAATCCTTTTCGATCTGGATCGCCAGTTCGCGCGTCGGTGCGAGGATCACCGCGCGCGGATCGCCGGTGCGGCGCTCGACCAGGGCCGGCCGGGTCAGCAGCCGGTTCAGCACGGCGACGAGGAAGGCGGCGGTCTTGCCGGTGCCGGTCTGCGCCTGGCCGGCGACGTCGAGGCCTTGCAGGGCGACCGGCAGGGTCAGCGACTGGATCGGCGTGCAGCGGACGAACCCGGCCTCGGACAATCCGGCCAGCAGGCTCGGATGCAGGTCGAAACTCTCGAAAACGATGTCGGTCAGGGGTTGCTGGTGTGGCATTCGCAGGAGATCTCGTGAAGCCGCGGGAATCGCGGACTTGAGTGGAGGCGAACTCGCCCCCAACTTGCGCGGGACAGCCGATCTGGGCTGAAATGGACCGGCGACGGGGTTGCTCCCCTGTTTCGGTCCGCATCGCATCAAACCTTGACAGTGTAGCGGATGATGCCGGCCCGCGCTCGGCCTGGACCGCCCCCCTTCCCTTTCTGGAGACCCCGCGTGAGCCAGCAGATCGCCCACGTCAACGATGACCAGTTCGAAGCCGAAGTCCTGCAGTCCGGACAGCCGGTGCTGGTCGATTTCTGGGCCGAATGGTGCGGCCCGTGCAAGATGATCTCGCCGATCCTCGACGAACTCGCCGCGACCTACGAGGGTCGCCTCAAGGTGGCCAAGGTCAACATCGACCACAACCCGAAAACCCCGCGCAACTACAACGTGCGCGGCATCCCGACCCTGATGATCTTCCGCGACGGCAAGGTCGAGGCGACGCAGATCGGCGCCGTCAGCAAGACCCAGCTCGCCCAGCTGATCGATCGCACGATCTGATCCGCGCAGGGATTGGAGATTCGGGATCGGGGATTCGTGGATCAGGAACGTGACCTGCCGAAACCCGAATCTCCGATCTCCACTCCCCGCGGCAACGCTTTACGCCCGGCACCGCCCGGTGCTAAGTTAACCGCGGTCCCGAGGAGCGCATCCGCTCCAGCCTGCGGACATCCCCCCCGCAATTCCCTTCTCCCCAACGGCACCCCATCGAGGTCCGTCCGTGTCCGATACCGACAATACCGAGAGTGGCGGAACCGCCACGCCCCCGGCCCGTTCCGAATCCCGCCAGCGTCCGCCGCGCACTCCGCGCCCGCCGCGCGAGGAAGCCACGCCGCAACAGCCGACGCCGGCCGAGCAGCAGGCCGAGTACACGCCGCCCAACGACGACTACACGCCGCCGCCTCCGGTTGCGGCCGATGGCGAAGGCGGTGCGGGCGAGGGCGGCGGCCAGCAGCGCCAGCAGCAAGGCAATCCGCAGCAGCAGGGCGGCCAGCAGCGCCCGGGGCGCAACCGGCGTGACCGCGATCGTCGTGGTGGTGGCGGCGGTGGTGGTGGTGGCGGCAACAACAACCGCTTCCAGAATCCGCAGCACCGCGGCCTGCCGCAGGTCGACGAGGAATGGGTCGAAGGCCGCGAAACCGGCCCGCTGATCGACCTCAACGAGCTCAAGCGCAAGAACGCCTACGACCTGCTCGCCATGGCCGAGCAGCTCGGCATCCAGGAAGGCGTCGCCCGCGCGCGCAAGCAGGATGTCATCTTCAACATCCTCAAGGCGCATGCGCGTGCCGGCGGCGGCATCTACGGCGAGGGCGTGCTCGAGATCCTGCAGGACGGCTTCGGCTTCCTGCGCGGCCCCGACCAGTCCTATCTCGCCGGGCCCGACGACATCTACGTGTCGCCGTCGCAGATCCGCCGCTTCAACCTGCGCACCGGCGACTACATCGCCGGCCGCATCCGCCATCCGAAGGAAGGCGAGCGCTACTTCGCCCTGCTCAAGGTCGACCACATCAACGGCGAGCCGCCGGAGGCGTCGAAGAACAAGGCGCTGTTCGAGAACCTCACCGCGCTGTTCCCGCGCAAGGCGTTCCGCCTCGAGCGCGGCAACGGCTCGACCGAGGACATCACCGGCCGCATCCTCGACCTCGTCGCGCCGATCGGCCGCGGCCAGCGCGGGCTGATCGTCTCGCAGCCGAAGGCCGGCAAGACGATGATGCTGCAGAACGTCGCCCAGGCGATCGTGCACAACCACCCGGACGTGCACCTGATCATCCTGCTGATCGACGAGCGCCCGGAGGAAGTCACCGAGATGCAGCGCGGCGTGCGCGCCGAGGTCATCAGCTCGACCTTCGACGAGCCGGCCACGCGCCACGTGCAGGTCGCCGAGATGGTGATCGAGCGCGCCAAGCGCCTGGTCGAGCACAAGCGCGACGTGGTCATCCTGCTCGACTCGATCACCCGCCTCGCGCGCGCCTACAACACGGTGATCCCGTCCTCCGGCAAGGTGCTGACCGGCGGCGTCGACGCCAATGCCCTGCAGCGTCCGAAGCGCTTCTTCGGTGCCGCGCGCAACGTCGAGGAAGGCGGCTCGCTGACCATCATCGCCACCGCGCTGGTCGAGACCGGCTCGAAGATGGACGAGGTGATCTACGAGGAGTTCAAGGGCACCGGCAACATGGAAGTGCACCTGTCGCGACGCATTGCCGAGAAGCGCGTCTACCCGGCCATCGACATCAACCGCTCCGGCACCCGCCGCGAGGAACTGCTGATCGACCCGGACATGCTGCAGAAGATCTGGATCCTCAGGAAGCTGCTGCATCCGATGGACGAGCTGGCGGCGATGGAGTTCATGCTCGACAAGATGAAGAACACCAAGTCCAACGACGAGTTCTTCAACTCGATGAAGCGCGGCTGATCGCGGCGCGACGCGTCCCGCCCGGCGGGACCGTCGCCAACGAAATGCGGCTTGCGCCGGATCGGCGCCGCCGTCACGGCGCATGCCGCGGCAGGCCTACTGCGACTTGCGGATGTCGTCCACGCTCCAGTTGAACTGCAGGAAGATCACGTTCGGCTTGCCGCCTTCGACGCGCACCCGGCATTCGACCTGCTGCGCGTATTCGCTGTCGAGCGCGCGGTCGAACACGATCGGCGCCATCAGCAGGATCGCGTTGCCATCCGGCGTCGCCGATTCGGCAAGAACGTTGACGTCGACCTCGAAGTTCTTGTCGGCGAGGCGGTTGCGGACCTCGGCCATGCAGGCGTCGGCGGCATCCTGATGCGGATTCCCGCAGGCGGACAACAGGGCCAGTAACGGGATGAGCAACGCCGCATTGCGCATGGCGGAGACTCCTGGCTGGGCGCTCGGATCGCGCATCGCGACACCCGCTCGAGGTCACGATGCACAGGAGTATAGACGCCCGTCCCCGCGTGTCTTGCGGCGCCGCAGCGCGCCGTCAGTAGCGCGGCACGGCGGGATCGACCTCGCGCGACCAGGCGTCGATGCCGCCCTCGACGTTGTGCACGGCGCGGAAGCCGCGCTCGCGGAAATGCTCGGCCACGCGCCGGCTGGATTGGCCGTGGTGGCAGACGAAGGCCAGCGGAGTGTCCTTCGGCAGGCCGGTCAGGCGCTCGTGCGAGGCCGCATCGAGCACCTCGGCGCCGGCGAACGGCGCACGTGCGCGCTCGTCGGCCGGACGCACGTCGATCACCGTGATCCGGCGCTCGTCGATGAGGCTGCGCAGCGATCGCACGTCGAGCGCATGCACGCGCGGAGGCGCCTGCGGCAGGTCGATCGAAAGGCCTTCGCCCTGCGCGGTGTCGACCCAGTCGATGCGTGCGCCACGTGCGCGCTGCGCACTGGCCGCATCGAACAGCACGTCGATGCCGCCCGCGCTGGCGCGGATTTCGTTGCCGGTCATTTCGCGCAGCTGGAACTGCGGCTGGTAGCGACCGTCGATGGCGAGGAACAGGCCCATGCCGGCGGCGTCGGCGAGTGCGGCGCGGATTTCGGCGGCGGCGCGATCGCTGATGCTGATCTCGGGCGGAGTGCGGTCCGGTTCCGGCAAGCCGAACAGGCGGTGCAGTTCGCCGCTGGCCGCCATGCCCTGGACGATGTCGGCGCCGCCGACCAGTTCGCCATCGACATAGAGCTGCGGAATGGTCGGCCAGTTGCCGTAGTCCTTGATGCCCTGGCGGATCGCCTCGTCGGCCAGCACGTCGACGCTGAGGTAGTCGTCGAGCAGGTCGTTGAGGACCCCGGCCGTCGCCGCCGAGAAGCCGCAGCTCGGCGCATGCCGGGTGCCCTTCATGAACAGGACGATGCGGTGTTCGGCCAGCAGGTTCTCGATGCGCTGGCGGACGTTCGGCTCGGACATGTCGGTTCCTCGTGGTGGACCGGCCATGATAGCCGGCTGTCGCCGGGCGCGCGTGCCGGAATCGGCGAATTGCGGGATACTTCGCGGCTGCAGGGGTGTTTTTCAACCAATCGGGGAAGGATGATGATCCGCAGACTGCCGCTTTGCATCGCCCTCGCGCTGGCGACGACCGCGCATGCGCAAGCACCGGCCGAAGGTGCCGACGCGATGATCCCGCTGACCTATGTCGGCGCGAACGCCCGCGTCTCGCTCGGCATCAACGACGACGGCGACGTGCTCGGCGAGATCCTCGGCGTGCTCGGCAAGACCGACGAGTCGGCCTGGCTGGCCGAACTCTGGCTCGGCCAGGGCGGCGCCGGCGGCGTGCAGTTCGGCTACAACTGGCTGCGCGGCGAACCCGAGTCGGGCAGCGCGGCGGTGTGGAAGGTGTTCGTCGCCGGCGACCAGAACGCCTTCGAGGACCGCAAGGTGACGCTCGGTCTCGGCCGCGAGCGCGATGACCTGTTCTGGAGCGCCTATTACTCGCACGCCGCCTCCGGCAAGCGCCTCGCCGGCACCGATCTCGACGTCGTCGTCAACACTCTGGCCGGCAGCGACGCCGGCGGCAACTGGACGCAGACGCAGACCATCGAAACCCTCATCGAGACCTTCGAGCACCCCTACGAGAACGGCGTCGGCGTGCGCTTCGGCGGCTACTTCGACGACTCCCTGCTGCGCGTGCGCGGCGGCCTCGACTACGAGAAAGGCCGCTTCGATTCCGATCAGGCCACCCTCTCGCTCGGCATCGACAAGTACTTCCGCGACAGCCGCTTCAGCCTCAGCGTGATGGGCGAGGCCTTGCGCAAGTCGGGCGATTTCGTCGCCGACAAGTCGGACACGCGCGGCTGGCTGATGCTGCGTTACGACCTCGGCCAGAACTTCCGTGCGCGCGAACCGTTCCGCATGGTCGAGGTGTCGGTGCCGGCGGCCGAAGCGGCCGCCCCGGCAGGCGAAGCGCAGGTCGTGCGCAACGAGGTGCGCATGGATGGCGACGCCTTCTTCGGCTTCGACCAGTCCACCCTGCGTCCCGACGCCGTCGCCGCACTCGACGAACTCGTCGCGCGGCTGGAATCGGTCGCGCGGGTCAGCCGCGTCAGCGTGGTCGGACACACCGATTCGGTCGGTCCGGTCGACTACAACCAGCGCCTGTCCGAGCGGCGCGCGGAAGCGGCCAAGGCCTATCTGGTCGAGCGCGGCATCCCGGCCGAGCAGATCGACACCCGTGGCGAAGGCGAACTCAAGCCCTCGTTCCCGAACGACACCGCCGAGAACCGCCAGCGCAACCGCCGCGTCGACATCGAGTTCCTCACCATCGAGGAAACCATCATCCCGGCACCGGCTCCCGAGCCGGCACCGGCGCGGATCGAGTGGGTGCGCGAACCGGTCAAGGCCAATCCCGCCTGGATCGAACGTGCGCTGCGCAATCCGGCCGAGCACAAGCGCACCGTCGACGTGTATGCGTTCGAGCGCACGACGCAAACGGAAACGCTCGGCCCGCGGGTCTACCAGAACCGGCCGCCGGTGGCGGTCAACGACAGCGTGATGGTCGACACCGACTCGCCCGGCACGCTGATTGCCGTGCTCGCCAACGACAGCGATCCCGACGGCGACACCCTGGTGGTCAGCGCGGTGTCGAGCCCGGCCCACGGCAGCGCCACGATCGGCGCCGGCGGCATCGTCTACGTGCCGAGCGCCGGTTATTCGGGCAGCGACAGCTTCACCTACACGATCAGCGACGGCCGCGGCGGCAGCGCGACGGCAACGGTGTCGATCACCGTCGGCGCGCCGAACCGACCGCCGGTCGCGGTCGACGACGCCGCGTCGGTGGCCAAGGGCTACGATATGTATCTCGACGTGCTCGGCAACGACAGCGATCCCGACGGCGACGAGCTGACCATCACCGAAGTCGTGCACACCGGACCCGGCCTGGCCGAGATCAGCATCGAGACCGGCAACATGGTGCGCTACCAGTCGCTGCCGGGCTTCGTCGGCAACGACACCTTCACCTACACGATCAGCGACGGGCGCGGCGGCACGTCCAGCGCGACGGTGACCGTGCGGGTGATCGAACTGCCGCCGTACCACTGAGGACACCGGCCGACCCGCCGCGGCGGCCCGATGGTGAGGCGCGATCGCCGTTGCAGCCGTGCGCAGGCGTCGTTTCATCGGCTGTGGCGGAAACAGCAGAAAGCGCCCCTCATCCGCGGCTGCCGCCGCACCTTCTCCCCGTCGCCACGGGGAGAAGGGACAGGCATGCGCCTTCACCAGCATGCAGCTTGCAATCTTGCGACACCACCAGCGTCCCTTTGCCCCGCGCCAGCGGGGAGAAGGGACCAGCATGCGCGTTCACCAGCGTGCGGCATTGCATTCTTGCGACAGCGCCAGCCTTCCTTCGCCCCGCGCAGCGGGGAGAAGGTGGTGCGGCAGCACCGGATGAGGGGCCGTGGGAGGCGGGGCGCGATCGCCGTTGCAGCCTTGTGCGAGCGCCGCTTCATCAGCCTTGCCGGTGAAGACCGAAAGCGCCCCTCATCCGCGGCTGCCGCCGCACCTTCTCCCCGTCGCCACGGGGAGAAGGGACAGGCATGCGCCTTCACCAGCATGCAGCTTGCAATCTTGCGACACCACCAGC
>CAKSZY010000020.1 GCA_934526015.1 uncultured Dokdonella sp.
GTTGTTCGCCGGCCGGTGGCTGGCGAGCACCGCAGGGAACCGGGCGGACGCAGTCCGTCCGGCGCGACTGCCGGGGTGCCCTTCTCTTTGGTTACTTTCTCTTGGGCAAGCAAGAGAAAGTAACCCGCTCGCCGCCGAGGCGAGCGGAACCCGTGGTTCAAAGCACCAGGAGAGAGAGCGAAGAACCAAAGCCAGGAGCGGGTTGCCCGTTTCCGCCGGGATGACAACGATGAGAATCTCCGAGGCGAGCGGAACCCATGGTTCGACACACCCAAGAGAATGCGAAGAGACAAGGCAAGGATCTGGATCCCTGAAACGGGGGCACCATTTCGCCGCCGCCGAGGCGAGCGGAACCTGGGTTCGACACAACACGGTGAAACAAGTGAACGGGCTCAGCGCCCACCCATCCAGATCACCGCAGCAATGCCCAGCCCGATCAGCCCGGCAACGAGAATCAGCCAGCCGATGCTGCTGCCGCGGTCCTGCTCCGGTTCGGCAGGCGGGTCGGCGATCTCCACCGCCGGCATCAGCTGGGTGATCGCCGGAGCGAAGTTGGCCGGAGTCGATGCCCTTTGTCCGCGGGCCGGAAAGCCCGGGGCCTCGAGCACGAAGCGGTTGCGGCCGAATGCAAGCTGGTCGCCGGGGTGGAGGACGGCGTCGCGCACCGGCACGCCATTGACCGAGGTGCCCGCGCTCGAGCCGAGGTCGCGCAGGTGGATGGCGTCGTCGACGACCTCGATGGCGGCATGACGGGCGCCCATGCCGGGTTCGTCGAGTTCGAGGCCATGGCCGCCCTGTCCTAGCACGAGTTGCTCGCCGACCGCGATGGTCTTGCCGAAGTGGGCGCCGGAGACGCCGCGAAGAACGACGCTGGCGACACCGGCACGGGTGCCGGTCGGCTTCTGTCCGGCCGGCACCTGAATGTCGATGATGTCGTCGCGGTCGGGCTTCAGCAGGATGGCTACGGCGCCGATGTTGACGATGTCGCCGAGCCGCAGCAGGGCCTTTTCCAGCACCGGCCGTGCGTTGACATGGGTACGGGCCTCGGCGTCGAGCACCTCGAGGACCATGCCGCGCGGGTCGAGCAGGAGGCGGGCATGCTGCGGACGGACGCCGGGCTGCCCGAGGACGATGCTGTTGCCTTCCGCGCTGCCGATGCCGACGACCCCGCTGCTGGCGACGACATCGGCATGCTCACCGTTGGGAAAGCTCAAGCGCATCGCCGCACCGGGACGGGGAATTGGCTGAACAATAGCAGGATGAAGGCGGCATGGCATACGGTTCCGCCCGTCGCCGGGCGTGCCGGCCGGGGGCCTTTGAGGCAGAATGGCGCCCGCCGTGCCGCGCTGGCTGCCGGCTGCATCGTCCCGGAGACTCCCATGTCGCGCATCGACATCCGCCGCAAGCACGCCCTGCCGCTCAAGGAGGCGCGCAAAGCCGTGGACAAGGTGGCCCGGCAGATGGCCAGTGAATTCGACCTGGAATGCAGCTGGGAAGGCAACACGCTCGCCTTCGTCCGCGGCGGCGTCGACGGCCACATCGCGCTGGAGAAGGGGCAGGTGCACGTCTACGCCGAACTCGGCTTCGTCATGGGCATGATGAAGCCGCTGATCGAAAGCGAGATCAACCGCCATCTCGACGAGCAGATCGGCTGACCCGATGCTCGTCGTCAAGGCTGCACCGAAACCGCGCGCCTCCCGCAAGCCTTCCCGCATCGGCCTCGCCGTCGCCGGCGGCGGGCCGATCGGCGGAATCTACGAGGTCGGCGCGCTGCGTGCGCTCGACGAGGCCATCGACGGCCTCGACATGAACGCGCTCGACGTCTACGTCGGCGTCAGCTCGGGCGCCTTCGTCGCCGCCGCCCTCGCCAATCGCCTCGACACCGCCGAGATGTGCCGCGTCTTTATCACCGGCGACTCCGACCAGTTCAACATCCGCATCGAGGATTTCCTGCGTCCGGCGTTCTACGAATACCTGCGCCGCCTCGCCGGCATCCCGCGCATGCTGCTCGGCTGGCTGGCCGACGCGGCGCGGCATCCGCTCGACCTGCGCATCGCCGACAGCCTGCTGCGCGTCGGCAGCACGCTGCCGACCGGGCTGTTCGACAACGAGGCGATCGAACGCTTCATGCGCGAGGCCTTCACCTCGCACGGCCGCAGCAACGACTTCCGCACGCTCGAGCGCCCGCTCTACATCATCGCCGTCGAACTCGACAGCGGCCAGGCGGTGCGCTTCGGCGCCCCGGGTCACGACGAGGTGCCGATCTCGCGCGCGATCGAGGCGAGCTCGGCGCTGCCGGGACTCTACCCGCCGGTCGAGATCGACGGACGCTACTACGTCGACGGCGTGCTGCGGCACACCCTGCATGCCTCGGTCGCACTCGACGCCGGTGCCGACCTCGTGCTCGGGGTCAATCCGCTGGTGCCGGTGGATACCGCCCAGGCCCGCACGCAGCGACGCAACGCGCCGGCCAGCCTGGTCGAGGGAGGCTTGCCGAACATCCTCTCGCAGACCTTCCGCACCCTTCTGCAATCACGCATGCAGGCGAGCATGCCGAAGTACGCGAGCCGCTACGCGCATTCCGACCTGCTGCTGCTCGAACCCGACGGCGCCGACGCCGAGATGTTCTTCACCAACGTGTTCAGCTTCCACCATCGCGGCCGTCTCGCCGAGCACGCCTACCAGCGCACGCTCGAGGACCTGCGCCTGCACCGCAAGGAACTCGCCCCGCTGTTGCGCCGGCATGGCCTCGGCCTGCGCGACGAAGTGCTCGACGACGAAGGCCGCACCCTGGTCGCCGGCCTGCGCACGCAGCCGCCACCGCGTTCCGCGGCGACCTCGCGCCTGCACCGTGCGCTCGACGACCTCGACGCGGCGATCGGCGAAAGCCGCGCCCCGGTGCGCAAACGCACCGCCGCCAAGGCACCGCGCAAGCGCAGCGGCGGCACCGCCACGCGCGCGCCGCGCCGGCCATCCGCATGAACACATGAGGCCGATGGACCCCGGCAACGTCGCCATCGGCATCCGCACCCCATCCGATCCCGTCAAGGAGAACGCTGTGAACAAACCGAAGCTCAAGTCGCGCAAGCCGGCCGCCGCTGCCCCCAAGGCCACCGCCGCTGCAGCGGGTGGCGCGCGTGCCGCCGGCAAGACCCTGGTCGAATCGGCCCAGCACATCTGGCTGGCCGGCCTCGGTGCGTTCGCCAAGGCGCAGGAGGAAGGTTCGCGCCTGTTCGAGGCACTGGTGCGCGAAGGCGTCACCCTCGAGCAGAAGACGCGCAAGCTGACTTCCGGCAAGGCCGAGGAAGCCCGCCACGTGGTCGAGGCGGCCGTCGGCCAGGTCCGTGAACGCAGCCAGGAAACCTGGGACAAACTCGAGAAGGTGTTCGAATCGCGGGTCTCGCGTGCGCTGAACCAGCTCGGCGTGCCGGGCAGCAAGGAGCTCAAGGCGCTGACCGCGCGCGTCGAGGAACTCGCCCGCGAAGTGCAGAAGCTCAATGCGCGTGCCACGCCGAAGGCGAACGCGGCACGCTCCGTCGCCCGCGTGAAGGACGAACTCGCCGACGTCGCCCGCGAACTCGAATCGGCCCAGCTCGACAAGGCCAAGGCCCGGCGCACCGGCGCAGCGAAGAAGCCGGCGGCGAAGAAAGCGGCCAGCGGCAAGGCAAAGAAGCGCTGAGGCCGGCTGCCGGCACATCGCCGGCAACAGCGCCCCTCATCCGCGGCTGCCGCCGCACCTTCTCCCCGTCGCCACGGGGAGAAGGGACCGGCATGCGTTTTCGCCAGAGTGCAGCCGTGCGTTCCTGCGACAGCGCCAGCCTTCCCTTCGCCCCGCGCAGCGGGGAGAAGGTGGTGCGGCAGCACCGGATGAGGGGCCGTGGGAGGTGGGGTGCGATCGACGTTGCAGTAGCGCACACGCACCACTTCATCAGACTTATCGGTGAAGCAGAGATGCGCCCCTCATCCGCGGCTGCCGCCGCAGCTTCTCCCCGTCGCCACGGGGAGAAGGGACAGGCATGCGCTTTCTCGAATGTGCAGCTTGCATTCTTGCGACGACGCCTGCCTTCCCTTCGCCCCGCGCAGCGGGGAGAAGGTGGTGCGGCAGCACCGGATGAGGGGCGGCTCTTTGCTGTCTGCAACGACGGCGGATTTTTGCTCGGGATATGCAGCGGAGCCCTTCCGCATGCTCCGGCGGTGTGCCTGACTGCAGCTCCCACGGCCCCTCATCCGCGGCTGCCGCCGCACCTTCTCCCCGTCGCAACGGGGAGAAGGGACAGGCATGCGCTTTCTCGGATGTGCAGCTTGCATTCTTGCGACGACGCCTGCCTTCCCTTCGCCCCGCGCAGCGGGGAGAAGGACAGCCGGCGCTTTCTCCAGGGTGCCGCCGTGCCCGCTTGCAGGCGGGCGCGTCGTCGTCCGGACTACCAGTGCACGCCGCGCATCAGGGCGGCGAAGGCGACCTGTTCGGGTGACGGGCCGTGTTGGGCTTCCTCGCGCATGCCCTTGATGCCCTTGGCGGCGGCCGAATCGGGGAACAGGCGGAATGCCGTGTTCATGACGACCTCGTAGGCGCGCGGAGCGATCGAGTAGAACAGCTGGGCGAAGATGCCGGTGCGCGTGGCCACGCGGACCGGGCGCTCGATGATCGCTTCGACGATCAGGTCCGCCGCCTCTTCGGGCGACAGCGTCGGCACCGAGTCGTACATCCGCGTCGGCGCGATCATCGGCGTCTTCACCAGCGGCATGTTGATCGTCGTGAAGTTGATGCCCTGGTCGGAGTACTCGGCCTGCGCGCAACGCGAGAACGCGTCCAGCGCCGCCTTCGAGGCCACATAGGCGGAGAAGCGCGGCGCGTTGGTCAGCACGCCGATCGAGGAGATGTTGATGATGTGTCCGCGGTGCCGCTCCGCCATCTTCGGCAGCACGCCCATGATCAGGCGCAGCGAGCCGAAATAGTTGAGCTGCATGGTGCGCTCGAAGTCGTGGAAGCGGTCGTAGCTCGCGGCGATCGCCCGGCGGATCGAGCGGCCGGCATTGTTGACGAGCACATCGACCGCACCGTGCTTTTCATGCACCTCGGCCAGGAACGCATCGCAGGACGCGAGGTCGGCGAGGTCGACGACGTGGGTGTGGCAGATGCCGCCGGCATCCTCGATTTCCTTCTTCGTCGCCGCCAGTTCCTCCGCGCCGCGGGCGCAGACAACCAGTTTGGCGCCGGCCGCGGCGAGTTTGATGGCCGCCGCCTTGCCGATGCCCGAAGTGCCGCCGGTGACGACGACGACGCGTCCCTTGACCTTGCCGGCCAGCGAGCGGTCGACGAACAGGTCCGGATCGATGTGGCGTTCCCAGTAGTCCCACAACCGCCAGGCATAACTTTCCAGTTTCGGCAGGCGGATCTTCGAGCCACGCAGGGCGCGCTCGGTTTCGCGCGAGTCGAAGCGGGTCGGATAGTTGATGAACTTCATCACCTCGGCCGGGATGCCGAAGTCGCGCAGGAACATGCCGACCATGCGCCGCACCGGCGGCAGGCTCGACAGCGCCTGCCGGACCGCGCCGGGGATGAAGGCGAACGTGCGCGCGTCGATGCGCATGGTCATCTGCGGCGCGTGGCCGGCGCGGGCGAAGATGTTGAGCACCTCGCCGATGCGCCGCGGCGCCGGGTCGGTCAGGTGGAAGCAGTGGCCGTCGAGCTTCGGCGCATGCGCGATGTGGTCCATCGCCGCCGCCACCCAGTCGACCGGCACCAGGTTCAGGCGCCCGCCTTCGAGGCCGACGGTCGGCATCCACGGCGGCAGCACTTCGCGCATCTTCTTGATGAGGCGGAAGAAGTAGTAGGGGCCGTCGATCTTGTCGATCTCGCCGCTGCGCGAATCGCCGATCACGATGCCGGGCCGGTAGATGCGCCACGGTCGCTTGCAGGTCGTGCGCACGAGACCCTCGGACTCGTGCTTGGTGCGGAAATACGGATTCTCGAGTCCCTCGGCCTCGGCGAACATGTCCTCGCGGAACACGCCGGGATAGAGACCGGCGGCGGCGATCGAACTGGCGTGGTGGAAGCAGCCGGCCTTGAGCGCCTCGGCCAGCGCGATCGCGTTGCGCGTGCCGTCGATGTTCGCCTGCACCTGGCTCGCCTCGTCGGCGGCAAGGTCGTAGAGCGCGGCAAGGTGGAAGAAATGCTTCACCTTGCCGGCCAGCCGGGTGATCGTCGCCGTACCGACGCCGAGCTTCGGCTTGGCGAGGTCGCCGGTGACCGCCACCAGGCGCCCGTCGGCGGCACCGAGCCGCGCCACGAGCTCCTCGAACTTCGCCATCGATTCCTTGCGCACGAGGCAGTAGATCGTGCCCTTGCGTGCAAGCAGTCGTTCCAGCAGATGACGGCCGATGAAGCCGGTCGCGCCCGTCACGAAATACGTCATGCCCTTCCTCCCGAGGTGTGCCGGCCCGTACCCGCCATCGCGGACGATCCGATCGTGCGAGCATAGTCGCCCGCCGGAAGCCTTTCCATGCGCGCCGCAGCGCGCGTTGACCCGTCCGGGGGTGCGTGCTAATTAGGGCGGCGCGCGAGGGGGCGCATCACTTGGCGAGGCCGTACCCATGTCGGATCTGAAGAAGCGCTTCGAGGCAGCAGCCGAAGATGCCAAGAAGCTCCGCGAGCGCCCGGACAACGACACCCTGCTCAAGCTCTATGCGCTGTACAAGCAGGGCGCCGAGGGCGACGTCTCCGGACCGAAGCCCGGCTTCTTCGACTTCGTCGGCACCGCCAAGTACGAGGCCTGGGGCAAGCTCAAGGGCACCAAGGCCGAAGAGGCGATGCAGAAGTACATCGACCTCGTCTCCAAGCTGAAGGCCGGGGGAGCCTGAAGGGTCTTGCCGATCGAACCGGAACCCTGCCTGCACGAGGCTCGTCCTGCGAGGACGGGCCGGCTTTTCCCGCCGAGCCGGCCGCCGGCGATGCGCTGCCCGGGCAGCCCGCCGATCCGGCATCCCGCGGACTTGCGTCCGTGACCGCCCGCGAGCGTTCCCCGGTGGCGCGCCAGACCCGCGAACGCATCCTCGAGACCGCGCTCGGCATGTTCAATGCCCAGGGCGAGCCGAACGTCACCACCAACCACATCGCCGACGAGCTCGGCATCAGTCCGGGCAATCTCTACTACCACTACCGCAACAAGGACGACATCATCGGCCAGCTGTTCGCCCGCTACGAGCAGCGCCTCGACGAGGCCCTGGCGGTACCCGAGGATCGCCTGCCGGGTCTCGAGGACATCTGGCTGCAGCTGCACCTCGTGTTCGAATGCATGTGGGACTACCGCTTCGTGCTGCGCGACCTGGTCGAGATCCTCTCGCGCAACCGCAAGTTGCGCCTGCACTACGCACGCATCCTCAAGCGCGCCGCCGGCAATGCCGCCGACGTCATGCGCGGCTTGACGGCCGCCGGCGTCATGCGCGCGAGCGCCGACGAGATCCGCGCCACCGCCGAGAACATCGTGCTGGTGGCCACCTTCTGGTTCAACTTCGATGCCGTGCGCCACGCCCGGTCGGCGGACGAGGCGCTCGACCCGGGCCGCGGCATCCACCAGGTGATGATGCTGGTGGCGCCGTTCCTGCGTGACGCCGAGCGCCTGCACCTCAACAACCTCGCCGGCGCCTACCTGCGCTGATCCGTCTGCCGGCGTTCGCAGTTGACGTTTCCCGCCACCCTGCCGGTTCCGGCCGGGCGCGGATCGCCCGGCCGTCGTCGCTTCCGCAATTCGACCGCACTCGAGATGAGCTTTGCAACGAACTGATATTGAAGTACTTTTTCGACCCTCTTTCGAAGTTTTCGCGGTCCACCCTCGTTCAGGAAGAAGCTGGCGCATGGCATGACTGTTGCGTAGTGGTGGAACCCTGATCCGCTCCACGCCGATGAATCCCGTTCCCGTTCCCGCCACCACCCTCCGCCCGCTGCTGCTGTCGCGCTTCGGACTGCATGTCGTCGCCCTGTTCGTCGTCCTCGCCCTGCTGCTGGTCGGCGTCGCCGTGCAGGTCTACCGCGCGGTCGGCGAGTTCGCCGCCGCCGGCGACCAGGTCGTCCACACGATGGAGGTCAAACAGGAGGTGCTCGCCCTGCTGGCGACCCTGCGCGATGCCGAGGCCAGCCAGCGCGCCTACGTCATTTCCGGCAGCAACGAGCGGCTCGCCGACCACTACGGCGAGTTGCCGCGGATCACCGAGCATCAGCTGCGGCTCGCCGAGCTGGTCTCCGGCAACCGCGAGCAATCGGCCAATGCCGGCATCCTGGCCGAGCTGCTCGAGCGGCGCGTTGCCGACATGCACGAGATCCTCGCGGTGTTCCACCGGCGCGGCCTCGCCGCCATGCGCGAATCGGCGCAGGTGTCGCGCTCCCGTGACGACGACACGGCCATCGAAACCCTGGCCCGGCGCATGCTGGCGATCGAGGACCGCCTGCTGACCGAACGCCAGGCGCGCACCGAGCACATGGCCGCACTGACCCGGCTGCTGACGATCGGCGCGGTGGTGTTCTGCATCGTCATCCTTGCCCTCGCCCTCGGCATGGTCCTGCGCGAGCAGGCCCGCCGCCTGCGCAGCGAACTGCGCGTGCGCTCCTCGAACGAGGAACTCGCCCGCAGCCTCGAGGAATCGCAGCGCCTCGGCCACACCCTGCGCCAGCTCGGCGACCTCGGCGAGATGCTGCAAGGCTGCCGCAGCCTGGCCGAGGCGAGCACCGGTCTGGCGATATCGCTGCCGCGCCTGCTGCCCGGCTTGGCCGGTTCGATCGGCCTGATCACGGCCTCGCAGGATCTCGTCGAGAAGCTCACGTTCTGGGGCGACCGCGCCGCCGCCGGCGAAGAGATGTTCGCACCCGACGACTGCTGGGCGCTGCGCCGCGGCCAGATCCATCCGCTGGCCGACACCACGCCCTCGTTCCGCTGCCGCCATCTTCCGGCTGCCGAGGACGGCTGCGACGGCCACGCCCACGTCTGCGTGCCGCTGATCGCCCAGGGCGAAATGCTCGGCATCCTGACGCTGGCATCGGCGGACGGCATCGACGCCGACGCCCGCGCGGTCGCCCTCGCCGCCGCCGAGCAGGTCTCGATGGCACTGGCCAACCTCAAACTGCAGGAAACCCTGCGCACGCAATCACTGCGCGATCCGCTGACCGGCCTGTTCAACCGCCGCTACCTCGAGGCCTCGCTGGACCGCGAGCTGCAGCGCGCGATGCGCCGCAAGCAGCCGCTCAGCGTGCTGATGCTCGACGTCGACCACTTCAAGCGCTTCAACGACACCCACGGCCACGATGCCGGCGACGCCCTGCTGGCGCAGTTCGGCGCCCTGCTGGCGCGCAGCGTGCGCAGCGAGGATGTCGCCTGCCGCTATGGCGGCGAGGAATTCACCATCCTGCTGCACGAGACCGACGCCGCCCAGGCGATGGAGCGCGCCGAACAGATCTGCGCCGCGGTGCGCGAGCTCGACGTGCAGCATCGCCGGCAGACCCTGGGTCCGGTGACCGTATCGATCGGGATCGCCACGGCGCCACCCGATGGGGTCGCCGCGAACGAACTGCTGCACGCCGCCGACCGGGCGCTCTATGCCGCCAAGCACGGCGGCCGCGACCAGGCGCGGGCCGCGTCCTGATCGGGCGACCAGCCGGCGTCAGCGCACGCCGGTCTCGTTGCGGGCGATCACGAGGCGCTGGATTTCGCTGGTGCCCTCGTAGATCTCGGTGATCTTGGCGTCGCGGAAGTAGCGCTCGAGCGGCATTTCCTTCGAGTAGCCCATGCCGCCGTGGATCTGCACGGCCTGATGGGTGATGAACATGGCCGCTTCCGAGGCGAACAGCTTGGCCACCGAGGCCTCGGTGCTGAAGCGCCCGCCGGTGCGCGCGGTCTCGCCCTTGGCGAAGGCGGCGCGCAAGGTCAGCAGGGTGGCCGCGTCGAGCCGGCACTTCATGTCGGCGATCTTCGCCTGGATCATCTGGAACGATCCGATCGGATGGCCGAAGGCCTTGCGCTCGCGCACGTACTCGAGACTCGCCTCGTAGGCCGCTCGGGCCAGGCCGACGGCCTGCGAGGCGATGCCGATGCGCCCGGCATCGAGCACGCCCATGGCGATGGCGAAGCCCTTGCCTTCCTGGCCGAGCAGGTCGGCGGCCGGGCAGACGTAGTCGTGGAACTCGATCTCGCAGGTCGCCGAGGCGCGGATGCCGAGTTTCGGCTCGGTCTTGCCGGCGTGGAAACCGGCACGCGTGGTGTCGACGATGAAGGCGGAGATGCCCTTGGCGCCGATGCCCGGCGTGGTGATCGCGAACAGCACGATGTAGCGCGCCACCGGACCGGAGGTGATCCAGCTCTTCTTGCCGTTGATGACCCAGTCGCCGGCGGCGTTCTTCGTTGCCCGCGTGTGCATGGCCGACGCATCCGAACCCGACTGCGGTTCGGTCAGCGCATAGGCGCCGATGTGCTCGCCGGTGGCGATCGCGCGCACGTAGGTCTGCTTCTGCTCCTCGCTGCCGTAGGTCAGGATGCCGTTGCAGTAGAGCGAATTGTTGACCGACATGATCGTCGAATGGGCGGTGTCGGCCGCGCCGATCTCGATCATCGCCAGCGCGTAGGCGACCGGATCGAGGCCGGCACCGCCGTATTCCACCGGCACCTCGATGCCCATCAGGCCGAGCTGGCCCATCTCGCGGATGTTCTCGAGCGGGAACTCGCCGAGGCGGTCGAGTTCGGCGGCCATCGGAGCGATGCGCTTCTGGGCGAAATCGCGCGCGATCGACTGGATCGCCCGCTGGTCGTCGATGATGTTGAAATCCATGCAGCCCTCCCGGTGAAGACGATGCCCGCAGATGCGGGCAGGCCGTCATTCTAGCGCCCTGCGGTGCCGGGGCCGGAAATCGATGAAGTCGGGCTCGCGCACGGCTGCATGGCGAACGCAGCCCACCTCCCAAGGCCCCTCATCCGGTGCTGCCGCACCACCTTCTCCCCGCTGAAGCGGGGCGAAGGACGGCTGGTGCTGTCGCAAGAATGCAAGCTGCACTCTGGTGAAAGCGCCTGCCTGTCCCTTCTCCCCGTTGCGACGGGGAGAAGGTGCGGCGGCAGCCGCGGATGAGGGGCCGTGGGCGCTGCGCTTGCGAGTCGCCGCCGCTGGAGGTTCACGTCTCCCCGCTTTCGCCGGGCGAAGGAACTGCGTTGCCTGCTCACGCCGGATCGCCCGTTGACGGCCCGTGTCCGCACGATTAGGCTGCGCTTCCATCTTTCGATCAAGATGAAAGGATAATCGGTGGATCTGGCTGCGACTTCGGCCCTGCTGCGCCTGCTGTCCGATCCGACGCGCGTGCGCCTGCTTGGCCTGCTCGAGCGCGAGGAGCTGACCGTCGCCGAGCTGTCGGCAGTGCTGCGCCTCGCCCAGCCGCGCGTGTCGACGCATCTGGCCAAGCTGAAGGAAGCCGACCTCGTGCGCGACCGCCGCGCCGGGGTGTCCTCGTACTACCGCTTCAACGGCGAACTCGACACGCCGCACGCGGCGCTGCTGCAGGCGCTCAAGACGAACATCGAGGATGCCCTGCTGCGCGACGACGAGCGGCGCCTGCCGGGCATTCTGGCCAAGCGCGCGCGCGCCGAGGGCTGGGCCGACACCGTGGCCGGCGACATGGAACGCCACTACTCGCCGGGGCGCACCTGGGAAACCCTCGCCCGCTCGATGACGCGCCTGGCCGAACCGGGCGACGTGCTCGACATCGCCTCCGGTGACGGCGTGCTGGCCGAACTGCTGGCGCCGCGCGCGCGCTCGATCGTCTGCGTCGATGCCAGTCCGCGCGTGGTCGCCGCCGCGCGCGAACGCCTCAAGGGGTTCGCCAACGTCGAGGTCGCCGAGGGCGACATGCACGCGCTCGACCTCGGTCAGCGCCGCTTCGACCTCGTCCTGTTGATGCACGCACTGACCTACAGCGAGCGCCCCGCCGAGGTCGTCGGCGAAGCCGCACGCATGCTGCGCAAGGGCGGCCGCCTGCTGGTCGCCACCCTCGCCCGCCACGCCCACCGCACCGCGGTCGAGCCGTTCGAGCATCGCAATCTCGGTTTCCGCCCCGACGAACTGCGCGGCTTCGCCAGCGCGGCCGGCTTGACCGTCGACACCTGCGAACGCATCACCCGCGAGGTCAAGGCGCCGCATTTCGAAGTCCTTTCCCTGCTCGCCTTCAAGCCATGAGCCGACATCGCCTTCCGTGGGCAAATCCCGCCCGCGTCGCCGCCCTCGAGGACGCCCTGGCCCGCCGCATCCTCGTCATCGACGGCGCCATGGGCACGATGATCCAGCAGCACCAGCTCGGCGAGGCCGACTACCGCGGCGAGCGCTTCGCGGCGGGCTGCGACGGCGAGCACGCACATGCGCACGGCCCCGGCTGCGCGCACGACCTCAAGGGCAACAACGACCTGCTGCTGCTGACCCGGCCGGACCTCATCGCCGGCGTGCACAGCGCCTACCTCGAGGCCGGCGCCGACCTGATCGAGACGAACACCTTCAACGCGACCTCGATCAGCCAGGCCGACTACCGCCTCGAACACCTCGTCCACGAACTCAACCGCGAAGGCGCGCGCCTCGCCCGTGCCTGCTGCGATGCCATCGAGGCACGCACCCCGGGGCAACCACGCTTCGTCATCGGCGTGCTCGGCCCGACCAGCCGCACCGCCTCGATCAGTCCCGACGTCAACGACCCCGGCTTCCGCAACACGAACTTCGACGAGTTGCGCGCGACCTACCGCGAAGCGGCCGACGGCCTGATCGACGGCGGCGCCGACACCCTGATGGTCGAGACGATCTTCGACACCCTCAACGCCAAGGCCGCGCTGTACGCGATCGAGGAAGTCTTCGACGCGCGCGGCAGCCGCCTGCCGATCATGATTTCCGGCACGATCACCGACCGTTCGGGACGCACCCTGTCGGGACAGACCGCCGAGGCCTTCCACGCCTCGCTCGCGCATGCGCGACCGCTGTCGATCGGGCTCAACTGCGCGCTCGGCGCCAGGGACCTGCGCGAACACGTCGCCACGCTGGCGAGGGTCGCCGGCTGCGCGGTCAGCGCGCATCCGAACGCCGGCCTGCCGAACGCCTTCGGCGGCTACGACGAGACGCCCGGGGAAATGGCCGCCACGCTCCGCGAGTTCGCCGAAGCCGGCCTGCTCAACCTCGTCGGCGGCTGCTGCGGCACCACGCCCGCGCACATCGCCGCGATTGCCGAAGCGGTGCGCGGCCTGCCGCCGCGCGTCCTGCCGGGCCTGCACACGGCCTGCGCCGCATGAACACGCCGATGCGTCCCATGCGCCTGTCCGGCCTCGAAGCGCTGGTGGTCACGCCGCAGCTCAATTTCATCAACATCGGCGAACGCACCAACGTCACCGGCAGCGCGCAGTTCCGCAAGATGATCAAGGAGGAGCGCTTCGAGGATGCCATCGAGGTCGCCCGCCAGCAGGTCGAAAACGGCGCGCAGATCCTCGACGTCAACATGGACGAGGGCCTGATCGATTCCGAAAAGGCGATGGTGCGGTTTCTCAACCTGATCGCCTCGGAGCCGGACATCGCGCGCATCCCGGTGATGGTCGATTCGTCGAAATGGAGCGTCATCGAAGCCGGCCTGAAGTGCCTGCAGGGCAAGGGCGTGGTCAACTCGATCTCGCTCAAGGAAGGTGAAGCCGCGTTCGTCGAGCAGGCACGCAAGGTGCAGCGCTACGGCGCCGCCGCGGTGGTCATGGCCTTCGACGAACAGGGCCAGGCCGACACCTGCGCGCGCAAGGTCGAGATCTGCACGCGCGCCTACCGCATCCTCGTCGAGGACGTCGGCTTTCCGCCGCAGGACATCCTCTTCGATCCGAACATCTTCGCCATTGCCACCGGCATCGAGGAGCACGACAACTACGCGGTCGACTTCATCGAGGCCACCCGCATCATCCGCGCGACCCTGCCGCACTGCCACGTCTCCGGCGGCGTGTCGAACGTGTCGTTCGCCTTCCGCGGCAACGAGCCGGTACGCGCGGCGATCCATGCGGTGTTCCTCTATCACGCGATCGCCGCCGGCATGGACTTCGGCATCGTCAACGCCGGCGCACTGCCGATCGTCGACGACCTCGATGCGGAACTGCGCGAACACGTCGAGGACGTCGTGCTGAACCGGCGCAAGGATGCGACCGAACGCCTGCTGGCGATCGCCGACCGCTACCGCAAGGGCGGCAAGGCCGCCGACGAGGCCACCCGCGACGATGCCTGGCGCAGCCTGCCGGTGGCCCGGCGGCTTGCGCATGCGCTCGTGCACGGCATCGACAGCTTCGTCGAGGGCGATACCGAGGAGGCCCGGCTGGCGACGCCGCGCCCTCTCGACGTCATCGAAGGTCCGCTGATGGACGGCATGAACGTGGTCGGCGACCTGTTCGGCGCCGGCAAGATGTTCCTGCCGCAGGTGGTGAAGTCGGCGCGGGTGATGAAGAAGGCGGTGGCCTGGCTGCTGCCCTGGATCGAGGCCGAGAAGGCGCGCAGCGGCGACACGGGCAAGTCGAACGGCAAGATCGTCATGGCCACCGTCAAGGGCGACGTCCACGACATCGGCAAGAACATCGTCGGCGTGGTGCTCCGTTGCAACAACTTCGAGGTCGTCGACCTCGGCGTGATGGTGCCGGCACAGCGCATTCTCGATGTCGCCCGTGCGGAAAATGCCGACATGATCGGCCTGTCGGGACTGATCACGCCCTCGCTCGAGGAGATGAGCCATGTCGCCCGCGAGATGCAGCGCCAGGAGTTCCACCTTCCGCTGCTGATCGGCGGCGCGACGACCTCGCGTGCGCACACCGCGCTGAAGATCGAACCGCACTACAAGTCGCCGACGGTGTGGGTCAAGGATGCCTCGCGCGCGGTCGGCGTCGCCCAGTCGCTGGTGTCGAAGGAACTCGTCGACTCGTTCATGGCGAAGATCCGCTCCGAATACGCCGAGATCCGCGAACGCCACCGTCACCGCGGCGACGCCAAGCGGCTGGTCAGCCTGGAAAAGGCCCGCGCGCAGCGCTTCGATGGCGGCTGGGACGCGCACGTGCCGGTGCCGCCGCGCCAGCCCGGCATCCACGTGTTCGACGACTACCCGCTCGCCGAACTGGTCGAGCGCATCGACTGGTCGCCGTTCTTCAGCGCATGGGAGCTGGCCGGCCGCTACCCGGCGATCCTCGACGACGCCGTCGTCGGCGCGCAGGCGCGCGAACTGCATGCCGACGCGCTCGCCATGCTCGAGCGGATCGTCACGGAGAAATGGTTGACCGCCCGCGGCGTGATCGGCTTCTGGCCGGCCAACCGCGTCGGCGACGATGTGCTGCTGGGCGCACACGGCGACACGCCGGACGCAGCGGTGCGTCTGCACTTCCTGCGCCAGCAGGTCGACAAGCCGGTCGAACGGCCGGACTTCTGCCTCGCCGATTTCATCGCCCCGCAGGACTCCGGCCGCGAGGACTGGATCGGCGGCTTCGCGGTGACCGCCGGCCTCGGCATCGAGCCCCGCATCGAGCGCTTCCTCGCCGACCACGACGACTATTCGGCGATCATCCTCAAGGCGCTCGCCGACCGCCTCGCCGAGGCCTTCGCCGAACGCATGCACGAACGCGTGCGCAAGGAGTTCTGGGGCTACGCCGCCGACGAGGCGCTCGACAACGAAGCGCTGATCGGCGAGCAGTACGTCGGCATCCGCCCGGCACCCGGCTATCCGGCCTGCCCCGACCACACCGAGAAGGCCACGCTGTTCCGCCTGCTCGACGCCACGGAAAACGCCGGCATCGAGTTGACCGAGGGTTTCTCGATGTACCCGGCGGCGGCCGTCTCGGGCTGGTACTTCTCGCACCCGCGCAGCCAGTATTTCGTCGTCGGCCGGCTGTCGAAGGAACAGGTCGAGGACTACGCGAAACGCAAGGGCTGGTCGCTCGCCGAAGCCGAACGCTGGCTCGCCTCGAACCTCGACTACGATCCCGAGTAGGCGCAGTCGCCCCCGTGGAACGGAGCTTGCTCCGCTGCTTCGATCAACGCTTCAGCCGAGCAAGCTCTCGGCTCCAAGGGAAGATCGCGCGGTTGGCAGGGCCAATCAGGCGGCACTTCCCTGCCGATGGCGGAAATCGACCGCCAGGTTGTAGATCGCCACGAACGCCGGAAACAGGTTCGAGAGCACGCCGACCGAATCGTTCTTGCCGAAGGTGAAATAGCCGACCAGCATCAGGCTGCCCGCCATCGACAGCCACCAGAACGCCCGCGGCATGTGCACGCGCCCGAGCCGTTTCGTCGCGTACATCTGCACGAACCAGCGGCTGGTGAACAACAGCACGCCGAGGTAGCCGACGAGTTTCCACGGCGTCACGCCGATGGTGTGGACGTGGAACAGGACTTCGTTCATGGCGAAAGGACATGCGGAGGGACTCCGCATTCTATCCACCCGCGCGTCGCGTGCCTTGCCGATCATCCACGCGCTGCATGCGCACTGCGAAGCGTCGATTCCAGCTCGCCGATCCTCCTTCGATTCCTCAGAGCCGGACGCAGTCCGATCGGCGCGGATGCCGGGGTGCCCTTTCCTTTGCCTAGTTTCCTTGACTCCGCGCATCCTGCGCTCCGCCCCTTCGGGGCCGGCTGCGCCGTTCGCGCCGCTCCTGCGGCGCAGTGGGCAAGCAAAGGAAAGCAGGGCGCTCGCCGCCGAGGCGGGCGGAACACCGAGACAACGCACCCAGGTGAGCACGAAGAACCAAGGCCGAAAGCCGAGCCCGGTCACGTAACCCGAAAAGCAAAAGCATCACGCCTGAACGCGTTTCCTGCAAACGAACAAAGAATCGTCCAATCGTGCAACAGGAAACGCCTTCGGCCGTCACGCCCTCGATCTTCCAGCTCCCGATTCCCCGCGAGATCAACTCCGCGCCTTCAACCACTCATGGATCGCCGGCGGCACCTCGCGCTGCGCACGACCCGAGACGTAGATGCCGATATGCCCGCCCTTGAAGGCGATCTGCGTGTAATCGCGACTGCCGACCACATCCTTCAGCGCGCGCGAGGAATCCGGCGGCACCAGATGGTCCTGCTCGGCGAAGATGTTGAGCACCGGCATGGTGATGTTGGCGAGATCGACCGCCTTCCCGCCGATGCTCAGGCCGCCCTTGAGCAGCTTGTTGCCCTGGTAGAAGTCGCGCATGAACTGGCGGAATGCCTCGCCGGCCTGGTCGGGCGAATCGAAGATCCACTTCTCCATGCGCAGGAAGTTCTCCAGTTCGTCCTTGTCGTCGAGGATGTCGACCAGGCCGATGTACTTCTGCTGCAGCAGCCGCATCGGCTTGAGGGTCAGGTAGCACCAGTTCATGAGGTCGGCCGGCACGTTGCCGATGGTGTCGACGAACAGGTCGGCATCCATCTTGCGCGTCCAGTTCGACAGCATGTTGTCCGGCGTGTGGAAGTCGACCGGCGTGACCATGGTGACGAGGTTCTTCACTTTGTCGGGATGGATCGCGCTGAAGCACAGCGAGAACGCGCCACCCTGGCAGATGCCGAGGATGTTGATCTTCTTCACCCCCGCATTGCGCGCAACCGCGTCGACGCTGCGGCGGATGTAGCCGTTGATGTAGTCGTCGAGGGTCAGCCAGCGGTCGGCGCGGTCGGGGTAGCCCCAGTCGATCAGGTAGACGTCCTCGCCTTGCGCAAGCAGGTTGCGCACGAGCGACTTGTCTTCCTGCAGGTCGACCATGTACGGGCGGTTGACCAGCGCGTAGACGATCAGCGTCGGCACCTTCGCGGTCGGCGCGCGTTCGCCGCGGAAGCGGTAGACCACGAGCTTGTCCTCGCGGTAGACCTCCTCCTTCGGCGTGCAGCCGAAGTCGACATCGTCGAGCTTGCGCAAGACCTCGACGCCGGCGGCGAGCTTCTTCTGGAAACGGATCGTCTCGTCGACGACGCGGGAGGGATCAAGGCGGACGGGACCCATGGCGTGCTCCTCAGCGCTTGGCCAGTTTCGACTTCAGTTTCGACGGCGCGGCAGCGCCGGCGTTGGCGCGCGCGAAACGCGCCATGCGTGCGGCGAACGAGCGCTTTCCGGCCGGCGATTCCACGACCTCGGCGGGCGCTGCAGGGGCGGCCTTGCGCCGCGTCGCGCGGGCCGGCTTCGCGCGTTTGGCGGATGGCGGTTTCGGGCGCGCGGTGGCTGGCGGCTTCGTCTCGGCAGCGGTCGAACGCGACACCGCACGGGCGACCTGCGGCATCGACTTGGCCTTGCGCGGCGCGCTGCGGCGACGCGGCTTCGCCGCCGTGGCCGCCTTCGGCGCCTCCGCCGGGGCACGCGCCGGACGCCCGAACGCGACCACGTTGGAGGGCGCCGCGGCCGCATGCAGGGCGGCAACTTCCGCGCGCAGCGCGTCGACCTCGGCACTCAATGCCGCCACGTCGCCGACCGCCTCGCGTTCGGCGCGGAACTCGCGCCGCAGCGCCTGCAGGCGCTCGCCGATCGAGTCGACTTCGCTGCGCGTCGGCACACCGACCTCGTTGCTGAAGCGTTCGACCCGGCGCTGGACATGCTCGCGCACGCGCATCTGTGCATTGACGAGCGCGCCGTAGGTTTCGCGGAACTCCTCGGAAAGGGCGATGCCGGCATAGGCCTCCTCGACCGCATCGATCCACAGGTCATACAGGCCGCGTACCGATTCGATCTGGCGCCCCGGCTCCTCGCGCTCGGCGAGCTTGAGCTGGAAACGGGCGAAGCCCTGCTCGCCGACCTTCAGCATCAGGCGGTTGTAGCGGGCCATCTGCTCCTGGTAGTCGAGCAGCGCGCGCGCGCCCGCTTGCGCTTCCTCCTGGTGTTCGCGCAGGAAGCCGAACGCCGGCAGGTCGAGCGAGCCACGTGCGTTTTCGAGCATCGGGCCGGCGGCGGCGCTGAAGCGCTCCATCATCTGCTCGAATCCGGCCGCACCCTGGGTGCCGAATCCGCGCAGGGCCTCGCCGAACGGATGGGCGAACCACGGCGCCGCACCCGGCGCCACACCGGCGCCGCTGCCGAAGGCACCGAGCCACGGCGGCATGCCGCCGGCATGACCGCCCGGCTGGCCGCTGGCGGAGGTGACCAGCGACTGCAGCAGGCCGAGGTAGCCTTGGGCGCCGGCGACCATGCGCTCGATCGCCTCGCCCTGTGCCGTCGAGGTGGCGCCGGCGTTCCATGACGGCATGGCGAACGGATGGGTGGAACCTGCCGCGGGCAGCTTCGCCATGAAGTCGCGCAGTGCGCCTTCCCACTGTCGCGCCCACTGGCTGAAATCGATCGGATCGGTCATCGCGTGCATCTCCGGAACGCTGGTTCACGACGAGTGTCGTCGCCGCAAATGATAGTACGGTTGCGCCATCGCCCCGATCGTGGAGCTGCCGGCCGCGGCGATCAGTCGCCCGGGATGCGGCCGAGCTGGTGCGCACCGAGCACTTCGCTGCCGCGCGGGGTGGTGGCGATGTCGGCGCTGGCCGGCAGCGGCGTGCCGCCGGCGAGGTGGGCCCACAGGTGGTCGAGGGCTGCATAGGCATACGGCAGCATCGGTACGTAGCGATCGCCGAAACCGGGAAAGGCGAGGAAGGCGTCGAAATGCTGGGCATGGCCGACGCGCCAGTACATCGGCTTGCGGCCGTTCGCTTCGAGCCAGGCGACATAGGGATCCGACGAGAACATGATCGGCACGAGGCCGTCGGCAACCCCGTGCACGATCGCGATCGGCAGGTCCGCGCGTGGCAGGCTCGCGCGCGTCATCGCCACACCGGCATGCAGGCGTTCGCCGGCGGCATCATGGCGCGTCCACAGTTCGCCGAGGCAGAGCAGGCCCGGCAGGGCCGCATCCGCGCCGCTCGCCTGGGCATCGACGAGGCCGACCGCGGCCCCGGGCGGAATGCCGCTGGCATCGGCCCACCAGGCCGCGCGTTCGGTGGCGGTCGGTGCATGCGCACGCCCGCCGGCATCGAAGGCGGCGAAGCCGTAGCCGCAGGGCATGTCGCCGACGCCGCTGCGCAGGTAGGCGGCGGCATAGGTCGCTCCGATCGAACGCCACAGATCGAGTGCGGTGCTGGCCGCCGCACTGGCGATGGCGGCTTCGCTCCAGCCGGTGCCGCGCAGGCGTTCGAGGGCTTCGCCGGCGCGGGCGGCCTCGTCGGCGCCGCTCAGGCGGCCGTCCTCATGCAGGGCCTGGCAGCGGCTGCGCCAGGCCGGCGGCACGCCACCGTTCACCCGCGCGAACGGCACGGCATCGAAAGCGGAATCGACCAGCGCGCACGGCAACAGCAGGCCGGCCTCGCTGACGTAGTCAAACAGCGGCCGGCCACCCTGCCCGGCCCAGATGTTCGGCTCGATGGCGACCACGCCGTCGAGCAGGCCGTCGTCGATTTCGGCCGCGCGCAGCACGGCACCGCCGCCGTTCGACAGGCCGGTGGCAAGGATGCGGGTATTCGCCGCGGTGAACGGCGCCTCGCCGGGGAAGGCCTCGTCGAGCGCATGCAGGGCGAAGCGCGCCGCCTGGCGCACATGCCGTCCCCACTCGGCCTCGGGGTTGTCGCCCGAATGGGCGTGCTTGACCAGCACCGCCTGCGACGGCGCAACGGGGATGCCGGGCGGCGGGGCGAACTCGAGCGGCTCGCCGCCGGCTTCGCCGCGGCTGCCGTCGAGGCGCACGCCGGTGCCGGAGGCGACGTCGAAATAGCCGGTCCCGGCGCCCTTGTCGGTATAGGCCACGGCGCAGCCGCGCGGCAGGCCCCAGGCGCCGGCCAGGGCGATCGCACCATAGATGCCGCGCGAACCCGACGAGGCGGTGACCACGACGCAGCGGCGTTCGCGGTCGAACAGGTCCGGCACCTGCACGAGCACGCGATGCGGTGCACGGGCGCCGGCGAGGGTGGCGAAGGCGCTGTATTCGCGCCCCGTCACCAGCGGCACGGCGCCGTAGATCTCGCCGTAGCCGCCGAGGGGGCCGAGGTCGGCGATGCCGCGCCAGTTGGAATGGATCGCGCGACGGCGCAGTTCGGCCGGCGTCGGCTGTTCGGACTGGGCGAAAGTCGGTTGCGGCCCGCGCAGGCCGGCCAGGCCGAGCCCGGCACTCAGCAGGTCGTCGCCATCGCGATGCGTGGTGGCGCGGATCGTGCCGAAGGCGTCGTCGGCCATCGCGGTCTTCTCCACGGAAACGGGATTGCTCGCGCATGCGGCAAGCGCCGCCATGGTCGAGGCCAGCAGGCAGTTGCGCAGGGTCGTGTCCATGCGGACACCCTAGCAAGCCGCGCGCGCACTGTCATCGCGGCGGCGCCGCCGGCAGGCTACAGTGACGGCATGACGCGCATCCTCGTTGCCGACGACCATCCCCTGTTCCGCCTGGCCCTCGTGCAGGCCGTGCGCGGCGTCGTCGCCGACGCCACGGTCGACGAGGCCGGCGGATTCGAGGCCGCGCGCGAGGCGCTGCGGGCACGCCCCGACACCGACCTCGTCCTGCTCGACCTGCACATGCCCGGCAGCCATGGCCTGATGGGTCTGGTCGCCCTGCGCAGCGAGTTCCCGGCCGTCGCGGTGGTGATGATTTCCGCCAACGACGATCCGCTGGTGATCCGCCGCGCCTTGACCTATGGCGCGGTCGGCTTCGTGCCGAAGCGGACCGGACTGGAGGAACTCGCCGGCACGCTGCGTGCCGTGCTCGCCTGCGAGACGCCGCCGCTGCCGGCGCTGGCCATGGCCGACGAGCGCAGCGAGGCCGATGACCGCGAGCTGGCCGCACGCCTCGGCTCGCTGAGCCCGCAGCAGCTGCGCGTGCTCGGCCTCGCCGCCGAGGGCCTGCTCAACAAGCAGATCGCCGATCGCCTCGACATCCAGGAACGCACGGTCAAGGCGCACATGAGCGCGGTGTTCGAGCGCCTCGGCGTGCGCACGCGGACCCAGGCGAGCGTGTTGCTGCACACGCTGGAGATCGCCGATCCGGCACGAACGCTCGCAGACGATCCATAGATCGCCGCTGCGCGCCGTCCGGCCCGTGCGGTGCATCTTCGACCGCGGTTCGAGGCGACGCTTCGCACGGACCGCAGGCTGCGCGGGCGGCCCCGGTTTCGACCACTCCGGTTCGCGGCGGCTTTGTTTACACTCGGCCCACCTTACCGTCCGGGATCGCGGCGTGATGCGAGTGGTTTTCGTATGGCTGGCGTGCTGCCTGTTCGCCCTGCCCGCGCTCGCGCGCGATGTGGAAGTGATGCGCCTCGCCGGCGAAACGGCGCCAGCCACCCTGGAATCGGTGCGCGCAGCCGGGCCCGATGCCTGGATCGCCAGCGATGCGATCCGCAAGCAGGCCCGCTCGAGCTGGTGGCGCCTGCAGATCGCGCCCGACGCCGACCCTTCGACGGATTGGATCATCGCGATCAAAGAAGCCTACGACGCCGAGTTCGTGGTCCATCTGCCGCCCGACTATCGGGCCCGGCCGCTCTGGGCGCTCGATCCGGACTGGCCGCAGATCGGCTCGCGCCATCGCCTGACGCTGCGTCTGGCCGGTGCCGATGCCGCAGCGCCGGTCTACCTGCAGGTGCTGGCCTCGCGGAACCAGCCGATGCGCATCAGTGCCCTGCCGCTGGCCGATTTCGTGGCCGAGGACATGGCCCGCGTGCGCTACACCAGCATGATGCTCAGTGCGCTGCTGCTGCTCGGCGTCGTCGCCGCCATCTACTCTGTGGCGTTGCGGCGCTGGCACCTGCTGCTGTTCGGAGTGTGGGTGCTCAGCGCGCTGATCTACGTGCTCGTGATGAGCGGCGAGATCGTGCCGCTGCTGGACGACCGCAACCTGCTGCTGCATGCGATGCGGCTGCTGTCCGTGGCGATCAACCTGGGGCTCGTCGCGGCCTACGCCTTCATCATCCAGTTCCTCTCGATCCGCGAACACTATCCGCGCCTGTCGCGGGTGATGTACACGATCCTGGTGCTGACCGTGCTGTTCGTGGTGCTGTCGCTGATCGATCCGCGATCCCTGATCGCCAACCAGTTCGTCAACGTCGCCGTCGTCGTGATGGCGCTGCTGTCGCTCGCCGCGGCGATCGGACGCGCCCGTGCCGGCTCGGCCCAGGGCTGGTTCTTTCTCGCCGGATGGAGCGGCCTGACCTTCGCCGGCGTCACCCGGGCGATGCATTTCCTGCAGCACCGCGGTACGCCGGACTGGCTCGAAATCGTCCACCCGATGGCCCAGGTGCTCGGTGCGCTCGTCCTCGTGCTGGCCACTGCACGCGCCGCGCGCTATGCCGAACGCGAAATGCATGTGGCACGCAGCGTCGCCCGCACCGACGCGCTGACCCGCCTGCCGAACCGCAGCGAACTCGAGCAGGGTCTCGCCCGGCTGATCCGCCACGCCGAGCACAACGACGCTCCCCTCAGCCTCATGTTCCTCGATCTCGACCATTTCAAGTCGATCAATGACCGGCATGGTCATGCGATCGGCGACCGCTGCCTGGTCATGGTCGGCGACATCCTGCGCCGCCACGTGCGCGCCAGCGACCTCATCGTGCGCTACGGCGGCGAGGAGTTCGTGCTCGCGCTGGAAGGCGCCGGGCGCGAGCGCGGCATCGCGGCGGCGGAGCAACTGCGCGCGGCGGTGGAACAGGAGGGGCGCGAAATCGACGGCCATGCGGTACAGCTCACGGTGTCGATCGGGCTCACCGACCATCGCGACGGCGATGATGTCGAGCGGCTCGTCGCGCGCGCCGACGCGGCGCTGTACCGGGCGAAGCGCGAAGGCCGCAACCGGGTCGTCAGCGACCTGGAAGCGTGAACCGGCGCGTCCGCAGGCAACTCGGCTCACGGCTGCACGGTTTCTCCCGGACAGCAGGTTCCGCCGGAGACATCGCCATCGCGCCGCCGCCTACGGCGGAGGCTCGGGCCGCAACCACAACCACACCGCGACGATGGCCATCATCAGGCTGACGCCGGCTGCCAGCCACCAGCGCGGTGCGAACAGCAGCAACATCACGGCGGTCAGCGCCATCATCGTCGTCGCCAGCCATTTCGCGTTGCGCTTCACCGCGCCATGGGCGTTCCAGTCGCGGATCATCGGTCCGGTGACGGCATGCGCGAGCAGCCAGGCGTGCAGGCGCGCGGAGCCGCGCGCAGCCGCGTAGGCCGCCAGCAGGATGAACGGAGTCGTCGGCAACACCGGCAGGGCGATGCCGATGATGCCGAGCGCCAGGCTCAGGTAGGCAAGCAGCCACCACGCCCAGCGCCAGCGACGGGAAGGTTCCGGATTCGACCGCTCGCTCACGTCGGTTCGTCGCAGGAAGGAAAGCGATCAAGGTAGCGTTTTCCCGCGCGTGCCGACAGCACCCGGCCGCACGCGGGTGGCGCCTGCGCGTTTACCTCAAGCCCGCGTTGATGCGCTCGAGCACGCCGCTGCCCGGGCAAAGCTCACCCGCTCCGAGGCGGTTCAACGGCGTGGCAACCGTGCCGAGGTGCGCATGCAGGTCGGATGCCTCCGGATCGACATACAGCAGGCCGGTCACGACCTCGCCGCGCGCCTGATGCTGCTGCACGTAGTTGGTCGCGGCGATGCGGTCGCGCGGATCGTGCCCGCGGGCGAGCTTGTGCAGGCGCAGGACCGAGCCATCGTGCTGGGTGACCTCGACCGACTCGCCTTCGGCATAGTCGACGACGATCTCCTCGCGCTGCGGGATCACGTCGAGGCGATTCACCGCGTCGTTGTGCTCGCGCACGTATTCGTAGCTCTTGGTGCTGCCGGCGTGGTTGTTGAACGCGACGCAGGGGCTGATGACATCGAGGAAGGCCGGGCCGCGGTGCAGGATCGCGCCCTTGATCAGCGGCACGAGTTGGCGCTTGTCGCCGGAAAAGCCGCGCGCGACGTAGCTCGCGCCGAGTTGCAGGGCGAGGCCGACGAGGTCGATCGGGCTGTCCGAATTGACGACGCCGCGCTTGGACGTCGAGCCCTGGTCGGCGGTGGCCGAGAACTGGCCCTTGGTGAGGCCGTAGACGCCGTTGTTCTCGACGATGTAGACCATGTCGACGCCGCGGCGCATCGCGTGCACGAACTGGCCCATGCCGATCGAGGCCGAATCGCCGTCGCCGGAAACTCCGAGGTACAGAAGTTCCCGATTGGCGAGGTTGGCGCCGGTCAGCACGGAGGGCATGCGCCCGTGCACGGTGTTGAAGCCGTGCGACTGGCCGAGGAAGTAGTCGGGCGTCTTCGACGAGCAACCGATGCCGGACAGCTTGGCCACGCGATGCGGCTCGATGGCGAGTTCCCAGCAGGCCTGGATGATCGCCGCCGAGATCGAGTCGTGGCCGCAACCGGCGCACAGCGTCGAGATCTTGCCTTCGTAGTCGCGGCGCGTGAAGCAGCGCTCGTTGCGCGGCAGGTTCGGGTGATGCAGCTTCGGCTTGGTGATCCAGGTCACGCCGGCGTCTCCTCGCCTTGTGCGGTCAGGTTGACACCGCGCATGCGTTCGGCGATCGCGCGCACGATGAAGCGCGCCGTGATCGGCGTGCCGTCGTAGTGCAACACGGGCACGACGCGCGCGGGATCGAGATCGAACTCGTTGATCAGCAGCGAGCGCAGCTGCGCATCGCGGTTCTGCTCGATGACGAAAACCTGCTCGTGGGCAAGCACGAACTGGCGCACCGATTCGGGAAACGGAAACGCGCGCAGGCGCAGCGTGTCGAGATGCAGGTCGCGTGCCTCGAGCGAATCGATCGCCTCGGCCATGGCCGGGCTCGTCGAGCCGTAATGGATCGCGGCGAAGGTGGTGTGCCTGGCGGCCGCGCGCACGACCGGTTGCGGCACCAGCGACTTCGCCGTGTCGAATTTCCGCAGCAGGCGTTCCATGTTGTAGACATAGTCCGGACCGCGTTCCGAATAGCGCGCGTACGGATCGCGCGAGGTGCCGCGGGTGAAATAGCTGCCGCGCGTCGCATGCGTGCCGGGATAGGTGCGGAACGGAATGCCGTCGCCATCGACATCCTTGTAGCGGCCGAAGTCCCTGCCCGCCTCGAGATCCTCGGCGCTCATGACCTTGCCGCGGTCGTACTCGCGCGCATCGTCCCAGGCGAACGGTTCGCACAGGCGCTGGTTCATGCCGATGTCGAGGTCGGTCAGCACGAATACCGGCGTCTGCAGGCGGTCGGCGAGATCGAGCGCCTGCGCCGAGAACGCGAAGCACTCGTGCGGATCCTCGGGCAGCAGCAATACGTGTTTGGTGTCGCCGTGCGATGCGTACGCGCAGGCCAGCACGTCGGATTGCTGGGTGCGCGTCGGCATGCCGGTCGACGGCCCGCCGCGCTGCACGTCGATGATCGTCACCGGGATCTCGGCGAAATAGGCAAGGCCGATGAACTCGTTCATCAGCGAGATGCCGGGACCCGAGGTGGTGGTGAACGCGCGTGCGCCGTTCCAGCCCGCGCCGGTGACCATGCCGATCGAGGCGATCTCGTCCTCGGCCTGGATGATCGCGTAGCGGTTGCCGCCGGACTCGGGATCGACGCGGTATTTCCGGCAGTACTTCTCGAACGCCTCGGCGAGCGAGGACGACGGCGTGATCGGATACCAGGCGCAGACGGTCGCGCCGCCGTAGACGCAGCCAAGCGCGGCGGCGCTGTTGCCGTCGATGAAGATGCGCTCGCCGACGTTGTCGGCCCGCCGGACTTCGAGGCCGATCGGATCGAGGTGTGCGCTGGCGTGGTTGCGACCGAGGTGCAGCGCATGCAGGTTCGCGTCGAGCAGCTTCTCCTTGCCGCGGTACTGTTCGGCGACGAGCTTCTCGATCACGGCGACGTCCATGCGCAGCAGTTGCGAGAGCGCGCCGACATACATGATGTTCTTGAACAGCTGGCGCTGGCGCGGATCGTCATAGGTCGCGTTGCAGATTTCGGTCAACGGCACGCCGATGACGCGGACGTCGTCGCGGAACTTCGATCCGGGCAGCGGCTTGCTGTTGTCGTGGAACAGGTAGCCCCCGCTCTCGATTTCGGCGACGTCGGCATCCCAGGTCTGCGGGTTCATCGCCACCATCAGGTCGACGCCGCCGCGCCGGCCGAGCCAGCCCTTCTCGTTGACGCGCACTTCGTACCAGGTCGGCAGGCCCTGGATGTTCGACGGGAAGATGTTGCGCGGACTGACCGGCACGCCCATGCGCAGGATCGACTTGGCGAACAGCTCGTTCGCCGAAGCCGAGCCGGAACCGTTGACGTTGGCGAACTTGACGACGAAGTCGTTGACCGCGGAGATCGCGTTCATCGAGCCACCCCGCCGTCCCGGAGGGAGACGGGTTCTAGCAGACCCATCGGGGAATTCATGCCGCCTCCCTGGCCTTGCCGCCGCGACAGCCGGGGCCGGCGTGGGTCATGCGGATCAGCGTCTTGCGCATGTCCCAGGCGCCGGTCGGACAACGCTCGGCGCACAGTCCGCAGTGCAGGCAGACGTCCTCGTCCTTGACCATCACGCGCTCGGTCTTCAGCGGACCGGACACGTACAACGACTGCCCGGGATTGAGCGCCGGCGCGGTCAGGCGCTGGCGCAGGTCGGCTTCGTCGCCGTTGGCGGTGAAGGTGATGCAGTCCATCGGGCAGATGTCGACGCAGGCGTCGCACTCGATGCAGGCCGTGTCGGTGAACACGGTCTGCACGTCGCAGTTGAGACAACGCTGGGTTTCCTTCCATGCCGTCTCGGCGTCGAAGCCGAGTTCGACTTCGAGGCGGATGCTGCGCAGTGCTTCCTCGGCCGGCAGCAGCGGCACCTTGTAACGCTCGTCGGCGGAAACGTCGTTGTCGTAACTCCACTCGTGGATGCCCATCTTCTGCGAGAGCACGCGCATCGACGGCAGCGGGCGCTCGCGCGGATCCTCGCCGGACAGCATGCGGTCGATCGACACCGCCGCCTCGTGGCCGTGGGCGACCGCCCAGATGATGTTCTTCGGGCCGAACGCGGCATCGCCGCCGAACAGCACGTGCGCCAGGGTCGACTGGTGGGTCGCGGCGTCGACCACCGGCATGCCCCACTCGTCGAAATCGATGCCGAGGTCGCGCTCGATCCACGGGAAGGCGTTCTCCTGGCCGACCGCGACGAGCACCTCGTCACAGGCGAAGAAGCGGTCCGCCTCGCCGGTCGGCACGAGGCGGCGGCGGCCGCGCTCGTCGGTCTCCGGGCGCACCGGCTGGAAGGTCATGCCGGTCAGGCGCCCGCCTTCGTGCACGTAGGCGGTCGGCACGAGGCAGTTGAGGATCGGGATGCCCTCGTGCATCGCGTCCTCCTTCTCCCATGGCGAGGCCTTCATCTCCTCGAAACCCGAGCGCACGATGACCTTGACGTCCTCGCCGCCGAGACGGCGCGCGGAGCGGCAGCAATCCATCGCGGTGTTGCCGCCGCCGAGCACGATCACGCGCTTGCCGACGCGCTCGACGTGACCGAAGTAGACCGAGGCCAGCCAGTCGATGCCGATGTGGATGTGGGCGGCGGCCTCGGCGGCGCCCGGCAGTTCGAGCGCGCGCCCGCGCGGCGCGCCGCAACCGACGAACACGGCGTCGTAGCGTTCCGCCAGCAGGGCGCGCATCGACTCGATGCGCTGGCCGCCGCGCAGTTCGACGCCGAGGCCGAGGATGTAGCCGACCTCCTCGTCGATGACCGATTCGGGCAGGCGGAAGCGCGGCACCTGGGTGCGCATGAAGCCGCCGCCCTTGGCCTCGGCCTCGAACACGGTCACCGAATAGCCGAGCGGAGCGAGATCGCGCGCCACGGTCAGCGATGCCGGTCCGGCACCGACGCAGGCCACGCGCAGGCCGTTGCGCGTCGCCGCCGGCTTCGGCAGGCGTGCGGCGATGTCGCCCTTGTGGTCGGCGGCCACGCGCTTGAGCCGGCAGATCGCCACCGGCTCGGGCTTGTCGCCGTTGTTCTCCTCGACGCGCCCGCGCCGGCAGGCCGGTTCGCAGGGACGGTCGCAGGTGCGGCCGAGTATCCCGGGGAAAACGTTCGATTCCCAATTGACGAGGTAGGCGTCGGCGTAACGGCCCGCGGCGATCAGGCGGATGTATTCGGGGACCGGGGTGTGGGCCGGGCAGGCCCACTGGCAATCGACAACCTTGTGGAAATAGCTGGCTACACGGACGTCGGTGGGTTCCACCTCATTCCCTCGCTGCACGACATGCCGGCAAGCCGGCGCGGACGGCGCAAGGCGCCGACGATCGGATCGCCGGCGAGTCTAGGCATTCCGCCGCGGGGAAAAAAAGACACGGTGCACCATGGCGGAACGCGGTGCCCGAAACACGATGCCCACGACCACGTGCCGGCAGATCAGGACCACCGAAAGGCCGATTCTCCGCACGCTGCTGCCGTGGCCGGTGTCACCACTCGAGGGCGAGATTCACCGCGAAGCTGCGGCCGGGACGTGAGTAGAAGCCGATGTCCTCGGCATTCGCCCGCACGCCACGCACGCCGGACCACTCCCAGTAGCGGCGATCGCCGAGATTGACCAGTCCGGCGTTGACGCGCACGCCCTGCCAGGGTTCGGCCCAGGCGTAGAGGTCGACGCGGCCGTAGCCGGGCGGCGCGAAGAACGGGCCGTTCTGCTGGTCGATGCGTGATTTCCGCTGCACGCCGACGGTGGCGGTTTCCACGCCCCAGCGTCCCGAGTCGGCCTCGTAGCGCAGGCCGAGCGCGATGCGGCCCGGCTCGATGCTGTTGAGCGGCTGGTCGCGGCGCAGGTCATCGCCTTGCGACCACGCCAGCGCGCCGCGCAGGTGCCAGCCGCCGGGACCCGCGCTGCCGAACGGCAGGCGCCAGAGCAGGTCGGCCTCGACGCCGCGGATGCGCGCGCGGTCGCGGTTGACCGACTGGAACACCAGCAGCCCGCTGCCGGGTTCGATGCCGAGGTTGGCGCGCGATTCGATCAGGTCGCGGTAGCGGTTCTCGTAGACCGACGCGCTCGCGCGCAAGGTGTCGCCGACATGGCGCCAGCCGAGTTCGAGGCCGTGGCTGCGTTCCGGACGCAACTCGGGATTCGCCCGCACCTCGTAGTTGTAGACCGGCAGGATCAGGCCGATGTTGACGTCGCCGAACGGCGGCGCGCGGAATCCGCGCGCGTACTGCGCAAACAGGCTGTGGCCACCGCCGAGCGCCCAGCGCAGGCCGAGCCGCGGGGTGATCTGGCGTTCGTCGACGTCGACCGGATTGCCGTCGGGGAAATCCTCGAGGTAGATCGCGTCCGGCCGCGCGCGCAGGCGATACCACTCCGCACGCAGGCCGGGAATCAGCGCCAGGCGTTCGCCGATGCCGATCTCGTCCTGCCAGAACAGCGCCAGGCTGTCGGCATCGGTGTTCGGGAAGTCGCGCACCGGCAACGGCTCGCCGAGGATCAGCGAACTCGTCGCGCCGGTCACGAGGTTGGTCTCCACGCCATCGCGCAGACCCTCGTAGCGCTGCCGGGCGAGGTCGATGCCGAACACGTGCCAATGGCGCAGACCCGCGCCCTCGTGACGCGACTGGCCGAGCAGGTTCATGCCTATTGCATCCGACTGGAAGTCGAAGCGCCGCCAGCGCAGCGACTCGAACGGCGTGGCCGCATCCGCCAGGCGGTACTGGTCGCTGTCCTGACGTACCGAGGTTTCCTGCACGTACACCTGCGCATCGAGCGACTGCAGCCAGCCGAGCTGGGGTTGCCACTGCGCGGCCAGGCTGGCGCGGTCACGGCGGTCGCTGTCGTCGGCATCGAGGCGATAGGTGGTGCTGTAGCGCCCGCTGCCGAAGCGCAGCGAATTGACCGCCGTTTCGCGGTCGTTGCGATTGGCCTCCACGGTCAGCGTGTAGCGTCCCGCATTGCCGCGCTCGTGCACGAGCTTGGCAAGCAGGTTGTCGCGCCGGTAGTCGATCGGATTCGGGCCGTCCTCGGCGCGCCAGGCACGGTTGTCGGCTTCGTGGCCGCTGCGCCGACCGACCACCGCCATCGCCTGCCAGCGCGAGGACTCGTCTGCCGCGGCCCAGCTGGCGGCGCGCAGGAAGCTGTCGTCCATGCCATCCCAACCGAAGCGCAGGCCGACATGCTGGTTGTCGCCGCTGCGCGCGAGCAGGTCTTCCGGATCGCGCGTGCGGAAGGCGACGACGCCGGCGAGTGCATCGCTGCCGTACAGGGTCGACGCCGGTCCGCGCAGGATCTCGATGCGTTCGACCGCCTCGAGGTCGACGAGGTCGCGGCCGGCCGAGGCGAACTGGCCGATGCTGTAGGCATCGGCCAGCGGGATGTCGTCGACGAGGATGCGCACTCGATTGCCTTCGAGGCCGCGGATCGAGAAGCCGCCATTGCCGAAGCGGTGGGCATCGCGGGTCACGCCGATGCCCGGCACGTAGCGCGTCAGGCCTTCGAGATCGTGCACGAGATAACGGTCGAGATCTTCCCGCTCGATCTGGGCGACGCTGGCGGCGACCTGGCTCAGCGGTTCGGCGGCGCGGCTGGCAACCACGACGATGCTGTCGAGCAGGGCCAGGTCGGAGGGATCCACGGGAGCATCGGCGTCGGCTTGTGCGACGACGATGCCCGGGACGAGCAGCAGGGCGAAGGATCGGAGTTTCATGGCGGGGGCTTGTTGTTGTGATTGGTTCGCATTCTCAGAGCTCCCGTCCGTCGCCTCCTTGACGAGTGTCAACAAGACTTCCGAATGGGTCGCGCATATTCATGCCGCCGGACCCGTGCCGATGTCGACGGCAATTGACATGGATCAGGGTGCGGCGCACGCACATGCGCAGAATGGGCAGGTCGGCCAGGGGGCATCGACGCAGGGTGGTTTCAGACCCGGACGCACCCGATCCCGCCACGCCCCGGCCCTTCGCTTCTTCTCACCACCAGAGCAGGTATCCGCCATGAAACGGACCACCCAACACCTGTTGACCGCGCTGGCCATGGCCATGGGCCTTGGCACGGCGAGCTCGGCCTTCGCCCTCGACGACACCGGACAGGCCACCTATCTGCAGCATTGCTCGGCCTGCCACCAGCCCGACGGCAAGGGCCTCAGCGGGGCGTTCCCGCCGCTCGCCGGCTCCGACTGGCTGAAGGGCAAGACTCCGGCCGAAGTGGCGGCGACCGTCCTCAAGGGCCTGCAGGGCGAGGTCGTGGTCAACGGCGAGACTTACAACAGCGTGATGCCGGCGCAGACCCATCTGACCGATGCCGAGATCGCCGGGGCGATCAGCTACGTGCTGGCCTCGTGGAACAACGCCGGCGGCCGCATCAGCGCCGAGGAGGTGAAGGCGCTGCGCGCCGAACTCGACGCGCCGACCGATCCGGCCCAGGGCCAGGTCCACCCCGGCACCAGCAAGGCCCAGGTCGCATATGAAGGCGCGCCGACCCAGCTCAGCGGCGCCGATGTCAAGCAGGTGCGCACACCCGGCGCACCCGACATGACCGAGGAAGAGTTCAGCAAGGCCAGCGAGATCTTCTTCCAGCGCTGTGCCGGCTGCCACGGCGTGCTGCGCAAGGGCGCCACCGGCAAGCCGCTCACTCCGGACCTCACCCAGGCCCGCGGCACCGACTATCTGAAGGCGCTGATCACCTACGGTTCGCCCGGCGGCATGCCGAACTTCGGCACCGGCGGCGAACTGACCGGCGAACAGGTCGACCTGATGTCGCGCTTCCTCCAGCACACCCCGCCCAATCCGCCGGAATGGGGCATGAAGGAGATGAAGGACAGCTGGAAGGTGTTCATTGCGGAGAAGGATCGCCCGACCCGCAAGATGAACAAGTACAACCTCGACAACATCTTCGCGGTGACCCTGCGCGACGCGGGCGAGATCGCCCTGATCGACGGCGACACCAAGAAGATCATCAGCATCCTCAAGACCGGCTACGCGGTGCACATCTCGCGTGTCTCGCATTCGGGCCGCTACATCTACACGATCGGCCGCGACGGCAAGATCGACCTGGTCGACCTGTGGATGGAGAAGCCCGACCGCGTCGCCGAGATCAAGATCGGCCTCGAGGCGCGCTCGGTGGAAACTTCGAAGTTCAAGGGCTTCGAGGACAAGCTCGCCATTGCCGGTGCCTACTGGCCGCCGCAGTACGTGATCATGGACGGCCCGACCCTCGAGCCGATCAAGATCGTCTCCACGCGCGGCATGACCGTCGACACCCAGGAATACCACCCGGAACCGCGCGTCGCGGCGATCGTCGCCAGCCACGAGCATCCCGAGTTCATCGTCAACGTGAAGGAAACCGGCCGCATCCTGCTGGTGGACTACTCCAACCTCGACAGCCTCAAGGTGACCACGCTCGACGCCGCGCGCTTCCTGCACGACGGCGGCTGGGACATTTCCAAGCGCTACTTCCTGACCGCCGCCAACAACAGCGACAAGATCGCCGTGGTCGATTCGCGCGAACAGAAGATGACCGCGTTGATCGACGTCGAGAAGATCCCGCATCCGGGCCGCGGCGCCAACTTCACCCATCCGAAGTACGGACCGGTGTGGGCCACCTCGGCGCTCGGCAACGAGAACATCACCCTGATCGCCACCGACCCGGAGAACCATCCGCAGCACGCCTGGAAGGCGGTCGAAGTGCTGAAGGGCCAGGGCGGCGGCTCGCTGTTCGTCAAGACCCATCCGAAGTCGACCAACCTGTGGGTCGACACCACCCTCAACCCGACTGCCAAGGTCAGCCAGTCGATCGCGGTGTTCGACATCAACAACCTCGACAAGGGTTTCGAGGTGCTGCCGATCGCCGAGTGGGCGAAGCTCGGCGAGGGCCCGAAGCGCGTGGTGCAGCCGGAGTACAACAAGGACGGCACCGAAGTCTGGTTCTCGGTGTGGAACGGCAAGGATCAGCGCTCGGCGATCGTGGTGGTCGACGACAAGACGCGCAAGCTGAAGGCGGTGCTGAACGATCCGCGCCTGATCACGCCGACCGGCAAGTTCAACGTCTACAACACGGTCAACGACGTGTACTGAGCCGACACGGCAGCGACATCGCCGCAACGACCAACGGCCGGGACGCATGCGTCCCGGCCGTTTTCCTGTCCGGGCCACGGCAGCGGAGCAAGCTCCACGAACGCGGTGACGCCACAACGACAGCGGAGCAAGCTCTGCAACGGCGTCGAGGCGCCCGGACTTTTGCAGAGCCCAGCTTGCTCGGCTGAAGCTTGGACCGCAGCCGCAACAGCAGCGGAGCGAGTTCCAGAAACGCATCGGGATGCAGCGGTGCAAGCGGAAATCGGCGCATGCCTGTCCCTTCTCCCCGCTGCGCGGGGCGGACGGCTGGCGTCGTCGCAAGCATGCAAGCTGCACTTCAGAGTAAACGCTTGCTGTCCCTTCTCCCCGTGGCGACGGGGAGAAGGTGCCCGGCAGGGCGGATGAGGGGCGCTTTCGGGCTTCT
>CAKSZY010000021.1 GCA_934526015.1 uncultured Dokdonella sp.
TCGTTGCCATGCTGTCCACCTCGGTTTGCGATAGTGAATCGCTTAACCGGGTGTCCGTCGAGCGGGAGCAAGATCAAAGAGCGGATCACGAAGGGCGGACGAGCGGGCGCTTGAACAGGAATCAGAGCGCCCTGGCGGCGTCGTGGCGCGGCGATTCCGTGCGCGGACGCGGCGGCCGTTGGCTGTTACGGTGCGACCACCGTGTTCCAGTCATCCGCCGCGGGGGTCAGGGCAAGATCGATGACCGCGTCGAGTTCACCCCGGTAACGAAGCTGCCCCAGCGCGCGCAGGGACTCGGCGAGTCCGTTGCTGGCGCTCGCGGCGTCGGCCGGCAGGGTCGGACGCAGGGCATCGAGGGTGGCGAAATAGCGGTCGCCGCCGATGCCGGCATATTCGAGCAGCACGCTCGGCAGCAGCCACGAGGCGAGGGGCGGGCGATCACCGCGATCGCGCAGGCGACGGCCGTTGTCGAGCAGCAGCCACGGTACCGGCTGGCTCTTGGCGTCGCGCCCGTCGGCAAAGCCGATCTGGTGGTACACCGGCGGCAGAGCCGGCAGGTGGTCGCCGTAGAACAGCAGCAAGGTGCGGCGCTTGCGCTTCTGCAGCGCGTCAGCGAGGCGGCCGAGCTCGCGGTCCGCATCCTCGGCCATGTAGAGGTAGTTGCGCAGCCAGTAGGCGCCGCCGTCGTCGAGTCCGGGCGGCAAGGGCTGCTTCGCCAGGCGCGACTCGTCGAGTCCGGGGCGCCAGTCGAACGGCCCGTGGTTCTGCATGCTGATCGCGAAGACCAGCTGGGGCGGCCCCGCGCCGTCGAGTTCGGCCAGCACGCGGTCGGTCAGCGCGGCATCGCCGGTGAACAGGCCGACCACGTCGTCCTTCGAGAAACCGCGCTCGTCGATGAAGCGGTCGAAGCCGATCTGCTGGAAGGCCGCTTCCCGGTTCCAGAACACGCCGGTGTTGGGATGGATCGCGGTGCTGCGATAGCCGTGGCGCGCGAGCGTGCGCACGATTCCCGGCAGCGGCCGGTCGGCGATCTCGAAGTACGGGTACTGCACGCCGGGAAAGAAGGCGAGGGCGAGGCCGGTCAGGACCTCGAACTCGGTACGGATCGTGCCACCGGCATAGGTGGGGACGCGCATTTCGCCCGACCAGCCGCGACGTGCGAGGCGGTGGAAGTTGGGCAGATAGGTGTCGCGGGACGCGCCGGCGAGACGTGCAGGGTCGAACAGGGACTCACTTTGCACGATGACGATGTCCGGAAGCGTGCCGGCGGCGAGCGCGTCCGCCGCGGTGTTCGGGGCAAGGCTTTCGCGCAGCGCGTCCGCGTGGTTGCGCAGCAGCTCGCCCGCGGCCTTGCGGTCCGGCACGAGTTCGCGGCGGCTGGCCAGCTCCCAGTGGTAGAGGACGAGATTGCCGACGACGCCGGCGCGCTCGGCGCTGTCGACCACCGACCACGGCTCGAAACCGATGCGTCCGGCGTCATAGAGCTTGTGCCAGGGGCTGCTGCCGACGGCGAGCATGACGACCAGGGCCAGCGTGGCGGATGCCGAGGCCAGCCGCTTCCAGCCGCGCACGGCGCGAACCGGGGCCTCGAAGGCGAGAGCCGCCGTGATGCCGAGGATGGCCAGTGCGACGACGGCGATCGTGACGTAGCCATTGGCATAGTGGGCGAACAGCGGCACCGCCGCGGCGGGGTCGAGCAGGAAACGGAAATCACCCGGCAACAGCGGCATCTGCAACTGGCCGAACTTCGCTTGGTTGGCGAGATAGACGGCGACCAGCAGGATCGCGCCGATCCAGCTCGACAGGAGCACGCGCCGGGTCAGCGCGAACAGGATGGCGACGACGAGCAGGAACGGCACGATGTTGAGCGCGACGACGTAGTAGTCGGTCGGCGTTTCACCGAACAGCGGCCATGCGAGCGCGGGGTCCAGCGCGCTCGCGAGCACGCCGAATCCGGCGACGACCAGGGCCAGCCAGATGCCCGCATGCAGCGGTCGTGTCGTGCGTTTCGTGCTCATCGATGCAAGAGGGCCCTCCGACAAGTCGCGAACTATCGCATGCGCGGCTGAGTCACAGGTAAACAAACTGCAACGTGGCGGGCGCCGCCGCCGGCTGGCTGCCGGCGGGCCGGGCTGCCAGAATCCGCGCATGCCGTTCGCCTCCTGGCCGCGCCCCGTCGCGAGCCTGCTCGACCAACGCCTGTCCCGCCTGGAAACCGCCTCGCGGGCCGCCGGCGTGCCGTTCCACGACGATGCCGGCGTGGACAGCCATCTCGACCGGGTCCTGCTGGCCAGCGACTACGCGTTCGAGAGCTGGTTGCGCGATCCGCATCTGCTCGGGGCCGGGCTGGTGCGCCTGATGAACGACCCGCGGCATGCCGATGCGCGCGCCGCGGCGCTGCTCTCCGGCGGTGACAGCGGCGATTTCCGTGCCGACCTGCGCCGCTTCCGCCGCGAGGAGTCGCTGCGCCTGATCTGGCGCGACGTCAACGGCATCGATGCGGTGGAGACCACCCTCGCCGGGGCCAGCGTGCTCGCCGAGGTCTGTCTGGAGGCGGCCCTGCGCCAGGCCGAGCGCGAGTTTGCCGAACGCCATGGCGTGCTGCGCACGGACACCGGCGAGGCGCAGCGACTGGTCGTGCTGGCCCTCGGCAAGCTCGGTGGTGGCGAACTCAATTTCTCCTCGGACGTCGATCTCGTTCTCGCCCATGCCGGCCCGGCGACCAGCGATGGCCCGCGCCCGCTCGACGCCGAAGCCGGATATTCACGCATCGCGCAGACCTTCATCGGCCTGCTCGCCGACCATACCGCCGACGGTTTCGCCTATCGGGTCGACCTGCGCCTGCGCCCGTTCGGCAGCGTCGGCCGGGTCGCCCTGTCATTCCAGGCGATGGAGCAGTACTACCAGCGCGAAGGCCGCGACTGGGAGCGTTACGCCTGGATCAAGGCGCGCCCGGTTGCCGGCGACAAGGCGGCCGGGACGCGCCTGCTGGAAACCCTGCGTCCGTTCGTGTTCCGCCGCTATTTCGACTACACCGCCTTCGCCGGCCTGCGCGAGATGAAGGTGCTGATCGATGCCGAGGTCGCCCGCAAGGATCTCGCCGACCACCTCAAGCTCGGCCCCGGCGGCATTCGCGAGATCGAGTTCATCGTGCAGCTGATCCAGTTGATCCGCGGCGGTCGCGAGCCCGCATTGCGCGTGCGCGGGTTGCTCGACGCACTGGCGGCGGCCGAACGCCTCGGCCATGTGCCGGCGGCGCGGGCGCGCCGGCTGGCCGAGGCCTACCGGTTCCTGCGCCGGCTGGAGAACCGCTTGCAGATGTTTGCCGACCAGCAGACCCACGAACTGCCCGCCGACCCGCTGGTGCGGGAGCGCATTGCGCTCGGCCTCGGCCATGCGGACTGGCCGGCACTGGCGCACGATCTCGATCGCCACCGCGGCATCGTCAGCGAGGAGTTCGAAGCGGTGATGGCGCCGGCCCGCGATGCACGTGGCAGCGCCGAGCGGGCCGGGTGGGATGTCCACTGGAACCGCTTCGTCGAGGACGGCGTCGATCGCGCGCCGTTGCTGGCGGCCGGTTTCGACCCGGTCGAACCGGTCGTCGCCGCACTCGAGGGGCTGCTCGGGAGTCCGGTCCTGCGCGCTGCCTCGGTGCGCGCGCGCGAACGCCTCGATCGCGTGCTGCCGGCATTGTTCGCTTCCGCGGCGGCAAGCCGGGCGCCGTCCGCGTGCCTCGTGCGCCTGATCGCCCTCGTGCACGCCGTCGCCCGGCGTTCCGCCTACCTTGCCCTGCTCGACGAGCAGCCGGTGGCGTTGCGCAGGGTCACCGAGGTGTTCGCGGCCAGCGCCCTGCTCGCCGAGCGGGTCGTCGCGCATCCGCTCCTGCTCGACGAACTGCTGGACGGACGCAGCGAAGGTCCGCCGCCGACCCGCGAAGCGCTCGAGGCGGAGATCGCCCGCCAGCTCGCCGATGTCGCCGACGGAGACACCGAGGCGATGATCGAGCGCATCCAGGAACTGCGCCTGGCCTGCCAGTTCCGCATCGGACTTGCCTTCCTCGGTCGGCGCATCGATGCGGTGGCGTGTGCGCGCGCACTGGCCGACGTTGCCGATGCGGTGCTCGCCGCGGTGCTCGACGTCGCCGTTCGCGGCATGTCGACGACGCACGGTCGGATCGCCATCGAAGCCGGCGGCGGGGGCGGACTGGCGGTGATCGGCTATGGCAGTCTCGGCGGGCTCGAACTCGGCTTCGGCTCCGATCTCGATCTCGTCTTCGTCTATGACGGCGCGCTCGCCCAGCGCGAGTCGGACGGACCCCGGCCGCTCGACGGCGCGCGCTACTGCGCGCGGCTGGCACAACGCTTCGTCCACCTGCTGACCACGCTGACGCGTTCCGGACGCCTCTACGACATTGATGTGCGCCTGCGTCCGGACGGCAGCAAGGGCCTGCTGGTGACGAGCCTCGACAGCTATGTCGCCTATCAGCAGGACCGCGCCTGGACCTGGGAACACCAGGCGCTGGTGCGTGCACGGGCCGTTGCCGGCGATGTCGGCCTCGGCCGTCGCTTCGCCGAAGCGCGAGCCGCGACCTTGTGCCGTGCCGCCGGCGACGGCGACCTGTCGCAGCGCGTAGGCGCCATGCGCGAGCGCTGGCGCAGCGAACGCGACCGTTCCGATGCGCACACGCTCGATCTCAAGCAGGGCCTTGGCGCGCTCGTCGACATCGAGTTCCTGCTGCAGGCACTCGTGCTCGAACATGCGCAGCGCTGCCCGCGCCTGCTGTCGGAAACCGCCACCGCTGGGCTGATCCGGCTTGCCGCACGGGAGGGCCTGCTCGACGAGGCCGAGGCAGACAGGCTGGCCGCCGCGCACGAAACCCTGCTCGGCCGCTCGCTGGCCGCCAAGCTCGATGCGCGCCCGCGCATGGCGGTACGCGACGAAGCACTCGATGCCGCGACCGAAGCCGTGCGGACGGTCGCCGCTGGGCGTGGACTCCGGCTCGGCGCGCCGCAACCGGCATCACCGGCGACGTGATCGCGCCGGCGGTCAGGCTTGCCAGCGCCGGCGCACGGCCGCCACCACCCGCGGCAACTCGCGCAACGGTGCGGTGGCACGCGCGGCCTCGCCGGGAGCCACGAGGTGGCCGAGCGCGGAGAGTTCGGCATGCAATGCCGCAAGGCGGCCGCGCACGGGGCGATCGACGATGCTGTGCACGGGAACCCCGGTCGCGCACGCCTCGCTCAACATGTTGGCCGAATCCGGCGTGACCACGACGCGATCCGCCCAGGCGAGCAGTCCCGCATACGGATTGTCGCCATCCGCATCGTTCGACCAGTACAGGCCGGGCCACGCGGCGAACGCCTGGCGCAGGTGCCCGGCGAGGGCGGCGGGCGTGCGCCGCGAAGTGGTCACCAGGAAACTGCCGCCGTCGCGCGCATGCAGTCGGCCGAGTTCCGCCAGCAACGCATCGAAATAGCGGCGGTCGAGCGCCTGGCTGCGCGTCGGGGCGCCGACGAGGACGGCGACGCGTGGCGCCGGCAGCGCACCGATGGCGGAGAAACGCACGCGGGCGGCGGCGAGCCAGGCATCGTCGATGGCATTCAGCGAGCCGGTCGTGGTGATGACGTTGTCGCCGGCGAGACCGTCATGTCGCGGCGCGACGACGACATCGTAATGGCGCGGATCGATGCGCGGGTCGAGGATCTGCACGCACAGGCAGCGAGCGCCGCTCCACCGGCGCAGTGCCCGCGTGGCCAGCGCGGCGAGCCGCCCGCAACCGACCGCCAAGGTCGGCCACGGCGGACCGAAGTCTTCGCCATGGATCGCGCGCTGACTGCCGGCGACGAGACGCGGAGCCAGCCAGCGCCAAGGCGCGTCGATGCCGATGCGCACCTCGCGCGCAGCGCCGCACAGCGCACCGGCGAGGACCTGCGCCTGCAGCGCATTGCCGGCCGCGCCATCGCTGATCGCCCACGCGGTCATCTGCTCGTTGCTGGCGCCATTCATGAGGTTTGCGTGCACTCGTCGGACCGGGCGGGCATCATCGGCGGCCTGCCCGTGGCCATTGTCCACCAACCGGCAGCAATAAGTTGTCGCCGTGCGCGTTGATCGCCGGCGCCCGCACCGCAAGACTGTGGGGGTCGGTGATGCGCATGCGCCTCGTCGGCCCGAACGAGGAGAGGAAATGAATGCACCGCTGAACGATGTCGCCCTGGATCAGGTGTTCCGCACCGCGCGGACCTATCGGGGCCCGGCACAGGCCTGGCTCGACCGCGCGGTCGACGACGACTTGCTGCGCCAGGCCTACGACCTCGCCAAGTTCGCCCCGACCAGCGCGAATTGCCAGCCGATGCGGGTGGTGTTCGTGCGCAGCGCCGAAGCCAAGGCGAAGCTCCGCGAGGCCCTGTCGCCGGACAACATCGAGCAGACGATGGCCGCGCCGGTGACGGCGATCGTCGGTGCCGACCATGCGTTCGTCGAGCACCTGCCACGCCTCTACAGCGAGGCCGACGCGGTGCCGTGGTTCGCCGGCAAGCCGGCGGCGATCGAGGCGACGGCTGCGCGCAACTCGAGCCTGCAGGGCGGCTATCTCATCCTCGCCCTGCGCGCGCTCGGACTCGATTGCGGGCCGATGTCGGGTTTCGACCATGCCAGGGTCGACACCGCATTCTTCGCCGGCACGCAAGTCCGTTCCAACTTCCTCGTCAACATCGGTTACGGCAATCCTGCCGTGCTGCGCCCGCGTGACCAGCGTTTCGCATTCGACGAAGCCTGCCGCATCGTTTGATCCCACCCCCACTTCCCCAGGAGAGCCGCCATGTTCCGTCGCACCCTGCTTGCCAGCGCTTTCGTGTTCGCCTCGTCGGCCGCCTTCGCCGCCCCGGTGACCTACACCATCGATCCCGGCCACACGCAGACGATCTTCTCCTGGAACCACTTCGGCTATTCCAACCCGACCGCGAACTTCGACAAGATCGAAGGCACGCTGGTGTACGACGCGGCCGATCCGTCGCAGTCGTCGGTCGACGTCACCATCGCGATCGACAGCATCAACAGCCACGTGAAGAAGTTCGACGAGCACCTCAAGAGCGACGATTTCTTCGACGCCGCCAAGTTCCCGACCGCCACCTTCAAGAGCACGAAGGTCGAGAAGGGCGGCAGCGACGGCACCTACAAGGTGACCGGCGACCTGACCATCCACGGGGTGACGAAATCGGTGACCATCGATGCGAAGCTCAATGCCAGCAACGTGCATCCGATGACGAAGGCCCCGGCGATCGGCTTCGACGGCTCGCTGTCGATCAAGCGCAGCGAGTTCGGCATCGCCAAGTACGTGCCGAATGTCAGTGACGAAGTGTCGATCCGCATCACCACCGAAGCCATGGGCCCGAAGCCGGCCGCGGCGAACTAGGGATCGGCCCAGCGACCGCTGCGGCTGCACGCCGCAGCGGATTCCTTTCCGGCGGCCGCCGGGAGTTCCGGCGCCGCCTGCATCCGCAGCCCCAGCCATGATTGCCGTACGTCCCGCCGCCGCGCGCGGCACCACCCGCATCGACGCCGCCGCCGTCCACCATGCGTTTTCCTGCGGCGACTACTACGATCCCGCCCACATGGGATTCGGGCCGGTGCGTGCGATCAACGAGATCGTGCTGGCCCCGGGGGCCGGCCTCGAACGCGAGCGGCGTGCCAACGTCGACATCCTCGACTGGGTCGTCGAAGGTCGCGTGCGACGCGAATGCGGCGGAACGGACTGCCTGCTCGAAAGCGGATCGGCTCACCTGATCGGTGCCGGCTCCGGCATCGACGAGTCGATCCGGAATGCCTCGCCGCGCCAGCCTGCGCGCGTGCTGCAGGTCTGGTTGCAGTCCGAACGCCTGAATGCGGCGCCCTGCCATGCGCACTGCGCGACGCCGGCCGACGACGGCCGCTTGGTGCCGATGGACGGTCGCGGCGATGCATTGCCGTTGCGGCGTGACGTCGAGGTGGTCGTGCTGCGTCTGGCCGCGGGCATGCGCCGGCAGCAGGCCTGCCGCGGCGCCGATCGCGTCTGGTTGCAGGTGACGCGTGGCTGCGTCGAGGTGAACGGCGTGCGCCTGCTCGCCGGGGATGCGGCGATGGTACTCAACGAAACCTGCCTCGGCCTGGTTGCGGCCGGAACCGAGGCGGAACTGATGTGGATCGGGCTGCGCGCCGACTGAGCCGGCGTTTCAGCCGCGCTTGACGCCTTCGTTGCGCAGCGCCTCGAGGCCGGCGAGATCGAGCTTGCCGAGCGCGGCCTTGAGGATGTTCGCATCGAGGCCCTCGCCGTAGCCGCTCAACTTCACCGCGAAGCGGTCGCCGAGGACGATGCCGAACTCGCCGCTGCGGCTGGAATTGTCCCATTGCTCGTGGACGAGGCGACCATCCTGCTTGTAGGTCTTCTCGTAGCCGTACTCGGTCTGCCGGTCCTGTTCGATTCCGGCGAAGCCGGCCAGCGCCATGATGCCCTTGGCGCCGCCCATGTCGGTGATTTCCAGTTCGAGCCGGGTGCCGTTGGCATCGACGTACCGGGCCGAGCCGGTGCTGACCTGCACGCCCATCGCACCGCTGCGCTCGACCGACATCGACTCGCGCTTGAAGTCGCCGAGCCGCTCCGGCAGGAACGGCTTGATCGCATCGGGAGCCAGCGCCTCGACGCGGTCGCCGCCGCCGAGTACCGCACCGAGCATCTGGCTCGCCGCTTCGGCCTGGGCATTGGCATCGCCGCTCTTCTGCGCCGCTTCGAGCTTCTTCGATTGTTTTTCCATCTGCGCGCCGATCGCGGCGAGCTTGCCGAGTGCGCTGTCCTTGTCGACGCTGATGTTGCTGCCGGTGCTGCCGATCGCGGCCGCGCCGGCCGCCATCGTTCCGGCTGCGGTGATGCCGCCGACGATGGCGCCGATGACGAGGCTGAGCAGGAAGCCGATGACGACGATGACGACCGTGTAGAGGACCGATTTCTCTTCCGGGTTGCGCATGGTCGGCGCGAGGCCGAGGTAGAGCAGGTAGATGCCGTAGATGGCGCCGGCCAGCGCGACCAGCCAGCCGATCCACGGCACGATGTTGGCAATGCTGGCGACCCAGCCGGCCGTGTACGAGTACGCGGCGACCTTCAGGGCCTGGATCGGGTTCTTCTCGCCGCCGAAGTTCGGCGCCAGGGCATTGATGATGAGGGCCAGCAGGTAGACCAGGCCGAGGGTCAGGGCATAGCTGACGATCATGGCGGTGATGCCCATGCCGACCGGCGTGCGCACGGTGCCGAGGAACGGCACCGAAACTCCGATCAGGCTGCCCTTGATGAAACCGGCCACGGCCGGGATCGCGGCGAGGATCAGGATGTACTTCTTGTAGAGGCCGGCAACGGTTTCCGGTTCGGCGGCGATCACGGGCCACTCGGTTTTCGGCGTCAGCAGGATGGCCTGCACGCGTGCGATCAGCTTGGCGAAATCCATGGGAGCTCCAGAGGCAGTGGGACGGGCGAGGAAGAACGGACCGCTGCATTCTAGCGCCCTGTTCATGTTGGGGGCCGGTGAACGGCTCGACGTGCAAACAGTGATGCGGTTGGCACATTCCATGCTCTAGACTTGTCGGCTTTCCTGTCAACGGGAGCTTCGCGCATGTCACCGCACCCCACTGTCGATGAACCCCGCATCCCGGCCAATGCCGAGCACCGCTACCGGGTGAGCCGCGCGGATCTGCCGTTAAGTTGCCCGATGCCATTGATGTCATTGTGGAATTCGCATCCCAAGGTGTACCTGCCGATCGTCGAGCAGGGCGGCCAGGCGCGCTGTCCGTACTGCAGCGCCGAGTACACGCTCGAGGACTGAAGCCGCGCCCGGCTTCGTCCGCGTTACGCCCCGATCGCCGACCAGGGTCCGAATGTGACATCCCGTCGCCTCACCGTTGTCCAGCTCATCCCCGCCCTGCATTCGGGCGGCGCCGAGCGCTCGACGCTGGAAGTGGCCCGGGCACTGGTTGCGGCCGGTCATTTCTCGATCGTGGTGTCGGCCGGCGGACGCCTCGTCGAACGCCTCAAGGCCGAGGGCAGCGAGCACGTCGAACTGCCGATCGGCGAGAAGAAACTCGCCACGCTCGCCCTCGTGCCGCGCCTGCGCAGCCTGCTGAAGGAATTCGGCGCCGACATCGTGCATGCGCGTTCGCGCCTGCCGGCCTGGCTCGGCTGGCGCGCGGTGCGCGGCATGTCGCAGCCGCGCCCGCACTTCGTCACCACCGTCCACGGCCTCAACACGCCGGGCTGGTACAGCGGCATCATGGCGCGCGGCGAGCGCGTGATCTGCGTGTCCAACAACGTCCGCGACCACGTGCTGCGCCACTATCCGCGCACCGATCCGTCACGCCTGGTGCTGATCCCGCGCGGCGTCGATACCCAGGAGTTCCCGTTCGGCTACCAGCCGGACGACGAGTGGCGCCAGCGCTTCTTCGCCGAGTTTCCGCAACTCGCCGGTGCGCCGCTGCTGACCCTGCCGGGCCGCGGCACGCGCCTGAAGGGCCATGCCCACGCGATCGAACTGCTGTCCGACCTGCAGGCACGCGGCGTCGATGCACGCCTGCTCCTGCTCGGAGCCCGCGAGGAGGGACGCGAGGAATACATCGACGAACTCGAGAAGCTGGCCATCCGCCTCGGCATCTCGCGGCGCGTGGTGATCACGCCGGCGCGTGTCGACGTGCGCGACATCATGGCGATCTCCACCCTCGTGCTGCAGATGAGCACCTCGCCGGAATCGTTCGGCCGCACGGTCATCGAAGCGCTGGCGCTGTGCCGGCCGGTGCTCGGTTTCGCCCACGGCGGCGTCGACGAACTGCTGACCGAGCTGTATCCGGCCGGGCGCGTGGCGATGGGAGACCGCAGCCGCCTGGCCGAGCGCGCCGCCGAACTGATGCGCCGGGCACCGGCGATCCAGCCGCTCACGCGCTACCGGCTGGCCGACATGCAGGCGGCGACGCTGGCCCTGTACCAGGACGTCGCCGGCCCTTCCAGCGCGGCGGACTGACATGGCGCGCACGGAGGCCGCGCATCCCGGCGCCCTGGTCGTCTTCGGCGTGCTCGTGCTGCTGCCGTTCGGCCGTCTTTCCGAACTCGCGGTCGCGATCGCGTCGATCGCGGTGATCGTGCTGGCCGTGCGCGGTCGCTGGTGGGCACACGGCGACGATGCCCGGCGCCTGGTGGTGATCCTGTTCCTCGCCTATGCGCTGCCGGTGGCGCTGTCGGCGTTCACCTCGGTGGTGCCGGACAAGACCTGGGCGAGCGCCGTGGCCAGCCTGCGGTATCTCGCGCTCGCCCTGTTCACCGTGCAGGTGATGCGCCAACCGGTGCCGGCGGCCGGCCTGGTGCCGGCCATCGCCGCCGTCGTGCTGCTGTGGGTCCTCGATGCCTGGGTCCAGTTCACCACCGGCTACAGCCTCGGCGGCGCACCCGAACAGGAGCGCCTGTCCGGCATCTTCGGCGCCGACAACCTGAAGCTCGGGCCGGTGCTCGCCGTGCTGTCCCCGTTCCTGCTGCTGGCGGCACGCGCGCGGCTCGGCCGCCCCGGCCTGCTGCTGGCCTTCCTGCTGATGCTGGTGCCGGTGCTGTTGTCCGGTTCGCGTGCGGCCTGGTTGTCGTATGCCCTGGTCAGCGTCGTCATCGCCTGGCACGAGACCGGCGGCAGCCTGCGCCGTTTCGCGCCGCTGCTGATCGGTGTCGGCCTCGCCTTCGTCATGGCCGCTGCCGGCATGCGCCTGGATTCCGGCGGCTTCCAGGCGCGCGTCGAGCGCAGCCTGCTGGCGATCGAGGGTACGCCGCAGGCGCTCGACGAAGCCTCGGCCGGTCGCCTCAGCATCTGGCGCACGGCCATCGACATGATCCGCGCGCATCCGCTGACCGGAGTCGGGGCGCGCGGTTTCCGCCACGACTATGCCGATCATGCAGCGGCCGGCGACCGCTTCGTCGTCGACGGCTCGCCGGAAGGCGCCGCGCACGCCCACCAGATCGTCCTCGAGGTGCTCAGCGAGACCGGCCTCGTCGGCCTCGCCGGCTGGATCGTCGGCGTCATCGCCGCGCTGCGCGCCTGGCGACGTGCGGATCGGGACGCGCGCGCGCGCGCATTCGCGCCGGCGCTGGCGCTGGTCGCGATGTGTTTCCCGCTCAACACCCACCTCGCCTTCTACTCGGCGTGGTGGGGATTGTTCTTCTGGTGGTTGCTCGCGCTCTATTGCGCCGCCCTCGCGACGCCGGAACCACCGTCGTCAGCCACGCTGCCCGCGTAGCAGCGCCACGGCCAACGCGGCGACCAGCGCCGCACCGGCCACCAGCACGCCCCACAGCAAGGTGCTGCGCCACGAGCGCGCCGGTGTCGCCGCGGCGAAAGCCGCTTCGCCACGGGCGACGCGAGGCGTGCCGAGCCGCGCCGCCGGCGGTTGCCAGTCGTTGCCGTAGCGCGCGCGCAGCACCGCCAGCGGGGTTCCCAGCGAGGCCGCATCGTGGCGCGCCGTGGCATGTCCGGCGGCGAGGGAGTAGGGCGCGCGTCCCTCGGCGAGGAAGACCAGCGTCGGTGGCCGCCAGCCGACCGCGATCGAAGGTGCCGCCGCGAGCGGCCGCGTCGAGGCCAGATGCAGGTCGGCGAGGCGACGCGTGCGCGCGATCGGCAAATCGCCGTGGTCGAGGACACTGTCGTCGACGCGCAGGCGATAGGCGGTGAAGCGCAGCAGGGGCTCGCGCGCGGCCGAAGTGTCGCGCATGCCGGAACCCGCCGACAGCACGAGTCCGGCCGCGCTGTTGTCGCCGGCGAGTCCGACCCGCAACGCCTCGATCGGCAGCCGCGCCGGCAGGCGATAGTCGAACGCGGTGCCGGTGGCATCGCCGGCGAGGGCCTCGGCGTCGGCCCATTGCAGCGGCGTGCCGTGTCGCGTGCTGCGCGCCAGGCGCTCGACGTCGACCGCGAGCCCTTCCAGCTCGGCGCCGTCGTCGAGGCGGCGCAGGCGCAGGTAGCGCGTGGGCGATCCGTCGAGCGCGATCGCGCGCCGCTCGATACGGGCATCGGCCTGTTGCAGCAGGGCGATGGTGGCGTCGCCACGCAGCGTGCGCCAGCGCTGCAGGTCGTCGCTGGCCTCGACGGCGAAGCGTGCGAACACGCCGTCGCGCGGCGCGCTCCAGTCGATGCGCAAGCGGTCGATGCCGTCGGCGAAGGCTTCGACGTCGAGCAGCCATGTGCGTGCCGGCAGCGCCGGCGTCGTCGCCGCTTCCGGCGTGGCGCCAAGGCGCAGGCGGCCGTCGCCGTCGCGCTCGACCAGCAGGTGCAGGTCGTCACGTGCCGCCGCGCGCGCGCCCGGCAAGGCCAGCGGCGCGATGCGCGCCTGCTGGCCACCCGTCGAGGCGGTGGTGGACGGCGTCCATTCCGCCAGCGGCACGGCGCGCCCGTCGGCATCGAACACGGCCACGTCGCGCAGGTCCTCGTGCCGCGACCAGGCAAAGACCTCGATCGGCAATTCGATGCGCCACGCCGCGCTGTCGCCGCTCGTCGTGATCGGCACGACGAGCGCGTGGTCGTCGGGCGCCGCGGCCCGGGCGAGGGTGGTGGCGAGGACGAGCATCGCAACCGGCAGGATCCGTTTCATGCGGCGGTCTCCTGCGCCTGTGCCGGTTCGCGCGGCGGTGCCGGGGCGAGATAGCCGATCAGCGTGCACAGCAGGCCGTAGGCGATGAACGAGGCGATGCCGAACAGGTTGCCGAGATGCTGGCGGTCGACCAGCAGCAGCTTGAGCAGGACGACGCCCATCAGCACCGCGCCGGCGATCCACAGGCCGCGCTGGCCGCGCCGCGAACCGAGCACCCAGCCGGCCACGCCGAGCACGCTCCACACCACGGTGAGGCTGGTCTGCACGAGCGTCGAGGACAGCATCGCTTCGTTCCACGGCACGCCGCCGAGTTGGTGCGCGGCGCGCAACGTCGCCATGGTGACGAAGGCGAAGCCGGCGACGGCGAGGATCAGCGGTCGCCAGGTGGCCAGCGTGCCGGCCTCGCGCAGGCCGATCGCCAGCACGAGCAGGATGCCGATGGCGGCGATCTCGAGCGGATTGAGCAGCGGCAGGAACGGCAACGGGGTGCTGGCGCCGCTGCTGGCGAGGCCGATGATGAAGGCGAGGCCGAGCATCCCGGCCTGCGACAGTAACAGCAACGCTCGCCCGCCTTCGAAACGTTCGCCGATCGGCAGCGCCACGAGCTGCGGTGCGCGCAGGCACAACACATGGACGACTAGCAGCGGCAGCACGAAGGCGGCGTGGCGCCAGCCTTCGCCGAGGCCGAACGCGCGCACGAGCGCGTCGAGGGCGAGGGCGAACACCACGGTCCACGTCCACACCCAGCCGGCATGGGCGATGGCGACCATGCCGCTGTCGCGCAGGCAGACGAGCGCGCGCAGGCCGAAGGCGGCATAGGCGACCTGCGCGGCGAGCGCCCAGCCGGCCAGCGGCTGGCCTTGCGCGGTGATCGCCAGGGCGAGCGGAACGCCGGCCCACAGGCCGGTCGTCGTGGTCAGCGCGAGCAGCGGCTGCCGCCAGCGTCGCTCGGCTTCGGCGGCGAGCCATGCGGTCAACGCGGTGGCGGCGAGCACGGCGGCGGATTCCCAGCGGTTCGGCACGCCGCGTTCGATCTCGCCGAGGAGGGCACCGAACCACCACAGCAGGCCCCAGACGTAGAGCAGGCCGGCCAACCACGCAAGCCGACCTGCACGCAGGTAGAGCCAGGCGCTGGTGAACGCAGCAGCGGCGATCAGCACGGCGGCGATGAAGCGCGCGTTGGCGAAGATCGGCGTCACTCCCGCGTAGTCGATGAAGGCGACCAGCATCGCGCCGGCAGCGAGCAATTGCAGCAGCAGGCCGGCGATCTGCGGCAGGCGGCGCTCCTGGCGCAGGCCGAGCCAGACCAGGGCGGCGCCCTCGAGGGCGAACACGCAGCCGGTCACCCGCGCCGAGAACGCCAGCGGCACGGCCAGGGTGGCGAAACCGAGCGCGAGCACGGCGAAGCTCTCGCCGAGCAGGCGCAGGCGACGCAGCAGGGCGAAGGCAAGCACGAGGTAGACGACGGCGAGTGCGAGCGCCGACAGCGCGATCGGCATGTGTTCGCCATCGAGCAGGCCGGCCTGCAGGGCGAAGGCGATCAATGGCGTGCCGAACACGAGGGTGCCGTCGATCGCCTTCGCCGGCGCGCCCCCGCTGCGCAGCGCGTAGAGGATCGGGATGGCGAGATAGAGGACGAAATGGAAGACGAGGAACGGCTCCGTGCTGGCGAACTGTTCGGGGCGATAGCGCAGCACGCCCCAGGCGGTGGCGATCGCGAAGGTGAAGAAGAAACCGAGCAGGTTCAGCACGCGCCACGGACGCAACCAGGCAACGCCGAGGATGGCGAGGTTGAGCAAGGCGTAGTAGGAGAACAGGACGACATGGTTGCCGTCGCCGGTCGACAGCAGGATCGGCGCGGCGAAGCCGGCGAGCAGGCCGAGCACGGCCAGCGCGAGCGCATCCTGCAGCACCGCAAGCACGCCGATGCCGACGACCAGCACGATCATCAGCGCGAAGGCGGCGCCGGCCGGCAGCAGCGAATACAGGCGGAACGCGGCGAACACGACCAGCAGCAGCACGCCGATCGCGCCGCCCTGCAGGCCGAGCGCGAAGGCGCGCCGTTCGTCGCGCTGGCGCCAGCCGAACGCGAGCGCGGCGACGGCGGCGAGGCCGACCCCGGCCAGGCGCAGCTCGATCGGCAGGGTCAGCCAGCCCTCGTCGGCGGCGTACTTGAGCAGGGCGGCGACACCGGCGAACAGCACCAGCATGCCGACCTTGACCGGCACGTTGCCTTCGGTGAACCAGCGCTTCACCGCATCGACCACGCGGCTGGCGAAGTCAGGCGGCGCCGGCTCCATCGGCAGCGGCCGCGGCACGTGCGCAGGTGCGGATGCCGCCGTTGCGGGGATGGCCGCGGCGGAAGTGCGCAGGTCGAGCGTCGCCGCGGCAGCGGCGGGAATCGCCGGCGCTGCCGGCACGCGCGGCAACGCATCGAGCGGCAGGTCGAACATCGGCGGCGGTGCCGTCGCGGATGATGTCGAGGCCGGTGCGTCGACCGGCGGCGCCGCCGCGGTGTTCGCCGGTGACGCGTCGGCGACGGCGCGGTGCGTCCACAGGTCGAGCAACTGCGCCTCGGCACGTTGCAGGCGCGCGGCCAGTTCGGTCTGGCGCGCCCACAGCAGGCCGCCGGCGATGCCCGCCACCAGTCCGAGCACGATGCCGCCGTCGCCGAACAGCCCGCCGGCGACCAAGCCGATGATGGCTCCGAGCAATCCCCACACGAAAGCCATGCCTGACTCCTCTCCCTTGCCGGATCAGTAGACCCGCGGCTCCCCGGTGGGCCGCGACTTGAAGCGCTGGTGCATCCAAAGGTATTGCGTCGGTGCCTCGCGAACCATGCGCTCGATCGCGGCGTTGACGCGCGCGGTGTCGGCGACGACGTCATCGCCCGGGAAATCGTCGAGCGGCGCCTCGAGGCGCAACGCATAGCCTCCGCCTTCGAGGCGGCGATGGAAGAACGGCACGACCAGGCATCCCGACAGCCGCGCCAGGTGGTGGGTGGCGGTGATCGTCGCGGCTGGCACGCCGAAGAACGGCACGAACACGGCGTCCTTGCCGCGCATGTCCTGGTCGGGCGCGTACCACAGGCAGCCGCCCCCGCGCAGGTAGCGCACGCTGGCGCGCAGTTCGTCCTTGCGGAACATCTGCTCGGCATAGCGCGCGCGCGCGCGGCGGATCGCCCACTCGAAGGCGGCATCGCCGTGCACGCGATACATGCCGGCGACGCGCTGGCCGCCGTGTTCGACGAGCAGGCGCCCGGCCAGTTCGAGGTGGGAGAAATGCGCGCCGGTCAGCAGCACGCCGCGCCCCCCGGCGCGTGCGCGTTCGAGATGTTCGATGCCCTCGATCGTCACCGGCACGCGGCGGATCGCGCGCGACGTGCCGAGCCAGCCGAGGGCGAATTCGACCAGCATGAGGCCGGCATCGCGCAGGTTGGCATCGAGCATGCGCCTGCGCTCGGCTGCGGACAGGTCCGGGAAACACAGTTCGAGGTTGCGCGCGGCGATGCGCCGACGCGAGCGCAGCAGGCGCACGGCGAGCGCGCCGAGCACGCCGCCGATGCGCAGCAGGGCCGGATACGGCACGCAGGCGAGCAGACGGATCAGGCCGAGGCCGAGCCAGGCCGGCCAGTGGCGCGGGGCGAGCAGGGCGGCGCGGAAGGGGGGGGAAGGCCGCGGCGTTGCAACCACTACGTCAATATCCCGTCAGGCGCAGCAGAAGGAATCGTCCCGGATTGCGTCCCGCTGCGGGCGTTGGGGTTCCGAAGCGGGAATTCACGGTCCGGAGCACGTATGCGCGCTTCCGGTGCAGGGATCTCTCTTGGGAAGCTCGGCAAGTGGATAGTCGTCGCCGTCAGGGCCGCCGCTTGAATCCGAATTCGGCGAGTATGGATCAGTTCCGATCACCCGCTCGAATCCATCGATCAATCCATCGCTGTCGGAATCAACCACAGGAAAGGCATAGCCGATAATTTTGCTTTTGGCATTCGCGGGCCACACATTTGTATATCCAGCCGACTCGAAAGCGGCGCGTTCGCTTTCCAGGAAGTGGGCACAATCGTGGTCCGCCGATTTGCAAGCGCGATAAAAAGGCTCAGCGCCTTTACAGCCAACGGTTCGCGTGCAGCTGGAAAGAATGTAACCTTGAATGGTGCGCAATTTATAGCCTGTCGCATGCGCCTGCTCGATATGATCGGGTGTGGTGACAAGCATGAAGTCCCGGCCTCCTGAATACGTGCGATCCATCAAGTACAACGGAACGAGATCCACCCAGGAATCGGACGGCATGTATTCCGTTGTCAGAACGTAAGCATTGGCCCTGGGCGGGGTCGAAGGCCAAGGGTTTCCTACCGGGTCGTACGGGAATAGGTAGTTGGGAACGATGGTGCCGGACGGGCTATACGCGACTTGAGGTGGTGCGGGATTCTCACCATTGTCGACTTTCCCGCGCATGAGTGCGAGGGCAAATTGCGGTGACGTCGTATAGGCGTAATCCAGGTTGGTGGAGCTGTACAGGCGGAATAGCGGAGTTGCACGATTCTTCAGGGGAACGCCCGCAGATACTCCGAGCATTCTCCTGGCCGCCTCAGCTGCGTCAGGTACGCCATACCCTATTGTGGGAGACCAGACGGGAGGCCAGGTTGCCTGCGATTGCGCTGTGGTCAATGCAAGCGTTGACCGGATGCCATATTTCTGTCCCAGAAGCGGGTCGGGAAGGGGTACGCTGATTTTCACGAGTGGGTTGATCGATCGGATCAATCCCGCAATGCCGGTCACTTGCGGCGCCGACATGGAGGTCCCGGTGCACAAACCTTGGCCATTTCCCCATCCAGGGCCAGGGTGCCCATCGCCGCAAGGAAGGCCGTTAGGCCCTATGGGCCAGTTCTTGTTGGGGTATGCTGTTGACCAGACGTCTTTCGCGGCGGCAACCAGTTCCTGCCTCTTTTGATCAGGTGGATCGTTGGTGGTGTAGTTTGACCCACAATCACGCTCGAGTATTGGATGCGGGCAGTTTGTGTGACTGCCGGGCGATTGGTCCCACAGGTTTTCATTGCTGTCGATCCCACCAACGGCAATGGAGCGGGGATCGCTCGCCGGAAAGAAGATCCTTCCCCGCGCGTTTCCAGAAGCGGCCACCACCGCAACTTGCGCGTTTTGAGCATAACCCAAGGCATCACAGAATGCTACGAATGGTCCCAATGGGGGCGCCGCGCACAGATCGACTGGTGTGACGAGGTTGCCGAAGCTCAGATTTATGACCTGGACGCCCGCGTCAATCAGGAATGTAATGGCTGGGATATGACTGTTTGGATAGGTGCTCAATGCGCCTACACCATTGCTGTCGCAGTCTACCCAAGTAGTTTTTGCTACCGCAACACCACATTTTTTGCATGTTCCTTTAACGCCGCCTGGGATCGATGAATTTGCCGAGATAAGCCCGGCAACATGAGTGCCATGCCCGGCATTAACGGGATACAGGGGTTGCCCGCCATTGTAGCAATCCGAGTTCGGTGGGTAATTGGCCGGCTCTGCCTCATCGACATTGTAGTCGCTGGTAACGTCGGGAAGAGATACGTCCTTGGATGAGGCCTGAATGAAATTTCCGCCGACGTACTGGCCAGTGGAATCAAAGGCCCTGAGCGACGGGTGGTTCGTGAAAACCCCGGAATCCACGATTCCAACGAGAGCATGGCCGCCGGCGATATCCCATGCCTGGTCGATATTCAACTGGGCCCTGCCGTACTGGTTGATGCTGTCGATATGATCCGGAACACTGTCGCTGTTGGCATGTTCTGATTGTGTTGATTCCTGGAGCGGAGAAAGAAACCGCAGTGCTTCGTTGGCTGAAACCACGTGGGGATCGGCGCGGAGGGCAGACAAGATCTCCTCTGCTTGAGAACTTCCCGGGTATGTAATAAGAACATATCGTTCCAATCGCGCTCGTGGAAGGTCGGGATTTTCCTGAATCCATTCAAGGAAATCCCCTGATGCCCTGAATGGAAGCAGATACCTCGCGGCAGAGGGAGAGCCGATCATCAGACTGGATATGGGTGGTTCGCTGCCCGGCTCTTCAAAATACTGGAAAACATCCTCCGGAGTCGGGGAGCTGGCCTCCGTTGACAACAATACCTCAATGTAAATCGCATCGTCTTGCGCGACTGTGTCTGGAGCATGCATCAGATTCAATGCGCCGACAATAAAAAAAAAGGGTAGTGTCCGACCCCCAGGGCGCTTCAGCAGAAAGCCGCCAATGACTGCGAGAATGACGATCAGTGCGAGCATCGAACCGAAGCTGAATACGGGCAACGGTACTGCGAGCGGGTTTCCTCCCCCCACCACGAGGGGGAGCACCGCCAGCGTCTCGGTGACAAGGCCACCGAGTGTCGGATACACCCTGTCGAACCTCACGGTGTAGCTTCCCTGGGGGAACGAACCGAGTGGGTACGAAGTGGTTGCGTCAGGGAAGCCACATGGATCTGGAAATTGATCGGCGTTGTTGTAGCTGAATGCCGTCAGGTGTATTTCGTTACCGTTTTGTACAAGGATGGGATACCCTTCGAACTCGATAAATCTGTCGCAGTCGCCAGCGACAACCTGTACGGCGACGGCCTCGCCGACTTCCGGTGTCGCAGGGACGAGCACCGGCGGGTTGACATAGGCGTGTACGGTTCCCGCCATGGAAAGGGCAAAGAGTGCAAAAAGAAACCGGACTTTCGCGTTGGAACCGGACATGACGACTCTCCGTATCTGGCAGCCGGATGGACGATAGGGCGGGATCGGCAAGGAAGCAACCCGATCGATCCGTTGAAATGCTTCATGGATTCAGGAGATCCGGAGTCGGAAGCTGGGGTACCCCCACGTTTTCCGGCGCCATCTGCGTGAAAAATCAACGATATGACTGGCTTGCAAAACGAACGGGTGGGGAGCCGAGCAGGCCGCCGATGCGCAGCAGCACCAGATAGGGCAGGCGCGCGAGCAGCCGGATCAGGCCGAGGCCGAGCCAGGCCGGCCAGTGGCGCGGGGCGAGCAGGGCGGCGCGGAAGGGGGGGGAAGGCCGCGGCGTTGCAACCACTACGTCAATATCCCGTCAGGCGCAGCAGAAGGAATCGTCCCGGATTGCGTTCCGATACCGGGGGACTGTGGTTCAGTAGCGTCTTGCCCGACGGGATCTGGAGCATGGGTCTGGTTCAATGCCCCGGCCTTGAAAAAAAGGCAGTGCCCGATTCCCCGGGTGCTTCAGCAGAAAGCCGCCAATGACTGCGAGAATGGCGATCAGTGCGAGCATTGATCCGAAGCCGAGTATGGGCAACGGTACTGCAGGCGGATTGCCCCCACCTACAACCATCGGAAGTACGACCAGTGTTTCCGTAATATTGCCAAGGGCGAACGTCGGATACACCCTGTCGACCGTTACCGTGTAGTTGCCGTGGGGGTACGAGCCGATGACATATGAGGCCGACACTTCAGGGTGGCCGCACGAGCCTGGAGATTGGTTTTCGTTGTTGTAGCTGAACACCGTAAGGTGTATATTATTTCCATTCTGTACGAGGGTCGGATATCCCGGGAACTCGATCAGTTGGTCGCAGTCGCCAACGACAATCCGAATAGAGACAGATTCCCCTGCTTCCGGGGTCGCGGGGACCAGAATGGGCGTGTTGACATAGGCGTGCAGGGTTCCCGCCATGGAAAGGGCAAAGAGTACAAAAAGAAACCGGGCTTTGGTGTTGAAGCCGAACATGACGACTTTCCGTATCTGGCAGCTTGATGGACGATAGGGCGGGATCGGCAAGGAAGCAACCCGATCGATCCGTTGAAGTGCTTCATGGATTCAGGCGATCCGGAGTGAAAGGGCGCTTTCGCCAGCAAAGTTGGCCGGGCCGGAATCCTGCCGTTTTGCGTACAAGGAGTTGAAGGCGCCGGGCGACTCGGCACGCTTGACGCTTCCGGACCACCCTTCGGGCGTGCTGCGCCGCGCGCTTGTCCAACCTGCCCGGGGTTGACGATCGAGAGCGGGGCCATCCGCGGTTCCCTATACTGCGCGACCCCCGCCGGAATCCGCCGCGTGCTGCGTTTCCTGTACACCCTGACGATGTACCTGCTGACACCGGTGATCCTCTACCGGTTGGCGGCGCGCGGCCTCAAGTACCCGCGTTATTTCGCCCGCTGGCGCGAGCGCTTCGGGTTCTTTCCGGCGCCCGGCATCCGCGACAGCATCTGGGTGCACGCGGTCTCGGTCGGCGAGGTCAATGCCGCCGTGCCGCTGATCGAGGCGCTGATGCGCAGCTATCCGGATTCGCCGTTCGTCGTCACCACGGTCACGCCGACCGGCTCCGAACGCGTGCAGAAGCTGCTCGGCAGCCGCGTCTTCCATGTCTACCTGCCCTACGACCTGCCGGCCTCGGTCGAGCGCTTCTTCGACCGCGTGCGTCCGCGCCTTGCCGTGGTCATGGAAACGGAGATCTGGCCGAACCTGTTCATCGCCTGCCGCGAGCGCGGCATCCCGATCGTGGTGACCAATGCGCGCCTGTCCGAGCGCAGCCTCAAGGGCTACGGTCCGGTGCGTCCGCTCGCACGGCGGGCCATCCGCTGCGCGAACTTCGTCGCCGCGCAGTCGCCGAGCGATGCCGAGCGCCTGCGCAGGCTCGGTGCCGCGGTGACGCGCCTGGCCGTGGTCGGCAATCTCAAGTTCGACTTGCAGGTGCCGGCCAGTCTCCTCGACAGCGGCATGGTCTTGCGTGATTCCTGGGGCGTGCGCCGGCCGGTGTGGATCGCGGCGAGCACGCACGAGGGCGAGGAGATGCCGGTGCTGAAGGCGCACACCGCCGTGCTGCAACGCTTCCCCGATGCCCTCCTGATCATCGTGCCGCGCCATCCCGAGCGCTTCCGTGCGGTGGCCGCGACCTGCCGCTCGCTCGGCTTCAGCACGCGCACGCGCAGCGAGGACGGCGGCGCCGACGAACGCTGCCAGTGCTTCGTCGTCGACACCATGGGCGAGCTCATGCACTTCTACGCGACCGCCGACCTCGCCTTCGTCGGCGGCAGCCTCGAGCCGATCGGCGGCCACAACCTGCTGGAGCCGGCTGCGCTCGGCCTGCCGGTCATCGTCGGCCCGCACACGTTCAACACCGAGGAAGTCACCGACAGCCTGATCGCGGCCGAGGCAGCGGCGCGCGTCGTCGACGCCGATGCGCTCGGCGCGATGGTCATCCGCCTGATGGCGCGCGACGACGAACGCCTGGCCATGGGGCGCGCGGCCAGGGACGTGCTCGAACGCGAGCGCGGCGCGGTCGAGCGCACCTTGCGCATCGTCGAACAGGTGCTCGCCCACGAGACGGTGACCGTCGAGCCGCGGCCCTGAGCGGCGCCTGCGGCATGCGTTTCAAGGGAAAGATCGAAACACGGAGCACACGGAGTACACGGAGGAAATCTTTCCGACTCCGTTGCGTTCGTCCTTCGATACCTCAGGACGAACGGTGGGGGGCTTCACACGATTCCACGAAGATCTGCTTTTCTTCACAGGAGTTTCCCGTCCCGCCGGCAGCAGATCGCCCGATTGCATGGGTAGAGTTCCGTTCGCCCTGAGGTATCGAAGGGTGAACGGCAATCTCGCATGGAGTTCCGTCATTCGACTGTGACTGCGCCTGCCCTCGCGTATCGAAACGAGCCGGTTCTTTCGACTACGTTGCGTTCGTCCTTCGATACCTCAGGGCGAACGGTGGGGGCTTCGCAGGATCCGCGATGAGACGCCTTGGGGGTGTCCGGCTTTTCCTCCGTGTGCTCCGTGTGCTCCGTGTTTCAATCTTCCGCTTCCACCAGGGACGCCCGCGCCCGGATGTGGATGCCGTTCACCCTTCGATACCTCGGGGCGAACGGTGGGGACTTCACAGGATCCGCGATGAGCCGCCTTGGGGGTGACCGGCTTTTCCTCCGTGTGCTCCGTGTGCTCCGTGTTTCAATCTTCCGCTTCCACCACGGACGCCCAGTCCCCGAGCTATTCGAGCAGGGCGTTGACCGCTTCGAGGTCGCTGACCTCGATCACGCCGGCGGCCTGCTTCAGCAGGAGGCCGTTCATGACGAAGGCATGGCGGGCCTGCGAGTAGCTCGACTGCGCCTGCAGCAACTGCTGCTGGCTGATCAGCACGTCGACGATCGTGCGCGTGCCGACTTCGTAGCCGGCCTGGGTGGCATCGAGCGAGCTCTGCGCGGAAACCACGGCCTGGCCGGTGGCCTCGACCTGGCTGGCGCCGGCGATCACCGCACGGTAGCCGTTGCGGGTGCTGCGTTCGACCAGGCGACGTTGCAGTTCGTACTGCTCCTGCGCGGCATCGCGGTTGTGGATCGACTGGCGCACGCGGGACTGCGTGTAGCCGCCGGCGAAGATCGGCACATTGAGGGAAACGCCGACCGTGGTCGACCAGCCGTCCTTGTTGAAGTGCTCGCTCGGGTCGGGCCGCGTGCGCACGTCGCCCCAGCTCGGCGACTTGGCATAGGAGATCGAGCCGTTGATCGTCGGCAGATGGCCGGCGCGCGCGGTGTTGATGTCGGCATTGGCGGCATCGAGCTGGTACGCGTACGAGGCGAGCGCGGGGTTCTCGTTCACGGCGACGCCGACCCATTGTTCGGGATCTTCCGGCACCGGCTTGTCGAGCGGCAGGTTCTCGCGCAGCTTGCGCAGTTCGCCGGGGGGCTTGTTGGTGAGCTGGCGCAGCGCCTCGCGGTTGTCGTCGAGGACGTTCTGCGCGGTGATCACGTTGGCCACCGCGGTGTCGTGCTGGGCCTTGGCGTCGTTGACGTCGGTGATCGCCGACAGGCCGACCTCGAAGCGCTGCTGGGCCTGCTCCATCTGGCGGTTGAGCGCCTGTTCGTTGGACTGGGCGAACTTCAGCGCGTCTTCGGCCGTCAGCACGGCGAAATAGGCGCTGGCGACGCGCACGATGAGGTCCTGCTGGGCGGCTTCGAGGTTGGCATCGCCGGCCCTCGCGGTGGCGCGCGCCGACTTCACCGCCGTCCACTTCGAGAGGTCGAGGATGCTCTGGTCGAGGCGTCCGCCGGTGGTGCGGGCAAAGGTCCGGCTGCTGGTGGTGACATCGATGATGTCGATCGTGCCGTCCCCGAGGGTCACCGGTTCGGGCGCGCTGGAGTCGCCGTGCACGCGCTGGTAGCCGAGGCTGGCGCCGATCTGCGGCAGCAGGGCCGAGCGCGCCTGGACGACGAATTCGCCGGTGGCGCGGTTGGTCGCTTCGGCTCCGGCCAGTTGCGGATCGGAGGCGCGTGCCTCGTGATAGACCTGCACGAGGTCATCGGCATGGGCGAGCGGGGCGCCGGCGGCGAGGGCCAGGGCAAGCGCTGCGGGCAGCGTACGGGGAAGCATCATCGTGATCGTCTCTCGCAAGTGGGGCGTTGCCGGCAGCCGGCCCGCGTCAGAGCGTGAAGCGCTTCGGCGGCGTGGCGTTGGCCAGATAGGGGATGTCGGTGTCGAACAGGCTCTCGGTCTGCCAGTGTGTTTCGTCAACCCGGGTGTGCAGCAGGGCCTGCATCGCCGGCGAGGCGCCGGTGATGGCGAACAGGCGTCCGCCCGGCTTGACCCACTGGCGTGCGCGTTCGGGCAATGCATACACCGCGCCAGTCAGCACGACCACGTCGAACCGCTCGCGCGTGTCGAAGCCGGCGAAGGCTTCGGCATGCACCACGCGCGCGTTGTCGATGCCGGCGCGGGCGAGCTTTGCACGCGCGGCGTCGGCGAGGTCGGCATGCTGTTCGACGCTCGTCACATGGCCGGCCAGACGGGCGATGCAGGCGGTGAGGAAGCCCGAGCCGGTGCCGATTTCGAGCACCTGCTGTCCGGATTCGAGCGCGAGCGCCTGCAGGATGCGGCCTTCGATGACCGGCTTCAGCATGACCTCGCCGTGGCCGAGCGGCAGCTCGGTGTCGGCGAAGGCCAGCTTGCGATGGCGCTCGGGCACGAAATCCTCGCGCGGCACGCATGCCAGCACGTCGAGCACGCGGGGATCGAGCACGTCCCAGGTGCGCACCTGGTTCTCGACCATGTTGGTCCGCGCCAGTTCGAGGTTCGTCGTCGTCATCGGTCGGTCCGCAGCAGGAAAAAATAGGGCGAAAGCATAGGGTTTCGCCCTCGCGCGGGCAATCTACCTTGGCCTTGCCCGGAAGATGGCCGAAGTGCCGGAAGTCACCGGATCAGGCCGCGATCGCCGCATCGCCTGCGGCAACCCGCGCGGCGAGGCGCGGCAATTGCGCGCGCACGCCGACGGCGAGCTGGGGTTCGACCGTCGCCAGCACGTCGAGACCGTCGCTCGTTTCGGCCGACGGCGTCACCAGCAGTTGCAAGGCAAGCCAGCGTTCGAGCTGTCCGCGGTCGTCCGCCGACAATGCGGACAGTCCGCGGCGTGCGGCCCGGCGCGGGGCGGCGACGCGGAAACTGCTGTGGCGGCGGCGCTGCTCGAGCAGGCCGGCAAACGCCTGTTGCGCGAGCCGCAGGCTCCAGCCTGGTCCCTGCGGAACCGCCGGCGTGGCGAGTTCCCGTGCTGCATCACCCATGACAACCTCCTCGAAGTTCGTTTCGCGCTGGCCGCAGAAAGATGATCTGCCGGCAGCCGCTGCCTCGTTCAAGCCATCCGCATGACGTGGAATGGCAGACAATCCTTCAATCCGCCTTTGACAATGCCTGCGCCGGCGAGTCGCGGCGGACGCGGAACCAGGCGGCATACAGGGCCGGCAGGAACACCAGGGTCAGCACCGTGGCGACGCTGAGCCCGCCCATGATGGCGACCGCCATCGGCCCGAAGAAGGCGCTGCGCGAAAGCGGGATCATCGCCAGGATCGCCGCCAGCGCGGTCAGCACGATCGGCCGGAAGCGGCGTACGGTGGCCTCGACGATCGCGTCCCACGGACGGCTGCCGGTGGCGATGTCGTGCTCGATCTGGTCGACCAGGATCACCGAGTTGCGCATGATCATGCCGGACATGGCGATCGTGCCGAGCATCGCCACGAAACCGAACGGCACCTGCAGGACGAGCAGGAACAGGACCACGCCGATCAGGCCGAGCGGTGCGGTCAGGACGACGATCAGCACGCGCTGGAAACTGCGCAGCTGCAGCATCAGCAGGGTCAGCACGACGACCAGGAACAGCGGGAAGCCGGCGTTGACCGAGCGTTGGCCCTTGGCCGACTCCTCGACCGAGCCGCCGACCTCGAGCAGGTAGCCATGCGGCAGTCCCGCCCGCAGCGGTTGCAGTCCGGGCGCGATCTCCGCGGCGATCGTGGCCGGCTGCAGGCGGCCGTCGGTATCGGCGCGCACGGTCACCGTCGGCAGGCGGTTGCGCCGCCAGATGATGCCTTCCTCGAAGCCGTACTCGAGGTCGGCGATGTGCGACAGCGGCACGCTGCGCCCGGACGCGGTCGGCACCGACAGACTCGGCAGCAGGGCGAGGTTGGCGCGTTCCTCGGCGGTGCCGCGCACGATCACGCCGATCAGCTGGTCGCGTTCGCGGTAGGTGGTCAGCGGCACGCCGTTCAGCGACCCCTGCAGGAAGGTGGCGACATCCGCGGAACTGACCCCGAGCACGCGCGCGCGCTGCTGGTCGATGACGAGGCGCACCGCCTTGCTCGGCTCCTCCCAGTCGAGGTTCACGTTGCGCACGTGCGCATGCGCGCGCACCACGCCGGCGACCTCGCGGGCCAGCGTGCGCAGCGTGCCGATGTCCTCGCCGGAGACGCGGAACTGCAGCGGATAGCCGACCGGAGGCCCGTTCTCGAGGCGGATCACGCGGGCGCGAAGCTCGGGGAAATCCGCCTCGAACAGCCGCAGCAGGTCGGCGCGCAGTGCCTCGCGTTCGTCGATGCCGCGGGTGAGCAGGACGACCTGGGCGAAACTCGCCTGCGGCAGCTGCTGGTCGAGCGGCAGGTAGAAGCGCGGCGAGCCGGTGCCGACGTAGCTGACGTGGTTCTCCAGCTCGCTGCGCCGGGCCAGCCAGGCCTCGAGCTTGCGCACCTGCGCTTCGGTGGCATCGAGCGAGGCGCCTTCGGCGAGTTTGAGGTCGACCAGCAGTTCCGGCCGCGTCGAGTCGGGGAAGAACTGCTGCTGGACGAAGCGGAAGCCGAAGATCGACAGCACGAACGCGAACACGGTGGCGCCGATGACCAGCCCGCGCCGGCGCACGCAGGCATCGACGAGGGCGCGGAAACGCCGGTAGAACGGCGTCGCGTAGGGATCGTGCCGGTCGCCGGTCGTCGCCGGCTCGCCGCCGAGCCAGCCCGGCATGCGTGCGCGCAGCACCGCCAGGCCGCGGCCGAGGGCACTGCGCGGCGCAGCGCGTGCCGCGTGCGGATCCGGCAGCAGCTTGTAGCCGAGGTAGGGAATGAACAAGACCGCGGCGATCCACGACAGCACGAGGGCGATGGTGACCACCTCGAAGATCGCGCGCGTGTACTCGCCGGTGCCGGACTTCGCCGTGGCAATCGGCAGGAAGCCGGCGGCGGTGACGAGGGTGCCGGTCAGCATCGGGAAGGCGGTCGAGGTGTAGGCGAAGGCGGCGGCATGGACGCGGTCCATGCCTTGCTCCATCTTCACCGCCATCATCTCGACGGCGATGATGGCGTCATCCACCAGCAGGCCGAGGCCGAGCACGAGCGCACCGAGCGAGATCTTGTGCAGGCCGATGCCGAACAGGTGCATGGTGGCGAAGGTCATCGCCAGCACCAGCGGGATCGACACGGCGACGACGAAGCCGCTGCGCAGGCCGAGCGAGAAGAAGCTGACGACGAGGACGATGACGACGGCCTCGGCCAGGGTGCGCACGAATTCGCCGACCGAGCGGCGGACCGCGGCCGGCTGGTCGGACACCTTGTGCAGGTCGAGGCCGACCGGCAGGCTGGCGCCGATGCGCGCGGTGGCCGCTTCGAGATCGTGGCCGAGGGCGATGATGTCGCCGCCGGTCTTCATCGACACGGCGATGCCGATCGCCTCGCGCCCGTCGAAGCGCATGCGCGGCTGCGGCGGATCGGCGAAGCCGCGACGGACCTCGGCGATGTCGCCGAGGCGCAACAGGCGGCCGTTGCCGCCACGCACCGACAGTTCGCGGATCGCCTCGACCGAATCGAGCGCGCCGCTGGTGCGCAGGTGGATGCGGTCGCTCGCGGTCTCGAAGCTGCCGGCCGGGACGATCGCGTTCTGCGCCTCGAGCGTGCGGCGGAGTTCGTCGAGGCCGATGCCGAGCATGGCCAGCTTGGTGTTCGAGGTTTCGATGTGGATCTTCTCGTCCTGGCGGCCGAGCAGTTCGATCCGCGCCACGTTCGGCACGCGCAGCAGTTCGAGTTTCACCCGCTCGGCATAGTCGCGCAGGTCGGCGTAGTCGAAGCCCTCGCCGGTCAGCGCGTAGATGTTGCCGTAGGTGTCGCCGAACTCGTCGTTGAAGAACGGCCCGTGCACGTCGGCCGGCAGCAGGCGACGGACGTCACCGACCTTCTTGCGCACCTGGTACCAGATGTCCGGCACGCGCGAGGACGGGATCGAGTCCTTGACGATGAAGAACACCTGCGACTCGCCGGGGCGTGAATAGCTGCGCACGTAGTCGAGTTCGGGCAGCTCCTGCAGCTTCTTCTCGATCGTCTCGGTGACCTTCTCGGAAATCTCCAGCGCGGTCGCGCCGGGCCACAGCGTCTGCACGACCATGACCTTGAAGGTGAACGGCGGATCCTCGGCCTGGCCGAGGCCGCGGTACGACCACACGCCGATCGCGCCGAGCAGGACGATCGCGTAGAGCACGAGGGAGGTGTTGCGCAGGGCCCAGGCGGAAACGTTGAAGGAATGCATGGGCGGGTCCGCAGTGGGTGGCTCCCCGTCGCGCCGCCGGCCGGGAGGGAGGGAGCCGGCGACGCGGGGGGAGCCGGAAAGCGCTCAGAAGGTGATCGGTCGGTTGTCGGCGTCGATCGGCGACACGGTTTCGCCGTCGCGCAGGCGGTGCACGCCGGCGGTGACCACCCAGGCTCCGGCATCGATGCCACTGCCGAGGAGGACGCCGTCTTCCTCGTAGCGCAGCAGTTCCACTTCGACGAGGTGGACCTGGCGGCTGGCCGGGTCGACGCGCCAGAGGGCGGGCTTGCCGTCCTTTTCGTGCAGCGCGCCCAGTGGCACGCGCCAGCGTTGCGCGCCGGCGGCGTCGCCGAAGTGGACGCGCGCGGTCTGGCCGAGGCGCGGGGCGAAGTCGGCATCGACGAAGGCGACGCGCACGCGATAGGTGCGGGTGGTCGGGTCGGCGCCGGGGGCGACCTCGCGGATGCGGCCCTCGGCGCGGCGGCCGGCATCCGCCCACAGCTCGACCACCGCCGCACGGTCCGCCACGTAGTGGGCGACCTGGTTCTCCGGCACGTGGATCTCGACCTCGCTGGCGCCGTCGTGGGCGAGGGTGAAGACCGGCTGCGCGGCGCCGACGACCTGGCCGATCTCCGCCGCCACCGCGGTGACGACGCCATCGGCATCGGCGCGCAGGTGGGCGTAGCCAGCCTGGTTGCGCGCGGTGTCGAGCAGGGCGCGCGCCTCGCTGACGCGAGCCCGTGCTGCCTCCAGCGCATTGATGCGCGCATCGCGCTCGAACTGGCTGACGAAGCGCCGCGCATACAGCGCCTCGTAGCGTTCGTGCTCGCTGTCGGCGAGCTTGAAGGCGGCCTCGGCCGAGGTCAGTGCGGCACGCGCGCTGGCCGCGGCCAGCTCGAGGTCACGCGGGTCGAGTTCGGCGAGCAGTTCGCCCTTGCGCACGTGGCTGCCGGCATCGACCTTGCGCGTGTGGATCTTGCCGGGCACGCGGAAGGCGAGCGTGCTTTCGTAGCGCGCGCGGACTTCGCCGGGAAACACCGCCGTGCCGGCGTCGATCGCGGCAACCGGATGGCCGATGCGGGCGACGCGCGGGGGAGGGGCCACGTCGGCCTGAGTCGTGCATGCCGTCAGCACGAGCACGGCCAGCATCGTCGCCGCAGGCGGAAGGACGGATTTCCGGGGCATCGCTACAATTCCCTGCCGGCGACGATGATGAACTCCGTGGTATAGTAAATAACCAGAACTGGTGAGTCCACTATTATTTTCATGAACAACCTCGTGCCCAGATCCTGCGGTCCCGGTCGTCCCAAGGACCTCGAAAAGCGTGCGGCCATCCTCGAGGCGGCCAAGCGCCTGTTCCCGGAAAACGGCTTCGAGGGCACCAGCATGGATGCGATCGCCGCGGCCGCCGGCGTTTCCAAACTGACCGTCTACAGCCATTTCCGCGACAAGGAGACCCTGTTCACCGACGCGGTGCGGGCCAAGTGCACCGAGTTGATGCCGGCGGAACTGTTCGAGATGGGACTGAGCGGCTCGACCCGCGACCAGCTGATGGCGATTGCACGCGCGTTCTTCACCCTCATCACCAGCGAGCAGTCGATCGCCCTGCATCGCCTGCTGACGGCCGGCACCGGGACCTCGTTCAAGCTGGCGCAGATGTTCTGGGAAGCCGGTCCGCAGACCCTGCAGACCGGGCTGGCGGGATTCCTGCGCGGCGAAGTCGCCCGCCGCCGTCTCGAGATCGCCGACGTCACCCGCGCGGCATCGCAGTTCTTCTGCCTGCTGAAGGGGGAACTGCATGCGCGCCTGCTGTGCGGCTGCGGCAATGCCGCCACCAGCGAGGCCGATGTCGAGGCGCATCTGGAAGCGACGGTCGAGCTTTTCATGCGCGCCTACGGACGCCCGGCAGCCGGCTGAGATCCGCTGCGGCGTTGCGCGCGGCCGCGATGGCGCGCATGCGCAAGGAGGATTTCAGGGAAATTGGAGATTTCCTTGAAGCCTTGCCGAGCGCGGTGCGGGCAGGCTGCGGAGCTTCCGAGCTGACGGAGTTCCGCGCGCATGAAATCCCCCCTGATCCGCCCCGGTCGTTTCCTCGCCGGCCTCGTCGCCGTGGCCGCATCGGTCGCCATGGCCGACGCCGCCGCCCAGGTCTGGTCCGTCCATTGGCATGCCTGTCCCGGCGCGAACCGCACCGACGCCCTGCACCGCGACGTCAACGGCCGCCTGTGGGTCGGCTGCGGCACCAATGCGACCGGCTACGGCCTCTTCCACAGCGACAACGGCGGCGCCACCTGGCGCGCTGCGGCCGTGCAACCGGCCAATGCGTTCGCCCAGTTCCGCGTCAACTCGATCAGCCGCGGCCACGACGGCAGCTTGCAGGTGGCCGGATTCGAGGCCGGAACGCGCAACATGGTGATGCGCGTGGACACCGCGACCACGCCGTTCACGGTCACCCCGACCCTGACCGGCGTGGCGACCGCCGGTTTCCAGTTCCATGTCGGCAGCTATCGCGAGCTCGGCGACGGGCGCGCGATCGCCGAAGCCCTCAACGGCAACGATCTGCTGTACCGGCCGACCGCGGCGACCGGCGCCAATGCCTCGCTGTGGACGGCGGCCGGATTCAACGTGCAGGTGCTCGACCTGGTCGTGCATGGCGACCGCTTCTACGGCAGCGGCAGCCGCAACATCGAGCCGCCGCGCGTGTTCCTGCCGCCGACCTCCGCCGGCAGCCCGCCGCACCAGCTGCAGGCGCTCGACCTGCAACCCTCGGGTGGCTGGCGCGGTGAACTGTGGGCGTTGGCCGTCAACGGCGGAGGTCTCGTCGCGGTCGGCGTGGATCAGGACGACGCCATCGGCAAGATCTTCGTCAGCGGCAGCGATCCCGGTGTGGCCGCCGCCTACACCGAGCATTCGATCTCGGCGATCACCGGGGACACGCGCAGCTGGGCGCGCGGCGTGTGCAAGGCCGGTTCGCGCATCGTCGTCGTCGGCGAGCGCCAGCCGCTGGCCAGCGGCGGCGGTCGCGTGCTGCTTTCCGACGATGGCGGCGCGAGATTCAGCGCGATCACCCCGGCCGGGGTCAGCAACAGCGTGACCCGCTGCGTGATCGAGCCGGACGGCACCATCGTGGTGGCCGGCGCCGCCGGCTTCGTCGGCGTCCGCAGCGATCCCGACTGGATCTTCCGCGACGAGTTCGAGCGGCCCTGAGGCCACGCCGGGCACACCTCCTTTGCGCGCCCCGCGGGCGGTCGGTTTTGCCGGCCGCCCGCGGCCGTCGTGCCCGTTCCCCGCTGTGCGGGGCGAAGGGAAAGCGGGTGCTGTCGCAGGAATGTACAGATGCATTCTGGAGAAGACGCATGCCTGTCCCTTCTCCTCGTTGCGACGGGGAGAAGGTGCGGCGGCAGCCGCGGATGAGGGGCGCTTTCGAGCTTTTTCTCTGCAACCGTCGTTGAAGCTGCGCGTGCGCATTGCTGCAATGGCGAACGCACCCCACCTCCCACGGCCCCTCATCCGGTGCTGCCGCACCACCTTCTCCCCGCTGCGCGGGGCGAAGGGACGGCTTGTGCCGTCGCAAGATTGCAAGCTGCACTTCAGAGAAAACGCTTGCTGTCCCTTCTCCCCGTGGCGACGGGGAGGAAGGTCGAAGCCGCCGTCGGGCGGCTGAGGGGCAGGGCGGATGAGGGGCGCTTTCGCGCTTCTTCCGCAACAGCCGATGAAGCAACGCTCGCGCACGGTTGCAACTCCGATCGCAGCCGACCTCCCACGGCCCCTCATCCGGTGCTGCCGCACCACCTTCTCCCCGCTGCGCGGGGCGAAGGGACCGGCATGCGCT
>CAKSZY010000022.1 GCA_934526015.1 uncultured Dokdonella sp.
GCGGTGAAGCTGTGCAGGCTACCGCGCCTGCGCCACCTCACGTCATCGGGTGGTGCACTTCAGAATTGAATTCGCCGACCCTCTGAAAGTCGTCGACGAGCTGGTCGATGTGTGCGGCGCTGATGTGTGACACCCCCAGCGCAAGCCGAGCTTTGGTGTTGGGGTCGTCCGCCCAAGGTAAGAAGAACGTGGTGCCTTCAGGTTGCTTGAATGGCTCGATGAAACACTGACCTTCCTCCGGGTGAAGCGTCAGCTTCACACCAGAAGACCTGATCTCCGGGTGGTCCGTAACCTGATACGTTGAAACGAAGCCGATGCCGAAGCGTCCGATGTTCTCGCCACGAGAAAGCTTCTCCCCACTGCCGACATCCGCGATCCGGTGGTAGTCGCAGCTGTAGTTGCTGCTGGAGATGAAGCTGCAAGACAGGGTGTGCAGATCACCGCAGTAGGTGAACTTGCCGCTGTTGACGACCAGAAGGCCCCGGTCGGTGATGTCGAATACAACGGAATCTGCTTTGGCGTCATCCGCGTTCTGGATGAGCTCGAGGGCCATGACGTCGTAGCCCTGCAACCCTGCCAGGTGGCTCCGTATGTTCCCAAGTAGGTTCGCGGTGTACGAGCGGCTTGTACGTTGGTCGACAGGCTGATTCATATGGTCCCTACGAGCCTAAGAACTGCAATGCGGACGCTTCTGGTTAGTACGATCTCGGCGTGTGACGAACCACGGCCAGTCTTGCCTCCTGGTCGTCCGTCAGCTCGGCAACGGTTCCCGGGTGCCGGGCCAGGAGTTGTTCGAACAGTCGAATGGCTCCGGTGATCTCGTTGAACATGTTGCCGGTTTCCTCGAGATGGCGCTTGCTGTCGTGGTGCAGATCGGGGTCGATGGTGGCGAGCAGCAGGTCGAAGTCGATTCCGTTGCGCTCGTCGGTGAGCAACAGGGCGTGCAGCGCGCGCAGCAGACTTTCTTCGATGTGCCGGATGCGGTCCTCCGAAAGCGGTGGTTCGGTTGCCCCTTGCGCGCTGGTGTCGTCGTCGGTGCGTCGCAAGCAGGCGGGCATGTCGTAGCGACCATCCTTGTCGAGATCAAAATCGAGTGCGGGGGCAGCACAAAGAACGCGTCGGCCGACGGGCGCCGGAGCAGCCACACGGCTGAACATCATTCCATCCGGCAGCATGTGCGCCACCGGAACCACAAGCGGCAAGCCATCGGCTTTCTGATCCTCCGCGCGGACCTTGACCAGCACGGCGGAGGTTTCATCGGTGATGAGTCCATGACGAAGCGCAATCGCTTCACGTTCCGCCGGTGCGGCGTGGCGGTGTGCCTGCTGGCCTGCCCAGGCGCGCCAGGCGGCCGATGCTTCCGCACGGTCGGCGTCGAGCACGAAAGTCTGTTCCGAGCCCGGCAGATGCACGCGCACGGTGCGCTCGGTGTTGTCCGGCAGGAAGGCCAGCGCCGTCGCTGCATCGCCGGGGTAGGCGACGCCGTGGGGCAACGAGGCGGCTCCCTGGCCCCAGTCGAGGGTGATGGCGAGCGGTCCGGGTTCACGGGCGCGGCGGAGCTGGCGCAGCACGCCGGCATCGATCGGCTCGGCCGGGACGGCGCGTTCAAGGGTGGCGTTCGTCGCGGTGGCCAGCGGCTGCAAGGCATCGACGCCGGCGCTGCTGCCGACGGCGACGACGAAGACGCGGATGCCGGCGTCGATGGCGTCACGGGTGACGTCTGCGAGCGTGCTGGCGTACACCGCGCCGTCGGTCACCAGGATGATGACCTTTTGCTGCGATGGTCCGTCGAGGGAATTCAGCATGTCGATCGCCCTGCGCAGGGCGAACGCCATTTCGGTGCCGCCCATGCTGGCGTTGATGGTATGGGTCAGGTCGCCGAGTGCGGCACGGACACGCTCGCTTGCCCGCAGGGGGCGGCGAAACAGTTCGACCGCTCGGTCGCCGAAGCGGATGACCTGGATGCGATCTTCGCTGCGGAGTTCGTCGGCGACTGCGCGCAGCGCCGCGCGGCTCTGCGTGATCGCATCACCCTGCATCGAACCCGAACCATCGAGCAGCAGGCAGATGTCGCGGGGTGCAGTGACGGGCGAAGCCGTTTCCGGGACGACGAAGTTCAGCACGCCGATCGAGCGTTCGCCGTCTTCGATGCGGCGCAGGCTGGAAACGGATTCCTTGCCGAGGTCGAACGTGAGCACGAGGTCGCGATCGAGCATCGCGTGGTCGAGATCGAGCAGGGTTTCGCCACCGTCGCGCTGGAAGCGCGCGCCGTGGCTCGTGCATTGCACGGATCGGTCGGCCAGCAGGCCGCGCACGCGGATGCGCGCCGTGAGCGGGTGTTCCACGGCAAAATCGTGTGCGCTGGAGGCGCTTATCTCGTACAACTTCCGGCGTCCGTAACGCGGACGATGCACCAGCGGCAGGCTGAACCGCGCAATGCGGCCGGCGACGCCGAGCGCGGCGGTGAAGCGCAGCACGATCTCGCCGCTTTCACCGGCCTTGAGCGAGCCGAGGCTGATGCAGAGCATGCCGGGCTCGACCTGTTCGACCAGCACGGCCGAGTCGCCGCCGGCGATCGCGTCATCGTATTCGCGGGTGGCGCTCTTCGCCGGCAGGACGCGGGCGACAAGCGTTTCGTCGCCAAGCGTGGCCTGCATGCCGAGGAACGCGGCATCGAGCGGGGTCGGGAAGGAATAGATCGCCTCGATGGCGTCGCTGCCGTCGTTGCGGAAACCGTGCCGCACTTCGTATTCGGCGAGCAGGTCGCTGATCGTGACCTCGATCGCCGTGCTGGCCAGCGGAGACGTGGAACTGCTCGTGCGATGTGGGTGGTTCATGGTTCAAATCCCCTGATTTCGATTCAGTCTTGCGGTACTTCTTCGCTGTCGTTGGCGCGCAGTTCGGCATGGGCTTGCTGCACGGCCCTGAACAAGCGGCGCAGTTGCGCCTGGGTGAGGCCGGCACGTTCGGGCGCGACGACCAGTTCGAGTCCGTCGGCCACGATCAGGTGCGAGCGCACTTCGACGGCGCCCGGCCGGGCGGTTGCAATCGGCGGCTCGCTCTTCGCTTGCAACAAGCCCGCGATGGCATCCAGCGACAGGCCGGTTTCCTGCCAGTGGCGGATGCGCAGCAGGTCGGCAAGATGCGCCTCCGTGTAGTACGCGCCGCGCTTCTCGCCCTCGGGGCCGGGAATCAGGCCCTTCTGGATATAGAAGCGGATCGTGCGGGCGGAGGTTTCCGCGCGTTCACCGAGTTGTTGCAGGCTGAGTTTCATATAGACAGTTCAAGTGTCACAAACAGTGTCCAATAACTTCATGGCGCTGTCAACGGCGGGCCGCAGCCCGTCTTTCGTCGTGCGCAGCGTGCCGCCCTGTTGCCGCGCGACGGCAGAAAGCGCAACAAGCTGCGCTCCACGAAAGCCTGGCGAGTCGACCGCGGAGCGCGACCGCTTCGCCGGCATCCGCTTCCGTTTAGACTCGGGTTTGTCCCATGCGCGGACGGGAGATGCTTCGATGACCGTGTCCGAAGTGCTTGCCATGCTCGATGCCGAGCGCGACGAACGCGGCATGCGGAACTGGGAGAGGCTGGGCGCCGGCACCGGCGGGATGAGGAGTTTCGGCATCGGGCTCACGCGCCTGCGCAAGCTGGCGAAACGCGTGGGGCGTAACCGGGAGCTCGCCCGGGCGCTCTGGAAGACCGATGTCCATGACGCCAGGGTCATCGCGCTGCTGATCGACGACCCCGCGCAGATCACCCGCGAGCAGGCCGAGCGGCAGGTCGAGGAACTGGACGGCGGCATGCTGGCGCATGTGTTTGCTTCCTGCGACGCAACCCTCGCCCGGACTTCGTTCGTGGTCGAGCTGGCCGACGAGTGGGTGCGCAGCGACGATCCGGTACGCCGCGATTGCGGTCATGGACTGCTCTACGAGGTGTCCAAGCTCTCCGGCAGGAAGGCGCCGGACGAGGCGTACTTCCTCGCCCAGGTCGAGCGCATTGCCGATGCGATCGGTCGCGAACCGGAGAAGGTCCGCCTGTCGATGGGGATGGCGCTGATCGGGATCGGCAAGCGCAGTGCCGCCTTGAACCGGGCGGCGCTGAAGGTCGCGCGGGAGACCGGGCCGATCGAGTTCACCTCCGCCAGCGGCCAATGCGAGCCGTTCGATCTCGTCAAGCATCTGGCTGCGGACCGGCTGAAGGAGAAGCTCGGCGTGCAGGGATGATCGGCCGGCGGATCGATCGCGCCGCCGCATCGAGGATGTCGTCGCGGCTCATCCCCGTGCCGGGCGAGCCGGCCAGCAGTTCGAGCACGGCGAACGCCTTCGGCTCGAGCGATTGCTCGATGCCGGCGCGTGCGAGTCGGCGCCCGGCGAAGTCGATGACCACATCATCGAAGGCGAGAGGGCGCGGAGCAGGTTGCGGCATGCGGCTTCCCCGCCGGACGTCCCCGGCGCCGGGCCAGTATAGGTCGCCGTGAGCGTCGGGAAGGCCAGCGGACGCGGTTGCCGGCTCGCTGCCGGACCGTTGCGCACCGTATGATCCGCGTCTGCATGTCCCGATCAGTCCGGAATCCCATGAACCTGCGCCGCGTCCTGTTTGCCCTGATTGCCGTCGTCCCGTTCCTGCTCGCGGCCTGCGGCTTCCAGCTGCGCGAGGAGGTGCGTCTGCCGGCCGGCATGCAGCGCGTGCACATCGAGGGTGCCGAGCCGGTGAGTCCGCTCGGACGCGATCTCGCCCGCGCGCTCGTGCGCGCCGGTGCGGTGGTCGTCGAAGACGTCGGCGAAGGCGCGGCGCGGTTGCGCATCGGCAGCAACCGCATCGACACGGAGGTGCTCTCGGTCGGCAGCAATGCACGGGCCAACGAATACACCCTGCGCCATCGCGTCGAGTTCGACGTGCTCTCGGCCGCTGGCGAGCCGTTGCTGGACCGCCAGGTGATCGAACTCAGCCGCGTCTTCACCTTCGATGCGACCCAGGCCCTCGGCGTCGCCGCCGAGCAGGACCTGCTGGTCGCGGAACTCCAGCGCGAGATGGTGCAGGCGATCCTGCGCCGGCTGGAGTCGCACTCGACCGCCGCGCGCTGAGCGCGACGGTCGATGCGTGCGGGGCTTGGCCGTTCGCGCCGTCGACGAGGCTGACGACACCGGGGTCAGCGCGCGTTCGGCATCGAGTGGTTCGCCCACGCCTCGAACTTCGACCGCCTCGAGCGTGGTCGGGGCGGGATTGATGTTGCGGCCATGTCAGGCGCCTGCAGCAGGCCGAGTGCGCGACATCCGCGCATGGGCGGGCCCTCAGGGTGTGCTCTCGATGCCGTGGCGGAAGATCAGGTCGGTGCAGGTCGGCACGGCGCACTGGAACGCCGAACGCAGGAGCACGTTGTCGATCGTCCAGCCGCCACCTGCCACCGAACAGTCGGTGCCGAAGCGCCAGCGCAGGCGCACGTTCCGGCCGAGCGCGGCCTGCGGCAGCAGCACGCGCGTGGTGCCCCAGCTGCCGCCTTCGCCGGACCAGGCGTAGCGGCCCTCGAGCGGGTTGTCGCCGCCGACCAGGCACTTGTCGCCGAGGCTGCCGTCGTAGGAGCCGGAGAGGAAGCGTCCGCCGGCCTGGAGGATGTCGAACCAGGAGCCGCCGTCGATGCTGATTTCGAGCACGCCGCCGTCGTGGCCGGTTTCGAGGTCGTAGCGGTGGCGGAAGCTGAGTTCGGCCGAAAAGTTGCCGATCGGGATCGACGGCGTGGTCAGCATGCTCTCGCCGGCGGCGGCGGGGGCATCGATGTGGGCTGCGTACGGCGCGCTCGAGTAGCTGCTGTCGCTGCGCTGCCAGAGCGCATTGGCGCCGACCAGGGTGCGGGTCCAGCCGGGCGGCGGAAAGCTGCCGATGGCGGCATCGAAGTCCTGGTCGACGGCGAACACCGGCGAGCCGAGGCGGATCTGGTGGCGCGCGATCTGCGTGCCGGCATCACTGCTGATCTCGAAGTCGAGCGGCCACACCTGTCCGCAGGCGAAGGTGGGAGCCCGCGCCGGCAACAGGCGCGTGCGGGTGGTATGGGCCGGAATCGATCCGAACTCGACCGGCGCCGCACCGTTCACGCGCAGGCTGACATTGCCGACGGCGGTCGCCAGCGAGTTGCGCAGCGGCACGCGCAGATCGACCTGCTCGCCGGGATCGGCCACGCCGTTCGCGTTGCAGAGCGCGTCGATCACGACGGGCGTCGCGTTGGCGGTGATGCCGGGCGTGTCGAACGACTCGACCACATGGACGCCATCGGTGCTCGCGTCGACGCCCATGCCGCGCGTCGCGAAGCCGCGCCAGAGGTCGATCAGGTCGCTCCCGTCCATCGCCGCGGCGGCGGCGAGAATGGCGTCGCGCGCGTCGATGAAGTCCGGTTGCAGCGGCGTGACCTTCATGCCGTTCATCACGATCTGCAGCATGCGCTCGTTGCCGGCGGTGAAGCCGAGGCGGTCGATCAGGCGCGCGCGCCCTTCGAACAATGCCAGCGCCCACACCTCGCCCATCTTGTGCACGGCGGTCGCCGAACCCGGCGAACCGGTGTCGTCGGGATCACGCGGCCACGCGCCGTCGTTGATGAGGATCTGGTCGGGGTCGATGTCGGCGAAGGTGAGCGGATTGTGCGGACGCCCGTTCGGGCCACCGGTGGTGCTCATCAACGCGTACGGATAGCGGCGGATGCCGTAATAGTAGTTGTTGGTGCCGGTGCTTCCGCGCTGGTAGAGGCTGTACGCGCCGAGCGGATACACGTTCGTCGTGCCGCTGGACGGGAGGGCGGCCAGGGTCAGCCCGAAGAAATCCGACCAGCCCTCGCCCATGCCGCGCGCCTGCTGTTCCGACAGGCCATCGCTGTTGCCGATCAGCCGGTTCGACACGCCGTGGGCCAGCTCGTGGAAAAGGATGTCGCGGTCGAGCGAGCCGTCGCGCGCCGGACTCGGGTCCGTCCACAGGAACATCTGCATGCGCGGCGCCTGGCCGTCTGCCGGCGTGGCGAAGTTCGCGTTGTTGACGTCTTCGGAGTCCTGGATCTCGGCGCGCACGCGGTCGTTGCCGAGACCACCGCGGCCGAAGTTGAGGTTCTGGAAATTGCGCGCCGCTTCGTTGAAGCCGTAGCGGTAGGTGCGGTCGTGGAAGCGGTTGCTCCAGTAGAACGCATTGACGATGGAACCGATCTGGTACGTCGAAAGCGAGGGCGGGTAGTTCGGCGAGGTCGGTGATTGTCCGGGTGCCGGGTTGCCGGGAGCCGGATTGTAGTTCGGCTGGAACGAGCGGTTCGGCGATCCGCTCGGGATGCCGCTGTCGTCGATGCCGTTCGGAGCGAACCGGTCGAGTCCGGCGATGACGTTGTTGCCGGCCGTGGTGTTGTTGCCGTCGGTGATCCAGCCGACGCTGTTGAACGTGTTCGGCGCCTCGTTGCCGATCAGGATCTCCTGGGTGCGGTTGGCCATCGGCGCCTGTGCGCCATTCGGCATCTGCGGCTGCAGCAGCGAAGAGAACACCGCCGGGCTGCTGCCGCCGTAGACCGCGTAGCTCACCGGCTGGGTCTGGTGCTCGGTCAGCTGCTTGCGCCACAGCAGGCGGCCATCGGCGGCATCGACGATGACGTTCCACGCCGTCGATCGCTGCCAGAACAGGTAGCGCCAGGCGAGCCGGGCGACCCCCGGTTCGGTCGGGAAGTAGAGCGCCTGCGCGCGCACCGGTTCGTCGAAACCGCCGACCGCCAGCGACACGTCGCGGCCGGGATCGTGCATCCCGGAAATCGCGGCGCCGTCGACCTCGACGCCGATCGCCAGGGCAGCGTCGACCACGCGCACGCGCGGGTCGCCGGTGTCGCGCGCCAGCGTCGCGGTGTCGAGGTCGGCGGCAAGGTTGCCGATCGTGCGCACGAGACGGTCCGCGCCATCGAAGGCGGCGGTGACCTCGCCCTGGAACACCGGCAGGCCATGGATGCGCTGGATCAGGCGCACGAAGGCAAGGCTGTCTTCCGGATTGCGTCCGTCGGCGTCGACGACGAGGGCGTCGACCTCGCTGGCGGCGATGCCGTAGAGATCGGGCCAGCGGCGCATGAACTCCTGCAGGTTGCCGACCCGGCCGATTCCGGGCCGGGCGCCGAGTGCGGCGTGCTGCATCGGATCGGTGCCGACCACCTCCGGCGTGCCGAGGCTGCGTGAGTGGCCGATGCGCAGGCCCGGCAGCTCGGCGCGCAGCGCCTGTTCGGCTGCCTGTGCACGTTGCTGGTGGCGGGCGGCGGCATCCGCGCCGCGACCGGCTGCCTGGCGCATCGCGGCGCGTGCCGCGAGCGCGTCCGGCGCGGCATCGCGACGGATGTCGTAATTGGCTGGCATGGCGCCGGCCCCCGCCGGCCGATCGATCGCGCCGGCCGGGACCAGCCAGGCGAGGCCGGCGAGCAGCAGCCAGCGGCACGCCGCCGCCGGGCTGCGGAAGGTAGGCAGGCTCATTCGAGGTTCCCCTGAAATCACGGTACGGTGGATTCCACGCAATCCGGCGAGCGGCAGGGCCAGCCCGCTACAATCCACCGATGCCCGCCCGCCCCGCCGACCTGCCGAAACTGCTCGCCGCACCCGAATTGCGGCCGGTGTGGCTGATCGCCGGCGCCGAGCACCTGCTCGTGCTCGAGGCGGCCGACCGCCTGCGGGCGCGGGCAAGGGAACTCGGTCATCTCGAACGCGAGGTGTTCGATGCCGATGCCCGCTTCGACTGGAACGAACTGGCCGCCAGCGGACAGGCGATGTCGCTGTTCGCGTCGCGTCGCCTGATCGACGTGCGCCTGCCGACCGGCAAGCCCGGCAAGGACGGGGCCGCCACGCTCGCCGCCTGGGCGGCGTCGCCGCCGCCCGACACCGTGCTGCTGGTCACCGCGCAGGACTGGAGCAAGCAGCACGAAGGCGCGTGGGTGACCGCCTTCGACCGCGCCGGCGTGGTCCTGCCGATGTGGCCGCTGAAGCGCGAGGAGATGCCGGCATGGATCGGCGCGCGCCTCGCCTCGCGCGGGGTCAAGGCGACTCCGGATGCGGTCGAGCGCCTGGTCGAACGGGTCGAGGGCAACCTGCTCGCCGCCGCCCAGGAGGTCGACAAGCTGGCCCTGCTGCTCGATGGTGCCGTGCTCGACGTCGACACGCTCGAGGCGAGCGTCGCCGACGACGCACGCTTCGATGCCTTCCGCCTCACCGATGCGGCGCTCGGCGGCGATGCCGCACGCGCGCTGCGCATCGTCGCCGGCCTCAAGGCCGAGGGCGAGGAAGCGATCCCGTTGCTTGGCTGGATGCTGACCCAGTTGCGCGCCGTGCACCGGCTGTCGCTGGCCGGAGCCAATCTCGCCCAGGCGTTCCGCAACGAGCGCGTGTGGGACGTGCGCCAGCCGCTGTTCCGGCGCGCCCTCAAGGCCGGCGACGCGGCGCATTGGGAGCGCTGCCTGGTGCAGGCGGCGCGCATCGACCGCATCGCCAAGGGGCGCGGAGACGGCGACGTCTGGCGCGAGATCGAGCGCCTGGTCGCGGCGATCGCGGCGCCGCGGCGCGGCGGCGAACTGCTCGCGCGCTGATGCGTGCGCTGGCGATCCTCGGCGGCACCTTCGATCCGGTCCATCTCGGCCACCTGCGCGTGGCCTGGGAGGCGGCGACCGCGCTCGACGCCGAACTCGACCTGATGCCGGCCAGCGTGCCGCCGCATCGACCGCAGCCGGTTGCCTCGACCGCGCAACGCGTGGCGATCCTCGAAGCGGCCCTGCGCGGGCAGTCGCGAATCGGCCTCGACCTGCGCGAACTCGCGCGCAGCGGTCCTTCATGGACGATCGACACCCTGATCGAGTTGCGCGGCGAGATCGGTCCGCGCCGTCCGCTCGTGCTGCTGGTCGGCGCCGATGCCTGGGCCGGACTGGCAGGCTGGCATCGCTGGCGCGAACTGTTCGATCACGCGCACATCGGCGTGCTGACGCGGGGCGGGGTGCAGGCGGTCGAACCGGAAGCCCTGGCCGTGGAAGTCGCGCCGCGCCGGACGACCGATCGTGCCGCCATCGCCGCCGCGCCGGCCGGCTGCGTGATCGACATTGCCGTGTCCGCGCTCGAGATATCGGCAACCCGCATCCGCGCCCTCCTCGCCGCCGGCGAAGAGCCGCGCTGGCTCGTACCCGATGCGCTGCTGGCCGATCCGGCGCTGCTGGCGCCGTACCGGCGAGTTGAGGGTTAGGGGCGAGGGGCGAGGGTGCGAGAACCGGGCGTCGCCGCACTCGAATACGTGGTACGGCCTGCTCCTGTAGCACCCTCGCAAACTTGTCCCGATTTGCGAGTTTCGAGCCCTCGCCCCTCGCCCCTCGCCCCTCACCCTAGCCCCTAGCCCCTAGCCCCTAGCCCCTAGCCCCTATCCCCCTTCAACTTCGCCACGAGCGCGCCGAGCACCTGCTGCGCCTCGGCCGAGAACCAGCGGTCGACGAAATGCGCGGTGTCCATGGCGCCGGGAGCGTCGAACAGGGCGACCAGGTCGGCGCGGGCGAGGCGGCGCGTCTCCGCCATCGCTTCCGGCGGCAGGGCCAGCAGTTCGCGCAGCCAGGCCAGCGAGCGCGCAACCACGAACTCGGCATCGATCAGTTCGTCGACCAGGCCGATCGCCTGCGCCTGTGCGGCATCGACCATCGCGCCGGCCACCATCAGCCGCTCGGCGCGGTGGCTGCCGAGCAGGCGCCGCAGTGCGGCCTGGATCACCTCGGGAACGACCAGGCCGACCTGGGTCTCGTTGAGGCCGATGCGGTACGCACCGCGCGCCATGATCCGGCAGTCGCAGAAGATCGACAGCACCGCACCGCCGGCCGGGCTGTGGCCGGTCACCGCGGCGACGATCGGAATCGGCGAGGCCGCCAGGGCGCGCAACAGGCCGAAAAAGTCGGCCCATACGACCTGCATGGCGGCGCGATCCAGACGCAGCAGCGAGGGCACGTCGAGGCCGGCGGAGAACAGGCCGGGCCGTCCCGACAACACCACCCCGCGCGCGCCGCCCGCAGCGGCCGATTCGACGGCCTCGCGCAGCGCGCGGATCAGTTCGGCGTCGAGCGCGTTGACCGGCGGACGTGCGAGGCGCAGTTCGAGGATGTCGTCGTGGCGCAGGGATTCGAGGATCGTCATGGTCGCTTCGGAATCGGGGAACGGAAAAGGAAAGGGGGACGGGGGCCGGCAATGCGTGCGCGGCCCGCGGGCCGGTTCATTCGTCGGCCGGCGTCCACGCATAGGCGACGCTGTAGTCGAGCACGGCCTTGCCGTTGGCCGGCACGCCGACCTCGAACTCGAGCGTGTCGGGCGTCTGCCGGCTCGGCTTGACGCTGGAGGAGGCGAGTTTCCATTGCGTCCAGCGATTCGGATGTTCGCGCACGGTCACCGTGCGGGCGCGGTCGCCGGCATTGGTCAGGGTGATGCGGAAGCCCTCGTTCATCGTGCGCGCCGCCCGATCGACGGCAAACGCGCTGCGCTCGCGGCTGGCTGCAAGCTCGAAGGCCAGGCCGAGGCCGAGATCGACGACCTGTCCCTTCGGCGTGTCGGCGACGCGGTTCTCGCCGAGGAACTCGAGTTCGCCGTCACGGTCGCGGGTGAGCACGCGCAGGTAGCCGGCCGGCAGGTTCTCCTCGGCGGTGAAGTGCAGCGTGCCGACTACCGGTCCGCTGCTGCGCGGGGCGCCGACCGCTCCGAGCATCGGCTTCGGCGGATACCAGGTATTGCCGGATTCGAACAGCCAGCTGCGCCGGCAGACGAGTTCACGCGCGGCGTACAGCGGCACCTGGGTCACGCTGGCATCGGGCAGGTCGAGCGCGCCGTCGAGGCTGAAACTGCGGTAGTCGCCGAGCGCGGATTGTTCGGGCGGCGTGCCGTCGGCGAAGGCTTCGCTGTGCATGGCCTTCACCATCATCGGCTGCGGCATCGACGCCTTGGCGAAGTTCGGCGTGCCGGCGATCAGCTTCAGGCGCGCCGCCGCATAGTCGCGGCCGCTGCGGTTGGCGATGCTGGCGAGCGCCTCGAAGCGCAGCGTGCAGGCATCGGCATCGGCGAGCACGGCCGAATAGGCGGCGCGCCAGCCGAGGCCGCTGGTCGGATAGGTCAGGCGCACGCGTTCGCTGCCGGCCTTGCCGTCGACGGCAAGGTGCAGGGTGCTGCCGGGCTGACCGCTGCCGGCAGCGAAGCGCACGCTGGAGTAGTCGTGCACGTAATGCACGCGGCCGTCGGCGGTGCGCACGCCGATGCCGTTGCCGTCGATGCTGAGCAGCACGCCGGCGACCAGCAGGCGATCGCTGCCGTGCACTTCGACCGTCTCGCCGCGATGCGCCGCCAGCAAACCGGAATCCCCGGCGGCGAGCACGCGCTGGGCCAGCACGCGCGTGCCGCGGCCGGTGTCGATGGCGACCGCTTCGGCATCGAGGGTCGAGGGCAGGCCGTCGATGACCACGGTCTGGCGTCCGCCGGCAAGTTCCAGCACGCGTGATTCGTGCACGACCGCGTAGCCGTCGGCGACCGGCGAGCCGCCGCCTTCGAACAGTGCGCCGCCGTCGCTGCGGTAGATCGTCAGCGCCGCTTCGTCGGCGGCTGCGGCGGGAAGGGTCAAGCTGGCGGCGATGGCCGACGCGAAGATGCGGTGCATGGTCGCGGATTCCTGGGCAGGGGAACGGGCGACGTATCATAGCCGCGCAACCGGAGATGCCCATGAACATCGTGCAACGCTGCGCCGCATTCGCCCTCATCGCACTCGTTCCGCTCGCTGCCGGAGCCGCGGGGACCCTGGTGGTCGCGGATGCCTGGATTCCGGAGGCGCCTCCGGGCATGGCGATGCATGCCGGCTATGCCACCCTGAGCAATGCCGGCGACGCGCCGTTGACCATCCAGGGTGCGGCGTCGGCGCAGTACGGCGACGTGTCGATCCACGAGACGGTCGTCGTCGACGGCGTGTCGAAGATGCGCGCGCTCGACGAAATCACCCTCGCGCCCGGCGCCGAAGTGAAGCTCGCTCCGGGCGGTCGTCACCTCATGCTGATGCAGCCGGTCTCGGCGCCGGCCACCGGCAGCGAGGTCGGCATCGACTTCATCCTCGCCGACGGTCGTCGCATCACCGCTTCCTTCGCCGTGCGCGCGCGCGACGACGCTCCGCACGCGCACGACCATCACTGAACGACGCGTGCGGCCCGGCGGGCGATGCCGGAGCGCGACCGGCGGCGCCCGCGCCGTACGCTGCGGATTGCCTTTTGTTGCGACGCATCGAAGAATGCGCGACCGCTGCCGCCGTTTCCGCCGCCGAACCGATGAACGTCGCCACCCCCGTGCCGCTGCCTGCCGACGCCCCCTGGGTGGTCGTCAAGTTCGGCGGCAGCAGCGTGTCGACGCGCGCGCGCTGGGACAACATCGCGCGCATCGCCGCCGCCCATCGCGCCCGCGGCCGGCGCGTGCTGATCGTGGTCTCGGCGTTGTCGGGCACCACCGACCAGCTCAAGGCGATCACCGAGACGCATGCCGACGAGGCGCGCTGTCGCGCCATCCAGGCCGGTCTCGTCGCGCGCCACCGCGCGCTGGCGAGCGAACTCGGCCTGCCGGCGGACCCCGCCTTCGATGATCGCCTCGCGCAACTCGACCGGCTGATCGCCGACCCGCGCCGCGCGACCGCAGCGTATGCGTGGCAGGCCGAACTGCTGGCCTGCGGCGAACTGCTGTCGAGCACGCTCGGCGCCCTGCATCTCGCCGCCGGCGGCCAGCCGACGCAGTGGCTGGATGCGCGCGAGTTCCTGGCCGCGGCGCGCCTGCCGAACCAGACCGAATGGGCCTGCTGGCTGTCGGCCTCGGTGCCGATGGCGCGCGATGCGGCATGCAGCGCACGTCTCGCCGCGCAAGGCGAGGTGTTCATCTCGCAGGGATTCATCGCGCGCGCCGCCGGTGGTGCGACCGCCACCCTCGGCCGTGGCGGATCGGACACCTCGGCGGCGTGTTTCGGCGCGCTGCTCGGCGCCGAGCTCGTCGAGATCTGGACCGACGTGCCGGGCATGTTCAGCGCCAATCCGCGCCAGGTTCCGGAGGCGCGCCTGCTGTCCGCGCTCGATTACGCCGAAGCCCAGGAAATCGCCACCACCGGCGCCAAGGTGCTGCATCCGCGCTGCATCCACCCGCTGCGCGAGGCGCGCGTGCCGCTGGTCATCAAGGACACCAACCGTCCCGACCTTGCCGGCACCACGATCGCGGCGTCGGCCGCGCAGGTGGCGCCGAGCGTCAAGGCGATCAGTTCGCGCAAGGGCATCACCCTGGTGTCGATGGAGTCGATCAGCATGTGGCAGCAGGTCGGCTTCCTCGCCGACGTGTTCGAGGCGTTCAAGCGCCACGGCCTTTCGGTCGACCTGATCGGATCGGCCGAGACCAACGTCACCGTCTCGCTGGATCCTTCCGACAACCTGCTGACTTCGGACGTGCTGTCGCGCCTGTGCGCCGATCTCGAACCGTTCTGCCGGGTGAAGGTGATCGCGCCGTGCGCGGCGATCACCCTGGTCGGGCGCGGCATGCGCTCGATGCTGCACAAGCTCTCCGCCGTGCTCGCCGAGTTCGGCGCGCTCGACGTGCACCTCATCTCGCAGTCGTCGAACAACCTCAACCTGACCTTCGTCGTCGACGAGGGCCTGGTCGACGACCTCGTGCCGCGCCTGCATGCGCTGCTGATCCGCGCTGGCGCCATGCGCGTGGACGATGCCGAGGTGTTCGGCCCGAGCTGGCGCGAGATCGAACGCGGGGAATCGCCGCCGCCGCGGCCGGCCTGGTGGCGCGCGGCACGCGCCGGACTGCTCGCGCTGGCGAGCGAGGGAACGCCACGCTACGTCTACGACCTCGCCACCGTGCGCACGCAGGCGCGCGGCCTGCGCACGATCGCCGCGGTCGACCGCTGGCACTACGCACTGAAGGCCAATCCGCACCCCGACATCCTGCGCGCGCTCGACGGCGAAGGCTTTGCCTTCGAGTGCGTGTCGTGGAACGAGGTCGAAGCGGTGCGCCGCGCGCTGCCTTCACTCGCGCCCGAACGCATCCTGTTCACGCCGAACTTCGCTGCGCGCGAGGAATACCGCGCCGCGGTCGCCGCCGGCGTGCGCGTCACCCTCGATGCCCTGCATCCGATCGTCGAGTGGGGCGGGGACTTCGCCGGCCATGACCTCTTCCTGCGCGTCGACCTCGGTGCCGGCCGCGGCCACCACGACAAGGTCAAGACCGGCGGCGCGCAATCGAAGTTCGGCGTCGCCCTCGATGCGATCGAGACCTTTCGGGCGCATGCACGCGAACACGGCGCGCGCATCACCGGCCTGCATGCGCACCTCGGCTCCGGCATCCTCGATGCCCGCCACTGGCGCGGCGTCTGTGCCGACCTGGCCAGCCTCGCCGAGCGTTTCAACAAGGTCGAGGTGCTCGATCTCGGCGGCGGTCTCGGCGTGCCTTCGCGACCCGACGACGAACCGCTCGACCTCGCCGCGATCGGCGCCGCGCTCGCCGAGGTCCGCCGGGCCTACCCGCAGTTCGCGCTGTGGATGGAGCCGGGCCGTTACCTGGTGGCCGAGGCCGGCGTGCTGCTCGCCCGCGTCACCCAGCTCAAGCACAAGGGTGAAGTCGCCTACGTCGGCGTCGATGCCGGCATGAACTCGCTGATCCGTCCGGCGCTGTACGAAGCCTGGCACGAGATCGTCAACCTGAGCCGCCTCGGCGAGCCGGCGACCGGACTCGTGCAGGTGGTCGGGCCGATCTGCGAGAGCGGCGACATCCTCGGCAGCCACCGGCGCCTGCCGGAATGCCGCGAAGGCGACGTGCTGCTGATCGCCGAAGCCGGTGCCTACGGCGCGGTCATGGCCTCGCGCTACAACCTGCGCGAGCCGGCTGCCGAAGTGGTGCGGCCATGACCCTGCCTGACCCGCGCGCGGCGCAGTGTTTCCGCTTCGTCCGCCGCAGTTGCGTGCAGGGGCGGGTGGAACTCGTCTATGCCTTCGACGACGGCCCCGAACTGGTCGAGACGATCGTCTTCCCCGATGCGCCGACGCTCGCGGCGGAACGCGCATCCGCCTTCGAGGCCGCGCTCGACCTGCTGCATTTCATTGCCGGCGTCAGCTACTACAAGGCCGGCGTGCCGCCGACGATCGCGGTCGAAACGCGTTGGCCCGACGCCGCCACGGCCGCCTTCCTCGACGAGCTGTATCTGCACGGTCTCGGCGAGTTCGCCTGGGCCAACCGCCTCGACCTCGACGGCCGCATCCGCTTTCCGCTCGGCGAAACGCCGGCCGGGCCGGCGACGGATCTCGGCCTGTCGCGACGCGCGCTGGTGCCGATCGGCGGCGGCAAGGATTCGCTGGTCAGCATCGAATTGCTGAAGGCGACCGGCGAACCGGCGACCGCGGTGTGGGTCGGCAATTCGCCGCTGATCGAAGCCTGCGCGGCGCGCACCGGCCTGCCCATGCTCAACATCGCCCGTTCGATCTCGCCCGTGTTGTTCGACTACAACCGCCTCGGCGCGTGGAACGGCCACATCCCGGTCACCGCGATCAACTCGGCGATCCTCGTCGTCGCCGCGCTGCTGTACGGCTTCGACGCGATCCTGTTCTCGAACGAGCGCTCGGCGTCGAGCGCGACGCTCGAAGCCGACGGCCGCGAAGTGAATCACCAGTGGAGCAAGGGCTGGCGCTTCGAGGACGGTTTCCGCGCCCTCCTGCATGCCGGGGTCGCCTCCGATCTCGACTACTGCTCGCTGCTGCGCCCGTTGTCGGAACTGGCGGTGGCCGCGCGCTTCGCCCGCGAGACGCGCTACGACGAGGTGTTCTCGAGCTGCAACCGCAACTTCCGCATCCTCGGACCGCGTCCGGCCGACCGCTGGTGCGGGCAGTGTCCGAAGTGCCATTTCGTCTTCCTCGCCCTGGCCCCGTTCATGCCGAAGCCGCGCCTGCTGGCGATCTTCGGCCGCAACCTGCTCGACGACGAGGCGCTCGCGCCGGGCTTCGACGCGCTGGTCGAGTACCGCGACCACAAGCCGTTCGAATGCGTCGGCGAGGGCCGTGAATCGCGCGCCGCGTTCGCCGCACTGGCGCGCCTCGCCGAGTGGCGCGAGGACGCCCTGATCGAGCGCTACGCACGCGAGATCGCTCCGCAACTGGCGGACGTGCCGACGCTCGACAGCCTGCTCGAGCCCGCAGGTCCGCATCACGTTCCGCCGGCCCTGCGCGCCGCGCTCGGCCTTGCCTGACCATGCGCCTGGACGAACTCGCCGGATTGCGCGTGGCGGTCTGGGGACACGGCCGCGAGGGCCGCGCGGCATTGGCCACCCTGCGCCTGCGCGTGCCGTCCCTCGTGCCGACCCTGTTCTGCACGCCGGAGGAGGCGTCCCGGATCGAGTCGGGCAGCGACCTGCAGGTGGTCGCCCGGTCGCCGACCGCCGCCGACCTTTCGGCCTTCGATGTCGTCATCAAGTCGCCCGGCATCAGTGTCTACCGGCCCGAACTGATCGAGGCGCGCCGCAACGGCACCCGCTTCACCTCGGGCACGGCGTTGTGGTTCGCCGAGCATCCCGAAGCGCGCGTGATTGCGGTGACCGGCACCAAGGGCAAGAGCACGACCGCCGCGCTGATCGCGCACCTGCTGCGCGCCTGCGGGCGCAGGGTGGCCCTGGCCGGCAACATCGGCCTGCCGCTGCTGGAGTTGCTCGATCCGCCACGGGCGCCCGAGTGGTGGGTGGTGGAGTTGTCGAGCTTCCAGACCCGCGAAGCCGCGCACGTCGACATCGCCGTGGTCACCAGCCTCGCCGAGGAACATCTCGACTGGCACGGCGATCGCGACCGCTACGTCGAGGACAAGCTTGCCCTGGCCGCGGTGGCCGATCGCCTCGTGCTTGGCAGTGCCGACACCGAGTTGCTGCTCCGTACCGCAGGTCATCGCGCGCGTCGCCAGGTGACCGATGCGGGCGGCTGGCAGGTCGGTGCCGATGCGCTGCTGCGGGACTCGCTGCCGGTCTTCGAACTCGCGCGCCTGCCGCTGCCGGGACGGCACAACGCACGCAACGCCTGTACCGCCCTGACCGTGGTGGAACTTGCCGGCGAGGACGCCACCGCTGCGACGCCGGCGCTGGCCACGTTCCAGCCGCTGCCGCACCGCCTGCAGCGGCTCGGCGAGCGCGACGGCATCGTCTGGATCGACGACAGCATCGCCACCACCCCGGCGGCAACCCTCGAGGCCCTGCGCAGCCTGGCGGGTGAGGACGTCCTCCTGCTGGTCGGCGGGCATGACCGCGGCCTCGACTGGTCCGCCTTCGCCATGGCCGTACGCGGCCATTTGCCGCGCGCCATCATCGCCAGTGGCGCCAACGGGTTCCGCATCGCCGGCGAGTTGCGCAGCGCCGGCGTGCCGGGGGTTTTCGAGGACGGCGGATTGGCCGCGGCGATCGCCCGCGCGCGCGGTCTGGCCCGGTCCGGGTCGACGATCCTGCTCTCGCCTGGCGCGCCGAGCTTCGACCAGTTCCGCGACTACGCCGCACGCGGGGCCGCTTTTGCCGCCGCCGCGGGCTTCGATCCGGCCCTCGGCCGCATTGCCGGCCTCGGAATCGCCTGAGCCCGCAAAGCCCGGCCCGTCGCGCCGGCAGCCCTGTCTACGTCTTGCCTCGTAGGCCGGCCGGTTCGATACTCCGGTGGCTGCGCCGGCCGGTAACGCGAAGCTGAACGAGAAGGCCGGGTTAACCGTCCCTCACGTGAAGTTAACGCATTGTTCACAGGGGCGGGATTTGTTGGTACGATCCGGGCACCTCTGCTTTTTTGGGTTGACTGTTCGAGTGTGGTTGCTTCGGGTAGCGGCAATGACATGTCGAGGTAGCGAAACTGTCAGGGCGCTGTGACACAACATAAACGTGGGAGACTCTTCACATGAGTTTGATCAGTAACGACCTTACCAAGGCAGTGCGTTTCGCGTTGTACGCGGGAGCCGCCGTGGCCGTGGGCCTTCCCGCTGCACCGGTCTTCGCCCAGAGCGATGACGATTCCAGCGAGAAGCTCGAGACCATCGTGGTGACCGGTTCGCGCATCCGCCGCGCCGACATCGAGACCGCTCAGCCGGTTCTCGTCATCGACCGCACCCAGATCGAAAACCAGGGCTTCACCTCGGTTGCCGACATCCTGCAGAACCTGCCGTCGGCCGGCTCGCCCGCCATCAGCCGCTCGCAGGTCCTCGCTTCCGGCGAGAACGTCGGTGGCTACTACATCGACATCCGCAACCTCGGCACGAACCGCACGCTCGTCCTCATCGACGGCAAGCGCCTCGGTGTGACCACCGACGGCCTGCAGGATCTCGGCCAGATCCCGACCTCCGCCATCGAACGCATCGAAGTCCTGACCGACGGTGCCTCGTCGGTGTACGGCTCCGACGCCATCGCCGCGGTCGTCAACGTCATCACCCGCAGCCGCTTCGAAGGTGCCGAGGCCAGCTTCTACGTCGGCCAGTACGACCAGGACGACGGTGACCGCCAGGTCTACGACTTCACCATCGGCAGCACGAGCGAGCGTGGCTCGGTGACGATGAGCGTGCAGTACTCGAAGGAAGATCCGGTCTGGGCGCGCAATCGCGATTTCAGCGCCTTCGGCAACGCCGGTCCGGAGTTCCCGGGTTCGGGCTGGAGCCCGGTCAGCATGAACGGTTCGTGGTTCGGTCCCTGCGGCGCGAACGGTGCGAGCACCTGGTGTACGCTGATCCGTGGCCAGAACCCGCTGCTGGTCTCGAGCTATCGCCCGCACGTGGCGGCCGACAACGCCAACAGCAACCTGCAGATGATGAACCAGACCGGCGTCGAGCGCCGCTCGGTGTTCGTCTCCGGCCAGTACGACGTGTTCGACAACGTCAAGTTCCGCGCCGACGTGCTCTACAACGAGCGCTCGACCCTGCAGCAGGTCGCCGGTTATCCGTACCAGTCGCTCGTCTTCGGCACGCCGATGTCGGCCGACAGCGTGTTCAACCCGACCGACGGCGCCATCCAGTTCCGTCGTCGTCTGTGGGAAGTGCCGCGCACCACCCGCAGCACCCTCGACACCTATCGCGTCACCGCCGGTTTCGAAGGTTACTTCGAGCTCGGCGAGCGTGAGTGGACCTGGGACGTCGGCGCGTCGGTGAACCGCAACGACATCACCAAGTTCGGCTTCGGCGATGCCAGCGTCTCGGCGATGGCCCTTGCCCTTGGCCCGTCGTTCATCAACTCGCTCGGCCAGGCCCAGTGCGGCACCGCCGCCAACCCGCTGCCGCTCGGCTCGAACCCGGCCAGCGGCGAGTGCGTGCCGTGGAACCCGCTGCTGCCGTTCGGCGAGCCGGGCCTCGGCTCGCTGTCCGATCCGCTCCTGCAGTCGTTCCTGTTCCCGGAGACGCATGACACCGGACAGACGAACTCGACGATCTACTCGGCCAACCTTGCCGGTTCGCTGTTCTCGCTGCCGGCCGGCGACGTCGGTATCGCCGTCGGTATCGAGCACCGCCGCGAGGAAGGCACCTTCGTGCCGGATCCGCTCGCCGTCAACGGCGACTACACCGGCCTGCCGGCGACCCCGACGAACGGCCGCTACGATCTCGACGAAGCCTATGTCGAAATCGAGGTTCCGCTGCTGAAGGAAGTGCCGTTCGCGCACGAACTCAGCATCAACGTGGCCAGCCGCTACTCGGACTTCAGCAACTTCGGTGACACGACGAACAACAAGTTCGGCCTGAAGTGGCGTCCGATCGAGGACCTGCTGATCCGCGGCACCTACGCCGACGGCTTCCGCGCCCCGACGATCGGTGACCTCTATGCCGGCGTCAACGGCACGTTCGCCTTCTACGTCGATCCTTGCGGTTCGACCGGTCCGGGCAACGTCGCCGGTACGGCTCCCTGTACCGCGGCCGGTGTTCCGGGCAACTATGTGCAGCTCGGCCAGGGTCTCGTCCCGTGTACGGCGTTCCCGTGCCAGACCCCGTTCCAGTTCATTTCGGCGAGCTCGAACCCGGATCTGACCCCGGAAATGGCGACCACCAAGACCCTCGGCTTCGTCTACAGCCCGAGCTACCTCGAAGGCTTCGACATCGCCCTCGACTGGTGGAAGGTCCGCATCGAGAACCTCATCGCGGGCGACACCTTCCAGAACGTGCTGGACGACTGCTACAAGCTGAACATCGTCTCGCGCTGCTCCACCATCGAGCGTGATCCGGTCCTGCACGTCATCACCATGATGCGTTCGGGCCTGACCAACAAGGGCTGGTTCGAGACCGAAGGTTACGACCTCAGCGTCAACTACCGTCTGCCGGAGTTCTCGTTCGGCCGCTTCCAGCTGAGCTGGAACACGACCTACACGAGCAAGTACGAAGACAAGGCCGACAACGCCGACGACACTCCGGTGGTCGGTTCCGTCGGTGCCGCCGGTGTGTTCCGCACGCGCTCGAACCTGAGCCTCGACTGGTCGCTCGGCGCGTTCGGTGCGACCTGGACGACGCGTTACTACTCGGGCATGTACGAGTCGTGCGTGCGCGCGACGCATTGCGACGATCCGGACCACGTTGCCGTCGACGGCAGCCCGGATCCGCTGCGTCACGTCGGTTCGAACTCGTTCCACGACCTCCAGCTCCGCTGGCGCGCTCCGTGGGACGGCACGTTCGCGGTTGGTGCGAACAACATCGGCGAGCACTACGGTCCGATCATGTTCACCAACCCGTCGAGCCAGTACCCGTACTACGGTGGCTTCGAGATCGGTCGTTTCTACTACGCGAAGTACACGCAGCGCTTCTGATCCGGGAATCCTGCCGCTCCTGTCCCTCGAGGACGGGGCGGCACCTGGAAACGAACTTCGGAGGCCCCTCACGGGGCCTCCTTTTTTTTCGCGTTTCCCGCCAGGCTTTGCGGGGGCGCCGGATCGTGCGGGCTCTTGCAGAGCCGCGATTGCCCGGCCGAGGCGTGGATCGAAGCCGCCCGAGCAGTGCAGCACGCTCTACGGAAGCATCCGTGCAGGCTTTGGTAGAGCCGAGATGCCCGGTTGAAACGTTGACCGCAGCCGCAAGAGCAGCGGAGCCCCGCGCTACGGAAGCATCGAAGCGTGCAGGCTTTGGTGGAACCGGGCTTGCCCGGCGGATGCGCTCACACCGGCTCGAAGCGGTTCGCGTCGCGGTTCTTGCGCACGGCCAGCGGATTCCAGATGCGTCCGTTCATGGCGATGTAGACCCCGTCGGCCAGCGACTGCACGGCACCGACCGCGCAGCCGATGTTGAACACCGCATCGGAGCCCTGGAAACGGGCCGGATTGAGTGCCCCGGTCAGCACGATCACCTTGCCCTCGATCGCTTGCAGCACGTGTGCGGTCTCGACCATCGTGTCGGTGCCGTGGGTGACCAGCACGTGGCGATGCGGCTGGGCGGCGATCAGACGGCGCAGCAGGTCGCGGTCGGCGTCGTCCAAGTGCAGGCTGTCCTTGCGCATGGCCGGCAGCACGTCGAAGGAAAAGGCGACGCCGAGGGCATCGAGGATCTTGCCGATCTGCGGCTCGCCGATCTCGTAGGCCGACTTGTCGTCGAAATAGATCTTGTCGATCGTGCCGCCGGTGGTGACGATGCACAGGTGCTGCATGGAATGGCCTCGACGGAAGTGTGGATCAGGGATCAGGAAGTGATGAGCGCGCGGGCGTCGGCGTCGTCGCCTCTGTCCGCTGCCAGGCGTGACAAGCCCGAGCCGAGGAAGCGCGCCAGCGCGATGGCCGGACGGCGTTCCCCCGCCTGACCGGCCCGTGCCGCGTGGCGGGCGAGCAAGGCCGCGGCAAGCGTGCGTGCCAGGGTCAGCGCGAAGGCACGTGCATCGGCGGCCCGGCTCTCCGCATCGGCACGCGCGTGCAACCACGCCTCCAGTGCAGCGAGCGCGTCGCCGATCGCCTGCACGGCGCCCGCTTCGGCGCCGGCAACCATCGCCTCGACCTGGCGCCGCACCGGCGCAAGTCCGCTGCGGGCCAACGCGCGCAGCACGTCGAGGGCGAGCACGTTGGTCGTGCCTTCCCAGATCGGATAGACCTGGGCATCGCGCAGCAGCAGCGGCATGCCGGTGTCCTCGATGTAGCCGGCGCCGCCGAATGCCTCGCAGCATTCCGAGGCGATGCGCACGGCGAGCTTGCCGGTCCACAGCTTGGCCAGCGGGGTGAGCGCACGCAACAACTGCACCTCGTCGTCGGTGGCCCGGCCATGCTCGCTGCGACCGAGCAGGTGGGCGGCGTGGAAGACGAGATGGAAGGCAGCCTCGTGCGCAGCGGCAAGGTCGGCCAGGGTCGCCACATGCAGGGGATGCTCGAACAAGCAACGGCCGAAGGCTTCGCGCACCTGCGCATGGGCGACCGCGCGTTCGATGCAACGACGCATCGTGGCGAGCGCGCAGACCGCGTTCCACAGGCGGGTCACATTGAGCATCGGCGTGATCAAGCGCACGCCCTGGCCCGGTTCGCCGACGGCATCGGCGAGGCAGCCGTCGAGATGGATCTCGGCGGTCGGCAGCTCGCGCGTGCCGAGCTTGTCCTTGAGGCGGTCGATGCGGATGCCGTTCCAGCGACCCTCGCCATCGCGCGTCTCGACGAGGAACAGGCCGAGCGCGTCACTGCCGCCGGATGCCGCATCGACCGGGCGCGCCAGCGCGAGCGCCATCTCGCCGATGACCGCCGAGGTGAACCACTTGCGGCCATGCAGGCGCCAGCGACCGTCGCCGGCCGGTTCGGCGCGGGTGGCGGTGCGCGACACGTCGGAACCGCCGGCGGTCTCGGTCATCCACTGGCCGGACAGCCAGAGCGCATCGGCATCCCGCGAGGTCAATCGCGGCACCGCGCGCGCGATCAGGGCGCGGTCGCCGGCGGCCTTCAATGCCGTCGCCGCACCGTCGCTCATCGCCAACGGGCAGGTGAAGAACTCGCTGGCGACGTGGTGCAGGTACACGCGCGCGAACTGGTCGCAGCGGGCGAACTCGCCGAACGTCGGCTCATGCCCGGCGGCGACCAGCCCGTAGCGCGCAGCCAGCGCGCGCCCGCGCTGCCAGACCGGCGTCGAGCCGATGCGATCGACACGCGCACCCCAGGCATCCCACTGCACGAGCTGCGGATCGACTTCACCGCGTTCGCGCGCCTCGACCCAGGCCGTCGCCGCCTGCGCGCCAAGGGCATCGAGATCCGCCGTGATCGCCGCCAGCATGAGCGGCGGCAGACGGGCTCCGAGCCAGCCCTGAAGGACGCGATCATCACGGAAACTGTTGCCCGGCGCGGGCACGGACTGCACGAAATCCATGCGGCGATTATAGACCCGGGCCGGCAATGCTCGAGGGTGAAGGCAAACGCCAGGGACGCGAGCCTGACGCCGTTTCGCCGTTTCACTTCTCTCTCTTGGATGTCGTGAACCATGGGTTCCGCTCGCCTCGGCGGTGCCCGACATCGTCATTCTGGCTTGGGCAGGCATCCAGCTCCTGGCTTTGGTTCTTCGCTCTCTCTTGGGTGTGTTGAACCTCGGTTCCGCTCGCCTCGGCGGCGAGCGGGTTACTTTCCTTTGTCTCGTCAAAGGAAAGTAACCAAAGGAAAGACGACCCCGGCATCCGCGCCGATCGGGCTGCGCCCGATCGGTACCCTGCGGTGCTCGCCGCCCAGCGGCCGGCGAACAACTCGGCCATCCATGGCCTCAGACAGTTCGCCTTTCCCCGCTGGCCGGCTCCGCTCCTCGGCGCTGCTGCAGGGGGGGTAGTTCAACAGCCAGGGCCAGAGCAACTGCAGCGGCAACAGCAACGGCAACGGCAACGGCAACGGCAACGGCAACGGCAACGGCAACGGCCAGAACAACAGCATGTGCGTTTGCTCTGCTCTTGCTCTGCTCTTGCTCTGCCCTTGACGTCCCCCCCTCAGTCGCGCCGAGGAGCGCAGTCAGACACCGGGGAAAGGCGAACTGTTTGAGGCCATGGATGGCCGAGTTGTTCGCCGGCCGGTGGCTGGCGAGCACCGCAGGGGACCGGGCGGACGCAGTCCGACCGGCGCGACTGCCGGGGTCGTCTTTCCTTTGGTTACTTTCCTTTGACGAGACAAAGGAAAGTAACCCGCTCGCCGCCGAGGCGAGCGGAACCAAAGTTCAACACACCCAAGAGAAAGCGAAGAACCAAAGCCAGGAGCGGGTTGCCTGCATCCGCCGGGATGACGGCAACGAGAATCGCCGAGGCGAGCGGAACCCGTGGTTCACCACACCCAGAGAAAGCGAAGAGCCAAAGCCAGATACCGCTTGTCCGACTTTCGCCGAGATTACGGCAACGAGAATCGCCAAACCGTGCATCAACCCGTCGCGAACCCGCCCATCACCCCACCGAAGCCCCCCTCCCTCGTCGCCGCCCCGCCCGCGCAATCGCCCCCAGACTGAAGACCAACACCACACACAACACAACCTCGACCAGCGCCGGCAGCCGCGCCGCAGGATTCGCCCACGCCGCAACGACCCCATGGCTGAAATAGCCGAGGCTGACGATGCCGATCCACAGCAGCATGCGGCGTGGCCCGCGGCGCACGGCGAGCAGCGGCAGCAGCAGCGGCGGCAGGGTCAGGGCGAGGGCGAGTCCGGCTTGGCCATTCGCCGGTGGCGCCAGCCACAGGTACCAGAGCGGTTGCAGCAGGATCAGGCCCGCCCACGCGGCGAAGCCGACGGCAACGGTGTTCATGCGTTGTCCGCGAGACGCGCGGCGACCTCTGCCACGCGTCGGCCGAGTGCGCGCGCCAGCGTGCGTTCGTCGTCGCTGATCGCGTTGCCGCCATCGCCGCCGCCGACGTGGCTTGCGCCGTAGGGCGAACCGCCGCTGAGCGTGCTCGTCAGCACCGGCTCGGTATACGGCAGGCCGACCAGCAGCATGCCGTGGTGCAGCAGCGGCAGCATCATCGACAGCAGGGTGCTTTCCTGGCCGCCGTGCATGGTGTTGGTCGCGGTGAACACGGCGGCCGGCTTGCCGGCCAGCGCGCCCGAGGCCCATTCGGTGCCGGTCGAGTCGAGAAAATGCTTGAGCGGTGCAGCCATGTTGCCGAAGCGGGTCGGACTGCCGAGCAGCAGCGCGCAGCATTCGCGCAAGTCGGCGGCATCGACGTAGGGCGCGCCGTCGTCGGGTACCGGCGGTTGCGCGGTCGCGGTCACCGCGGCCACCGGCGGCACGCTGCGCAGGCGCGCGCGCATGCCGTCGACTTCCTCGACGCCGCGGGCGACGAGACGCGCGAGCTGGGCGACCTTGCCGGTGCGGCTGTAATAGAGAACGAGCACGTCCTTCGTCGACATTGCGGAAACCTTGCGGATGGGGGCCGGCGGCCATGCCGGCGCGGGTTTGGCGGCGTCCGGCGGCTGCGATAACCTCGCCGCATGGGACTCCGCGAGTTTGCCACGCGCCGCTTCGACCGTGAGCAGGTACTGACCTTCCTGCGCTTCACCTGGAAGCGTTTCCTCGAGGACCGCTGCCTGCAGACCGGCGGTGCGCTGGCCTTCACCAGCCTGTTCGCCCTCGTGCCGCTGACCGCGGCGGTGCTCGGCATGATCGCCGCGTTCCCGGCCTTCGCCGGCTGGAAGGACCAGCTCACCGCCTTCGTGTTCGAGAACTTCGTGCCGGCCACCGGCGACGTCGTCCAGGGCTACGTGACCGAGTTCGCCGCCAACGCCAGCCGCGCCACCGCGGTCGGCGTGATCGTGCTGATCGTCAGCGCGATCTCGCTGATGATGAGCATCGAGGACGCCTTCAACCGCATCTGGCGCGTGGCGACCTCGCGCAGCGCGGTGTCGCGCTTCCTCATGTACTGGGCGGCGCTGAGCCTCGGTCCGCTGCTGGTCATCACCGCGCTGGCGATCAGCTCCTACCTGGTCGCACTGCCGTTCATCGACGCCGCCGCGGCGCAGTTCTCGCTGAAGGCGCGGGTGTTGTCGATGCTGCCGTTCCTCATCGTCTGGTCGGCGCTGGTGGTCGCCTATCTGGTCATCCCGAACCGCAACGTGCGCCTGCGCGATGCGCTGATCGGCGGCTTCATCGCCGCCCTGCTGTTCGACTTCGCCAAGCGCGGCTTCGCCTGGTACGCCACCGGCGTGGCGAGCTACGAACAGGTCTACGGCACGCTGTCGATCGTGCCGATCTTCATCTTCTGGATCTACCTGTCGTGGGTGATCGTGTTGCTCGGTGCCTCGATCACCGCGTCGCTGAGCGCGTTCGACTACCGGCCGGTCGCCCTGCGCCTCAGCGCCGGACAGGAGTTCAGCGGCCTCGTGCGCGTGGTCGGTCATTTTGCCGAGGCGCACCGCCTCGGCCGCGGCCTGCACGTCGCCGACCTGCGTCAGTGCGAGCCCTTCCTCACCGACGACCTGCTGCAGCGCTACCTCGCCGACCTCGACAGGCTCGCCATCGTCCGCCGCACCGAGACCGGTGAATGGGTGCTGGCCCGCGACCTCGCCCGCGTCACCTTGCGCGACCTCCACGACGAGGGCGACTATCGCCTGCCGACCAGCGCCGGACCGCTGCCGGGCAGCACCTCGCCGACCCTGCCGGCGGCTCTGGTCGCCCTCGCCGATGCCGTGCGCGGCGCGCTCGACGTACCATTGTCCGCGATCGTCCCGCCGGCCGCCGCCGACGGCGACAGCGACGAACCGCCAACCCGGGAACCGCCATGAGCCTTCGCCAACGCCTGTTCGTCCTGCTGTTCGCCCTGCTCGCCGGCATCGCCTCGGCCGCCGACGCGGTGAAGACACCCGCACTCTCGGTCACCACGCTCGACGGCAAGACCTTCGATCTCGCCGCACAGCGCGGCAAGTGGGTCATCGTCAACTTCTGGGCGACCTGGTGCGCGCCGTGCATCGCCGAGATGCCGGAACTCTCGGCCTTCGTCGACTCGCGCCACGATGTCGTCGCCATCGGCCTCGCCTACGAGGACACCGACAAGCAGGAAATCGTCGACTTCCTCGCCAAGCGCCCGGTGTCCTACGCGATCGCCCAGATCGACGTCAGCGACCCGCCGAAGGATTTCGCCACCCCGCGCGGCCTGCCGACCACCTACCTCATCGCCCCCGACGGCAGCGTGGCCCGTCACTTCCTCGGCCCGATCACCGAGAAGGATCTCGCCGACGCGATCGCCAGGGCGAAATCCGCCAGTGCCGGCAAGAGCAGCCCGGCCAAGAGCGACGCAGATGCGGCGGGAAAGGAGTGAGCCGGCCATGGCGCAGGCACGCTTCCTCGTGTCCGGACGCGTGCAGGGCGTCGGCTTCCGCGCCGCCACCCGCAGCGAAGCCCTGCACCTCGGCCTGAGCGGCCATGCCCGCAACCTGCGCGACGGCAACGTCGAAGTGATCGCCAGCGGCGACCCGGCCGCCATCGACACCCTCGCCGACTGGCTGCAACGCGGCCCACCCGGCGCTCGCGTCGATGCCGTCGTGCGCGAGTCCTGGGATGGCCAGGTGCCGCGCGGGTTCCTCACCCGCTGAAGACACTCGCGGGTCGCATCGGCCGCTTCGTGCGAGCGGCTTCACCGTTGCTCCGCTGCCCCGGCTCCCAAGCCGAGATCAGCACGGCTCTGCCAGGACAATGATGGTGCCCCGATCCTACGTAAAGGCAGGCAAGTCATCGCCCCGATTCCGGTGATCCAAAGACGCACAGTCAGGAGCACGAGCATGAGCGAAGACATCGGGATCGCACGACGAATCGTCCGCGACGCAAAACGCATCGTCGTGCTGACGGGCGCGGGCATGTCCGCCGAAAGCGGGGTGCCGACGTTCCGGCAGGCGCTGGACGGACTGTGGTCGCAATACGACCCGGAACAACTGGCGACGCCGGAGGCATGGCGGCGCGATCCGGCGCTGGTCTGGGGTTGGTACCTGTGGCGCATGGCCCTCGTGCGCGCGGCGCAGCCGAATGCGGGACATCTCGCGCTGGCGGTGGCGGCTTCGACGCGCGACCTGCGCATCGTCACGCAGAATGTCGACGACCTGCATGAGCGCGCCGGCAGCAGCGAGGTCGTGCATCTGCACGGCGGCTTGTTCGCGCATCGCTGCTTCGCCTGCGCGCGTGCGCATGCGGCGTTCGACATTCCCGCCGCCGATGCGGCACCGCTGCGCGTCGAGCCGCCGCGTTGCGTGCATTGCGGTGGTCGCGTGCGGCCGGGCGTGGTCTGGTTCGGCGAGGATCTGCCGCAGGCGGCCTATCGGACGGCGGCGGACGCAGCGGCGGCATGCGACCTGATGCTGGTGGTCGGAACGTCGGGACTCGTGCATCCGGCCGCGGGTTTGCCGGCGATCGCCAAGCGTGCCGGTGCGCTGCTGGTCGAGGTCAATCCGGTGGCGACCGGGTTGTCGCCGTTGATGGATGCGTGCGTGCGCTCCGGTGCCGCCGTGGCGTTGCCGCGTGTTCTTGGTTGATGGCCGGGTGGATGGTGGGTCGGGTTCCCGGGTTCAGAGCGCCCCCATCCGCCGCTGCCGTGGCACCTTCTCCCCGCTGCGCGGGGCGAAGGGAAGGCGGATGTCGTTTCGGCGATGCAGGTTCGTCTTCGTGCAGACGCTTGCTGTCCGTTCTCCCCGCTGCGCTTTCCTTTGACGGGCCTGGCCGCCTCCCGTTCTGGCGGTTGTGGCGTGAGCTCCACAACCGCCACGCCGTGGTTCAGGCTTCCGCCGCCTCGCCGGCATACGCATCGATCGGGATGCACGCGCAGAACACGTTCTTGTCGCCGTAGACGTTGTCGACGCGGGCGACGGGGGGCCAGTATTTCTGCTGACGCAGCGAGGCGAGGGGGAACACGGCGAGTTCGCGCGGGTAGGCGTGGGTCCACTCGCTGGCGCCGATCATGGTCGCGGTGTGCGGGGCGTTCTTCAGCGGATTGTCCTCGCGGTCGAGCTTGCCTTCTTCGATCGCGCGGATCTCCTCGCGGATCTGGATCATGGCGTCGATGAAGCGGTCGAGTTCGTGCTGCGATTCGCTTTCGGTCGGTTCGACCATCAGCGTGCCGGCGACCGGGAAGCTCAGGGTCGGTGCGTGGAAGCCGAAATCGATGAGGCGCTTGGCGACGTCCTCGGCACCGATGCCGCTGGCGTCCTTCAGCGGGCGCAGGTCGAGGATGCACTCGTGGGCGACGAGGCCGTTGCGGCCGGTGTAGAGCGTCGGATAGTGCGGGGCCAGTCGGGTGGCGATGTAGTTGGCGTTGAGCATGGCGACCTGGGTCGCCTTGCGCAGGCCGTCGCGGCCCATCAGGGCGATGTACATCCAGCTGATCGGCAGGATCGAGGCGCTGCCGAAGGTGGCGGCGCTGACCATGCTGCCGTTGCGCGAAGGCGTACCCTCACCCCCGACCGCTCCCCCGGAGGGAGAGGGGGGCAGGGCGCCCGGCAAAAACTCTGCGAGGTGCGCCTTGACCGCGCACGGGCCGACGCCGGGGCCGCCGCCGCCGTGCGGAATGCAGAAGGTCTTGTGCAGGTTGAGGTGGGAGACGTCGCTGCCCCACTTGCCGGGTTTGGCGACGCCGACCAGCGCGTTCATGTTGGCGCCGTCGGTGTAGACCTGGCCGCCGTGGCGGTGGACGATTTCGCAGATCTCGACGACGTCCTCCTCGAACACGCCGTGCGTGGACGGGTAGGTCATCATGATCGCGGCAAGGCGGTCGGCGTGCTTCTCGGCGTTGCGGCGGATGTCCTCAACATCGACGTTGCCGTTGGCGTCGCACTTCGTCACCACCACGCTCATGCCGCACATCTGCGCCGACGCGGGATTGGTGCCGTGCGCCGATTCGGGAATCAGGCAGATGTCGCGATGGCCCTCGCCGCGGCTGCGGTGCCAGGCGCGGATCGCCAGCAGGCCGGCGTATTCGCCCTGCGCGCCGGAGTTCGGCTGCAGGCTGACGGCGTCGTAGCCGGTGCACTCGACCAGCATCGCCTCGAGGCCGTCGATCAGTTCCTTGTAGCCCTGCGCCTGCGCGGCCGGCGCGAACGGATGGATGTCGGCGAACTCCGGCCAGGTGATCGGGATCATCTCGGCGGTGGCGTTGAGCTTCATCGTGCACGAACCGAGCGGGATCATCGTGCGATCCATCGCCAGGTCCTTGTCGGCGAGGCCGCGCAGGTAGCGCAGCATCTCGTGCTCGCTGTGGTGGGTGTTGAACACCGGATGGGTCAGGAACGCGCTTTGCCGTTCCAGCGCGGGCGGAATCAGCGACGGGGCCTGTGCATCGAGTTCGTCGATCGACGGCAGCAGCGCGTCGTCGCCACCGAAGATGCGCCAGAGCAGTTCGACGTCGGCGCGGGTGGTGGTTTCATCGAGCGAGATGCAGAGGTACCCGGCCGAGGCCTTGCGCAGGTTCGCCCCGAGCGAAACCGCGCGCGCCGCCAGTTCATCGGTGCGCGCGCCGGTATTGAGGCCGAGCGTGTCGAACGCGCTGTCGTGGTGGAAGCGGTCGTAGCCGAGCCGTTGCAGGCCGGCCTTGAGGATCGCGGTCAGGCGCGCGACGCGGCGGGCGATGCGGGTCAGCCCGACCGGACCGTGGTAGACGGCGTACATCGCCGCCATCACCGCCAGCAGCACCTGCGCCGTGCAGATGTTCGAGGTCGCCTTCTCGCGACGGATGTGCTGTTCGCGCGTCTGCAGGGTGAGGCGGTAGGCCGGCTTGCCTTCGGCATCGACCGAGACGCCGATCAGGCGGCCCGGCATCGAGCGCTTGTAGGCGTCGCGGCAGGCCATGAAGGCCGCATGCGGGCCGCCGAAACCGAACGGCACGCCGAAGCGCTGGCTGTTGCCGATGACGATGTCCGCGCCCATCTCGCCGGGCGGCTTGAGCAGGGTCAGGGCGAGCAGGTCGGTGGCGAACACGTAGAGCGCGTTGTGCGCGTGGATGGCGTCGGCGTACTGGCCCCAGTCGGCGAGCCAGCCGCTCGACGCCGGGTACTGCACGAGCACGCCGAAGTAGTCGCCTTTCTCCAGCGCGGCGTGGAAGGTCTCGGCCGAATCGACGACCTCGACGGCCAGGCCGAGCGGTTCGGCGCGCGTGCGCAGCACGGCCAGCGTCTGCGGATGGGTGTCGCCGGAGACGAGGAAGGTGTTCGACTTCGATTTCGCCGAGCGCTTGGCCAGGGTCATCGCCTCGGCGGCGGCGGTCGCCTCGTCGAGCAGGGAGGCGTTGGCGATCTCCATGCCGGTGAGGTCGGCGCACATCTGCTGGAAGTTGATCAGCGCCTCCATGCGACCCTGCGAGATTTCCGCCTGATAGGGCGTGTAGGCGGTGTACCAGGCCGGGTTCTCGAGGATGTTGCGCAGGATGACGTTCGGCGTGTGGGTGCCGTAATAGCCCTGGCCGATGAAGCTGCGCAGGATCTTGTTCCTGCCGGCGATGGCGCGGATCTTCGCCAGCGCATCGACTTCGGTTTGCGCCTCCGGCAGGTCGAGCACCCGGTCCGACTTGATTCCCGCCGGCACGATGGCATCGGTCAGCGTGTCCAGCGAGGCATGGCCGACGACCCGCAGCATCGCGGCGATCTCGGCATCGTTGGGGCCGATGTGGCGGTCGACGAAGGCGGCGCGGTATTCGAGGTCGCGAAGGGAAGGCGTGGACATGGCGGGTATCCGTCAGGAGGGTTGGGGACGGCCGCAGCCCGTGCACGCGCTGCGGTCCGTGCCGGATCGCCGGCTTGCGCCGTGGCGATCATCGGCTCGCCCCTCTGTCCTTTTGCCTGAGAGTTTGGAAGCGCAACGCGCCTCTTGCCCCTTCGGCGCCGGTGCTGCCGGTCAAGGCAGGCGGTCTCTCCAGAGTGTCCGTCCGCGTGGTACAGGGCCTGAGCGATTACGGGCGTTGCGCCTTCGGCAGCAGCCTTGCGGCCACTTCTCCCGGCGCGGACTGATGGACCGGCGCAGTATAGCGGTTCGGCCGGCCGGCTCCATGGCGTCCGATCCGGATGGGGTGGGGTCGGCTCCGTCGCCGCACAGGCGGAGCGAGCTTAAAAAACGCATTGGAATGCCGTGCAAGCAGGAGTTGGCGCATGCCTGTCCCTTCTCCCCGTGGCGACGGGGAGAAGGTGCGGCGGCAGCCGCGGATGAGGGGCGCTTTTCCTGCTTCACCGGCAAGGCTGATGAATCGCCACTCGCGCATTGCTGCAACGTCGATCACACCCCACCTCCCACGGCCCCTCATCCGGTGCTGCCGCACCACCTTCTTCCCGCTGCGCGGGGCGAAGGGAAGGCTGAACTTGCTCCCCCCAGACGGACGCCAGGAAGCGATACTTTCATCGCAACCCGGAGGTTCCCATGCAACGCATTA
>CAKSZY010000023.1 GCA_934526015.1 uncultured Dokdonella sp.
CTTCTCCCCTCACGCCAAGTCCCTGAAGGTCAAGGGCTCAGAGCAGGGCTGTTACACCACGTCCAGGGACACCGCCCTGACATCGGTGCCCGATGCGCGCGACCGCCGGCCGCGGCGGTCCCGCCACCATCCCGCCCTCGACAGCGATTTCCACCCCTGCGGACCCTGGCAGGGCTACACCAATCCGATGGTCGGCGCGTGCCGGCGATGCTGCGCAACGACCGCCTGCTCGGCGCGGGCTTCGATCCCGGCGGCTGGGCGGCCCGGGCCCGACCCGGCCAGCGCGGCCATGCCGGCATGCACGGCCGCATGGCGCCGCGGGCTGCCGTGCCGGGCCATCGGCGCTGGTATATTCGGGACCGCAGCCGCTGGCGGAATCCCATGCAATCCAGCCCTTTTTCGCCCCACCGGCCGGTCCGGCCACGCGCAGGCAGCGGCGCATGAACGCCCTGCCGAACGCACGCCGTCCGCGCAACCGGGCCGCCCTGCTCGCCCAGTTGCCGGCGCGCGTCGGCGAGTTGCGCCAGCGCGGCGAGCATCTCGCCCGCGACGGCTGGGACATCAATGCGATGTGGCTGTTGGCCAATGACGCCGAAGCGCTGGCCGACGCCAGCGCACGGCTCGGCGACGAGGCGTCCTCGAAACAGCTGGTCACCCTGGCCGATTGCCTGTGGCCGCTGCTCGACCTGCCGGCGCTGCCCGACGCCGAGGCGATGCCGCACATTGCCGCGGCGCTGTCGGCGCTGGCCAGTACGCCGGACCTGGCGACGGATGACGACGGTCCCGGCGAGGAAGCGACGCTGTTCGGCTACGCCGCCAGCGAGGACAACGGGTACCCACTGCTGCTGCGTCCGCCCGCCCAGTACTGGCGACGCTTCGCCGGATTGCGGCCGGTGCCGGCCGCGCCGACGCCCGTGCGCGCCAGCGAACCGCCGCCGCTGACGCCGGCCGAAACCGCCCCGCTCCCGCCGCCGGAACCGCTGCCCGCGCCGAAAGCGCCCGTGGCCGCCGCGGCAGCGCCGCCTGCGGCGGTGACGGCAACACCGATCACGACGCCGGCGATGCCGCCGGCGGAGGCCGCGCCGGCCAGCGCCGACGACAGCGGCAGCCGCATCGCCCTGCACCTCGGCGATGGCAGTCCGCTCGCCGCCGACCTCGACCTCAAGCTGCGTGCGACCGGCCACGACCTGCGTTCGCTGCGCGATCCGGCCGAACTGAAGAACCTGTTGAGCCGGATCACGCCGGCACTGGTCGTGCTGACCGGACAGGCCCTCGACGGGGTCGAGGAAATCGGCGCGCTCGTGCAGGCGGCGCGTGCGCGCAGCAGTCGGCGTCTGGTCTGGATCATGGCCGCCGCACAGACCGATCTGGCCGCACGCCTGCGCGTCATGCGCGCCGGCTGCGATGCCCTGGTCGCGCTGCCGGCCCCGGTCAGCGACGTCATCGCCCGCATCGAGGAACTCGGCGATGCCGCCCGCGCCGATCCCTACCGGGTGATGATCGTCGAGGACGACCGCTCGCAGGCGATGTTCGCCGAATCGATCCTGCGCAAGAGCGGCATGCAGACCCTGATCGTCGCCGAGGCGGCGGCGGTGCTCGACCAGCTCGACGACTTCGCGCCCGACCTCGTGCTGATGGACCTGCACATGCCGGAATGCGACGGCATCGAGCTGACCGCGTTGATCCGCGAGCGCGAGGCGCACATCTCGACGCCGATCGTGTTCCTGTCCGGTGAAAGCGACACCGATCGCCACTTCGATGCGCTCAGCGCCGGCGGCGACGACTTCCTCTCCAAGCCGATCGCACCGAAGCACCTGATCGCCGCGGTCGGCAGCCGCGTGCGGCGTGCGCGCCAGCTCGCGCGCCGGCGCACGCCCGGCGTGCGCGAGGCGGCGCGTGGCGTGCATGACATCGTCACCCTGACCCATCGCCTCGCCGACCTGCTGGCGATGGAGGATGCGGCCACCCGCAACGGCGGGCTTCTGTTCGTCGAGATCGAGGATGGCCAGCGCGTGCACGGGCGCATCGGCACGCCGGCATTCGAGGCCCTGGTCGAGGCGGTCATGACCGCTGCCGCCAGCCGGCTCGGCGCCGCCGACATGCTCGCGCGCTGCGGCGACAGCGGCTTCCTCATCCTCAATCCGGCCTTCGCCACGCGAGCCCTCGTCGAGTTCGCGCGCGAGTTGCGCGAGCAGGTCTCGCACACGCGGTTCAACGCCACCGACGAAAACCTGCGCATCGGCATCGTCGTCGGCATCTGCCCGTTCACCGCCGCAGCCGGCGATGCCAAGGCCATGACCGAGGCCGCCGAGCGGGCGATGCTCGAGGCGCGCCTGCCGGGACGCGACGGCATCCACGTGCATGAAGCGCCGGCCGGCGGCGCCGACGGCGGCGCCATCGTCAGCGCGATCCGCCAGGCCCTGGAAACCTCGGCGTTCCGTGTCGTCTTCCAGCCGATCGTGTCGCTGCGCGGCGAGGAAGAGGAACAGTTCCAGGCCTTGCTGCGCCTGCCGGCCGGCGACCATCGCATGTATGCGGCGAGCGAACTGGTGCCCGCCGCGGAACGTGCCGGGCTGATCGCCGAGGTCGATCGCTGGGTGCTCGGCGAATGCATCCGCACGATCAGCGAGCGCCTGCACGACGGTCACCGCCTGCGCCTGTTCGCCAGCCAGTCGCTGGCCAGCGTGCGCGAGACCGGCCGCATCGACTGGCTGCGCCAGCAGCTCGACCAGCATCGCGTCCCCGCCGCCCAGCTGGTGCTGGAGTTGCGCATGGACGATGCGGTCGGTGCCTTGCAGGAAACGGTGGCGTTCTGCCTGGCCCTGAAGCAGCTCGGCGTCGGCGCGGCGATCTCCGGATTCGACGCCGGCATGCGCGGCAACGAACTGCTGCGCCACCTGCCGGTCGACTTCGTCAAGCTGTCGGCACGCTATGCGCATGCGCATGACGAGGCGGTCCGCAGCGACCTGCGGGAACTCGTGCGGGTCGCCCGCGAGAGCGGCCGACGCGTGATCGCCCCGCGGGTCGAGGACGCGCGTGCCGCCGCCGCGCTGTGGTCCGGCGGCGTCGACCTGATCCAGGGCAACTTCGTGCAGCAGGCCGAACGCGACCTGTCCTACGACTTCCACACCTCCGCGGTGTGAACCGGCCCGCACCGGCATGAGCGCACCGCGAACCGCCATCGGCCGCAGCGCAACGATCGCCCTGATCGTCCTCGGCGTGGCCGCCGCGGCGGGCGCACCGTGGTACGCACGCGAAGGCCTCGTCGCGATCGTCGCCGGCGCCGGCCTCTTGGCCGCCGCGTTGGCCGTGCTGGCGCTGGCACTCGATCGCGGCGAGTCCGGCGCCGGCGCGCCGCCCGCCGGAGCCGCCCAGCAACCGGCTGCCGAGACCGAACGCGAACTCGCCTCGCTGCGCAGCATGCAGCGTGACCTCATCGCCGCGAAGCAGGCCGCCGAGGCCGCCACCCTCGCCAAGGGCGAGTTCCTCGCCACCATGAGCCACGAGATCCGCACGCCGCTCAACGGCATCATCCCGCTGCTCGACCTGCTGCTGTCGACGCCGCTGCAGACCGACCAGCGCGAATACCTTTCCACCGCCCGCGAGTCGGCCGGCGAGCTGCTGCGCATCGTCGACGACATCCTCGACTACTCCAAGCTCGAGGCGAGCAAGCTCGAACTGGAAAGCGTCGGCCTCAACATCAAGGAAATCGTCGATTCGGTGGCGATGCTGATGGAAGGCAGCGCGAACGCGAAGGGCTTGCGCCTGAGCGTCGCCATCGACCCGTCCGTGCGCCTGGCCGTGCGCGGCGACCCGGTGCGGCTGCGCCAGGTGCTGGTCAACCTGGTCAGCAACGCGATCAAGTTCACCGAACGCGGCAGCGTGACGATCCAGGTCGGCAAGCGCGGCGAGTCGGCCAGCCATCACCAGACCGTGTTCGGCGTGCGCGACACCGGCATCGGCCTCGGCCAGGAGGCGGCGGCCAAGCTGTTCGCGCCGTTCTCGCAGGCCGATGCCTCGACCACGCGGCTGTACGGCGGAACCGGCCTCGGCCTCGCCATCTGCAAGCGCCTGGTCGATCTCATGGGCGGCAAGATCGGGGTGAAATCCGAGCCGGGTCGCGGCTCGCTGTTCTGGTTCAACGTGCCGCTGCTGAAGGCAGTCGGCGATATCCGCGAGCGTCGCGACCTCAACGGCGTGCGTGCCCTGCTGGTATCGCCGGACGAGGGCTTCCTGCGCCGCGCGGCCGGCCTGCTCGGCAACCTCGGCGTCAGCACCACGCCGGTCCCGCTCGCCGTCGAGGCACTCAATCGCTTGCGTGCCGGCGCGACCAATCCGCGCTGGGGTTACGAGCTGGTCGTCCTCGATGCCGAATCGATCCGCCAGGCCGCCGCTTCATTCACGCGCAACGTGCTGCGCGATCCCGCGCTCGATCATGTGCGCGTGCTCGCCACCGGTTCCGAGGAGGCCACCCAGGACCTGCGCGGCACGTCCCGCGTGGCCTCATTGGCGGCGTTCGGCGACGAGCGCGAACTGCGCAGCCTGCTGCACGGCCTGCTCGGCATCGACAGTTCGCCGGCGGAACGCGATACGCCGCTGCTCGGCAGCGCGTCCACCGGCGTGTCGACGACGCCGACCGGGGGTCCGCGGCGCCTGCGCGGCCGCGTCCTCCTGGTCGAGGACAATCCGGTCAACCTGCAGGTCGCGCGCCGCCTGCTCGATCTCGCCGGCCTCGACGTCGATGCCGCCGAGAACGGCCAGGTCGCCGTCGAGCGGATGGCCGAAAGCGCATACGACCTCGTGCTGATGGACTGCCAGATGCCGGTGATGGACGGCTATACGGCCACCCGCACACGCCGCGCCGACGAGGCCGCACGCGGCCTCGAGCGCCTGCCGATCGTCGCCATGACCGCCAACGCGATGGCCGGCGACCGCGAGAAATGCCTCGCCGCCGGCATGGACGAATACCTCACCAAGCCGCTCGACCGTGCGCTGCTGGAAACCACGCTCGCGCGCTGGCTGGCCGACGGCGGGCCGGCGCCGGCGGCGAGGCCGGTCTCCGTCTCGACCACCGTGGCACCCGCAGCACCCGCAGCCACCGTCCAGGTGCTCGACGAGGCGGTCATCCGCGAACTGCTCGACGTCATGGGCAACGAGTTCGGCGACCTCGTGCGCGTGTACCTGGAAGACACGCCGCGCCTGATCGGTTCCCTGCGCGGCGCCGCGCTGCGCGGCGATGTCGACACCTTCGGCGTCACCGCGCATTCGCTGAAGTCCTCGAGCGCCAATCTCGGCGCGCGGTCGCTGGCCGAGCTCGCACGCCAGGCCGAGCAGGCCACCCGCGAAGGTCGTCCGATCGACCTCGGCGCGGATGCGCAGGCCATCGAGGAGGCGTTCGAGCGCGCCCGCGACGCCTTCCGCGCGCTCGGATTCTGAGCGGCCTCAGTCGCCGAGGCGGGCCTGCAGGTAGGTGGCTTCACCGAGCTGCGCAACGAGGCCGTGCTGGGTTTCGAGCCAGTCGATGTGCTCTTCCGCAGACTCGAGGAGGTCTTCGAGCAGTTCCCGGCTGACGTAGTCGCCGAGGGTTTCGCAACCGGCAATGCCGGCCTTGAGTTCGGACACCGCGGCCTGCTCGAGCTTGAGGTCGCAGGCCAGCGCCTCGACCGGCGTCTCGCCGATCAGCAGCTTGCCGAGCTTCTGCAGGTTCGGCAGGCCCTCGAGGAAGAGGATGCGGTCGATGAGCTTGTCCGCATGCTTCATTTCGTCGATCGATGCCTTGTACGCGTGACTGGCGAGTTCGCCGAAGCCCCAGTTGCGGTACATGCGGTAATGCAGGAAGTACTGGTTGATCGCGGTCAGTTCGTTGCAGAGCACCTTGTTGAGGCTCTCGATGACCTTGGCATCACCCTTCATCGTCGTGTCTCCGTGCAGGCGGACGCCGACGCGGCATCCAGCGGCCCGCGACTATAGCCACGCCGGGAAAATCATGGGGTAACGCGAATCGCACGCATTATCCGCGCGGGTCCGCTGCAGGGATCCGCGCGGAATGGATGGCGCGCAAGGCGCCGGAACCGACCTCAGGCGGCGAGGGCCAGCCGCAACGGGAAGGCGCGCGTGCGCGTGGCGCGAGCCTCGGCGAGGATCTCGCCGGCGAGATCGGCACAGCTGCCGCAGCAATCCGAACACCCCGTGCGACGGGTCAGTTCGGCGAGCGTGTCCACGCCGCTGGCGACGGCTTCGTGGATGTCACGGTCGGTTACGGCATTGCAGACGCAGACGTACATGGGCGGGCACCGGGGGGAACGCCCGCATTGAAGTGCAAATGAGAATGATTGTCAACCACCTTCGGCCGACGCGGCCACCGCCTCGGCCAGGGCAAGACGTTGTTCGGCCAGCGAAAACCGGCACAGCGCCTCGGCCATCGGCTCGAGATGCCGCAGCGCCTGCTCGTAGACGCGGCGCTTGAACGGCACCACGTGCAGGGTCGGATACCAGAAGTCGACCCAGCGCCAGAGGTCGAATTCGGGATGCTCATTGCCGTCCAGGCGCAGGTGTTCCTCCTCGCCGATGAAGCGCAGCAGGAACCAGACCTGTTTCTGGCCGACGCAGGTCGGCCGCGCATTGCGGCGCACGAAGCGGTTCGGCAGGCGGTAGCGCAGCCAGCCCGGGGTCGCCCCGAGCACCTCGACATGCTCGGCGCGCAGGCCGACTTCCTCTTCCAGTTCGCGGTACATCGCCTCCAGCGGCGTCTCGTCGGTGCGCATGCCGCCCTGCGGAAACTGCCAGCCATCGCGCGAGATGCGGCGCGCCCAGAACACGCGCCCGTCGTCACGGATGAGGATGATGCCCACGTTGGGACGGTAGCCGTCCGGATCGATCACGTCGCCTCGCAGGGCACGGCAGGAGCGAACGCTCCGGTGCGGTGCCGGAAATGGAAACTGCGACCGATTGTCCACAGCGCCGGCAGGAGCATCAAGCCGGCGCGCCGCGGACGAAGGTCCGCACCTGTGTCGCGCACCTTGGCCGTGTTCCGCGGTCTCGTCCGCGAACCCTCCGGCCCTGCATCGGGCCTCGTTTACCGCGCCCCTGCGCGCGGGTACAATGCACGCCCCCTTGCGCCCTGCAGCCCGACCGATCGGAGCGTGGCCCGCGCGAGGACCGTGATTCCGGCTATGTAGCTCAGACGGTTAGAGCGCGAGACTCATAATCCCGAGGTCGGTGGTTCGATCCCACCCATAGCCACCACGTCCAACCCCGCGTCCGTGCGGGGTTTTTTGTGCGCGGAGTTTCCGGCATGCGTCCGCGAAAAGCCGCTCTCGACGCCTCTGTGCCCGGTTCGTGCCTGGTTCCGTGCCCAAACCATGCAGGCGAAGGCAAGCAAGAATGGTCCGAATGACCCAGGACCTTTCAGGCGCGGATCAGCGGGCGTCGACGCCGAGCGCGCGATACGGCCAATAGCCATGCGGATGCAGTGCGGGGCGCGTCGAGGGCGGCGCGACCGGCTCGCCGCGCCTGCGCGCGAGCCAGAGGTCGGCGCGTTCGATGACGAGCCAGTCGGAGCGGAACGGCTGCACGAGCTCGGCGCTGCGCAGATCGTCGGCGCCGAGCTGCGCAACGTAGCGGACCACGCGGCCTTCGGGATGCGCGGCGGCCCAGTCCTCGCCGCCGCCCGGCGGAAACGCCGCGATCGGCTTGTCGAGGCGGCCGAGGAAGCGGAACTGGTTGTGGTAGACGTCGAGGTTGGCCAGCGGCACGCCGGCGCGTTCGAGTGCGCCGAGGTGGCGGGCGGCCGGGGCGACGTCGAAGCGCGGCCACAGGGTCTGCGCGAACAGCACGTAGACAAGGGCGGTGGCGACGATCGAGGCGGCGGAGATGCGGCGCAGCGCGCTCTCGTCATCGCGTGCGCGCGGCAGCAGGACGCCACCGAGGAGGGCGGCGGCGAGGGCGAAGAGCGGACTCGCGGCGGCGAGATCGATGTACCAGACCGAATCGATGCGCCCGGAGGCAACGGCATGCGGCAGCCACAGCAGCGCGGCCGCGCCGGCGAGGGCGAAGAGGCCGAGCCATTGGCTGCCGCTCCACCACGCCGCGCGCCGGCCCTTGCGCACGAGTACGGCGAAGCCGGCCGCGAGCAGCATCGCGCCGCCGGCCGCTTCCGGCAGCAGGTAATAGGGCTGCTTGCCGCTGATCGCCGAAAAGGCAACGAACACCGGCAGCAGCCAGCAGGCGAGGAACCGCCAGCCGGTGGCCCGCGGCGCGCGCGCGACCTGCAGGACGGCCTGCCAGGATCGCGGCCACAGCGCCCACGGCAGGGCCAGCATCGGCAGCACCGACAGGTACCACCACCACGGCTCGGCATGATCGAAGCTGTCGACCATGCGGCCGGTGGTCTGCATGAAGAAGAGTTCGTCGCGATAGGCCGCGCCGCCGGCGTGCGCGGCGGCGAACGCCCAGGCCAGCAGCACCGCGCAGCCGGCAACGAGGGCGAGGCCGCCGCCGAAATACCAGCGCCGGCGCTCGCGCGCGGCCCACGGGTGCCACCACGGCCCGAGCAGGAACGGAAACACGACATGCAGCAGCATGACCGGCCCCTTGCTCATCAGGCCGGCGGCGACGGCGACGGCGAACCAGGCGAAAGCCGGGCGCCGCGCCGCGTCGCGCGCGACCAGTGCGTTGAGCGCGGCCAGCACGCACACGCACAACAGCAGCTCGTACATGATCTGCAGGGCGAACAGGAACGCGTAGCAGAATGCCGCCAGCAGCCACGGCACGAGCCGTGCGACGGTTGGCTCGTGCGGCCACAGCACGCGCGCGAGGCGGCGCGCCAACACCAGCACGGCGAATCCGCAGATCACCTGGAGCAGGCGCGGCCAGACGTCACCGACGCCGCCGACCGCCCAGCCGGCATGGATCAACCAGAACAGCAACGGCACCTTGTGGCTGTACGGCTCGCCGTTGCTGTACGGCACGAGGAACTGCCCGCTGCTCCACATCTCCCAGGCGACGCCGAGCGTGCGCGTGGAGTACAGCGGCATCGGCCCGGTCGCGAAGATCGCCACCAGCGCTGCCGCCGTCCACAGCAGCATCCAGCCGTCCTCGCGCCACCACCCAGGCACGTCGCCGTGCCGGGCCAGCGAAACCTGCCCCGCCATCAGCCAGGATCCGCGCCGTCGGCGCGTTGCCAGCGCGCGTAGCGCACGCGTCCCTGCAGCTTGCGCCACAGGTTCATCGGCTTCGGCGCGAGCTCGCCGAACTCGCCGGCAAGCAGGGCATCGGTGGCGGCAAGCACGCGAGCGCTCGAGCGGCCGTCACGCCAGGGATGGATGTCGGCCGAATACGCGGCGATGTGCGCCTGCCGTTGCGGCGATGGGGCGAACGCCTCGGCGAGCGCGTCGTCGAGCGCCGCCGGTTCGGCGATGTCGATCATGTGCGGTTTCGGCGCGCGATTGCGCAAGGTCACCACCGGCTTGCCCTGGACGATGAATTCGGAGACCACCGACGAAGTGTCGGAAACCAGCACGTCCGCCGCGCGCATCATCGGCACGAGGTCGGTGGCTTCGAGGAAGCGTGCGTTCGGCCCTTCCAGCGCGCGATAGCGGGCGACCAGTTCCGGGTCGGTCTTCGGATGCAGGGTCAGCAGCCAGTAGCGGTCGCCGCGCGCGACCTGGCGGGTGATGTCGGCCTGCAGCAGGCGCGCCGAACTGAGCGACTCGGTGAAGGTGGCGGCATACATCACCACCGCCCGGCCGTCGGCCGGGCGCAGGTCCGGCGCTGCCGTTGCAGCGAACAGCGGATCGAGCTTCGGCCAGCCGGTCTCGACGACGGCGAAATGGCGGTGGTGCGCGGCCAGCTCGCGGAACGGCACGGTCGTCGCCGGACCCTGCGTGCAGTAGAGGTCGTACAGGCTGCGGATGCGGAAGTGGCCGCGCTGCGGCGAGCGCTTCTCGACGTTGAAGCCGTGGAAGACCTGCACCTTGGCGCCGGGGAAGAAATGCGGCACCCAGTTGTTGGCCGAAAACACCGCCTGCGGATCGAACGCGCGCACTTCGCGCGCGCCGGCGAGGCGGCGTTCGTCGTCACCCAGATACCTCGCCAGCGGCGTGGCGACGAACCAGGCGGCCTCGTCCCCGCGCGCCCGGATCGCCGCGGCCAGCGGCCGCAGGATCGGCAATGCATACAACTCGGAGGCGAACAGGAGATAACGCCGCATAGGCTTCCACTGCGCCGGCGCAGGGTCGGCTGACGCGAAACGGTGGCGAAGCATGGCAACAAAGCGGGTCGGGCGTAAAGGCGCGGCGCGCTGACGGCACGATCGCCGCCGCCGCTTCAGTCGCCGGCGACCGATTCGAGGGCAAGGCGGATGCGGAACTCGGCGCCCCCGCCGTTGCGGTTTTCCGCGCGCACGCTGCCGCCGTGTTCCTCGGCGATCTTCTTGACCACGGCGAGACCGAGGCCGGTGCCGCGCGCCTTGCTGGTCGTGTACGGCTCGAACCAGCGGTCGCCGAAGCCATCCGGCAAGCCGGGTCCGTTGTCGGCCACGCAAAGTTCGACCCAGGCGCCATCGGCACCGCGCTCGACCTGGGTGGACACCTGGATCTGCGGCTTGCGCTGCTCGCCGATCGCTTCCAGCGCGTTCTTGAGCAGGTTGTGCAGGGCCTGGCGCAGGCGCACCGGATCGGCCTTGACCCGCAGCTCGCCGTCGGCGAACTGGCGCGTCAGGGCGATGCGCTGGTCGTTGGCGTAGAGGTCGAGCACCTCGCCGACCAGCGCATGCAGGGCCAGCGGGCGCGCGTTGAGTTGCGGCGGACGCGCATAGTCGCCGAAGGCGTTGACCATCGTCTTCAACGCCTCGACCTGGCTGACGATGGTGTGGGTGGCGCGGTCGAGCAGTTCGCTGTCGTCGGCGGCGAGGCGGCCGATGAAACGCCGGCGCAGGCGCTCGGCGGCCAGCTGGATCGGCGTCAGCGGATTCTTCACCTCGTGGGCGAGGCGACGCGCGACCTCGCCCCAGGCGGCGTCGCGCTGGGCGCTGTTGAGCACGGTGAGGTCGTCGAACACGGCGACGAAACCACCCTCGGCCGGCAACGCGGCGCCGCGCAGCATCAGCACGCGACGGCCTTCGGCGGCCTCGACGACGATCTCCTCGCGCCACTCGCGCAGCCCTTCGCGCATGTGCCGGGCGAGCGGCTCGGTGATCGTGCCGAGTTCCGGGCGGTCGCGGCGGATGTCGGCCAGACTGCGGCCGACATAGTTCGACAGCGGCACGCCGAGGATGGCCTCGCCGGCGCGGTTGGCGATGCGCAGCGCGCCGCTGCGGTCGAAGCCGAGCACGCCGGCGGAGAGGCGCTCGAGCACGGCGCCGAGCCAGGCGCGCTGGGTCTCGATTTCCTGGGCGCTGCGCTGCGCGCGCGTGCCGGCCAGTTCGAGTTCGCGGGTCATCTGGTTGAACGAATTGACCAGGTAGCCAAGTTCGTCGTTGCTGGCCACCGGCAACGAGGTGTCGTAACGGCCCGCACCGACCGCGCGCGTGGCATGCACGAGGCGTCCGACCGGAGCGAGCAGGCGGCGGGCGACGCCGAAGGCGGCCAGCAGGGCGAACAGCACCGACAGCAGCAGCACGAACGTCAGGATCATCGCGAAGGTCAGCTTCAGCGAGCCGCGCAGGTACTTCAGGCGCTGGAAGTCGAAGGTCGCGTCCTCGATGCGCCGGGTCAGCGGCTGCAGGCGTTCCGGCAGCGGATACAGGCCCTGCAGCAGGCGGCGGCCGGTGCCGGTCGCGCCCTCGCCGACCGGCACCACCACGCGCAGCAGCAGGGTGTCGCCGACCGGCTCGGCGGCGGCATAGCGGCCGTCGCTGCTGAGGCGGATCAGGGTGGTCGCATCCGGATAGGCCGGATCGAGGAAGCGCGGATCGGAACTGGCCATCGCCAGCACGCGGCGATCGGCGTCGAACACGGTGAACTGGGTCGCCGCGAGCAGCTCGATCTCGCGGTCGAGGGTCGCCTGCATGTCGCGGTCGAACACGCTGACCAGTTCGCTGGCCAGTTCCTGCGTGCCGCTCTCGGCGCGGCGCAGGTGTTCGTCGATGACGATGCGGCCGACCTCGAGCGAATCGTCGAGGGCGCGTTCGAGGTTGACGTCGAACCAGCTGTCGACGGTGGCATTGAGGAAGCGCAGGGCGAAGCCGTAGACCACCACCACCGGCGGCACCGCCAGCAGCACCAGCACGATCAGCAAGCGCCGGCTCAGGCGCGCGCCTGGCGCGCCGCGGCCGAGGTCGCGGCGCAGGCGCCACAGGCGCTGGCCGATCAGCGCCACCAGCAGTCCGAGCGCCAGCGCCGCGGCGCCGAGCACCCAGCGGTAGGCGTCGATGTAGCGGCTGGCACCGCTGGCGGCATCCTCGGCGAGTTTCAGCGACGCGGCGAGCAGGACCAGCACCGCGAGGGCCGGCAGCAGGCGGCGCACGAGCAGGTTCAGCCAGCCGCGACGGTCCATGCGTACTCCGGCGCGACAAGGCGCCAAGCAGGTTCGAGAATCGCCGGCAGGCGCAGCGGCCCCGGCAGGGCACCGTGGTCGAGGCCGACGCGCACGCGCACGCGCGTACCGTCCGGCAGTCCGGCAAACGCATCCGGCAACGGCATGCGCAGGGTGGCCAGTGCGTCGAACAGGGCGCCGTACGCGGAGAAGCTGCGCACCACGACGCCGTCGGATTCGCGCAGCTGGTAACGCCGGCTCAGCGGGAAGTAGCGCAGTTCGAGGGTGAGCCGCTGCGGCGGCGGCGCAGCGCGGCCGCTGGCATCGATCTCGATGCCGAGGGTGAGCGGGATGCCGTGCTCGAGGGCGTCGCTCATCGGCCCGTTGAGCTGGCAGTCGATGTCGAGGTCGAGCTGGGTGCCGTCGGCGACATCGACGATGCGCGCCTCGCGCACGACCAGTTGGCCCGGCACCTGGTGGCGCAGCGGGTCGCAGCCGGCCAGCGCGAGCATCGCGCAGAGGCTAGCGGCCGACCTTGTCCACGCACGCATAGTAGAAGCCATCGAAATCCCCGCTGCCGGGCAGGTTCTGCCGGCCACCTCCGGCGTCGCGCCCGCAGGCCGCCGGCACGCCGGCCAGCCGCGCATCCGGCCGCGCGTCGACGAACGCGCCGAGCACGGCCTCGTTCTCGGCGCGCAGGACCGAACAGGTCGCGTAAACCAGACGCCCGCCGGGCGCGAGCATAGGCCACAGCGCGGCCAGCAGTCTGCCCTGCAGGGCGGTCATCGCGGCGATGTCGCTGCCGCGGCGGTGCAGCTTGATGTCGGGCTGGCGGCGGATGATGCCGGTCGCCGAGCACGGCGCATCGACGAGGATGCGCTCGAACGGGCGCCCGTCCCACCACGCATCCGGCTGCGTGGCATCGCCCTGGCGGATGTCGGCGGCGAGGCCGAGACGGGCGAGGTTCTCGCGCATGCGCGGCAAGCGCGCCGCTTCGCTGTCGAGGGCGACGAGGTCGACGCGGGCGCGCTCGAGCATGTGCGCGCTCTTGCCTCCCGGCGCGGCACAGGCATCGAGCACGCGCTGGCCGTCGGCGAGGTCGAGCAGGTCGACCACGCGCTGCGCGGCCCCGTCCTGCACCGAGAACAGGCCCTCGGCGTAGCCGGGCAGGCGACTGACGTCGGCGCTGTCGGCAAGCACGAGGGCATCATCGAGGTCATCCACCGCGTGGCCGCTGATGCCGGCGGCGGCGAGCCGGGCCGCCAGCGCGTCGCGGTCGCCGCGGCGCCGGTTTACCCGCAGCACCAGCGGCGCTTCGCGGTTGTTGGCGGCGAGGATCGATTCCGCTTCTTCCGGCCAGTCGGCGCCAATCCGCTCGACCAGCCAGCGCGGATGTGCATGGCGGGTGACCGCATCGTCGTCGAGGCCCGCCAGCAGCTGCGTGCGCTCGCGCAGGAAGCGGCGCAGCACGGCGTTGACGAGGCCGGCATGGCGCGGATGACCGAGCACGCGCGCGGCATCGACGCAGGCGGCGACGACGGCGTAGTCGGGCATGCCGAGCACGTCGATCTGCACGAAACCGAGCACGATCAGGGCGCGGATCTCGCGCGCCTTCGATGGCAGGGGACGTTCCAACAGCAGGGCAAGCGCCGCATCGTGGCGCAACCACCAGCGGGCCCCCGCATGCAGCAGGGCCGAGAGCAGGGCGCGATCGCGCGGGTCGGTCACGCGCGCCGCGCGCGCGTCGAACACGCCGCGCAGCGACTGGCCGTCAAAGACGATGCGGGCCAGCGCGCGCGCGGCTTCCGCGCGCAACATGGCGCCGGCCTGGCCCTCGCTCACCGGGCCGACACGCCGGGTTCGGCAGCCAGCGCCGGGCGCGCGTTGAGCCAGTCGCGCACCGGCATGCGCCGGCCGCCGTCGCGCTGGATCTCGAGCAGGCGCAACACGCCGTCACCGGTGGCGATGTCGAGGCCCTCGGCAGCGAAGGCGACGATTTCGCCGGGCTTGTGCACGCTCGATGCGGGGCGGGCGCTGGCGGCCCACACCCGCAGGCGCTCGCCGGCGACGATCGTCTCCGCCACCGGCCAGGGATCGAAGGCCCGCACGAGGCGCTCGATGGCCACGGCCGGCTGCGTCCAGTCGATGCGCGCTTCGGCCTTGTCGAGCTTGTGCGCATAGGTCACGCCGGCCTCGGCCTGGGCGCGCGCCGGCAGCGCTTCGCCGCGCACGAGACGCGCAAGCCCCTCGGCCAGCACCTCGGCACCAAGAGCGGCCAGACGGTCGTGCAGGCTGCCGCCGGTTTCCGCAGGGCCGATCGGCGTGCTCCGCTCGAGCAGGACCGGCCCGGTGTCGAGGCCGGCTTCCATCTGCATCAGGCCGACTCCGGTCTCGGCATCGCCGGCGAGGATGGCGCGCTGGATCGGCGCCGCCCCGCGCCAACGCGGCAACAGCGAGGCATGCACGTTCCAGCAGCCATGCCGCGGCATGGCCAGCACGGTTTTCGGCAGGATCAGGCCGTAGGCGACGACGACCAGAAGGTCGGGCCTGCAGGCCGCCAGACGCTCGCGGGCCTCGCGCGTGCGCAGGCTGTCCGGCTGCTCGACCGCCAGGCCGGCGGCCAGCGCGGCCTGCTTGACCGGGCTGGCGGCGAGCCGGCGGCCGCGACCGGCGGCGCGATCGGGTTGCGTGCAGACGACCACCACCTCGACCCCGGCCGCGGCGAGGCAGGCATGAAGACAGGGCACGGCAAACTCGGGCGTCCCCGCAAACGCCACGCGGACCGGCAAGGTCATCGGGATCAGGCGCCGACGGCGGCCGGTTCGGCGCTGCGCCTCTGCTTGGCGAGCTTCTTGCGCACCAGTTCACGCTTGAGCGGCGACAGGTAGTCGACGAACAGCTTGCCGGCGAGATGGTCCATCTCGTGCTGGATGCACACGGCCAGCAAGCCGTCGGCCTCGATCACCCGCGGCTTGCCGTCGACGTCGAGGGCCTCGACGCGGATGCGGTCGGCCCGCTCCACGTCGGCAAAGATGCCGGGTACGGAGAGACAGCCTTCCTGACAGGTCTGTTTGCCCTCGCTCCAGACGATGCGCGGGTTGATGATGACCAGCGGCGCGTTCTTTTCCTCGGAGACGTCGAGCACGAGCAACTGCTGGTGCACGTCGATCTGGGTGGCGGCCAGGCCGATGCCGGGCGCCGCGTACATCGTCTCGAACATGTCGGCGACGAGCTGCTTCAGCCCGGCGTCGAACACGCTGACCGGCTGCGCCTTGGTGCGCAGGCGCGGATCGGGGAACTCGACGATTTCTCTGAGGGCCATGACGGTATCCGGACAATGGGGCGACCTGCGCCTGTGCCCGAGATGGGGGCGCGAGGAGCCAACGGCAAGCGCCGGCACCGTGCGGATTCTACGCACTCGCCGGATCGGCGGCGAATCGGCCCGGCCGATGGGGTCGCGATTTCGGGACGCCGGTCATTTTCCGGGGTTAAAGTTTCCTATACACTCGCGAAGCCTTTGGGGAATCAGGGTATTGGCAGCCATGCTTAAAAAACTACTTTCGCTTTCGGCGGGGGTGCTGCTCACGCTGTCCGTGTACGCCGCGACCCAATGGGCCGAGGGCGCGCCGAATCGCTACGTCGTGCAAAAGGGCGACACGCTGTGGGACATCTCGGCGAAATTCCTTGCCAAACCCTGGCATTGGCCGGAGATCTGGCAGCTCAATCCCCAGGTGCGCAATCCGCACCTCATCTATCCCGGTGACGAACTCGTCATTTCCGGCAACGGCGTCACGCATGGCGAGGGCTCGTTCGGCCCGCATGCGCGCACGACCTCGCTCGAGGATGCGGTCACGCCGATCCCGCTGGCGCTGATCAAGCAGTACCTGAAGAACGCCCGCGTGGTCGGCGAGGACGTCCTCAACGACGCCCCGCATGTCGTCGCCATCGAGGAGAACCGCCTGCGCGGCACGACCGGGCAGCTGATCTACATCCGCGGCCTCGACGCCGCCGTCGGCGACAAGTTCGCGGTGGTGCGCCCGCTCGGCCGCTACTACGACATGCCGCCCGAAGACGATGGCGAAGTGCGCGAGGTGCATCGCCAGGTGCGCGACGGCCGCGACGGTCGCGCCAGCCTGCTGTGGAGCCACGGCCCGCACGAGTGGACGTTCCAGGGCCGCGTGCGCTTCCTCGGTTACGAGGTGCTCGATTTCGGCACCGTCCAGGTCACCCGCACCGGCAGCCCTGCGTCGGCCCTGGTCACCTATTCCGACTTCGAGATCAAGGAAGGCGATTACATCCTGCCGATCGACCCGAGCCCGTACGACGACCAGTACCTGCCGCATCCGCCACGCTCGGCCCCCGACAACATGCGCGTGATCGCCTTCACCGATGCGCTCAGCGCGGTCGGCAGGCACCAGGTCGTCGCGCTCTCGCGCGGCAGCGCCGACGGCGTCGACAACGGCACGACCTACTCGATCTATGCCGAGGGCGAGGTCGTGCATGACGACACCAACTACCCGAAGGGCAAGATGCGCGCGTTCTTCAATCCACGCGACGCAAAGGTCAAGCTGCCGCCCGAGTTCGTCGGCCATGTGATGGTGTTCCGCACCTTCGAGCGGGTGAGCTACGCGCTCGTCATGGACGGCGTGCGCCCGGTCCACCTCGGCGACTTCGCCCACGATCCCGATTCGACACCCTGATCGCCTGCGCGAATCCGTTGACGGCGCGGCCCGCAAGGGTCGCGCCGTTTTCGTCTGCGAACGCGGCCTGCGCGCGGCGCCGCGGTGATCCGCGGTGCAACGGTTGGTGCTTCATCCCCTCGCCCGCCACCGCCCCCGACGGGTTCGGCTAGACTGCTGCCGATGGAAAGTCCCGACGGCAACCTGGATGCCTGGCTGGTCCTGCTGCGTGCACCCGCGCTCGGCAACTCCGCCCTGCGCACGCTGGTCGGCCGCCACGGCAGCGCGCGGGCTGCGCTCGCCTGGCTGCGCAGCGGCGCGGCCGCCTGCGGCCTCGACGTGCAGACGCGTGCCTGGCTGGATGCGCCGGACCTGGCGCGCCTCGCCGACGACCGCGCCTGGCTGGCCGACCCGGCGCACCACCTGATCGGCTGGGACGATCCGGACTATCCGGCCCTGCTGGGTGAAACCGGCGGCGCACCGGCCGCCTTGTTCGTGGCCGGCGACGCCACCTTGCTGTGGATGCCGCAAACCGCGATCGTCGGCAGCCGCGCGGCCAGCGAACACGGCCTCGCCGTCACCCGCCGGTTCGCCCGTGCTCTCGTCGAGGCCGGCTTCACCATCACCAGCGGCATGGCCGACGGCATCGACGGTGCCGCCCATGCGGCCGCACTCGATGCCGGCGGGCGCACCATCGCCGTGCTCGGCACCGGCCCCGACCTCGTCTATCCACGCAAGCATCGCGCCCTCGCCGCACGCATCGCCGCCGACGGTGCCCTGGTCAGCGAGTTTCCGCCCGGCACCACGGCACGTCCCGAGCATTTCCCGCAACGCAACCGCATCCTCTCCGGTCTCGCCCTCGGCACCCTCGTGGTCGAGGCCGGACTCGCCTCCGGTTCGCTGATCAGCGCACGCTGTGCGACCGAGCAGGGCCGCGAGGTGTTCGCCGTGCCGGGCTCGATCAGCAACCCGCTGGCCCGCGGCTGCCACCAGCTGATCCGCGACGGCGCGCGTCTGGTCGAAACGCCCGCGGAAGTCATCGAGGAACTGGCGCCGCACGCGGCCGCCGCCGGTGCCCGCCTGCGCGCACGACTGGCCACGGCGGTCGCCAGCCCTGCGGCTGAACCGCCGGGAGCGCGGGCGCGCGACGGCGACTACGCCAGGCTGCTGGCCGCGCTCGGCTTCGAGCCGGTCGCCCTCGACGTGCTCGCCGAACGCACCGGGCTCGACGTCGCGGCGCTGTCGTCGATGCTGCTCGTGCTCGAACTCGACGGCGAGGTCAGCCAGGCGCGCGGTGGCCTGTATGCGCGGCTCCCGACGTGAACGATCCGGCCGCGGCACGGCCGCCGAAACGCCGGCAAAGCGGATCATGGGCTATAGTCCGCGCCCGTTGACAGCCGGTGAAGGCCTGTGCCTTCCTGAATGGAGACGCGTTTCCCGACGTTCCTGACCGGTTGCCTCGCGGCGCCACGCACCCATCGGCGGCAAGGACCGCAACATGGCGAAGAATCTGCTCATCGTCGAATCGCCGGCCAAGGCGAAGACGATCAACAAGTACCTCGGCAAGGACTTCCAGGTCCTCGCCTCCTACGGTCATGTGCGCGACCTGGTGCCGAAGGAAGGCGCGGTCGATCCGGACCACCAATTCCGCATGAACTACGAGGTCATCGAGCGCAACGAGAAGCACGTCGATGCGATTGCCAAGGCGGCCAAGGCGGCCGATTCGCTGTACCTCGCCACCGACCTTGACCGCGAAGGCGAGGCGATCTCGTGGCACATCGCCGAGATCCTGAAGGCACGCAAGCTGCTCGACGGCAAGCAGGTGCACCGCGTCGTCTTCAGCGAGATCACTCCGCGCGCGATCCGCGATGCCGTCGCCAATCCGCGCCCGCTGTCGATGGACCTCGTCAACGCGCAGCAGGCGCGCCGCGCACTCGACTACCTGGTCGGCTTCAACCTCTCGCCGGTGCTGTGGCGCAAGGTCCAGCGCGGACTCTCCGCCGGGCGCGTGCAATCGCCGGCGCTGCGCATGATCGTCGAGCGCGAGGAGGAGATCGAGGCGTTCAAGGCACGCGAGTACTGGACCATCGAGGCCGACTGCGCGCATCCGGACCAGCGCTTCACGGCGCGGCTGACGCGCCTGCGCGGCAAGAAGTTCGAACAGTTCGACATCGGCAACGGCACGGAGGCGGAAGCCGCGCGCAGCGCACTCGAGAAATCCGCGCTGAGCCGCCTGATCGTCGCCAACATCGAATCGAAGGAGCGCAAGCGCCGACCGGCGCCGCCGTTCACCACCTCGACCCTGCAGCAGGAAGCCGCGCGCAAGCTCGGCTTTTCGACCAGCCGCACGATGAAGATCGCCCAGGGTCTCTACGAGGGCGTGGCGCTCGGCGACAGCGGCGTGGTCGGCCTGATCACCTACATGCGTACCGACGCGGTCTCGTTGTCGGCCGAGGCGATCCACGAGTTGCGCGAGGTCATCACCGCCGATTTCGGCAACAAGGCGGTGCCGGAAGCACCGCACTACTACCGCAACAAGTCGAAGAACGCGCAGGAAGCCCACGAGGCGATCCGGCCGACCTCGGCCGCGCTGCGCCCGCGTGAAGTGGCCGCCTTCCTCAGCGACGAACAGCGCAAGCTCTACGAGTTGATCTGGAAGCGCACGGTCGCCTGCCAGATGCAGCATGCGACGCTCAACACCGTCAGCGTCGACCTCGACCCCGGCATGGACTCGATGTTCCGCGCCAGCGGCACGACGGTGGTCGACCCGGGCTTCCTCGCCGTCTACGAGGAGGGTCGCGACCAGAAGAACGCCGAGGACGAGGACGACGGCCGCAAGCTGCCGGCAATGAAGATCGGCGAGGCCGTGCCGCTGGCGGCGATCGAAGCCGACCAGCACTTCACCGAGCCGCCGCCACGCTATTCCGAGGCCAGCCTGGTCAAGGCGCTCGAGGAATACGGCATCGGCCGCCCGTCGACCTATGCCAGCATCATCCAGGTCCTGCTCAACCGCGAATACGTGATCCTCGACGCGCGGCGCTTCCGCCCGACCGATGTCGGTCGCGCGGTCGGCAAGTTCCTCTCCGGCCATTTCGCCCAGTACGTCGACTACGACTTCAGCGCGAAGCTCGAGGACGAACTCGATGCGGTCAGCCGCGGCGAAGAGGACTGGGTACCGCTGCTGGAGAAATTCTGGAAACCGTTCAAGGCAACCGTCGACGACAAGAGCGAAACGGTCGACCGTTCGGAGGCGACCGGCGCGCGCGAACTCGGCACCGATCCGAAATCCGGCAAGCCCGTGCAGGTCCGCCTCGGCCGCTACGGACCGTTCGCGCAGATCGGCACCAAGGACGACGAGGAAAAGCCGACCTTCGCCTCGCTGCGCCCCGGCCAGAGCATGCACACGATCACCCTCGAGGAAGCGCTCGAGCTGTTCAAGCTGCCGCGCAAGCTCGGCAAGACCGACGATGGCGAGGAGATCACGGTCGGCATCGGCCGCTTCGGCCCGTTCGTCAAGCACGGCGCGATGTACGCCTCGCTGAAGCCGGAGGATGACCCCTACACGATCGAACTGCCGCGCGCCCTCGAACTCGTGCGCGAGAAGGCCGAACTGATCGCCAACCGCACGATCCGCGACTTCGGCAACGGCATCCAGGTGCTCAACGGCCGCTACGGTCCCTACATCACCGACGGCGAGAAGAACGCGCGCATCCCCAAAGACAAGGAGCCGCGCGAGCTGAGCGAGGCCGAGTGCATCGAACTGCTCGCCGCCGCGCCGGTGCGGCCGAAGCGCGGCGGACGATTCACCAAGGGGCGTGCCGGCAAGAACGCGGCGACCGAGGCGAGGCCGGCCGGGGCGGCGGCGAAGAAGGCGCCGGCGAAGAAGGCCGCAAAGAAGGCGGCGAAAAAGGCGGTGAAGAAAGCGCCGGCCAAGAAGGCGGTGACGAAAACCGCGAAGAAGGCAGCGGCGACGAAATCCGCGCGCAAGCGTGCGGCGGGGAGTGCAGGCTGAGGCCGCGGTCGACAGCGCGGCCGTGACCGATGCGACGCACGGCGACCGCCGTGACTCCGCGGCTCGGAGTGTCGCGGACATGCTGATGCCAACCCGGACGGAATGCCGCCGGCGCGGCAGGAAGCCCTCTCGATGAACGCAGGTTCCGATTCGCTGCACGACGTCGTCGCCGCACTCCGGGGCGGCGGCGTGGTCGCCTACCCGACCGAGGCCGTGTACGGCCTCGGCTGCGATCCGCGCAATGCATCGGCGTTCGCACGCCTTTTCGCGCTGAAGCAACGCCCGCCGAGCCAGGGGGTGCTGCTGATCGCCGCCGACTTCGCCCAGCTCGAACCCTGGCTCGATCTCGCGGCGACACCGGCCGCCGCGCTCGAACGTGCCCGCGCCGACTGGCCGGGGCCACACACGTGGATCTTCCCGCGTGCGGCCGACGCGCCGGCCTGGATCGCCGGCACGCATGCGGGCATCGCCGTGCGGGTCACCGCGCACGCCCCGGCCGCCGCCTTGTGCCGCGCGTTCGGCGCCGCGCTGGTGTCGACCAGCGCCAACCGCCATGGCGAAGCCCCGGCACGCAGCGCCGCCGAACTGCGCGCGATGTTCCCCGACGGCATCGACGCGATCCTCGATGCCGCCACCGGCGGGCTGGAGCGGCCGACGGCGATCCGCGACGCGCTCGACGGCAGCGTCGTGCGCCGCTGAAGCGGGAGTCCGTGCAGCGCGGACCGGGTGCGGCTGCGAAGCCGTCGGCGGCGCCCGCACAGGCACCCGCTACACTTGCAAGCGCGGCACCTGGCGATGTCGGCCGGCGGCCGCCATCGCGACTGCCCGGATGAATGTCAGCAAACCCCGGAGAGGGACCATGTCGGCCGCTTTCGAATACGCCCTGCAGGATACGCCGCGCCTGCCGCTGATCCACCTCGCCACGCCGGGGCGTACGCTGGCATGGCGGGACGGCCGTGCCGTCCGTGTCGCCGAGTTCCTCGCCGACGTGGCGGCGACCGCCGCCGTGTTGCCGCCGGCCGGCGACGCAATCAACCTGTGCGAGGACCGCTACGCCTTCCTCGTCGCATTCTGCGCGGTCGCCTGCCGTGGCCGCGCCAACCTGTTGCCACCGTCGCGCGCCGCGCAGGCGATCGACGAGGTGCTCGCCGCGTATCCGGGCAGCTTCACCCTCGGCGATCGTGCCCTGCAGCCGGCGCCTGCCGGATTCGTGCCGTTGCCGCCGCTGGGCGTGCACGGGCGGCTCGACGTGGTGCCGAGCCTCCCCGCCGGGCAGGTGGTGGCGATCGGCTTCACTTCCGGCAGCACCGGCCAGCCGAAAGCGAATCCGAAGACTTGGGCCTCGTTCCATGCCAGCAACGCACGCAATGTCGAAGCGCTCGCCGGTCTGGACGGGTTCGACCGCGGTGCGATCGTGCACGTGGTCGCCACCGTGCCGCCGCAGCACATGTACGGCATCGAGCTGTCGATCGTGCTGCCGTTGCTCGGTCCCTGCGCGATCCACAGCGGCCGGCCGCTGTTTCCCGGCGATCTGGCCGAGGCGCTCGCCGCCGTGCCGGCACCGCGCCTGCTGGTGACGACGCCGGTCCACCTGCGCGCGTTGTTGCGCGATCCGGCGCCGCTGCCGGCGCTGGCGGCCATCACCTCGGCCACCGCGCCGTTGTCGGTCGACCTCGCGGCCGAAGCCGAAGCGCGCTACCGGGCTCCCGTACTGGAACTGTTCGGATCCACCGAAACCTGCGTGATCGCCCGGCGCCGCACCGCCTGCGAATCCGCCTGGCACCTGTATCCGGGCGTGCAGTTGCACCCGCAACCGGACGGCACCCAGGTCGAGGCGGCCCACCTGCCGCAGCCGGTGGTCCTGCAGGACGTGGTCGAGTTGATCGGCGATGGGCAGTTCCTCCTCCGCGGCCGCCATGCCGACCTGGTCGAGATCGCCGGCAAGCGGGCTTCGCTGGCCGACCTGACCCGCCGGGTGCTGGCACTCGATGGCGTCGAGGACGCGATCGTCGTGCAGCTCGATGAGCCCGATCGCTTCGGCGTGCAGCGCATTGCCGCCCTGGTCGTCGCGCCGGGCCGCGACACGGCCGCCATGCTGCGCGAGTTGCGCGACGCCATGGACGCGGCATTCCTGCCGCGTCCGCTGCGCAAGGTCGCCGCCCTGCCTCGCAACGAAACCGGCAAGCTGCCGCGGGCGGCGGTGCTGGCCGCGCTGACGGGCACTCGCCGCTCATAGCCTTCCGCGCGGGCCGCAGCATCCGTCGACGCGCCGGCCGTGGCTTGATGGTGCGCGCCGGCAGCCGGCCCGCAGCCTGCGGGACATCGACTTCCTGGCCCGGGCGCGCCGTGGTTGCCTCGCCGCGAGGCGGCGCTTCGCGCAAAGAAAAGCCCCGAGGGCCAGGGGGAGCCCTCGGGGCGGGGGTCGAAAACCGGTCTGGGGAGGGACCGATTCCCGGGGGATCCCACCAGGGAGGCGGGGGGATCCGGGGGTGCCGTTGCGTGCACCCGAATGATGAGACGCAGCACGGCGAAGGAAAGTTTCTCCGCGTTCCTTGTTCCAGCGATCAGGTTTATCGACCGTTCACCTCGATGAACGCGAGGCCCGGCTCAATGCGCCTCGTCCCAGTTGGCGCCGACGCCGACGTCGACCACCAGCGGCACCGCCAGTTCAGCCGCCCGGGCCATGCGCTCGCGCACGCCGTTGCCGATTTCCTCGACATGATCCTCATGCACCTCCAGCACGAGTTCGTCGTGCACCTGCATGAGCATGCGTGCCTGCGTCGGGCGGTCGAGCAGCCAGTCGTCGACGGCGATCATGGCGCGCTTGATGATGTCCGCCGCGGTGCCCTGCATGGGGGCGTTGATCGCCGCCCGCTCGGCGCCGGCGCGCTGGGCGGCATTGCGCGAATGGATGTAGTCCAGATGCAGGCGGCGGCCGAACACGGTTTCGACATGGCCGTCGGCATGCGCCTGCGCGCGCACGCGGTCCATGAATTCGCGAACCCCGGGGTACCGCTGGAAATAGCGCGCGATGTAGTCCTGTGCTTCGCCGCGACCGATGTCGAGCTGACGGGCGAGACCGAATGCACCCATGCCGTACATGAGGCCGAAATTGATCGCCTTGGCCGCCCGCCGCTGGTTCGAATCGACCTGTTCCAGCGGCACGCCGAACACCTCGGCGGCGGTCGCCCGATGGATGTCCTGGTTGCCGTGGAAGGCCGACAGCAGGCTGGCGTCGCCGGACAGGTGGGCCATGATGCGCAGTTCGATCTGCGAATAGTCGGCCGCAAGCACCTTCCATCCGGGCGGAGCGATGAAGGCCTGGCGGATGCGCCGGCCTTCCTCGGTGCGCACCGGTATGTTCTGCAGGTTCGGATCGACGGAGGAAAGGCGTCCCGTCGCCGCGGTGGCCTGGTGGTAGCTCGTATGCACGCGACCGGTAACCGGATTGACGGTTTCGGCGAGCTTGTCGGTGTAGGTCGAGCGCAGTTTGGCGAGGCCGCGGTAGTCGAGGATCACCCGCGGCAATTCGTGCTCGTGCGCAATCGCCTCCAGCGCCTCCTCGTTGGTCGATGGCTGGCCGGTCGGCGTCTTCGACACCGCCTTCAGCTTCAACTCGTCGAACAGCAGCGCCTGCAACTGCTTCGGCGAATCCAGGCTGAAGCTGCGTCCGGCGAGTTCGTGGGCGCGCACGGTCAGTTCGTGCATGCGACGGGCCAGTTCCTTGCTTTGCCGGCGCAGGGCGGCGACATCGACGAGCACGCCGCGCTGCTCCATACGCGCCAGCACCGGCACCAGCGGGATCTCGATCGACACATACACCGACAGCAGCTGCGGATTCGCGGCGAGCTTCGGATGCAGGGCCTCGTGCAGGCGCAGGGTGATGTCGGCATCCTCGGCGGCATAGCGCGTCGCCGTGTCGATGCCGACCTGCGAGAACGGAATCTGTTTCGCGCCCTTGCCGGCAACGTCTTCGTAATGAAGGGTCTCGTAGCCGAGATGACGGCGCGCCAGGGTGTCCATGTCGTGGCGAGACGCCGTCGAGTTCAGCACGTAGGACTCGAGCATCGTGTCTTCGGAAACGCCACGCACCTCGATTCCGACCCGCGAAAACACGTTGAGATCGTACTTGAGGTGCTGACCGAGCTTCGGCAGCGCCGGATCCTCCAGCAGCGGTTTCAGCGCGGCAAGCACCTGCGCACGATCGAGCTGTGCCGGTGCCCCCGGGTAGTCGTGGCCGATCGGCACGTAGGCGGCCTTGCCGGCCTCGACGGCAAACGAGATGCCGACGATCTCGGCGCGCATCGGGTCAAGCGAGGTCGTCTCGGTGTCGATGGAGACCAGCGCCGCCGAGCGCAGACGCTCGATCCAGGCGGCAAGTCGCGCCTCGTCGCGGATGCACTCGTACTCGCCCGCGATCGCGGTCGCCGGCGCAGTCGTCGCGTCACCGGTTGCAGGTGCCGACGGCGCCGGCGTGGACGACTCGTCGGCATCGGCAGGCGGCGCGCGATCCAGCTCCTTCAGTGCGGCGTTGAACTCGTACCGGCGGTAGAGCTCGCGCAGCGTGTCCGCTTGGGGCGCACGCAGACCGAGGTCGGTCGGCCCGACGTCGAGGTCGACATCGGTCTTGATCGTCACCAGTTCGCGCGACAACGGCAGGTGCGGCAACGCCGCACGCAGGTTCTCGCCGATCTTGCCACCCACGTCCGCGGCGGCGGCGATGACGCCGTCAAGCGAGCCGTGCTCGACCAGCCACTTGGCCGCGGTCTTCGGTCCGCACTTGTCGACGCCCGGCACATTGTCGACCGTATCGCCGGTGAGGGCGAGGAAATCGACGATGCGTTCAGGCGGCACGCCGTAGCGGGCAATCACGCCGTCGACGTCGGTCGTCGTGTTGGTCATGGTGTTGACCAGCGTGATGCCGGGCGAAACGAGCTGGGCGAAATCCTTGTCGCCGGTGGAAATGACCACCTCGATGCCGGCCGTCTCGGCCTGGCGGGCCAACGTGCCGATCACGTCGTCGGCCTCGACGCCCTGCACGCGCAGGATCGGGAAGCCGAGCGCTGCGACGATCGCCAGCATCGGTTCGACCTGCGCCTTCAACTCCTCCGGAGTGGCCTGGCGGGTTGCCTTGTAGGCCGGATACATCGCGTCGCGGAAGGTCGGGCCGGGCGCGTCGAGCACGAACGCGACGTGCGCCGGCTTTTCCTTCAGCGTCGAACGCAGCATGTTGACCACGCCGAACAGCGCTCCGGTCGGCTCGCCCTGCGCATTGGTCAGCGGCGGCAAGGCGTGGTAGGCGCGGAACAGGTACGACGATCCGTCGATGAGGACGAGGCGTGGGCGCGACGACGACATGGAACACCTGCTCGACCACGGGCCGGCAGCTTCGCGCGCGTCGCCGGCAAATGCAATCTCAGCAGCCGCTTGCCGCCGGACTGACCGTGCAGATGTCGAGAGTCAGCTGATCGTCTTCCATCGCCGAGCGGAAGATCACCTCGTTGTTGACGAGCAGGGGCACCGACGGCCGCTCGACCACGCCGATGTCGGGATTGACGCGGAAGCGGATCGTCGTGTTTCCGGCTTGCGGTTGGGTCGCGCGCAACGGCACCAGCAGTTCGATGAAAAAGCCGCGATGCATGCCCCAGCCCCCGCCGAGGCCACCGAGCGGCGGGCTGATGCGCAAGCCTTCGATTCCCTGGCTGAACGTCTGCGGACAGCCGTAGTCCGGTTCGCTGGCGAAGTCGATCAGCAGCGGAAACGGTCGCGTCTGGGTCGGAGGCAGACGCGCGAAGCAGAACACCGGATGGTCGGGACCGACCGCCGTGACGACCCCGGTCGGCAGCAGCAGTTCGATGCCGACCGCGCTGCCGGTGCAGGGGTTGCCCGGGTGGCCGAGCACGAGGTGCGCATAGAAGGTCTCGCCGACTGCCGGGGTGAAGTTCGGCGGACGCAGGCTGTAGCCTGCGTAACCCTGCACGCGGATTTCCTGGAACGGTGGATCACTGAGGCAGGCCAGGTTCATGCCGATGTTGAAGATTCCGCCGTTGGTCCAAGGCAGGATGACCTGGGGGGTTTCCGCGGCAAGGCGCGCCTCGACGGGGCCGGTGCATGGCAGCACGGCGAACAGCGCGAGCAGCAGCGGGCCGGCAAGGCGCAGCGGCCGGGGACGGTTCGGCGGCGAGCGTGAATCGGACATGCGATTGCTCCGGTATCCGACCTTCTTCTACGCACCGCAGTGGCGCAAACCCCAATGTGATGCAGTTCCGGGCCGAGCCATGAACCGGCACACCCGCCCGCGGGTCCCGAGCGCATACACTGCCGCTTTCGGCAATCCACTGACCCCATGTCCGAACCGGTCGATCACGAAGTCACCCGACTCATCGAGGCCTGGCGCGGGGGCGACGTGGCGGCGCGCGAGCAGCTGATCGAGCGGGTCTACCTGAACGTGCGCGCAATCGCCGCGCAATCCTTGCGGCGCATGCCGAATGTCACCCTCAGCGCGACCGACCTTGCCCACGAAGCCTTGATCCGCATGCTGGGAGCACAGGGCGACTGGGAGAACCGCAAACACTTCTTCCATGTCGCCGCCCAGGCGACGCGCCAGGTGCTGGTCGACGCGGCGCGCAAGCGCCTCGCCGACAAGCGCGGCGGCGGCGCCGAGCGGGTCGTGCTCGACGAGGCGCTCGATCTGGCCGATCCCGGCAACGACGCCGACCTGTTGCGCATCGACGCCGCCCTGCGCGACCTCTCCGGCACGGACGCCCGCCGCGCGCAGATGGTCGAACTGGTCTATTTCGGCGGGCTCAGTCGGGCCGAGGTGGCAGCCGCGCTTTCCGTTTCCGAAGGCACCGTCGATCGCGATCTCCGGCTGGCGCGGGCCTGGTTGCGCACGGCGCTCGAAGCCTGAGCGGCAGACTCGGCCCCGCCGCAGACACGGCCCCGCCGCGGACACGGACAGGCGCCTGCCGGATGGCGTACTCTTCACGTCATCGTGGAGGAACCAAAATGCGTGCCGAACTGATCGTGTTGTTGCTGGCGACATTTTCCGTCCATGCCGCAGACCCCAAGCCGGCGACCGACCCCCGCAGCACGGCACTGCCTCCCCCTGCACTTGAGGACAAGGGCGTGGCAACGCCGGCGGCGCAAGCCGAAGATCCGTTCGATCCGGCCAGGCCCGACACGCGTCCGGTGCGCGACAAGGCCTCGCGCGACCGCGAAAAGGCGATCGCCGATGCGCGCGAGCAAAGCGACTCGGTCAATCGGCGCCAGGAAGGGAACGACACGATCGAGGAATACCGCGAGAAGGGACGACTGCGCATGCTCCGCATCATTCCGCGCACCGGTCCCGAGCAGATCTATCTCGACAACAACGGCAACGGCCGCCTCGAACGCGACCCGAGCGACGGTCCGGTGTCGCCGGTGTATTTCACCATCTATCAGTGGGACTGAGCACCCCAAGTTCCGCAGTTCCCGTCACAAGTGCCTGATTTGATTGATGCGGAGCTGCAAAAAATGCCACTACGCGGCGGTTTTAGCCTCGGGTTTGGGCAGCTTGAGTGTGCGCAGGATGTCGAGTTGCTCTTCGGTGATGCGGCTGATGCCGTGAAGCGTGTTGGCGTCGAGTCGAACCTGATGCCTCTGGATTTGGCGCAAGGTGGCAAGGGCGCGCTGCGGTGACAGCGCACTGCCGCTGGCTCGCAGTCGCGCGCGCAGGATGCGGTGGAGGACGAGGGCGAGGAAGCAGATCAACGCGTGTGCACGAATGCGTTCGGGCAGACGATGGTGGACGGGCGCGATGGCGATGTCGCTCTTGAGCACACGGAAGCCGCGTTCGATGTCGGCGAGGGCCTTGTAGCGCGTCAGCACGTCCTGGGTCGGCAAGCCCGTGTTGGTGACCAGCAGCAGCTTTCCGTCGAGTTGTTCGGCCGCTTCGAGGGCGGCTTCGTCGCGGTCGAAGCTGAAGCGCTCGGCATTGAGGTCGGCCTTCAGGATGCGCCCCAGACGGGCATCGCTGACGAGTTCGCAGAAGCGCAGGTAGGCGCGTCGGTCGGTGGAGGGGCGTCCCCGTTTCGGCGTGCCTTCCTCGGCGGCGTCGAGACGTTTCGCCAAGCGCTCGCCCTCGGCTTCGATGCGCGCCAGCGCCTCACGTCGCGCCGCTCGCTGGCGTTGCGCAGCCGCTTCGTCATGAGCGATCACGACTCGCCGTTCGTTCCAGCGCGCTTCGCCCAGTCCGTCGCGCAGACGTGTCTTCGCCACGAGATCGGCAAACTCGCCGTAACGACGCGCCGGCACGGCCAGGATGTACTCGATCGACGGGCCGTCCACGCCCTGGAGCGCTTCAACCGCCTCAAGGTTGTCCAGGCTGAGCAGCCCGCGGTCGGCGACCAGCACGATCTTCGCCAGCGAGTAGCGTGCCATCACGTTCCGGATCGCCGGCAGCAGCGTCGCCACTTCGCCGACGTTGCCCACATGCACCTCGTGAGCGATCGGCAGTCCATCCGCCGTCTGGATCACGCCGAGCACGAACTGGCGTGCAATGCCGCCGGTGTCCTTGCTCAGGCCGAAGGCGCGCACATCATCCGCTACATCGCCTTCGCCATGGATGCGGATCGTGGTGAGGTCGTAGAACACCACCGACACCGAAGCGTCGAGCAAGGGCCGGAGCTGCCGCGCCACGGCCGCCTGCACGGCTTCGACCCGATCCATCAGGGCATCCATCGAGCGCAGCAGGTGATCGTGCGACACCGAGGCCGGGGCTTCCGGCAGCGCCACCGTCTCCAGCCAGCGCAACACGCCGAGCTTGGAAGCCGGATCGCACAAGCGGTTGAACACCATGATGCGGATCAGGGCAGCCGCATCGAACTGGCGCCGCGATGAGCGAACCGCCGTGCGCACGGCGCGATCCAGGCCGAGTTCGCCCCACAGTGCATGCAGGGCATACAGGTCACCGAACGCGCGCGAGGACTCGAAGACCGCTGCGGCCGGTGCCTCCCGACCTACCGCACGCGACAGGCCCTCGATCAGCGGTGCGAGATCCTTTGCGGAAAGTTGATCAAGCCGGCCGAGGTTGGCGACGACGCGCTGGCGCGGCTGCCCGTCCTCGTTGCGGAACGCTTCCACCAGCTGCAAGTAGGCTCGGCCACCGGAACGGGTGATGCGCGTGAACATGGAACGACGATACACGATCATCGTTCGATGTAACAAGTATTAATGGAGCAAATCGTGTGACTACAGCACTTTCGTGATTTGGACCCCCGACATCACGCTGGAATGCGGGTTTCGCGCACATTCTGGCTCTCCGCAACCCGAAATTTGAGTGCGAACTGCGGAACTTGGGTGGGCTGGAAGACACCGGCCGAGATGATGGACCTGGAAATCGCAGCTCACGCGCAACGTGTTGCACTTGATTCTTGAGACCGCCCTTCCAATCCAGGCGTCGGTCCACGTTTTTGCCACCGGTCGTGTGCGCCAGGCCGGAATGGTGTGTGATCGCCAACAGACAACTACGGGCGTCTTTGTCGAGCGTTTGAGCCCAAAGCAGCAGCGCGGGAACAGCGCCGAGGCGTCGTACAAGACGATGGTCAGACCTGTCCACCTTGACTCGCGAAACATGGCGGAAATACAACCGACTCAAGCTCGGATTGGTTCGAGCATGCCAGAATTTCACTCATCACGGGAGAACCACACAGGCTCAAGAGCCTTTCTGAAAATATCGGGTATGACTCCTTGGTCATGGTGTCCTGCAATCGAATGGTCCATGCGAGCTCTTCACGCAACTTCTCTTCACGACCAAAGAAGGCATTGAGAAAGCATCTCGCCATATCTACAGGGTATACCGATGAAAACTTCAGATACGGAACCAGATCAATGATCGATTCATTGCTGGCCGCTTTGTAAATTATGCGATCAGCCACATCCATGATCAAATGAATTCGATTTTTGATAGATGAACTAACCGCAACCGCGTTGTCGTCGAAGTAATCTAACTCATAATCATCTCCTACAAACCATCGAAAGCAATTGGCGAACGTTGAGTTCTCATACCATATGCTATATAAATTACCAGTTACATATTCCGACCTTTTTAGATCTTGGATAGTCCTGTCTATTACAAACTGATGCCTCCAGCTTTTCAATCCCAAAGCGCAACCAAATAGTACGCTTCCATATCTGGACCGCAAATCAGGCTCAATGATGAAATCAAAATCATTATTTATGGGCTTCGAAAAACACCCTCCTGCGAATTTCATCCCTTCTTCGATCAATCCAGATTTGAATTCTTTTCGTGCTTGCGCCAGAAGGTTGTTCATGTTCATTTCCACCAGAATAGGATGACATCGGTGATTCCTGGCTTGCCACCCTTCGCGAGGATTGGGTATGTCTTCTTTTGATTTTTTGTCATCCCGGCACAAGGCCCGCATTTGGAATCGAGTACGTACCTGGTCCCGCTTGCGGGGTCTCTGGCATATCCATCAGGTATGACATTCGGAAAGCCAGGGACACTTTCTTTTCTGCTACTTTCGAAGATGTAGCCGAGCGCCTCAACTGCCATCCTCATGGCGAATTCACCAGCCCTGCCCTTTTGGTTGGAGGTCATTCCCGGCTTGCACGGGGCATCGATGGGAAGGGTGGTAGAAAGCCCTGTTCCGAGAGACTCGATTTTTACGACCAACCCATTTGGGTCGATGGAGCGGAGCGGGCTTTTGGCCGCATAGCGATAGGTCTGGAAGTCGCCCCATAACCCAATCGGATCGGACTGCACATAGCGCCCGGTCCCAGGCTCGTAGTCACGGAAGTAGTTGTAGTGGCTCTGCGTCTCCGGGTCGTACTGCTGGCCGGGGAATCGTAGCCCGTAGGCGAACGCCGGCGCACCGGTCGGGGATTCGTTCGCCGGGCTGTCGCCGAACGGGGTGCTGTCCCAGCGCCAGACCGGGGTGCCGGCGGCGCTGACGATGACGCGCGGCGTGTCGAGGTGGTCGGGCTCGACCAGAAACGCCGCGTGGGAGCCAGCCGCGAGGCCGCCGTGGCTGGTGACGTAGCTTGCGGGCTTGATCACGGCGACCGGTGTGTCGTCGAGCCAGACGTGTTCGGCGATCAGGGCGCCGGTGTCGCTGTACTCGCCGAGCAGGTGGCCTGATCTTGCCCCCGTTTCACGGACACCCGCCTAAGCAGCGTTTTCCTGCTCGAACTGCTCCGGGGTGAGATAGCCCA